>JASFQK010000003.1:0-212258 GCA_050115495.1 Phycisphaerae bacterium | reverse complement strand
AAGTCGACGGTCCGAGCCGATTCCGCCGAGTCGGGAACAGCTTCGCAGCCTGGTGTCCTTCGCCACGATCGCCGGCAAATGACCTTGATCGCCGCGGGCAATTCTTTCACAAGCTCTCTCGCCCGCCGATTTGCCCCTGAGACCGAAGAAGTGTCGGGCGGGATGCCCGACCCACCCAGGGTTGATTCACAAGCTTTTCGCGGCCCGACCGGCCCGAGGAGTTACCGCATGCGCGTATTCGTCACCGGTGGCGCCGGGTATGTCGGCAGCCATTGCGTTCGGCGTCTGATCCTGGCCGGACACGACGTCACCGTCTTCGACAACCTGAGCTTCGGCCATCGAGCGGCCATCGCCCCGCAGGCCACGCTCATCGAGGGCGACCTCGCCGACCGCGACCACCTGCAATCCGTGCTGACGCCCGGCAGCTTCGACGCGGTGATGCACTTCGCCGCTTTCATCAACGTCGGTGAATCGGTCGATCGCCCGCTGCGTTACTACCGGAACAACGTCGCCAACACGCTGAACCTGCTGGAAACCATGGAAGAGGCCCGCATCCGCCGGCTCGTCTTCAGCAGCACGTGCGCGGTCTACGGCGAGCCGGAAGACCTCCCGCTGCGCGAGAACATGCCCCGCGCCCCGATCAACCCCTACGGTGCTGCCAAGCTGGCCGTCGAGCACATGATCGAGTACTCAGCCGCCGCCTGGGGCCTCGGCGCCATGGAGCTGCGCTACTTCAACGCCTCCGGCGCCGCCGAGGACGGCACCATCGGCGAAGATCACAGCCCGGAAACGCACCTCATCCCGCTCATCCTCCAGGTCCCGCTGGGGCAGAGGGAGGCAATCAAGGTCTTCGGCACCGACTACCCGACGCCCGACGGCACCTGCGTCCGTGATTACATTCACGTGATTGATTTGGCCGAGGCCCATCTGCTGGCCGTCGAGCAGCTCCGGGAAGGCGAAGCCGAGGCACTCAACGTCGGGACCGGTACCGGCGTGAGCGTCTTCGAAGTGATCGCGGCCGCCCGCCAGGTCACCGGCCACGAGATTCCGGCCGAACCGGTCAGTCGGCGTCCGGGGGACCCGCCGTCGCTGTTCGCTGACGCGACAAGAATCCAGGCCCGGCTGGGCTGGGCCCCGCGTTATCGGACAATCGACGCCATCGTCGCCTCTGCCTGGAAATGGCACCAGGGCCACCCCAACGGCTTCGCCGACCGTTAATGTTGCCGACCTCCTTGTTTGCCCACCTGATCGGTGCTATCATTGTGTTTGGATGGTTGCAGGTGGCGTGATCATAAGGTCATCGCCCTCATACGCAGCGATAGCTGCTTTAGTAACAACGATTTAGTTCATCTGCCATACTACCTTCCGCTGCCTGATACCACCGACAACCTGGCTCTCGCCAAGCAACGTCGGTGTGGGTGTGCGCCCTTGAGGTGCTCGCCGTATCAGGTGCTCCGCCGGAAGGTTTCCCCCCTCAGCTAATCCTGTTCGACTGGTGGATGTATTCCGCCGCCGTCCGTTTCCGGTCGACCGCGGGCATCGGCCGTGCCTGACTGGGCACGAGCCATTTGCCGGGGTCGGCGCGAACGACGAGTCGCGGTCACCGTAGATAGTCGAAGCGAGGACACTCGCGAGGAGTTGCCGATATGGCCTGGCCACCACGAGGAATGCTGAAACGACAATCCGTGCAGGAAGCCTTCGGCCCGCCCCTTGCGCCGGACGAGCTGACGGGGAACCTCTCCGATATCGAGCGGAAGTTGAACCGCGAGATGGGCTGTCCGGCGGGGCGCAACCAGGTATACGTGCGATCGCTGCTGACGGGGCGGGGCACCACGCGACCGCGGATCGCCCTGAAGTGTCCGTTGCGGCGGGATATCGGCCTGTCGCCGGAAGTGTTCTATGAGCACATCCGCGATACGTGCTGCCACAATCACGAGGAGTGTGAAGCCTGGCGTGCCATGCAGGCGCGGCGGGTGGCGACCTAGCTTAACCCCCGGTCGGGTCAGGGAGCACCCGACCAAAGCGAGGGGGGCCAAAAGACCCGGCGTGGGACTTCGTTAGCCACGCCGGGTCTTCTTGTTTCACTGCGGCAGGGGCCGCCGCTCAGGGCCTGTTCGACGGCTTGCTGGGCTGCGTCGAGGCCGAGGCGGGCAGGCGAGGGGGCCGCCCGGGGCGATTGGCCCGAAGCACCGGCTGCTGGCCGACCGGCGTGGGCTCGGTCGCCTCTGCCGCCGGGGCGCTGGTCGGCGCATCGGAAGCGGCCGGCGCAACCTCGTCCGGACGCAGCTTGTCGATCTGCTTGAGGAACTCGGCCCGCACGCTCTCGTCGAGCACGGCCGCCACGTCCTTGATCAACTGTTCGAGCAGCGCCGTTTCCCGCTCCCGATCCCCCTGGAGCAGGGCCACCGCGTTGCGGAACTTGTTGCGCAGATCGTTGACCTTCGCCCGCTGTTCGTCATTCAGGTTGTACGTGGCCGCCAGCCGCAGCACGTCCAACGGCTTGAGCGACAGGTCGGTGACGTGTTCCAGCTTCTTCCGCCAATACTCGAACTTCGCCCGCTGCTCCTCGGTCAGCGCCGGCATCAGCCCTTCGGCGAAATTCCGCTCGGCGGCGACGATCGGCGACAGGCCGATCAAGGTCTCGCGCAGCTCTTCGGCCCGCTCCGTGTCGCCCGCCTCACGGGCGGCCATCATCTTCTGGTACGTATCCTGGATCTCGTCGACCAGGCGCTGGAGCTCCTCCGGCGGCGAGTTGGCTTCCGCTTCGAGCAGAACGAACAGCCCCTCGACGTGCTGCTTCTGCTTTTCGTTCAGGTCGAGCTGCTTGCAGATGTAGCGCAGCTTCTCCTGGATCGTCGCCTGTCGGGGCGTGCCCGGCTTCGGAGCCTGCGGCATCGCCGGCATGGGGTAGTCCTGCTGGGCCAGCGCCGGCAGGCCGAGCAACACCGCGAACATCGTGACAACCACCAACGCGCGCATCAGAACCTCCGCGGAATCCGATGAGAGGACTTGTTGTTTCGCCCAGGCGGTGCCGGCCTACCGGCCTCCGCCACCCGTTTCAGTCTACGCGTTTCGCCGGGCCGTGCAAGCGGCGACCACCCGGGCCGTGCCTTCCCCGCCCGCCTCTGTTATCCTATCGGCTCCATCGGCGCGGCGGACGGCGGGCGGCCGGCGCGCCCGCCTCAGCAAGGTCGAAAGCAAGTGCAGCGCGTACTCCGGCGTCCGGAAACACCACTGGCCCTGACGTTTGCGACGATGATCGCCGTCGGCACCGTCGTCCTGTCCCTGCCAGCGGCGAGGGGCGCCAAAGGCCCCATCGACTTCATCGACGCCCTGTTCACCGCCACCTCCGCCGTCTGCGTCACCGGACTGATCACGGTGGACACCGCAACCGCCTATTCCCGCTTCGGCCAGGGGACCATCCTGGTGCTCATCCAGTTCGGCGGCCTCGGCATCATGACCTTCGCCGTGCTGGCCGCCGAGCTGCTGCGTCTGCGCGTTTCGTTCAGCTCACAGGCCGCAATGCGGGACATGTTTGTCCGGCAGGAGGCGCGGGTCAGCCTGCGGACGGCCCTGGGCCGTGTACTGATCCTGACTGTGCTGATCGAGACAGCCGGGGCCCTGATTCTCTTCACCGACCTGCGGGCGGAGGAGGGCATGGGGGCCACCCGCTGGTTCGAGGCCGTGTTCCTGTCCGTCTCCGCGTTCTGCAACGCCGGCTTCGCCGTCTACACCGAGAACCTGATCGACCTGCGCGACTCGCCGATCATCGTCTGGACGGTGATGGCCCTGGTCGTGCTCGGTGGGCTGGGCTATCCGGTGCTACAGGAGGTGACGTCGCGGGTCTGGCGGCGGCTCCGCCGGCAGAGCTGCCCCGTGCACTGGACGCTGCACACCCGGATCGTGCTCCGCGTCACTGCCGCCCTGACACTCGGCGGGGCGCTGGCCCTGTGGATCATCGGGCTCAATGACCCGGAGCTGTCCTTCGGCGGCAACATCGTCAATTCCCTGTTCCAGTCCGTGACGGCCCGCACCGCCGGCTTCAACACGGTGGACGTCTCGCTGCTGCCGCTGCCGGCGCTGATGATCCTGGTGCCGCTGATGTTCGTGGGCGGCTCGCCGGGTTCCTGCGCGGGCGGGATCAAGACGACGTCCGCCACCGTATGGGGCGCCCGGATTCAAGCGCGGCTGCGCGGTCAGTCGACGGTGCACCTGTGGGGCCGACGCATTCCTGACGAGCTCGTCCGCCGAGCCGGCCTGGTGTGCTCGGTCGCCGTGTTGTGGAACGCTGTCGGCGTCATGCTCCTGGCGATCAGTGAGGGCGCAGACGTGGGCGTGGGATTGGAGCATATCGTCTTCGAGCAGATGTCGGCCTTCGGCACGGTGGGCCTGTCGGCGGGGCTCACGCCGAAGCTGACCGTGCTGGGCAAGCTCTGGATCATCGCCACCATGTTCGTCGGCCGCGTCGGGCCGCTGACCGTCGCCTTCGCCGTCATGCGGCAGCCGCGGCGGCTCTTCGACTACCCGGTCGAGCACGTGATGATTGGATAAGGTGGACCACCCATGAAGCAGGTATGCGTGATCGGGCTCGGGCACTTCGGACGGCACGTCGCCCAGACGCTGGTGAAGATGGGCTGCGAAGTGCTGGTCATCGACAGCAACGAGAGCCGCGTGCAGGCCCTGCGCGACGAGGTGCACCGCGCCCTCATCGGCGACGTCCGCGACTACCAGGTGCTCGCCGGCGCCGTCGACCCGGGGCTCGACGAGGCCATTATCGCCCTCGGCCAGCGCACCATCGAGCCGAGCATTCTCTGCACGCTGAACCTGCGGCGCATCGGCGTGGAGGTGATCCGCTCGACGGCGAACAGCGACGACCACGCCCAGATTCTGAAAGCGGTCGGGGCAACGGAAATCATCTTCCCGGAGCGTGACGCCGCCGAGCGCACCGCCCGGCGTGTCGCCAGCCCCGGATTGGTGGACATGTTCCCGCTGGCTGAGGATTACCGAATTATGGAGGTGGTAGCTCCGCGTTCACTCGCCGGGAAAACGCTGGCCGAGTTGAACCTGCGCGCGTCGTACGACCTGCTCGTCCTGGCGGTGCGGCGACCGGAGGAGGAGCAGCACCGCTTCCTGCCCACTGCCGACACGCAGATTCGGCCAGGTGAGATAATGATGGTGATGGGACGCGAGCTCGACCTGGTGCGCTTCGCCGAGTCATAAACACGGCAAAGCGGAGCGAAAACGGCGATAGGCGCGGTCGGCGTTCGGGAGCGTGATCGGAAGCGGGAGAAGGGGGTGCATCAAGTCACGAAGACAGTTTGCCCGATAAATTAGTGTCATGATGCATCCAGCCTACCTGCGAAGGGGGGAACGGAAATCCGGGACATATTTTGACCTTTTTGAAAGCGGACAGTACTCTAGTGTAAGGAGATTGGAGGTGCCGGTTCTTATAGACGGTAACAACCTCCTGTACGCGGCGCGCGACGCCCGCATGTCCGGCCCGTTGCCGGGTCGTTCGATCCTTTGCAACCTGGTCGGAGAGTGGGCGCGTCGTCGAGGTCAGCGCGTACACGTCGTCTTCGACGGTCCCGAGCCGGACCGCGGTCTGGCTAAACAGATCGGCAACTCTGCAATCCAGGTTACTTACAGCGGTCGGCGCACTGCCGACGCTGAGCTCATAGATCTGCTGGACGAGGATTCGGCGGCGCGTCGGCTGCTCGTGGTGTCTTCCGATCGGGAGATTGCCAGGGCGGCCGGGCGGCACCGGGCCCGCTCGATTCGCTCGGACGAGTTCTGGGCGCTGCTCGAGCAGGACCTGTCCCGGCCTTTGCCCCGTCGGGTCGAACCGGAGGAGAAAAGGCAGGGTTTGAGCCCGGGCGCAACGGATGAGTGGATGCGCGAGTTCGGGTTCGATGCAGTGGACCGAGGCGCGGGCGACGGCGCGGCGCCCGAAGAACGCAGGCCCCGGTCCTGAAAAGGAGTGACGTCCATGACCGAATGCAACACCCTGTCCAGTGCTGTGGCCACGCCAGTCGCGCCGGAGCGACGGACCGAGCCCCGAAACGCCGTCGCCGGTTCCCTATGGATCGTCGACCATCACGGCTCGACCGTCCTGAAGTGTCAATGCGTGGAGTCCTCCCACAACGGGCTGCGCCTGCGGGTCCCGCTCGGCTATGGCATTGCCGAGGGCCAGCGCTATGAGCTGTGCTCGCATCTGCCGGGCCACCAACCGCCTGAGGGATTCGGCCTCATCGGCCGCCGCTGGGCGACCGTTGTGCGAACGCAGGTGCGCCTCGGCGAAGACGAGGATCATCTCGACGTCGGCGTCGTGCTCGACACGGCGGTCGGCCACACGCTGACCCGGCCCGCTAGCCCGGTTCGAGTGTAAGCGCCCCCTTCAGCAGCTTGCCCGTCGGGCTGCGCGGCAGGTCTCGGACAATCTGCACCCAGCGCGGCGTCTTGTAGCCCGCCAGACGATCGCGGCAGAAAGCCCGCAATTCCGCCTCGGCGGTCGCGGCGCCCTCCTGGAGCACCACGAACGCGGCCGGTAACTCACCACGCACCGCATCGTGCACGCCGATCACGGCGGCTTCGCGCACGGCTGGATGCTGCGCGAGCACCTGTTCGATCTCGCTCGGATACACGTTCTCGCCGCCGACGATGATCATGTCCTTCGCCCGCCCGGTGATGTACACGAAGCCGTCGGCGTCGACACGGCCGAGATCGCCGGTCCACAGCCCACCGTCGCGGATCGTGGCGACGGTGAGCGCCGGCTGGTGGAAGTACCCGCGCATCACGCAGTGCCCGCGCACGACCAGCTCACCGATCTCGCCGGCCGGCAGGGGAGCGCCCGTCGAGTCGACCGCCGTGACGTTCACGCCCGGCAGCGGCTGGCCCACCGAGCCCCGCCGATGCCCCCAGGGCGTATTCAGCGTCACCACCGGCGACAGCTCGGTCATGCCGTAGCCTTCGTACAGCGTCACGCCGAACCGCTCGCGAAACGCGTTGAACACGCGCTCCGGCAGCGGTTCGCCGCCGCTGACCGTGTACGTCAGCGAGCGGAACGTTTCCGCCAACATGTCCTTCAGGTTCGTGATCGCCGCGAACATGCTCGGGACGGCGATGAGCACGTTGACCTGCTTCTCGGCCACCAAGGCGGCAACCGCCACCGGGCTGAACCGCGGCAGGTAATGCACCGTCACACCCAGCAGCAGCGGCGTCACCGTCAGCGACGTCAGGCCGAATGCGTGGAACTGCGGCAGCAGGCTCAGCCACACGCAATCGGGCTCGATTCGGGAATGCGCGATGCACGCCTCCGCGTTGCGCACCAGGTTGTCGAAGGTCAGGCAGACGCCCTTCGGCGCCCCCGAAGTCCCCGACGTGTACAGGATGACAGCATCGTCACCGCCCAGCCCCTGTGGCGTGGCCAGGTCGTCCGGCGCCAGCGTCGTGGCGCTCAGCACCAGCGGTCGCAACCCCGCCGCCTCGGCCGCCGGCACGAACGGCGGCACCGTCAGCACCACGTCGATCTCGGCGTTCTCGACGACCCGGGCCAGCTCCGCCGGACTCAGCAGGAAGTTCAGCGGCACCGGCACCCGCCCCGCGTACCAGCAGGCCAGAATCGCCGCGGCGCCGGCGGCGGAGCTCGGCGCGAGAATCCCCACCTGCGTCCGCTGCGTCTGCTGCTGGACCTGCCGGGCCAAACCGCACGCGGCGGCACGCAGACCGCGGTATTCCAGGACGAGGCTCTGGTCGGCGACGGCGGTACGCTGCGGACGTTGTTCCACCGAACGTTCGAAAGCGTCGAGCAGGGGGTGCATACGAACTCCTCGGGTCGCGTGACAAGGGTCCATAGCGTACTCTGTGGCGGCGTGATTTTCTGCGCTGACCCCACAGGGAGTGAGGACCATGAAGGTTCGCGGATTGCTGCTCGACGTCGAGGGAGTGCTGGTGGCGGACAAGCGGTACACCGCGGTGGAGACCGCCGTCGAATTCGTCGCCGCGGCCCGGGCCGCCGGCTGCCCGCTGCGCCTTATCACGAACAACACGACCGATGACCGGCCGGCAATCATCCAGAAGCTCACCGCCGCCGGCTTCGACTTCCGCCTCGAAGAACTGCACACCTGCATCTCGGCGGCGATTCGGCGGCTGGGTGAGCTGTCCGCCCACCGCCTGCTCGTGCTGGGCACGAACGCCCTGCGCGGCGTGTTCGCCGAGGCGGGTTTCACGGTGGCGGATGACAGCCGGGTGGACGCCGTGGTGGTGGGGTTGGACCGGGCGTTGATCTACGAGCGGCTGGCCGTGGCTTGCGAAGCGATCGTCACGCACCGGGCAGCGCTCGTCGCCCTGCACAAGAACCGCGTTCTGGCCGATCCCAGCGGTCGCGTCGCCCCCAGCGTCGGCTCGATCGTCGCCGCCATCGAGTACGCCACCGGCGCCGACGCCATCGTCATCGGCAAGCCCGACCCAGCCTACTACCAGCAGGCCCTCGACGACCTCGGCCTGCCGCCCGCCGACGTCATCGTCATCTCCGACGACCCGCTCTCCGACCTGGCCGGCGCCCGTCGGATGGGCATGGCCGCCGCCCTCGTACTCTCCGGCAAGTACCACGACCCCGCCATCACCGACAGCTTGCCCGCCGGCGAGCGCCCGCAGCTCGTCGCCCCGCGCATCGGCGACCTGCTCCACGGCGGCGGAATCGAGTTGGTCTAGCCGCGCCGGCGCAAGCGGACCACGCCGAGCCCGGCCAGCGTCAGCGCCAACGTCGACATCGCTCCGAACCCGCAACTGCCGCCGCCGACCGGAGCGCCAATACCCTGCACAGGATCCAGGCCGTCGTCGCCCTCGCAGTCGTCGATGATGCCGTCGCCGTCGGTGTCCGGCTCACAATCGTCGGGGATATCGTTGGCGTTGCAGTCGCTGCGCAACCCCAGCGTGATATCGAGCGCGTCGGCGACGCCGTTCTCGTTGCAGTCCACCCACGGCACGAACGTCACGCTCACCGAGCGGTGGCCGTTCATGGTCACCGTGTTGCGCTCGTCGAGCGAGTCGTCATCGTCCGTCCCGGACCAGCCGCCCATCACGAATCCCGCCCCCGGCGTGGCCACCAGCTCGACCACCGACCCCGCGGCATACGCCCCGTGCGTCGGACTGATCCAGCCCTCGCCCCGCGCGACGCGGCCGACCAGTTGAAAGCTGCTGAACGGCATGACCTCGAACTGCACCACGACGGTGCGCGTGCGATCGACGGTCACCGTGTTGCTCAGACTGCCCGAAGCCGGCTCCAGATCCGCACCGCTCCACCACGCCACACGATACCCCGGCGCCGGCGTGGCGGTCAGCGTCACCACCGTATCCTGCAAGTACGTGTCGCCGTTGCTCGGCAGCGGCGCCGGCGTGATCGTCCCGGCATTGGCCGGCGAAGGAACCAGCATCAGCTCGTAGTTGCTCTGCGTGTACGTGCGGCTGAGCGTCGTCGTCGCCCCGCCCGTGATCACGACCACGTCGGTCAGCGGCTCCGTCCAGCCCGTCACCGCGTGGTAGCTCACCGTGTGCGCCCCCGCCGGCACGTTGATCAGCGCCGTCCCGCTCGCCTGCCACGATCCTTCGTCGACGCACCACAGCGCGCCGGCATCGCGCGCCGCGGCTGGTTCGATATTCACCCGCAGCGTGCCCACCGGCTGCGTCCCGTCGTAGTCCTCCTCGACCCGATCGGCCGACACGTTCGCGTACGTGCGACTGGACGGCGTGAACGTACAGCCCGCCTTCACCGGCGTGACCGTCCCGCTGAAACCGAGATCGACCGACGTCTGGTACACGCCCGACGAGTTCGTCAACGGGTTGCCCGGCAAACCACTCAGCAGCACGCCCGTGACAGGATTATTCGCCTGATCCGTGATCCGGCCGGCGATGACGAACGTCGGCGGAATGGCCACGTAATCCTGCCCGGTCAGGTTATTTGTAACATCGGTATACGTGCGACTGGTCGGCGCGAACGTGTACGCCGTCTTCGACGGCCGCGCCGTACCCGTGAAGCTGTACGGCACCGTCGCCGTGTAATCGCCGTTGACGTCGGTAACCGGCTCGCCAGTGAGACCGGTCAGCGTCACACCCGCAACTGGCGTCGCGCCGGCGGTGGTCACCCGACCCGAAATCGTCCGCGGTGGGGCGGTCGTCTCGATGTTAAGCTGCACGTTGGTGTGCCCCGCCTGAAGCACACCCACGCGGGCCACGCGCACGTACACGACGTCGCCGGTAGTGACCGCCAGCTCGACGAGCGAACCCGGCGCGCAACTCGCATCATCATCGTTGCACGCCAGCTCATTGCCGCCGCAGGCATCATAGAGACTGAGAACGGTGTCGAAATCGCTGCCGCACGTGTCCGCCACGAGCACACCGTCCCGCGGCACCTGGTAACGCCACCACACATCCGCCGACCCGCCACCGCCACAACCGGCGGCGATGCTCGTACCGGCCCCGTCGTTGCTGCCGGTGAACGTGCCGTCGCTAATGGCCGGCGCCGCGGCGCAGTTATCGGCCGGTCCGCTGCCCGTACCGATGCCCGACACGGTGACCGTATCGCCACCGCCGCCGGAGAAGACGATCGTATCGCTGTACGAGCCCTGGAGCGTCGGCGCGAAGCGGATGGTCATCACCTGCGTCGCACCCGGCGCGAGGCTGTAATCAGCGCTGCCGTCGATACTGAACGGCGTATTGAGCCCGGCCGCGCTGCCGGTCAGCGCCTCACCGCCAACGTTCTTGATACTCACCGTGCCCGTCGTGTCCGAGCCGACGTTGACGCTGCCGAGGTTCAGCGTGCTCGGCGTGACCTCGATGCGCGGACCGCCCACGCCCGGATAATCCACGTAGCAGGCCGCATAGCCGATGCTCGAGCAGCCGTACTCGATGTACATGTAGCCCGCATCGCCCCAGCCCGGCCCCCACGAATTCCGCAGAATCCACACACCGTTCGTGCCCAGGTCGTCATCCCAGCCGACCAGCACCACACCGTGGTTGACCGAACCGGTGGCGGAGGAGTTGAACACACCGCCGGAGTAATACTGAAACGCGCTGTTGACGCGAATCGCGACCGAGACCGGCCCGTACGTCATGATGGCCTGCTTGATGGCGTCCGTGGACGGAATGCCGTAGCTCGTGCCGATATAAGCCCACCCGTCGATGACGTACGGATGAGCGTACGGGCATCCGCAGGGGCTATCCTGCGCGGTATACGGGAACGCCGATTCGAGCACGGCTCCCGTCCCGCCACACGAATCGGTCGTGCTCTGGTGATACTGGTGCACCCACCAGCCGCCGCCGCAACCGTACCCTTCGCGGTTGCAGCTTACGAGCCACTGCTCGGAGAGGTCGACCGTGTCGCCGTCGCGAATCAGGATATTGCATTCCAGCGGCCCGACCGTGCCGAACGCCCAGCAGCTTCCGCAGGCGCCCTGATCGCGAATAGGCGTGCAGCCACCCAGCGCCCGCCAATCGAACGAGGTGGGCAAACCCAGCCGACCGTTGCCGGCGTCAAACGGCGCCCCGACCCACCAGCCGTCCGGCTCCACGAGACTGCACAACTCGTCGAGCGTGCGTCCGCCAGCCGCCGACTCGTCGACGGTGAACGTCCAGCCCTCGGTCTCAGCGCGCAGGAGCAGCGCCTCAACCTCTTCGCCGGCTTGCCCCCACGCGGTCGGTGGCACTGCCGCCAGGATAAGGACCGCCGCGACGAACCACGCTGCGCGGCAGATTAGACGGCGGGCGCGCCCCGCCACGTTCTCGCCTCCGGTTTCTGTGCGCACGGCAGTACTACCTCCGCGGCGATGTCCGCCTCAACCCCTCGCCTCAGCGGCCGCGACCGCCGGCACTCCAGCGCAGCGCAGCCAGCCCAAGCAGCGAGACCATCATCATTTCGACCACACCCAGACCGCACACGCCCAGCCCCGGTGCGGACTGGAGCACGGCCAGCTCGTCCTCGTCGATCTCTTCCTCGATCGGCGGCTCGGTCTCGTCCGCCGGCATCTCTTCCGCGGGCGTCCAGACCATGCCCGTCGGCGGCTCGACCACCTGCGCCGTCGACCCGCTGAGCGCGAATGTCACGGTCACGTCCTGCGACGTCAGCATCGTGACGGTATTGGTCGTGGCGGTGGACGCGTCGTCGTCCGTGCCGCTCCAGGCCGAGACCTCATAGCCGGCCGCCGGCGTGGCCGTCACCGTCACCGGCTGTCCGGCTCGATACGCCCCGCGTGCCGGCGAGACCGTCCCTTCGCCACCGGCCACCGTCGCGGTCAGGATGTAGTGGTGGAACGGCTGCGGCTCGAACTCGACCGTCACCGTGCGATCACTGGTCATCGTGACCGTGTTGGTCGTTACGCCAGCAGCGGGAGCCACGTCGGCCGAGTGCCACGCACGAACGCGATAACCAGGTGCCGGCGCCGCCGTCATCGCCACCTCCGTGTCCTGGAGGTAGTAATCACCGTCATCGGGCGCCGTGGTGGCCACGATCGTGCCCGTGTCCTCCGGGTCCGCGGTCAGCGTCAGCGCGTAGTAGTACTGCACGTACGTCGCGTCGAACGCCGACGTCACGTTCTCCTGGACGGTCACCACGTGGGGCAGGGGGGCGGTCCAGCCAATCACGGAAGCGAAACTGATCGCGTGCTGCCCGACGTCCACTCCCGTCGCCGTCTCGCCGCTGTCGTACCAGGCCCCGCCGTCGACACACCACAGCGCGCCGGCGGTCACCGCATCGGCCGGCCCGAGGTTCACGCGCAACCCGCCGGTGTGCCTCGTCGCCGTGTAATCCTGGTTCGCCTGGTTGGCCACAACGTTGGTATAGCCACGACTGGTGGGCGCGAAGTCGGTGGCATTGCGCGAGGGTGTGACCGTGCCGGTGAAACCGGCGGCCACCGTCGCCGAGTACGTGCCCGTCGAGCCGGTGACCGGCGTACCGGGCAAACCGTTGAGACGCACGCCCGCGACCGGATCACTGCTACCGTCGAGCACCTGCCCGCTGATGGTGTACGTCCCGCTCGCGGTGGTGTAGTCCTGACTCGTGCTGTCATCGGCCAAATCAACGTACGTGCGCGACGCCGGGCTGAAGGTAACGCCCGCACGCGTCGGCGTGCCGACGCCGGTGAAGCCGTCCGGCACCTCGACGGAATACTGTCCGTAACTGTTGGTCACCGGGCTACCGGGCAGGCCGGCGAGCGTCACGCCCGCGACCGGGAAGCCGTTGTTGGTCGTCACCATGCCGGAGATCGTCCGCGGCAAGCCCGTCGTCTCGATACTGAGGACGATGTTGCCCGTCGCCCCGCTCCGGCCGGCGACGCGAACGAGATACTGCGCGCCGGCGATGACGTTGAACGCCACGCGCGAGCCGCCCGGATTGGTAGCGCAGCCGGCGTAGTCATCGTTACAGGCGAGCTGAATCCCACCGACGACCCCGTGCACGCTCAGCACGGTGTCAAAATCACTGCCGCACGTGTCGATCTCGGTCGCGCCGGTATGCGGGGCCTTGAAGCGCCACCACACGTCCGCCTCGCCGCCGCACGTGCTGCTCCCGTCGGTGGTCGCCCCCATGTTCGTGCCGGTGTACGTCCCATCGCTGACGAGCGGCGCACTGCCGCGGCTATCCGTCGGCGTCCCGCCGGTGGCCGTACCACTAACCGTGGCCAGCACTGGCGTGCCCGCGGCGAAGAGGACCGCATCCGTGAAGTCGCCCGCCGCCGTCGGTGCGAATCGAACCGTGATGTTCTGCGATTCACCCACCGCCAGCGTGTACGACGCGCTGTCGGCGAAACTGAACGGCGGCATCAGACCCGCGGCGTTGCCGTTGGCCGTCGTGCTGCCGATATTGCGGATCGTAAACGTCTGCGTCGTCGAGCTGCCCGCCGCGACCGTGCCGAGGTTCATCTCCGTCGGCGTGACCTCGATCAACCCGGCGTTGGCGCCCTCGTACTCGATGTAACAGGCGGCATACCCGACGTTCGAGCAGCCGTACTCGATGTACATGTAGCCTGCGTCACCCCAGCTCGTACCCCACGAGTTCCGCAGAATCCACACGCCGCTCGTACCCTGCGTGTCGTCCCAGCCCACCAGCACGACGGCGTGGTTCGGGGCCGGCACCGGATCCGGGCACGAGTTGTACACGCCGCCCGAGTAGTTCTGGAACGCGGTGTCCACGTAGACCGCCACAGAGACGGGCCCGTATTCGAGAATGGCCGCCTTAATGTCGTCGATGGCTGCCACGTCCGTGGTGGGGCCCACGTAGGCCCAGTTGGCGATCTCGTAAGGGTGGTTGTACGGACAGCTGCACGGCGCGTTGGAGGCGACGTAGGGGAAGTCCGCTTCGAGCACCGCCCCGGTCCCGTCGCAGTCGTCCGTCTTCCACTGGTGATAATCGTGGGCGAACCAGCCGCCATCGGTGCAGCCGTAGCCGTCGTTGTTGCAGCTCACCAACCACTGCTCGGACAGGTCGACCGTCACCCCATCGCGGATGAGGATCGCCGATTCGAGCGGAGCCACGGTGGCGAACGCCCAGCAACTGCCGCACGAGCCCTGGTCGCGAATGGCCGTCATGCCACCCTCGTTGCGCCAGTCGTACGCTGCGGGCAGACCGAGCGGCGGCGTGTGCAGCCGGGGCTCACCGCCGGGCGGCGGGTCGAGCAGAGGCACGAAGCCGCAGAGCTCATCCAGCGTGCGGAAGCTGGCCTCCGACGGGCCGGTGGTGAAGGTCCAGCCCTCGCGCTCGCCTTGTTCCTGAAGGTCAACGAGCGTCTGTTCGACGGTCTGGGCCGCCACGGGCCAGGAGGTCAGCAGCAGCACCAGCAGGACGGGTAGCAGGCGAAGGGTGCGTCCGAGCGTAGGGGACATGGCGGTCAACTCCTTGGTTGATTTATGCGGACCATCCGGCGGTCCGGGCATACGGACAGAGCCTTGGATTCATCGTCGGGGCAGGGGGGCAGCATGACGATTTGAAGCTGGGTGGCGTGTCGGCGACGCAATGCCCGTCAGGCCTACTCCCCCCGCCGAACCGCCGTCTCATAACTCCACCCGCCGAAGGTCCTATTCACCCGCCGCCGCTTCGGCGATAATCGCCCGAACTGCCGGCCCGCGTTGGGTGGGCCCGGCGGAGCGAGCGCTATTCAGGCGGAGTGAATCCTCATGTCACGAATCTTCATATTGCTGGCAATTGGCGTCTTCTGTTGTCTGCTGGGGCCGGTGGCCGCCGGTCAGAAACCCGCCGATGAGCCCCTCGTGTATCCACCGACCAAGACCGTCGACCAGACTGACGAGCTGCACGGCGTGACCGTCGCCGACCCGTATCGCTGGCTCGAAGACCTTGATTCGCCCGAGACGGCGGCCTGGGTCGCGGCCCAGAACAAACTCACCTTCGGCTGGCTCGAGCAGATTCCCGCGCGGGAGAAGATCAAGGCCCGCATGACGCACCTCTGGAACTTCGAGAAGTACGGCATGCCCCGCAAGGAGGGCGGTAAGTACTTCTTCAGCAAGAACGACGGCTTGCAGAACCAGAGCGTCTTCTACGTCGCGGACAGCCTCGACGCCGAGCCGCGCGTCCTGCTCGATCCGAACACGCTCTCGACCGACGGCACGGTCGCCCTGGCCGGCCTGGCCATCAGCGAGGACGGCAAGTACATGGCCTACGGCCTGTCGAGCGCCGGCTCCGACTGGGTCGAGTACAAGGTGCGGGACGTCGCTACCGGGCAGGACCTGGAGGACCACCTGAAGTGGATCAAGTTCTCCGGCGCCTCCTGGACGAAGGACGGGCAGGGCTTCTTCTACAGCCGGTTCGACGAGCCCAAGGGCAACCAGCTCGAAGAAACCAACTACTACCAGAAGCTCTTCTACCACCGCGTCGGCGACCCGCAGTCCGCCGACCGCCTCGTCTATCACCGCCCCGACGAGAAGGAGTGGGGCTTCGGCGGCAACGTCACCGAGGACGGCCGCTACCTCATCATCACCGTCACCCAGGGCACCGAAGAGAAGAACCGCGTCTACTACCAGGATCTCGCGGCCAACGACGGCCAGACGCACGTCCTCCTCGACGATTTCGACGCCCAATACGCCTTCGTCGGCAATGACGGCCCGCTCTTCTGGTTCTTCACCAACCTGGACGCCCCGCGCGGCCGCCTCATCGCCATCGACACGCAGCGCCCGGCCCGCGCCAACTGGGTCGAGCTGATCCCCCAGGCCGAGGAGACCCTCCAGGGCATCGGCCTCGTCAACGACACCTTCATCACCAGCTACCTCAAGGACGCCCACACCGTCGTGCGCCTGTTCGACCTGTCCGGCAACCACGTCCGCGACCTCGAGCTGCCCGGCATGGGCACCGCCGGCGGCTTCGGCGGCAAGCGCACCGACACCGAGACCTTCTACGCCTTCACCAGCTTCAGCGTCCCCACCGACATCTACCGCTACGACATGACCACCGGCCAGAGCACGCTCTATCGCCGGCCCAAGGTCGATTTCAACCCCGACGCGTTTGTTACCAAGCAGATCTTCTACCACAGCAAAGATGGCACGCGCGTCCCCATGTTCATCTCACACCGCAAGGACCTCGTTCTCGACGGGAACAACCCGACCTACCTGTACGGCTACGGCGGCTTCAACGCCTCGCTCACCCCGTACTTCTCCGTCAGCCGCCTCATCCTCATGGAGATGGGCGGCGTCGTCGCCATGGCCAATCTCCGCGGCGGCGGCGAGTATGGTGAGGAATGGCACCAGGCCGGCTGCCTCCACAACAAGCAGAACGTCTTCGACGATTTTATCGCCGCCGCCGAGTGGCTGATCGACAACAAGTACACCCGGCCGGCGAAGCTGGCCATCGCCGGCGGCAGCAACGGCGGCCTGCTGGTCGGCGCCTGCATGAACCAACGGCCGGAGCTCTTCGGCGCGGCCCTGCCCGCCGTCGGCGTCATGGACATGCTCCGCTTCCACAAGTTCACGATCGGCTGGGCCTGGACCTCCGACTACGGCTCGCCCGATGACCCCGAAGACTTCAAGGTCCTGCTCGCCTACAGCCCGCTACACAACATCAAGCCCGGCACGTGCTATCCGGCGACGCTCGTGACCACCGCCGACCACGACGACCGCGTCGTCCCCTCGCACAGCTTCAAGTTCATCTCCGCCCTCCAGGCGGCCCAGAGTTGCGCGAACCCCGTCCTGATCCGCATCGAGACCAAGGCCGGGCACTCGGCCGGCAAGCCGACGACGAAGATCATCGAGGAGATCGCCGACGAGTGGGCCTTCCTCGTGCGCATCCTGGGCATGGACGATTCCGGCCTGGGCGCGACGTCGGAGAACGCCCAGACCGAAAAGGCCAAGCAGTAGGGGAGGTAGGGCCCACCCGCCCCAGATCAGGTGCGACCCGCCCGGCCAAGCGCCGGGCGGGTCACCCCTGAGTTATCGTCTCGGTAGATTGCCGAGGTCGGCTTCAAGCCGGGCCGCCATCCGGTCGATTCCCCAGTTGTCCTCGACATTCACTGTCTCTGGGGCCCGGCATGCGCAACGCGTTCATCGAGTACCTGGCGGCTATCGGTGTCCTCTCGCCGGACAAGCAGGACCGCCTTCAGACCGTCATCAGGACCACCCGCGAGCCGATCGGCTCCATCGCCCTGAGCTACGGCCTGATCTCCGCCTGGGACGTCGAGAGCATCCTGGAGGAACAGCGCGCCTGCTACCGCCCCTTCGGCGAAATCGCCGTCGAGAAGGGGCTGCTCACGTCCGCCCAGGTCGAGATGCTCCTGCTCGTCCAACGGCTGCGCGCATCGACCGAGGTCGCCGAAGCGCTCGCGCTCTCCGGCGTTTGTCCCGCCGAGGAGGTCGTCAGCCACTTCGGACGCTTCCTGGCCATGAATGACAGCCAGGTACCCTGCATACCCGGGTAGAGCGCTGCGGCTACACGACCTTCCGAATCGCCGCCTCAAGCTGGCCGGGCTGACGCTCTTCCAGCTCGTACAGCACGCGCATCGTCGGCTTGTTGATCTTGAGCATGCGGCCCAGGTCGATCGGCGTGCCGATCAGCACGAGGTCGCAATCGACCGCGTTGATCGTCTGCTCGAGCTCCTTGACCTGCGTGTCGCCGTAGCCCATCGCCGGCAGCACCTCGCTCACGTGCGTGTACTTGGCGAAGGTGTTGCGGATCGAACCGACGGCCACCGAGCGAGGATCAACGATCTTCGCCGCCCCGAACTGCCGCGCCGCCACGTGCCCGGCGCCGTACTTCATCTCGCCGTGCGTCAGCGTCGGGCCGTCCTCGACCACCAGCACGCGCTTGCCCTTGATCTGCGACGGATCGGACACGGTCACCGGCGAGTTCGCCTGGATGACGGTCGCCTGCGGGTTCACTTCGGCGATGTTCTTCAGCACCGTCTGCACGTCTTCCGGCCGGGCCGTGCCGACCTTGTTCACGACGATGACGTCGGCCATGTGCAGGTTCGTCTCACCCGGGTAGTAGGCGCGCTCGTGACCGGGCCGGTGCGGGTCGACGACCGTGATGTACAGGTCCGGCTTGTAGAACGACATGTCGTTGTTCCCGCCGTCCCACAGAACCACGTCCGCCTCAGCCTCGGCGGCCGCGAGAATCTTCGCGTAGTCCACGCCGGCGAAGACCACGTTGCCCGTAGCGATGTGCGGTTCGTACTCTTCGCGCTCCTCGATCGTGCACTCGTGCTTGTCCATGTCCTCGAGCGTGGCGAACCGCTGGCAAACCTGCTTGGCCAGGTCGCCGTACGGCATCGGGTGCCGCACCGCCGCCACCTTCTTCCCGAGCTTCTTCAGGATCGACACGACCGCCCGCGATGTCTGGCTCTTGCCACAGCCCGTGCGCACGGCGCAGACGGCGATCACCGGCTTGTTGCTCTTCAGCATCGTGTGCCGGTGGCCCAGGATCATGAAGTCCGCCCCGCAAGCGTTCACGAGCGACGCCTTGTGCATCACCACCGCGTGCGGCAGATCGGAATAGGCGATCGTGCACAGGTCGGCGCCGGTCTGCTCGATGAGCTTCGGCAGCTCTTCCTCGGCGTAGATCGGAATACCCTTCGGATAGCGCGGGCCCGACAGCACCGGCGGATAGACGCGTCCCTCGATGTCCGGGATCTGTGTCGCCGTGAAGGCTACGACCTCGTACGCCGGGTTGTCGCGCCAATACGTGTTGAAATCGTGAAAATCGCGCCCCGCAGCGCCCAGAATGATCACTTTCCGTGGGTCCACACTCATGCCGTCCTCACCATACTAATCTGGCTGTGATTGGGGGAGCGTCCAGATGACCCGCTTGCGGGGACGGGAGCCGACGCCCACCGATAGGCTGCCGTCGTTCAAATGGGGACGATATCCGCTGACCAGCCGAAACTCAAGCTGCGCCGCCGGGGCAGGGGGGCCGTAGTGCCGCCACCGAATCGGCCGGCGCTTGCCCAGACCACCGGGCACCGCTACCATGCCTGTGGTGAAGGTCCCCCTGGACCCGCTACGGAGATCCCCGGATGTCGTACGGCTGGTCAAGATTTTTCCGTCTCGCGGCAGCCCTGCTAGTCCTGCTGATCGTCGTCGCCGAGCCTGCCTTCGCTCAGGACGATGAGCCCCCGTACGTCGACGTCCCGGTGATGGAATTCACGAAGCCCTGGCTCCAGTGGCTGTTTGGGGTCGGCTTCATCGCCGTCTGCATGCTGATCGCCTTCAAGAATCCGCACCGAAGCCATCTCGATTGATGCGGGAGGCGCCATGCGCAGAGACTACATCGTCGCCTTGCTGGTCTGCTTGAACTTGGTCCTGCTTACCGGACTGTGCCTCGCCAGCTACTCGCTGCCGACCGCCGCCGCCCAGGGCACCGGCCTGGCCGGCAACTACATCATGGTCGCCGGCGAGATCCAGGACGAGCACGATGCGCTGTACGTGTTCGATCTTCGTGCGCGCACGCTGCACGTCTTCTACTGGGACCGTGGCCGTCAGGAGCTGACCTACAGCGACTGGCGAGATCTCGAACGTGATTTCCGTAACAACCGGGACTAAACCATGAGCACGCCATCCACCACGATCGACGCCCGGACGTTTGCCATCGGCGTTCTGAGTGTGACCGCGTGCATTTTCTTCGTCGGGCTCTTGCTGGTGAATTCTGCGCCGCCGGCGCAGGCCATCGGCATGAGCGACCGCAGCGGAGACTATGTCGTTTGCACGCAACAACTTACGACGTCGAACGAGGGCGTGATCGTCCTCGACGCCGCCGCCAAGCGTATGATCGTCTACAGCTACGACTATAACCGGCGTCAGCTTAAGCCCTTGGCTGGCTTTGAGTTAAGCCAGCTTCAAACCGCCGCACCGGCCGACAACCGCCAGCCGTAGCCCAGCAATCCCAACCCTCAGTCGGATATACGAAAAGGCCCGGGGCCGGGGGGCTAATGCACCCTACCCGCCCATTATGCCGAACGCAACATAATATATATTATAGGACGTTATGAGTCACACAGCGACCGGGCGGCTCAAAACCCCCTCCGGCCACCTCGCGGGCCCTTCATGATCGGCGCGCGAAAAGACCGGTCGCGCTGCACGAAAAGACCGGTCGAAAACGGGCGCAAACTCCAAGCCCGGCCCCCCACCGGGCGTCTCAATAAGGCCGTCGGTTCGGCCTCTATGTCGTCCTTCGACGGCTAATCAATCGCTCATCGAAGGCCCGCAGAACCGCCGCCGGGCGGTCGTCTATTCCGCTGCGGGCTGGTCGGTCGCGGGCGCGGCCTTCAGCTCAAGCAGCCGCCCGACGATCAACCCGTAGGACACGCGTCCGGACAGACCCACCGCCGCCGACGCGGTCGATTCGCTCGCCGACGGGATGGGAACCGAACAGTCCTTCAGCTTCAGCACGTCCGCCGGAATCTCGTCGCCGGGCCGCAAGCCGTCGGGATGCCCGTCCAGGAAGCGTAGCAGCGCCCCCATGTGCCCCAGACGCTCCACCACCGCCCCGTAACCGGTCGGGCCGTTGAAGCCGACCTTCGCCGACACCGACTCCGGCACAGCGTGCCCGCAGTCGCTCAGCAACTGGACGCCTTCCGGCATGCCGGGCAGCGTGTCCAGGCCGTCTTCGTCTTCGATCCAGGTCGCCAGACGCCGCATGCGCTTCAGCCGCTGAATCAGCTCGCGATACGTAGCGCTGCCCCCCGGCCGAACCAGGTGCGCGATGGACTGCGGCACCGTGTGAAAGCACTCTTCCAGGTCGAGGACCTGCGGCGGGAGCGTGTCCAGGTTTTGCAGGCCCGGCTCAACCGCGAGCCAGGCGAGCAACAACTGCTGCTTCTGCTGCTCTGCGTGAATCGGTTGTCCCATGTTCGTATCCTCCAGCCACGGCCTACGCCGTCGGCTACTGTCCACCGGGTCCGTTGACTTACCGCCACGCTGAACGTGAATCGCTCGCACTCCCGCTTCATGCGGGCAATCACTTCCTCACGCGACGGCTTCGGAGCCGGAATGGTCTCCCGCTTCACCGGCGGCAAGGGCTGACCGATCCGCTCCGCCCACTTCCGCCGCAGGAAGTCGAGCTGTCTGGCGACGGTGTTCAGGTTCACACGCTTGTGCTTGCAGAGGCTCCACTCGCGTTCCAGCGCCTCGATTTCCTCATGCCACCGCTTCTCGAACGCCTCCCGCTCGGCCTTGAACCGGGCCATTCCATCGCGGTACTTCTGCGCGATGGGCGGCGCCTCGGTCGCCTCGAAGGCCTCCAGGTCACCGGCGGCTTGTTCCGCCTCCATGATCTTCTGCACCAGGAGCGTGTCGTCTTCGAGGTCATTGCCGTCCCGCCCCAGCGTGTGCATCACGTCCGCCAGTCGCTCAGCGTCGCCTGCCTGCGGCGAATCGTTGCGGCGAAGCATCTCCGAGTACGCCTGCCCCGCCTTGGCACGCCGATCCGCCAACAGCGCCGCCGCCTGCTCGGACAGCTTGCTGGTAATCGGCTTCTCAGTCAGTCCCACATCGGTCATTCCCGAATCCTTTCTCAAGCTACGCAGCCGTTCGTGGCTGCTGGTGTCTTCTCGTCCGATGCCCGCAGCGGCCTACGCTGTGATGCGTTCCGATCTCACGCCCCGCCGGTACGCGGCGAAGTTCTCGAAGCTGAAGAAACACTCGCGCACGCGACGGCCGGTCTCGTCGACCACGTTGCCGTTCCACTCCCTCCTCAGAACGGCCTCGAAGGTCGCGTCCGACATCCCCTCTTCCGCTCTGCGCTTGGCAACCGTCGCCGCCCGCTGCTGTCGGCTGGGGCGCGTGGTAACAAGCCCATCCTGTACCGCCTTCATGTAGTGGACGTAGTTGTCTCTGCTCATGAAGCAGTCCTGAAGAGGACGTCCCGTTTCCGCGTCGGGGAGGTTTGCGTCGTACTCCGCCGCCCAGCCGGCTTCGTCGTTCGCCCCGCGCGCCGGACAGCCCGTCAGTGCCGTGACTCCCGCTTCGAGCTGTCCCAGTCGCGCGCGAATCGCCGCCGTCGTCTGTGCGCCACCCCGCCGCTTGATCTCGGCGAGGATCTCTTCCAGACTCGCCCCGGGCGCAAGCCCAAGGGCCTCCGCCACCCGATCCATCGGGCTCATACCGTCTCCTTGTGTTGCGCCCCGCGGCGTCCTGCCCGGGCTGGTCTCACTTCCGCCGGCGCCGTCGCCGGCGAACACATCCACGTGTAGCCGCGTCGCGACGAGCGGCTCGACGTTGGTCATACTCGGATCGTTGGTGAGCGCGATCGGCCCCAAGCTGTCGAGTGTGCCATGGTTCCGGTCGCCCCAGTAAATGACCGGCGAGAAGTAGGCGTACTCCCCGCGCCGAAGGGCTTCCGCAGCGGCGGCCGTCCACTCGACATCCGCCGCCCAGAGTCCATCCGGACGGGCTTCGATACGCCCGATCCACCCGGCCGCGGGCGACAGCCCGTCCGGCCGGGTGTTCAAACTCTGCACGCTTTGATGCTCGTAGTCGATCATCAGCTTTCGGCCCACCCGCTGGAACCACGAGACCGCCTGTCGGGCGTGTTCGCGTGTGAAGGTGAACGGCCCGCCCTTCGCGGCGTTGACCGCATCGACCGCGCCGTATGGGACGATGCGAAACTCACGCTTGGGCACGCCGCCCACCTTCGCAACCAGACACCCGTACATGCTCAGATCCTCAAGCAACCGCCACCGCGGCCTTGCCCGCGGACGCCTTCGCCCGCGACGCCTTGCCGCTCTTGCCATTCTTCGCTTCCGTCGCCGGCCAGGGCTTCCCGCCGCCGACCTGGACAGACGGCCACCGGTCCGGTTTCAGCTTGAACCCGCACGCCCGGAGCCGCTCACACTCGCCGCGCGCGACTACCGCCGGGGCGTCCTGTCGCTCTGACAGGTTCACGACGGCCGCCTTGACGAGCTCGCTGACGTAGCCCGCGTGCGGGTGCGGCAGCGTGTCTTCCGCCAAAGCGCAGAGCGCCGCCCATGATTCCGCATCCAACGGCACAATCGAGCTGTGCCCGACCAGGCGCAGCCAGGTCAGCAGCGCTCCGCCGCATTCATGGAGCCGGGTCTGCGCATCGTGCAGCTCGTCCACCGCCAGCCGCCGGCCCGCCTCGCAATCGTCGGCCGCGAACTCGAAATCGGCGATGATCCCTTGCTCAAGCCACCCCAGCGCCGCCGCCATTCGCTGCCTGATGCAAAGCAACTCCCGGGCGACGGCCTCAGCCACGACCTCCGGCGCCGGCAACAGCGGCTCGTCACCGCTGGCCCGACCGAGCGGGCGGTTGATGTCCCGCTCCCCCAACCCGGCGACCAAATCCTTCAGCGCCGACCACGTCGGCATGTCCTGCCGTACCGTTGTTGCGTGTCCACACATCACGCACCGCCTTTCGCGTCCGACGACTGCGGTGCCGGTACCTCGATGATCTCGTGCAGCCCGTCGATCAAGTCCCGGCGTTCATCGAAGTCCAGCCTGCCCAACAACCGGACCAGGGCGCCGAACTGTGCCGGGCCGCCGCGCCCGGATAGCCAGGCATGTAGCCGCTGCTGATCGTCGGACGTCAGCTCGCACGCCGCCAACAGCCGGCCGTGCGCACGTGCGCCCCGTTCCATCCCCCGCACTCTGAGTTCCACCCGCGAATCCAGCGGCGGCCAGCTCGTCGGTTCCCCCGCACTCTGTTGGGTGTGGTCTGACATGCTCGTATCCTCCATCTGTCCCGCGGCGCGAAGCGGTGGCCCGTGCGACCCACTCGTCCGCATAGGCCCGCCGGCGGCGGCGCCGTCGCCACCGACCCGCCCGAATCCGACATGTGCACCCCTTCCGAACATCACGCCTTCGCCGCCCCCTTGTCTTTCTCCCCCTCCGGGTCCTTCGCCCCGTCGCCGACCAGATTCACAATGAGCATCCCGCCGGCGCCCTCGCCCTTCACGGTCAGCGGGTACCGACCGACCACCGCTTCCGGCGTAAGGTTCAGCCGGTGCAAAGCTCGCAACACGTTGATTTCGCGCCGGCCGCTATCGGTCTTGTTGGCTCTTCGGACCACCGAACACGCGTAACTCTTCGCTTCCTCGCCATCGCGCACCGCCCGAAGCGCGATGCGCAGGGTCCCGGCATCGGCCATGACCATGGCATAGTTGCCGATGTTCACGAGCGCCAGGTCCGCGGCGTGTGCGACCAGCTTCCCGCCCTTCCTCAGGCTGCATTCCCCCTCGGCCAGGGCCTCACCGCCGCCGCCGAAGTCGCCAGATTCGACCAGCTCAAAAGACATGGGGTCTCCCGTCTAATCCCGGTTCCTGAATGCGTCGGCCAGTCCCGGGTTGAGCGACGACACCCCCGGCGTGCGCATCCGCGGGTCCGGCGCGTTCAGCACTACGCCCTGGTTCGTCGTGTTGTAGAGGTTGTACACGTTGACCGTCCCATTCCGCGGCGTGTATCCCGGCGCCGGACCCGACGCGTCCTCTGCGGCCCGGTTTGCGCCAATCTCCTTGTAGATGTTCTCGATTCTTTCCAACTCTTCGATCTGCCGATCGAATTGCGGCGTCGGCTTAGGCACCTCGTCCGCCGGGCCGTCTTCGTCTGGCGACCGGCCGGCCAGGTAATTGCGTAGCCGCCTTCGCCCCCCGCGCGCACGCGCGAGTTCGCCCATCTTCTTGCTAACGTCCTGCCGTCCCGCTTCCGGATCAAGCAACCCCATCCGCTTCGCGAATTCAAGCGTCCTCACGTCCGTAGTGCCGCCCATGTACGCGAGCCAGTTCCCGGGGTCGTCTTCCTTCATCCGCCGCATGTTCGCCGCTTCGCCGATTGCGTCTCTTCCGGTAAGCGTGGTGCGCATCGCGACGAGCTGCTGAGAGAACAGAAGCCGCGACTCGGCCGACATCCGCTCGTCCGCCGTCTTCATCGCCCGCGGCGTATCGGCAATCTCCACCCCCGCCGCCTTCGCCATCGCCAGTATCGAAGCCGACTGTGACGGCAATCCCGCCGCGTGCGCTTCGGGAGCAATCGACAGCGCCAGGTCCTTCGGCACACCCTGGCTCATCATGGCCAGCGCGTAGTCGTACACTTTCTCGGCGCGGCCCTGTTCCAGGAGCCCCATCTTCAGCAGGTCGCCTTCGATCTGTCTCAACGGCGACATCTCGCCCTTGACCACCTCTTCCTTCGCCCTGCGGAAGTGCTCCAGACGCTCGGCGGCTTCCTTGAGTTCGCGGTTCACGGCCTGCCAGCCCGCGACGATTGCCGTGGTCCCTGCCAAGGTCCCGGCGACGACTCCAACGGCCGGTCCCATCTGTAGCAACAGCTCGCCCACGCTCGCCAGTTGCCCTACCAAGCCCCCAAACCGGCCGCCGAGCATGGTGACCACCGACGCGAGCTTCTCTTTCTGGCGAATGACCTCTTCGGTCGTACCTGCGTTCTGTTTCTGCTGTACGACCACCGCCCCCAATGCGTTGACTTCCTGGTTGAGTCTCGCCTCCAGTCCGGTGGTATCGCCCCCCGCGGCCCGCACCTTGTCCAGCTCTTCCAGCGTCTGCTTGAGCTTCTCGGCCCGGGCCAGCGCCTCGGCGACGTCCAGCTCAACCTTGAGCAGTTCTTTTTCCTCAGCCACGCGTGCGACCTCCTGTCGCTAACGACGACTCAATGCGCCACCACGCCCGTGCCGCGGACGGTCGGCACCGCGGGCGTGCACGTGCCACGCCCGCGGCCCGCCCGCGGATGGATCCCAAGTCGGCAGAGCCGCTGCCGGCGCCGGCCGCGACAAACCGCCGGCGGGGGGACGAGTCCCACCGCCGGCGCAACGGCGAGCTGATCCGATCGGCAACGACAAGGTCGATTTCCGTCGACCGCGGCCACCCGGACCGTCCGGGCGGTTCGCAGTTTGTGATGCAAGCCCGCAGGAGCCCCGCGGCTGCATCGCCCCGCCTTACCCCCCTGACAAGCGACCGATCGCCGAGCAGAGCCGAGTCCTGCACGTCTGCGGCCCGTTCTCGTGGCACAGCGCCAGCTCATTTGCGCCCCCCTCGTCGCCGCCGCGGCGCGCCCAGAAGCTCTGCGTTCGCCTGGATGAACGGCCGCACCGCCGCCACGCGTTCCTGCATCGAGCGCAGCGCCGGCCAGGCGATTCCCTGTTCTCTCGCCGCCGGCGCCAACTCGCGCCAGGCAACCGCGACCGGCGCACCAGCCGCCACGCGCCGCAGCAACTCGGCGAAGAGCTGCACGTCCGCGCGCGTGCTCGCCCGCTTCCACGCTCCGCGGCCGTCAATCAGGCCGGCCGCCCCCGTCTGCCGGTAGCGGCGTATCCATCGCGCGAACGTGCGGCGTGAGACGCGGTCGCCCTGCTGGCGGTGCCACTTGTACAAAAAAGCCGGGATCGTCAGTCGCCCCGGGCGCCGGCCTCGTGTCGCACGCGGCCGCGCTCGCCATTGTTCCAGCCGCCGGCGGTCCGCTGCCACCGCGGCGCAGTAACACAGCACCGTGCGCAGCGCCCGCGTCGTGCCGTCCCGCCGCAGCGCCGTCAGCCCGGGGGCGAGGGCATCCACCAGCCGCGCCGCCGCCGCCCACGACACCGTCCGGCCGGGAGCCACCGCAAGAGCCGCGTTAAGCTCGTCGTTCGTCATCCGTCCTTCCGTCTCATGCGTAGCGCCGCCTGCACGTCCGCCAGCGAAACCGCCCCGCCGCCGTCGTGTCCGTCCCGGTTCCGCGCTAGCACGCGGGCGACCTTCGCCGTGTCCACCGCGCACCGCAGGTGCGCCGGGTCCCCGTTCGCCAGCGTCAACAGCAGCGCCGCCGCGTCGATCCAGTTCCGCCCGCCGCCCAACAGCTCGTCGTCCAGGTCCACACGCAAAGCGATCCGCGACACCAGCGGCCCGCACAGCGGATCAGCCCCGCCGTTCAGCGACCGCGCCAGCGACGTGGTCCCGACCAGCAGCAGCCCGACTCCGGCCTGATCGAACACGGCCCGCAGCGCCTCAAGGCCGTTCACGCCGAGAAGTTGCGCCTCGTCCACGGCGACCAGTCCGTTGCCGGCCCGCACCGCCTCGACGCCGGCCTTGACCGAAGGCCGGGCCACGCTCGACAGCGCCGCCGCCCCGGCGAAGCCGACGGCCCGGAGTATGCCCTTGGCTGAGCGGCTGTCCGTGTCACACCGGACCAGCACCGTCTCGCCCGGCAACTCCGCCGCGGCGACTGCGAGCGCGTGGCTCTTGCCGAGCCCCGGCCCGCCCACCACCAACCCGATCGTGCGCGTCTCGCGGACCACGCGGGCCAGCCCCACGACCAGCCGCGTGCACGCCGTCGGCACGAACGCCGCCTTGCGCACGCGGCGCTCTTCGGCGTCCGCGCGGCACCAGCGGCTCGCGTCCCGAATCAGCGTGTGGCGCGGGCCGTCGGGAATCGTCGCGGGCGTTGCGAACAGCCCCCGAATGAGGCTCGGCGCCACGTCGAGCGCCTTCGCCAGCCGCTTCGGTTCGACCCCGTTCTCGTCCAGGTGCTTGCGAACCGCGGCAATCGCCGCCGCCTCGTCCGCGAGCGGCTCGCCGTCGCGGACCAGCCGCACCGCCTGCCGTGTTTCGTTTCGCCGCGCGGCTTCCTCGAAGGCTGCTGAAAACGTGTTCGCTGCTACCGTCATTGCTGGCGTCCCCTGCGCATCGCACATCGGGGGAAGCGAGCCGCCGACGTCCCTGTCGGCCAGCCCGCGATACGCCACTGCCGCCGACGTCCCTGCCGACAGCCCGACACACACAAGAATTACAGCGGCGGCGCGGCTCGCTCGAAGCGGAGCGACAACCCCGCGAGCGCTCCCCCGCGCCGCCGCTAGACGTTCCAGGACCACGCTACGCCGCATCGTCGTCCCCCTGCTCAGCGTCGCCGTCTTCGTCTTCGCCCACTACAAACTCGTCCCACGGGTTGGGCTCTTCCGATGGCGGCCGCGGGATCTCACTCCCGAAGTACTCCATGCGCAACGCGACGGGGTCCAGCTCGTCGTCGTCGTCCGCGTCCGCCGCCGGCCCGCGGGCCAGCATGTCGAAGCCGCTCATGTCCCCACCTGGTCCCCCCTGCCCTCCGCCCTCTGCTTCCCTGTACATCTTCGCGAACCGCTCTCCGATGCTCTCCCGGCGCGGCGTGTTGCGTTCGGCCTCTTCATCGTATCGAGCCCGTGCCGCGAGCTGCTCCATCACCATGCGGCGCCGGTCCCCCGGCTCCTGAGCTTCCGCCCGGGCCTCACACTCGTTGTCGCAGTCATCCATCATGTTGATGCTGCGACGAATCCTCGCTCGCAGCTCGTCGGACATGCCGCCCGTCAGCATCGCCGACCTGCCCAGTCCCGACAGGAGTTCGTCCTGCGAGTACCCCGCCCTTTCCGCAGCATCGCCGACGGCCTTGCGCGCCTTCTGTCGTTCGTGCTGCGCATCTCTCCGCGCGTCCGCTTCCTTGCATTCAGCCGCGGACGCGGCCAGGTCCGGCCGGATGATCGTCGTCTCCCGCTTGGGATCGTCGGCGAGTTGCTTCCGCAGCCGCCCCTCTTCGGCCTCGCGGTACTCTCGCTCAACGCGCAGAATCTCGAAGGTCTTCGGCATGAAGCGCGTATCCCGCGTGTCGATCATCGTGCGCAGCGCGGCCTTGTACTGTCGTGCCCGACGCTCTGCCACCTTCATAGACTGGGCACGCGCCCCGCGCAGCTTGTCGTTGTACGCTCGCCCGATCGCGACGCCGTCTGCGTCGCAGAGCGTGACACGGTCCAGCCGGTCCGGGTCTCGTCGCACACCGACACGCTTGCCCTGCCACCGCAGCAGTACGCTGGGCCCCGGCGTGTACAGGATGTCGTTGAGCGAAACGCCGTCCCGCCCCAGCGTCCGTTCCGCCACAATCGGGCACAGGTAAATGTCGATCGTGTCGGGGTCGATGATCCGCCGCGTAGGACCGTACCGCTCCATGAACAGGTTGGGTGTCAAGCCCCCCAGCGCCCGCCGCGGCGTTGCGTTGTGCGCAGCCTTGAATTCTCGCAAGAACACGTTCAGGTCTTCCAGCGTCGGGAGCTTGTCGATGTTGTCTCGTAGCCAGCGGTCCAGCCCTTCCGGCTTGTCCTTCGGATGCGACCCGCAGTATGAGTTCATCCACTTCTCAACCGCGCGGATCAAATACCGCCAGCCGCTCTCAACTGCGTTCGTGTGCTTCTCTCCGGGCTTGCTCTTGTGCACCTGCGTACCGAAGAGTGAGAAGAAACCGCCCAGGCCCCCGCTGGCGTACTTGGCCCGCCGCCCCGGCTGCTTGCGATACGGCGAGCCCGTAAGCCCGTCCATGGCGTGTGTGTTGTCAAACTGCGCGACCGCCGGCGGCCCATCTTCGAGGACCGCCCCTCGCCACGCCGCCGCCATCAGTTCCGCGCTCTCGGACAACCCAGCGCGCGCCTCCGAGAACTTCTGGGCAAATGCCACATAGACGCCGGCAACCGTCGGACGCACTGCCTTCAAACCGCCGTGTCCGTCAGGCACCCTGATGAACCCGGCTATCGTATGTCCATCACCGAACGACCATCCCTTCAGTTCCGCTCGCGTCCGTCGCATCTTCGGAACGCACTGCTCTTTCACGCCGCGCATCCCGGACCGTCGAAAGACCCGCTCCGCCTGCGTCATCTCCCGAATGCGCTTGTAGACCATAGCCGGCGTCGGCGCCTCGAAGCCCTCTTTCCATGCGTAGGCCTGGATCTTCCGCAGTACGTCGCTCGCGTCGCGGTGCCCGCGGTAGAGCGTGTCGAACAGCTCAAGCGCCCGCGGGTGCCATTCCTTCGCGCCGCTCCCCTTCGGCCGGCCGCGCTTGGGTGCGGCCTTATCCGGATCGTTGATTGTTCGTGCATACGCGTTCAACGTCGTCTTGCTGACGCGCAGCGGCCGGCCGCACGGCTGATACTCCCGTCCCATCTCGGCCAGCCATTCGACATTGGCACGATTGAACTCCCGGTAGCTGGACGGTTTGGACCGCAGCAGGTGCGGGCGAGCGAGGAAGAATTGCTCCACACGCACCAACACCGCGACCTTCCGTTCCCAGTCGCGCCGTTGCTGCGCCGTCCAGGTCCGCCACCCTGCCGGCGGCTTGTAGCCCCACTCCAATTGGACGAACTTCCCCGCCTTGTCACCGCCGGGCAGCGTAACGCTGGCGTCGATGTACTTCTCGCCGTCGGGCCCCTCTTCCCGCAGCGTTTCGGACAAGCCCATCCAGAAGCGCCGCCGCTGCTGCCGGCCCACATCGGTGCACGGCCACGCCCCGCGGCACAGCTCGAACGGCACCCGCCCCGCCCCCAACCCCGCGCGCGGCTGGCGCTGAATAACCTCACCGTCTTCGGTGACGTACTCGCCCGGCGCCAGTCGCAGGCCCGCGCTCATTGCTCGGCCGCCTCCAGCTCCGCCAGCCACCGCCGGAGAACGCCTTGTGCCATATGGGCGAAGGCCGAGCAGAGATCGAGCGCCGCCTTGTCTGGCACCCCGCCCAAACCACCCACGCGCAACGCCATCTCGCCGAAGGCCGGCAGGAGCCCGAGTAGGCTGTCGAGCCGCGCTCTGAGCGCGCGCAACTCACCCACGACGTTCCAGGCGTCGGGGGCTTCCTCACACACCCGGTCAAGGTCTGTGGACAGAATCTCGCCGAGCGGCGTCACGGCGGCGAAGCGTGCTGCCGCGCCCAGAAGCCCAACGAACCACCGCGGCCCGGCGACGAGCCCCGCCATGCATTCGGCGGCGGCTGCTATACCCTCCTCGATTAAGGCCTGGGTCGCCTCCGCCGACAGCCCGCCGCCACCGAGTTTTGAGACGGACTCCGTCATCTGCTCACCCACAATCACAACACACAAAGGGCACGGCCGGCGGCGCCGTAGCGCCGGCCGGCCGGCCGCGTGACGAGAGCCGTTCGTTATGTCTGAGGTTGTGCGTCATCTCGTCACGCCATAAGCGGGCTATGCCACCGCGCTCTGTCCAACTGGCAGCTCGGCCGGCGCCTCCACTGACACGGGGTCATCAAGAATCAGCGCTGCCGCAAGCGATATGCGCAACGCCGCACACGCCCGCCGCGCCACCGTGATCGTCACGGGCTCACCATTCGCCAGCTTTGTCCTTGTCCGACTCGCTAGCCCCGTTGCGGCGGCCACGTCTGCCCACGTCCACCCGCGGCGTAACCGAGCCCGGTTCAGCCTTCCGGCGTCAAGTTTTACCATGTTTCCCTTCATGTTCACCGTTTCTAACGTTCATTTGCACCGCTGTCAACGGTGATTCAGACAATTTTCGGAAGTCGTTATCGGTGCAATTGTTGCGGCCGTTCGCTATGCTTGCTGGTGATGAAGGCGAGCAAGGCACTCGGCGTCTGGCTCCGGGACAAACGAAAGGCGCACGGCTTCCGGTCCGCCGCGTCGCTGGCCCGGGCCGCGGGCATAGCCACGAACCACGTCGCGACCATTGAGCGCGGCGAGGCCCGTCCGACATGGGACACCGTAACCCGGCTGGCGACGGCACTTGCGCTCGATCAGCGTGACCGTGATGAGTTCTTTGCCCTCGCCGACGCGGTCAGCAAACCGCCCGCCGTCACCGACGCCATGCGCGGCGTCGCCCTCCCCGGCCTCGTTCTCTGGCGACACCTGCCCCACATCCTTCACGACCGGCTGTCGGATGTGAGTCTTGCGGGCCGCATGGTCCCGGACGAAGTCCTGTTTCATGGTGTCCGTTCGATCGGTTCGACGCTGGCATGGGTGGCCCTGCGCACGTCGCCGCCGTCCGATGCACAAGTTGAGTTGCTTCGCCGCGCCGCGGCCGAGCTGAAGCACGACGCGGAGAGTACCCGTTTCGCGGCCGGTCTGAAGCACGACGCGGAGAGCGCCAGTTTCGCGAAAGGTCCCGATCCGCTCGACGAGATCGCGCGCGACGCCATGAATGACGTAATCACGGGCCTCCCGCATGTGTGGCGTGTGACCCTCTTCGCCTCCGAGCGCAGCGCTCAGCACTGGGGCAGGATGATTGACGAGTGGGACTGTGTGGCCGCCGGCCTCGCCGGCCGCGAAGCGAGTCTATCCCTCACCTTCCGCGACAGTGCAATCGAAGCCGAGTACGGCTTTCACGGAATCGCCGCCGAAACCGTCGCCCAGTTGCACGACGTCATGACGGCCTTCCGGCTCAGCCAGCTCTTGCGCCTGATAAGCAACGATTCGGACCTGGCCCGCGGACTGCTCCCCCACTATCTGTACCTGAACGAATACGTCACGAAGGCCCGCGAGACTTCCCCCGACGGTTACTTTCGCGAGTTGAGCGCGCCGGCCGGCGAAGAGCCCCCCTGGCCGGGAGCACTCGAAGCCGTCCGCTACGCTGAGTTCGCCATGCGCCTGTTTGCCCTACCACCCCTCGCCGAGCAGGTCTTCGGCGCCGCCGACGAGTCCACACGGCAAGCAATGCGGAAGCACCTTGCTGATCTTGACGCCGCCTTCCGCTACTGGTTCGACCCGGCCCGCGACGCTCCATGCTCACCGTAGCCGCTCGCGACGTCCGCACGCCGCCGCCGCGTTCAGTCGCGTGGAACAGCTTGCGGCGGGTTCTGCGCCGCCGCCTTCAGCTCGTCTTCCATCGCCCGCTTGACCTGAATCCGCCAGCGCGCTTCCGCCCGGGGTGTCCGCGGCAACAGCACAGCCGCAATCATGCCCGGCGGTCCCAAGAGAATGGCCAGAAGCTGGGACGCCGTGCTGTGCCCGTTCTGCTTCCCGATCCAGCTACCGACCGCCGCGCCGGCCGCCGCCCACGCCAGCGCCGCCACAATGACCCCGGCCACGATGAAGTACGTCCTCTGTCCCGCGGTCAGCGTGACCGCCCCCGAAAACGCCAGCATCATTATTGCGTGCATAATCCACCTCGATTGTACGATACCGCGCCGCCCCCGGGCTGGTCCACGTCGGCGCGGACTGGTGTTACGCGGTCGGTGCGCTTGAGCGCGACCTGCGGTTGATCCGGGAGCATTGCCACGAGCTCGGCCTGAAGTTCCTATGTGCGGAGAACCGTCTCCGCCGGCTGTCCGATGATCGAACGTGTTGCGGCACCGCCGGTCTGCCCGGCTTCCGCCCGAACGACAGTAATATGAATAGTGTGGTTTGCGGTCAGCCGATTCGATACCGCCGCGCGATGCAAACGCCTGGCACGGCCGGCTGCTTCAAGAGCATGGTTCAATCACCGGTGGCAACCGTCGCGTTGAAGACGTTGTCGTTTCGCGACGCGATGCAGCTTGCCAGCGAGACGCCCGCCTATCGTGAAGTGATGGGCCTACCGCCGTGTCGCCGCCGGCGCCCCGACGCAGAAGCCCCCGCTTCGCCCCGTCGGCGGTCGCCCCGCCGCAACCGCCCGTCGAACACCGTTCGACGCCAGCCCGGCGAGCCGTCGAACCTGGATCGAACCCGGCCATGCCCGGCCCGCCGCCACCGCCCGGCAGCCCCGCGTAACCGTCTGTCGCCCGCTGTTGCACAAACGACAACCGCCCACCGCCCGCCCCGATCCGCTCCGGTCTCCGACGCCCCTTCGGCCGGGCGCCGTCCGTCCTTCGGCGGCCCGCCGAACCCGGTCCCCACCGGGCGGTCCCGCCCCGTCGCGACCCGCCGGCGGCCCCGCACCACCGCCGCGCGACCCCGTCTCAATAAGGACGTTATCGGTCCGTCGATTGCGCCGCGCCGAAACCGCTCCCGGGCCGGAAATGTCACGCTACCCACCGTGACAGCGCACCGTGACACATCGGCCGTCGAAACGCCTGCAAAGCCGTTGTGGCGCAGTGCTTACGCACGATCCGCCCCCTCTTCGGCGCTGTCACGTTCGACCGGTCTTTTCCCGACAGAAACCGCGTTTCCAGCCCGCCAGGGCCGTCACGCCCCCCGGCCGAATGGCAGATTTGATTCCGCGCGACCGGTCTTTTTTAACTCACGCCCCACAAAGGACTTACATCAGCCCCCGCCGGCCATTTGCGCCTAAGCGCCGGCATTCCTTCCACCGCCAACCGCCGCTAAGTCCTTTGCCCCACTAGCCTTACCGCCCTTCCCCATTTCGACCGTTCTTTTCCCGCACGCATCACACACCGCCCGTTTCGTCTGCTGGCCCCCCGCCCGCCAAGCCGCGCCAGACGTCCCTCTGCTCCTCTCTCACCAGCAAGCGTGTATCATCGTCACCTCAACCAACCAACACGCACCACCCACGAGGGTTCCGACATGGACGATCGAATTCGGCTTGAACAGGTACTGCGGTCCGGACCGCCGTGCGTCAGCATCAAGACATTCGAGGAAGACTACGTTCTCGAGCTCCTGCGCGAGGTCGCCGCCAAGCTCGGCCGCGCCCTCTGGATCTGGTCTGTCAGCGGCGGCGTCCAGGACGGCGTCCTGCGCGACACGCCGCCCGTCCCCAACACCGACAAGCCCGTCGAGGGCCTCATCCACCTAGCCACCGTGCCGGACCGCCCGCTGTGCGTCACGCTCGACCTCGGACCGCACCTGCGCGACGAACGCACCTTGCGCGTCGCCCGCAACCTGCTCCGGCATTTCAGAGAATCAGGTAGTCAACTCGTAATGCTGGATTACGGCGAAGAGTTACCGGACGTTCTTCGCGAGTACGCCTCGACGTTCACCGTCTCGCTGCCGGACGAGGCCGAGATCAGCGAGCTCGTCCGCGACAAGCTCCGCCGCGTCAGCCGCGAACGGCCCATTCAGATCAAGATTACCCGCAACAGCCTGAAGACGATCATCCGCAACCTGCGCGGCCTGACCCGGCGACAAATCGAGCAGATCATCGCCGAAGTCGCGACCGAAGATCGCCGCTTCGACGACGCCGATGTGCACCACGTCATGACGCGCAAACGGCAGACGCTGCACCGCGGCAGCCTGCTCGAGTACATCGACACGCCCGTCGACCTCAGCGAGATCGGCGGTCTTCGCCGACTGAAGCGTTGGCTGGCCGAACGTGAGACGGCCCTGACCGACGCCGGCCGCGAGTACGGTCTGGCGGCTCCCCGTGGCGTGCTCCTGTTGGGCATCCAGGGTGCCGGCAAGAGCCTCTGCGCTAAGGCCGTGGCGACGGCCTGGCAATTGCCCCTGCTGCGGATGGACGTCGGGGCGCTGTACGACCGCTACGTCGGCGAGTCGGAGCGGCGGCTGCGGGCCACGCTGGAACAGGCGGAAGCCATGGCCCCGCTTGTGCTCTGGGTGGATGAGGTCGAGAAAGCCTTCGCCTCGGCCGCCAGCCGAAGCACCGACGGCGGCCTGTCACAGCGCATGTTCGGCACCCTGCTCACCTGGATGCAGGAACGGACCAGCCCGGCGTTCCTCGTGGCCACCGCGAACGACATCGAGGCCCTGCCGCCGGAGCTGCTGCGCAAGGGCCGCTTCGACGAGATCTTCTTCGTCGACCTGCCGGACGCGAAGGTCCGGCGGGACATCTTCGCGATTCACCTGCGCAAGCGGCAACGTGCGCCGGCGGCGTTCGACCTGACCGCGCTGGCGAAGGCGGCCGACGGTTTCAGCGGCGCGGAGATCGAGCAGGCCGTGATCGCCGGCATGCACGCGGCCTTCGCGGTGAAGAAGAACCTGTCCACGGAGCACATCTTGGAAGCCGTCCGCACCTCGCCGCCGCTATCGGTAACGATGGCCGAGCGTGTGGCGGCTCTGCGTGAATGGGCGGACGGCCGCTGCGTCCCCGCCGACTGACCCGCCCTACCATTGCCCCCCTGCCGCGATGGCATCGGTGCATGTAACGCACGCCGCCGAAGGATGCTGCGCTATTGCAGGGCGTACGGAGACAGGTCGCTACGAACTTCAATCCACCGCACTCTGTCGTCAGCGCGGAGCGGTTCGGTCGTCTCAAAGGCCAGCCATGTATCGTTTCCCGCGCCGACCAGCGTGCCATAGCCTGGCCAGCGGATACCGGCAATGCTGTCCAGCGCATGCTTCACGTCCGCGAAACTCGAGCCCACGCCGAGCCCGCCTCGTAGCCGCGGTGATGCGTCATTCGTCGAAATCGCGATGACTCGTTGCGTCGCTTCATCCAGCATCACAAGATACGAGAGTCCGTCATTGAACCCCACGCTATAGCCAGGACTCAGTTGACCGGGATTCTCCAGAACCAGTATCTCCTCCCAAGATACCGCGTTCTTCTGCACGTCCGACCACGGCATGCCGAGCTGCATGCCGTGCGTGACACGCTCATACGCCATGGCGCCATGCCGCTGTCCCGTAGCGCATCCCATGATCACAACGCTGCATACGATCGCACACCACGTAATACGCATTGACATCCCTCCGCTTGCTCCAGCCATGCAAGACGACGAGGGACATTCTACCCATCATTGGTGGGCAGCAGGTGGGAGTTGCTTCGGTTTCTGGACTCTTCGTTCCCGGGCGTGGCCGCGATGGTCGCAGGTCGGTCACACCTACGGCGACGTCGGATTCGCCGCGGCCGGGTCAGCCGGGTTGCCGTGCTGGCCGGCCCGGCGGAATGGGATCTCCAGCGTGAAGCGCGCCCCCTGCCCCGGGCCTTCGCTGTGGGCGGTGAGGATGCCGCCCAACTCACGGGCGAGAAGGGCGGAGTGGTGCAGGCCGAAGCCATGACCGTCGCGCCGCGTCGTGAAGCCGTGGGCGAAGATGCGGGTCATGTTCTCCGCGGGGATACCAACACCGTTGTCCTCGATGTCGATACGGACGCGGTCGCTGCCGGACGGCGTGACGCGCGCCACGATCTGCCTGTCGGCGCCGGCGCCTTGCACCAGGGCCGCATCGGCATTCTGAATCAGGTTAACGAGGATCTGGAGCAGCTTCTGCCGGTCACCGATCACGTCGGAAACCGGCTCGTAAGCACGCACCGGCTCGATCTCGTGTTCCTCGAAGGCATGTTCGCTCATGTGAAGCGCCTGCTCCACAACCTCGCTGACGGAGTAGCTCTCCGTGACCCCAGCCAGCGTGGCGTACTCCTGCTGCGCGGCAACGATGGTCTTGATGTGGTCCATGTTGCTCGTCAGCGCGCTGAGCTCTTCGAGGATGCCGGCCTGCTCGCTATGCAGGACGCCGCAAAGCTCGTCGAGATACGCCGGAAGCCGGCGTCCCTTCTCGTCGGCGGTCACGAACTCACCGAGATCGACTGCGTGCTCCTGGATGAGCTGAACGGCTCTGGCGAAACCCGACACCTTGGACATCCGGACCTTGTCCCGCAGAAGATTGACCGTGACGTTCGCGCTCGTGAGCACGTTGCCGATGTTGTGCAGCACGCCGGTGGCCACTTCGGCCATCCCCGCCAGCCGCGACGCTTCGCGGTGCCGGCGATGGGCAACTTCGAGTTCCTCTTCCGCCCTGGCCCGCTGGACCACCTGGGCAACCGTGCTGCCGACACTTTCGAGCAGGCCGTCCTCCTCTTCCGAGATGGCCCGCGTCGAGAAAAGCGCCAGGACGCCGATGGTCTCCCCGCCCGGCGGACGCAGCCGATAGGCGGCCACCGAGGTCAGCTTCAGTTCGTTGATCCATCTGTGGTCGTCGATGCGCGGGTCGGTGCCGGCCTCGTTCGTGACGAACTTGGGCTCGTCTCCTTCGGCCATGCGCCCGATCGCGCAGCATCCCATTGGCACGCGATAACGCTCCCGGCCCTCGACCCCGCTCAGCCGTTCGGAGTTGGCCAGCAGATGCAGGCACCGGCTCCGGTCGCGACAGCCGTGCGACGTCGGCGGTGCATCGGCGTGGACGCACCCGCCGTAACACTGATCGCCGGGCTTGACGAGCCAGATGTACGCGAGTTCGACGTCGAAGATGTCCACGACGCGATCGGTGATCATCTGGAGCTTCGTGGCGAGTTCGCCCGGACCGAGCAACAACTGCTGCAGACGGTTGAGCTGTCCCTGACGCACGATGACGCGCTCGCGCGCCTGCTCCAGCTTCCTCCGCTCGGTGACGTTGCGGACCACCTCGAAGCACGATTTGATTTCGCCCGCGGAATTGCGGATCGGATGGGCGGTGTTGTCCCAGTACGCCACGCCGCCACCAGGAGCGGGTGTAATCCTCTCTACCCGGTGCGGCTGGCCGTCGGCCAGCGCCTTCCGGACCGGGCAACCGTCGCACACGCGAGGATTATTCTCATAGACCTTGTAGCACTTCTGGCCCAATCCGCTGAAGTGCTTCTGCATGAAGCTGTTCTGGTAGGTGATGTTGTATTCGGTGTCCTGGATGGTGAGTCCGACATCCATGGACTCCATGACGTCGACGAGCGACCGCAGGAGGTTCCGCTCTTCCTGCAGCGCGTTCTGCGCGTCGATGCGTTCGGCGATCTCCGCCTGCAGTTCTTCGTTGGCGGCAGCAATCTCTGCCGTCCCGGCCTCAACGCCGGCCTGCAGTTCGCCGCGGGCCGCTCGCAACTCCCGGTCGGTGGCTTCGAGGCGTCTCGCGAGGCGAAGGGCCACGGCACCGATCCCCGCGGCGAGCGTTCCGATACCGATCACGGCCAGAATCACGGCCGTCAGCAGCGCGCTGCCGGTCTGACCCTGGCGCGCCGCCGAGTCATCCGCGACGATCTGCGACAGCCGCATCACGGCGGCAGTGGCAGTTACGGTCAACGCGATGGCGGCCAGGAACACACCGATGCCCAGGCGTCGGATCCCGCGATAGGACAGGTTCATCGCATTTCTCGTGGCATTCCGCAGAGTCCGCATGTTCAAGCAGCAGTGAGCGAAACGTCCCTTCCGTCGGCTGCCCTACTTGCAGCCGACGAGCTGGCCCAACTGGTCCACGACGCTCTTCATCGTGTGAGACTGCGCGCTCAGCTCCTCCGCCGCCGCGGCCGACTGTTCGGAGCCGGCGGCGTTCGCCTGGGTCACCCGGTTCATCTCGGTGACCGCCGTATTCACCTGGGCCACACCGTGGGCCTGGTCCTCCGAGGCTTGGCTGATGCTGTCGAGCAACGTGGCCACGCTCGACACGTCGCCGACGATCGCCTGGAGGGCGGCCGCCGCCGCACTGGCCGTGTCCGAGCCTTCCCGGGCCCGCGTGACGGACTCTTCGATGAGCGACGTGGTATCGCGGGCGGCCTGGGCGCTGCGCTGCGCGAGGCTGCGCACCTCCTCGGCGACGACGGCGAACCCCTTGCCGTGCTCGCCCGCCCGGGCCGCCTCGACCGCGGCGTTCAGGGCCAGCAGGTTCGTCTGAAACGCGATCTCCTCGATCACCCGGATGATCTTGCTGATCTCGCCGGAGGAATCGTTGATCGCCTGCACAGCCCGGTTCAGGTCAGCCATCGTCCGTTCGCCTTCGCCAGCGTTATCCTTCGCCCGCGACGCGATCTCGTTGGCCTGACGGGCGTTCTGGGCGTTGCTGCGCGTCTGCTCCGACATCTCCTCCAGGGCGCCGCCCGTCTCCTCCAGCGCCGCCGCCTGCTGGCTCGTGCCGGTGGCCAGCACCTGGGACGACGTCGCCACCTGACCGGCCGCGTTGTTCACCTGGTCGGCGCCGTCGTCAAGCTGCACGATCATCCGTTCGATGGGCTTCGACACCGAGCGTCCCACGAACATGGCCGTACCGACCAGCAGCATCAGCAGCGTCGTGGCCCCGCCGGCGATGTGCATGCGCATGGCCGACAGGGCGCTCAGCGCCGCCGAGCAGTTGACCGCGTATGCCACGCGACCCACGGTATGCCCGCGATAGTCGCGAATCGGACTGGCCACCACGTGCAACTCGCCGCGGTCGTCCGCAGCGCTGCCCTCGCCCGCCGCGTCCAGCAGCGCCCGGCTCACCACCTGCATGAAGTGCTGCTGGTCCGTCGAGGCGACCAGCACGTACTCGTTGTCCACGCGCGGATACGTGCTCTCGTCCGTCAACTTGCGGGCGATGCCGAGCTGCGCGGCGTCCATGAAGACGGCCAGCTCCTCATCGTTGCCGTGCCGCGCGTTCAGTACGACCGGGTTGAAATCCGACAGCATCTCGACGGAGCCCAACTGCGTGCCATCCGCGCCGGTGACCGGCGCCAGGCCACGAATGGCGAAGCCCCCGCGGCCGATCTCGATACCCTTGAGCGGCTTGCCCCCCGTGGGGCCGTTGATATCCAGCACGCTCTGTCGAAAATCCGAAATGTCGTCGCTGGTCGACTGATTGCTCCGCCACACCCGCAGCAGACTGCGCCCATTGGGCAGGTGAAAATGCAGCCGATACCCCGATTGACCGGTAACCGCACAGAAACGAGCCGCGATCGGTCCGCACACTTCGCGGAGCATCGTTCGTGCTTCGGCCACTTTCGGATCGTTCTCATCGTCGATGTTGCCCTCGTGGGCCAGCGCATAGGCGCGCTGCACTTCCGGCGTGGCGCTGAACAGCGCCGCGTGTGACAGGCATCGCTCCTCGATCATCGTCCGATACGAGTCGATCGTCGCCAGCTTCTCCGCGGCGCGCTCGGCCAGGTCCTGCTGCATGCGGCTGCGGGCGACGCTGTTCATGACGACGAACGCGCCCACCGCCGCCACCGCAGTCACGCCAGCCATCGGCAGTAGAAAACGATATTGGAGCTTCACGTGCGCACTCTCCTGCTGTCGGCGAATTGCTCTACTGGCTCGCAGTCTGTCGGCCCATGAGAACAGCTCTATCCGACAACGTGGCCCGTTAGAAGGCGACGAGCGAATTGCCCACCACCGGAGTCGTTGAATTAAGATGGCCCTGTTGTCGCGAAAGCTGGTACTCAATTGATCGAACGTCTTGTGGGGATTCGTGAACGGGAATCTGTTTGCGGCCCGGCTTGTTTTGATCTGTGTGCGGCCACCGGCGTGTGCGAGCGTTCCGACGCCGCCGTCTGGATTCCAGACAGAGGAAATAGGGAATGCGGTTGCAGCCGGTACCGCGCACGCCGATCGTGGACGAATGGCGAGCACGCGACTACGATTGTTGGTAAGAGCGCTGGAGACGGCTTCCGTCGCCGGCGGTATTCGTGCAGCTATCTCCGGAGACGCTGGGTGTTCTGCGGACCGGACAACCTGAAACGATGGGCGGCGTGCCTGGTGGCAGCGGCGCTCCTCAGCGCGGGCTGGGTCCGGCCGCAGTGCACGTGCTACCACACGCGTCTACAGCCAGCCAGCCACGTTCCAACCACGAAGGCCGCACCGCCCCCCTGCTGTGCCGGCCACGCAGTCGCCGACCATGAGAGCACCGGCCATTCGCACGGCAAATCGGACACGTGCTGTCCGTGTGGTTGCCCGGGAAATTGCCCGGCGACGTGCTCGCTGGCCCCCCTGGTCTATCCGCTGGCGCCGCAGTCTGACGCCAGTTGTTTCAATCCGGCCGACGCCGGCCGCGTGATTCACGCCCGCCAGAACGATCCGCCCGCCGGCGTGGCGGACGAGATCTTCCACCCCCCGCGAAGCTAACCGCTCCTCATCCATGCGTATGGGGGCGAACGTGCGCGCACAGCGCCACGTCGTCCACCCGGTTCGCCACTGCGTGCCTTGCGCCGCCCGGTGAGCCGCCAACAGAAACCACGCAAATGGAGCGGTTTAATCATGCGTCAGGAATCAGCCGACCTGTCGCTGCTGTCGCGCGAGCGCGATGGCAACGACGGCGTACCAAAATCGAAAGCCACCGGCGTGCCGCCGCCGCGCCGCCGGTGGAAGACGCGGGTGCTGCTGCCCGTGGGTATTCTCGGAGCAACGGCGGCGCTCATGGCCTACGCCGCCGGCGATGCCCTTTGGCCGGCGACACCCGTACGTGTCGTGCCGGTCATCGTGAAAGCCGGCGTTACCGCGCCGGCCGGACAAGTCGTCGCCCAGGCCCCCGGCTGGGTCGAGGCCGACCCCTTCCCCACGGCCATCTCCGCGCTCGCCGACGGCGTCGTGCAGGAAATGCTCGTGCTCGAAGGCCAGCCGGTGCATGCCGGCCAGGTCGTCGCCCGACTCGTGCCGGATGACGCCAACCTCGCGTTGGCCAACGCGGAAGCCGATCTCTCGCAACGACGCGCGGAACTGACTGCCGCCACGGCCATCCTGAAAGCGGCGCAGGGCGACTGGGACAACCCCGTCGAGCTAACGCGGAAGCTGGCCACCGCCGAGGCTACGCATGCCGAAAAGCAAGCGGAGCTCGACCGTTGGCCGTCGGAGCTGGCGGCAGAAGAAGCGCTCGCCGTGTACTACGAGGCCGAGCTCCGCCGCGTCGCGCCACTGCACACCAACGGCCAGGCGAGCGACATCGAGCTCATCCAGGTTCAGCAGCAGCACGCCCGACAACAGGCCGTCGTGGCTGCCACGCGCGCCCGCCAGCCGATACTCGAGGCACAACTCGCCGCACTCGACGCCGAAGTCGCCGCCGCCCGCGAGAACCTGCGTCTGCGTATCGCCGACCGCCGGGCGCTCGACGAAGCGCAGGCCGCGGTCGAGCAGGCCCAGGCTCGCGTGCAGGCCGCCGAAGCCGCCCGCGACGAAGCGGCGTTGCGGCAATCGCGTATGGAAGTGCGCTCCCCGGCCGACGGCGTCGTCATGAACCGCCTGGCCGAGCCCGGCTCGAAGCTGATGCTCGGCGGCGACAACCCGCACTCAGCGCAGGTCGCCCGCCTCTACGATCCGCAGCGCCTGCAAGTCCGCGTGGACGTCCCGCTGGTCGATGCCGCCAAGGTCGGCGTCGGACAGGCCGCCGAGGTCATCGTCGAGGTTCTGCCCGAGCGTGTCTTCCGCGGCAGCGTCGTGCGCATCGTGCACGAAGCCGACGTGCAGAAGAACACGCTCCAGGTCAAGGTCGCCATCGAAGCCCCCACCGCCGACCTCAAGCCCGAAATGCTGGCCCGCGCGAAGTTCCTCGCCGGCGGCGACGAGCCGTCCTCGCAGCCCGCCGAGCGCGTGCTCATTCCCGAGTCGGCCGTGCATCGCATGGCCGGCGGCATGACGCACGTCTGGCTCGCCGACCAGGCCGCCGACGTCGCCCGCTCGCGCATGGTGACGGTCGGTCGGGCCGGAGCGGACGGTTGGATTGAGGTATTGGAAGGTTTGCAGCCGGGCGACCGGCTCATTATTGACCCGTCGGCATCGTTAAGAGACGGCGGGCGCGTGCGAATCGTGGGCGAAGCCCCGAATGCCCTCGTTTCCGCACAGGGAGGTACGCATCATGGCACTGATTGAATGCCGCAAACTGACCCGCACGTACCACAAGGGTGACGTCGAGGTCACGCCCCTGGCCAACCTCGACCTCGACGTGGTCGAAGGCGAGTTCCTGGCCCTCATGGGACCCTCGGGCAGCGGCAAATCCACGCTGCTCAACCTGATCGCCGGCATCGACCGCCCCACCTCAGGCAGCCTGCGCATCGACGGCGGTGAAGTCAGCACGCTCTCCCGGCGGGCGCTCGCCGCCTGGCGGGCCGAGTACATCGGCTACATCTTCCAGCTCTACAACCTCGTGCCGACGCTAACGGCCTACGAGAACATCGAGCTGCCGCTGCTGCTGCACCGCCTCTCGCGGAAGCAGCGCCACCGCAAGGTCGCCCTGGCCCTCGACCTCGTCGGCCTCGCGGACCGCCACGATCACTTCCCGCGGCAGCTCAGCGGCGGACAGGAGCAGCGCGTCGCCATCGCCCGGGCCATCGTCACCGACCCGCGGATCATCGTCGCTGATGAGCCCACAGGCGATCTCGACGCCACCGCCGCCGAGTCGATCCTCGCTCTCCTCGCCCGGCTCAATGAAGAGCTGGGCAAGACGCTGATCATGGTGACGCACGATGCCCACTGCGCGGAACGGGCCGCACGCATCCTGCACCTGGAGAAAGGTGCCCTGGTCGACGCGGCGGCAATGGCCGTCGCAGGAGCGTGAATCATGGTTGGCCCCAAGTTCCTACCGCTGGTGCTCAAGCAGGTCTTCCGGCACCGCGTGCGCAGTCTCCTCACGCTCAGCGGCGTGGCCACTGCCATGTTCCTCTTCGCCGTCGTGCAGGCCATGCAGGACGGCGTCACGGCGGCCACCGTCACGAACGCGACGGACACCACGCTCGTCGTCTACCGCAAGGACCGCTTCTGCCCCTTCGCCAGCCGGCTGCCCGAATCGTATCTCAGCCAGATCGCCCGGCTGCCCGGCGTCGAAAGCGTCGTCCCCATCAAGATCGTCGTCAGCAACTGCCGGACGAGCCTCGACGTCGTCACCTTCCGCGGCGTGCCGAAGGACGATTTCCTTCAGGGCATCGCCCCCCGGCTCAACGTCCCCGCCGACACACTGCACGAATGGGAACGGCGCAGCGACGCCGCCCTGCTCGGCGAAACGCTCGCCCAGCGACGCGGGCTCAAGGCCGGCGACCGCTTCGAGGCGGCGGGCATCACCGTCTACGTCGCCGGCGTCATCCACTCCGACGAAACGCAGGACCAGAACGTCGCCTACGTCCACCTGGATTTCCTCCAGTTCGCCTCGGGCAGCCGTTCCGGCGGCATCGTCACGCAGTTCAACGTCAAGGTGACCGAGCCCGCCCAACTCGAACCGGTGTCCCGGGCCATCGACGAGCTCTTCGCCGCCGACCAGGAACCGACGCATACCAGCCCCGAGAAGGCGTTCGTCGCCCGGGCGGCGTCGGACGTCGTCGAGATCGTCGGCTTCATGCGCTGGCTCGGCTGGGGCTGTCTGGCGGCGGTGCTGGCCCTCATCGGCAACGCCATCGTGCTCGCCGTGCAGGAACGCATCCGCGATCACGCCATCCTGCAAACGCTCGGCTATCGCGGCGGCCTGATCGCCCGGCTCATCATCACCGAGGGCCTGGCCATCAGCCTCGTGGGCGGTGCCATCGGCAGCGGACTGGCCCTGTGGGTGCTCTCCCGCGGCGGGATGGCCCTCTCGGTCGACGGCCTGAGCATCCCGTTTGCCTCGACGCCGGGGCTGTTCGTCCACGGCCTCGCCCTGGCGGGACTGCTGGGCGTCGTGGCCGGTCTCGTGCCGGCGTGGCAGGCCTCCCGGCGTGAGATCGTGACCTGTTTCCGCGCCGTCTAAGGCGAGATTGAGGAGAAGCGCATGCGACTACTACCGTTTGACTACGCTGTCCGCAATCTCGGCCGTTCGCGGTCGCGGCTCATCGCCGCCGTCGTCGGCAGTGCCCTCGTCGTCGCCCTCGTGCTCGCCGCCGGCGGGTTCGTCCGCGGCATGCAGCGCAGCCTGGCCGTCAGCGGCAACCCCGACAACGTCATGCTGCTCGGTGCCGGCAGCGAAGAGAGCGTCGAGCGCAGCCAGATCGGCCCGCAGGTCGCCGGCCTCGTCGCCGCCAGCGTACCCGGTATCCGCGAGCGGCTCGGCGTGCAATACGTATCCCCCGAAGTCCACATGGCCCTCGTGCTCAAGGCCGACCGCGACGCAGCGCAAGAGCTGCCGGCGGTGCTGCGCGGCGTGACGCCGACCGCATTCCTCGTCCACCCGCAGGTGCGCATCGTCGAGGGCCGGGCCCCGCGTCCAGGCTACAACGAGCTGCTCGTCGGGCGGCTGGCGGCGACGCGATTGGGCGTGTCGCCGGAGACGCTGGCCGTCGGGCACACGCTCTGGTTCGACAACCGCGACTGGACGATTGTCGGCCGCTTCGAGGCGCCGCAGACCGTCATGGACGCGGAGATCTGGTGCCCGCTGGTCGACCTGCAAATCGCCACCCGCCGGGAGAACAGCATCTCCTGCGTCGTCCTCACGCTGGGCGGCGCGACGTACGAGGACGTGGCGATCTTCACCGCCCGGCGACTGGACCTCGAGCTCGCCGCCGTCCGCGAGTCGGACTACTACGCCAGCCTCGCCCGCTTCTACCAGCCGGTACGGGCGATGGTCTGGGGCACGGTGCTGCTCGTCGCCCTGGGCGGGCTGTTCGGCGGACTGAACACCATGTACGCGGCGTTCGCCTCGCGTGTCCGCGAGTTGGGAACGCTGCAAACGCTCGGTTTCTCGCGGGCGTCGATCGTCGTCAGCTTTCTCCAGGAATCGCTGCTGGCCACCGCCGCCGGCGGACTCGTGGCCTGTGCGGTCTGCCTGGTGTTGCTGGACGGGATCGCCGTCCGTTTCTCGATGGGGGCCTTCGCCCTCAACATCGATGCCGTTGTGTTGTTGGGTGGGCTGATCGCCGGCGTGGCCATGGCCATGCTGGGCATCCTCCCGCCGCTGTGGCGCTGCCTGCGCCTGCCCATCGTCGAAGCTCTGCGAACCGCTTAACGAAAGGAGTACTCGTGATTATGCAAACGTTGCGAAAGCTGTTCGGTTTCTCCCTCCCCCTGTTGGCCGTCGTCGCCCTCGGCGGCTGTGACGCAAAGCCCCCCGCTGCCGGCGAGTCGGCGTCGAAAGACACTACCGCGGCCGCCGCCCTGCCAGCCGATCTCTTCCTCGCCGCCGAGCCCGCCGATGCCGTCGGCGTCCGTGCGGCCAAGGCCCAGGCGAAGGCCGGTCAGGAGTTGACGGTGCGCGGTCGCATCGGCGGCCGGAAGGACCCGTTCGTCCAGGGCAGCGCCATGTTCCTGCTCGTGGACCGCGCCCTGCCGACCTGTCAGGAGAAGCACGGCAACGGCTGCCCCACGCCGTGGGACTACTGCTGCGAACCGCGTGAGGACGTCCTGGCCAGCACGGCGACGGTCCAGGTCAATGACAAGGACGGCCGCCCGCTGCGACTCGACCTGAACGGCGAGCACGGACTGGTGCCGGGCGCGGAAGTCGTCGTCGCCGCCACGGTCGCGAGCGTCGACCAGGACGGCACGCTCATCCTCACCGCCCGCGGCTTCTACATCGTGCAGTAACCCCGCCAACCGCCCACGGCGCCGGCGCAAGTGCCGGCGCCGTCGGCGGTCCAATCGTGTGCCTCGATCCGCCGGCCGAGGATGTCATACTCGGCCTCCAGCAGCGCGAGGAAGGAGCTGATGTCGAAGTTCATGTGCCCTATCGTCAGTACTTCGTCGCATACCAGAACACAGTATACACGCCCGCGGCATTCCTGCGTGCCACCGCGATGTAGCGCACCCAACCCTCGTGAGGGTCGTCATACAGGAATTCGATGCATGCATACGCGCCCACAGTCCTCGTTTCTTCCGACTGTCGATCACGATCCGCAACTACGCTTTCTGGCACCGCACCCGCGCAGTTGACCTCTACATTCGCACTCGGTTGAGCTAGGCGCCGCAGTTCTCCATAGTGCACCATGCAGCAGTCGTTGGATTGGCGCAACCGCCACGCATGGTACTCCACCATCATGGCGTCCCACTTGGCAATAACCGCAACCACTCCGACAGCAACAACCGCGAACACGATAGCGAGCACGCGTCTTGCTTTCGTCTTCCGCACGCCGAGGCCTCCTTCGCACAACGCCCTCAGCAACCGAGCAACACTTTCAGGAAGGCGGAAGAGGGAGACGTTCTGCCCTCTCGGCCGCCGCTACGCAGAACGTCTCCATCTTCTCTCTGGCCCGCACCGCCCCCCCCTCTGGCCCCGGGCGGCAACGGCCACGTTGCCGGTTGCCTATGGCGCCGGCGCAGGTGCCGGCGGCGCGGCGCTGTTGCGCAGCAGCTCCAACCCGGCCGCGTCCTGGAGCCGGTTCAGGTCCGTCCAGAACGTGCCCTCGCCGGCGAAGATCAGGCGGATACTCTCCGGCGCAAAGTTCTGGGCGAACGTGTACAGGTTGAACGCCCGGCCACTGCCGAAGGCCCCGATCATCATGCGCTGACCATCGGCGTCCGCCTGGTGCGCCAGACGCTCCACGTCGGCCTCGGCCTTGCCGAGCACACGCGTCGTCTCCGCCTCCAGCTCGGCGATCTGCCGCTCGATCTGGGCCACTTCGAGGTCACGCTGCGCGTCGATCTCCTCGGCCTTCTTCTGACCCTCGGCCTTCAGTTCGGCGACCTTCTTGCGCGTATCGGCGGTGATCCGCTCGCGGGCCACCTCGATGTCCACCTGCGCCGTCTCCAGGTCGGCTCGCACCTTCGCCGTCTCCCGCTGGGCCTGCTTGGTCAGGTCCTCCTCGGCGGCGATGTAGCCACGCTGGATGGTCTGCTTCAGGTCCAGCCCGGCACCACCCGGCGCCGTTCCGCCGGAGACCTCGATGTTCTGGATCAGGGCGATAAGCACTTCGATGTCGCGCTCGCGGCAGACGCGTTGCAGCGTCTGCGTGACGCTTTGCTGATACTGCTCGCGCTTCTCACCCTGAATGAAATCGGTGCTCTTGTACTTCGAGCCGATGTTGCGGCAGATGCTGCGGATCTGGCCGAGGATGATCTGGCGGATCTTGGCGACGTCGCCCATGCGGCTGATCATCTCCGGCGTATGCGCCGGATGCCGCCCCCAGACGACCGTAACCTCGACGCCGATGGTGAAGCCGTCCTCCGACGGGAAGGAGATGTTTGTACCGAGGTCTTCGCTGCGGAACTGCGAGAGCTGGTTGAAGCCGATCTGCACGATATCGACCTTGTACACCTTCGGATTGAGGTAGTAGATGCCGGGCTGGAGGACGTTACGCAGCACGCCGCGCTGTCCCTCTTCGGCCAGCTTCTGCACGACGCGCGGACGCTCCTGCGGCTCGCCGTCGGGACCGATGCTGACCTCGCTGATTGTCTCCGTCCCCGGCATGTCGCCGAGCCGCGAGGTAACCACGCCGATGCAACCGAGCGGCACGAGCGTCGCCGGGACACGGTCCACCTTGTACGCCCGCGGGTTCAGCCGATACGTGCCGGGCGTGAGCACCTTGCGCTGAATGCCCTGGAAACCCTCGTCGACGACCTCGCTCTCCTTCGTCCACGGCTGGCCCGCTAGGCTGGTGACCAGTCCCACCTCGGGCCACTTGCCGTCCATCCGCGGTACGCCGTAGTCGGCCTCCCCGGCGGCCCATACCTCGCGCCACGTCGCCGGATCGCCCGCGGAAATCTCGATCGCCGGAACGACCTCGGTGTCCCATTTCCACGGGTTGAGGAAATAGCGGCCGGGACCGAGGGCCTCGCGCTGAATGCCGCGTTGCCCCGGCTCGGCGATCAACTGCCCGGCGGGCAGCGGCGCCCCGTTCTTGCGGATCAGCACCAGGCACTCGTCCGGGCCCACGTACACCCGGCAGACGCCCCACACGAACCCCATGCCGACGGCGACCAGAATGAGGCCGGCGCCGACCACGATCGTTATGACGCGGGTGAGCTTCATGGCTGACCTCCTTCCGCCGGCGCGGCCGGCTCAACCGGGGCCTGCGACAGCGCCCGGAAGATGTCGGCGAACGGCCCGTCGGTGCTGGCCAGCACAGATTTCACCGCCGGTCCGAGCTTCTGGTAGAAGAAGTACTGTGCGTACGTGTCGCCGTTGCCGAAGGCCGCGATGGCGTCGCGCAGCGGCTCGGCCTCGGCGGTGTACTTGAGCAGGATGACCTCGGCGTCGGCCTCGCCGCGGGCCAGTTGGGCGGCGGCGTTCTCCCGAGCGGCCTCCAGGTGCAGCCGGGCGACCTCCAGCCGCTTGTTGACCTCAGTCAGGGAGACGGCCTTGCGCTGCTCGGCGTCGACCGTCAACGCCACGACCTCGCGGTTGACCTCGCCGATCGCCTGGTTCTGCTTCTGCATTTCCTCCTGCTCGACCAGCAGCGCCTGCGAGCCGGCGACCTTGATCTCGTTGTCGTACTGGTGAATCTGCTGCTCGGCCAATTGCCGGTCGCTGATCGGGTTGGCGATCGCCGCCGGCGGTTCGATCCGCCGGATCGGCGTGGCCCGGATCTCGATGCCCTGCGCTGCACACTGGCGGTGCAGACCCTCGTAGAACGCGGCCTGGAACGCCTCGCGCGAATCGCCGGAGATGAACTCGCGGGCCAGCAGCTTCGAGCCCTCAATGCGGGAGAGCGATCGCGCGTACGGCAGGATCAGCTTTTCCTCGATGTCCGAATGCCCGCCGATGGCCACCATCACATACGGTGCCATGTCCTGGCGAATCGCGTACTCGACCGTCGCATCGACCACGATGTCGAAGCTGTCGAACGACGGGAAGCGGATCGCGTCCTTGTCGTGCAGGTCGAGCGTGTGGCTGCGCACGTCGATCGGGTCGATCTGCCGCACGTACGGGTTGTTGTAATACAGCCCGGGCGGCAGCACGTCCGGCTGCACGCCGCGCTCACCCGGCTGCACCGTCCAGTCGTTCGGGTTGGCCGGATCCTTGCCGTGATAGAGCCGTTGCACGCCGACGTAGCCGAGCGGCACCGTCACCGGCGCCACGCGCCGAACTTCGTAGGCGTACGGGTTGATGTTGTAGCGGCCGGGCATCAGCACGTCGGCCAGTGGGCCGCGTTCGTCCGGCTCGGTCGCCACGATCTTGCCCGGCGGCAGCGGCTTGCCGTACCGTCGCACCAGCACGCCGACCTCGTCCTGAGCGATGACCACGGCCGGCACCTGCTCCCGCGCCCAGAAGAACGGGTCGCGGAAATACCGGCCTTCGGGCAGCACCTCGTACATCACGCCCTTATAGACCGTCGAGTCCGCTGGCTCGCCGAGTGCCTTCAGCAACTCGGGATAAAGCACCATCTGGTGGCGGACCGACTCGGGCAGCGGCTCGCCTTCGACGCTCGTCGCCGGCAGCTCGCGGCCGGTCTTGTGCACCAGCACCAGCACCTGGCCGGCGGGAACCTCGACGCGCTGCACGAACCAGACGTAGCCGCCGAACAGGGCGGCCACCAGCGGAATCAGCAGCAGCACAACCAGTGGCCCGCTAAGCGGGAACCGTGACGGGGATGGGTGGCGACGCGGCCGGCCCGCGTCGTCGACAGGCGGTGCAGTAACGGCCATCGTGACTCTCCCTTCGCAAACGGACTTGGTTATGTCGCTGCGGCTCGACCGGGGCACACGTGGCCCCCCGCAGTCGGGTTCAGCGGCTGTTGTCTTGCTGCTCGGCGCCACAACGGGCGCAGAACCTGGCGTCGGGCTCGTTGCGGTGACCGCACCGCCGGCACTTGGGTACCCCGTCACGACCGCCGGACGACCGGCAACCGGTGCGCAGCAGAATCCCGCCGATGAGCAACATCGCGCCGACGATCAACAAGAGGACAAACGTCGCAGGACCACGCATCATCGTTTGGCCCTCCAAGGATACTGTAAGCTACGCGTGGCTGGCCGCATTTACAATTCCCCGCGAAGTCTGGAATGAGTTAAGTGGCTGAAGCGGCGATTCGGCGCCAACGTGCTGTCCCCACTTGGGCGAGCACAACTCGACGACAAGCGCTCTCCGCATTCGGTGAGCGTTTGCCCCCGCGCCTTGCTCCCGCTCAGGCCACCTCGGTGCTGGCGACTGGGGATCAGGTCCGCCGACCGCTCGTCTTCGCCGGGGCCGGCGGCTCCGGCAATTCGAAGTGCAACACGGCCATGGCAGGGATCGGCGGGTAGGTCATCCGCACACGATAGGCCCGGAAGTCCCTCGCCTCCCATCCGGCTCGGGCGAAGACTTGGTCGACCATCTCCCGGTAACGCGGCACCTCTACGATGTCCACCGTTGGCGGCCCACTACCGAGGTACTCAACAGCCGCGGTGATCGGCAAGGCCCCCATCGCCGCCCTGCTGGCCGGCGTCGACGGCCAGCTCCACAACTCGCCGTAGACCGCAAACGCCGGCGGCAGGCACAGGGGCAGGTCCTTGTGCACGAAAAGGTCAAACAGCATGAGTTCGGCCGGCGTGCGTAGCTCCAGCAGGTGCTCACCAAACGTGTTGTCAGCAGTGCGATAATAGGAGGCCAGTTCGCGGCTGATGACGCCAGTCATGCACGTCACCGTCCCCGACAGCCCGATGGGCCCTTCCGGAATCGCGTAATTCGTCGAACCGTCCGGCCCGAAAAACGGCCGCAGCTCGCGCGCCGGCGCGGAGCAGAAATCGCCCAGCAGTGGCACGCCGCCTGCCACCGGGAACGCCGGGTCGAGTGATTCGACCTTCATGTACCCGTGAGCGCAACCCTCGTCATCGGTGACCCGCTTTCGGGCGAACGCCCACAACACACCCGGTCGGAGGCGTTCGAAGTCGACAAAACCGCTCAGCACCGCCAGGTCGAAGAACCCGGCACGCTGACTCGGCGCGAGAAAGTCCGCCTTGATATGAACGCGCGTGTGCGTTCCCCACACAGCGCGGCTGCCGTGGTACAACAGCTTTCGCTGCGTCTCATCCACGACCGGCTCGCCCGGCCCCCCCATCCCCCGGATCATGAGTTCCAGCGTCGCCCGATCGCTTGCCTGCTGGCCGATCATCCGCTCGAAGTCCTGGAACGCTTGCCGGGCGCTGTCAATGACCTCGCGCCCAACGCCAGCGCTCTCGGCGGCGGAGAGGACGATCTCGATCCCGCCGGAACCAGGCACGTACTCCATCACGTCGCGCGGGTCACGCGCCTGGGCGATGCGGGCCACCTTCCACGCCAGCGACTTATCCAGCTTCAGGCGTTGGGCGACGTCTCGCGGGCGAACCGGGCCGGGGTGCAGGAGCGCCACGATCCGGCTTATCGCCCCCTGAATCCTTCTAAGTACAGACGTAGCATGGTCTTGGAATGACTCGGCTGTCGGCTCCAGCTTTTCTACGTCGGTGTCGGCCATCTGAGTACCTTGATAATGGGAATTCTACTAGCCCACCGCCTTTTTCGCAACGACGCCGCCAATATCTCCGATGATTTCTCTGAAGTAATCTTGAAACACGGACAGCTGAGGGCTATATTGGACCCGGTGCCGCGGGATTCGGCTCTCCCTGCTGCTCCTGGGCCGCAAAGCAGGGATGAAACCCTCCCCGGTGAGTGAGGCTCCCTCGAAGGCCGGAAAGGAAGGTGCACCGGGCCACGGCGGCGCTGCCGCGGCCAGTTCGGACGTGGCGACGACATCCGTCGGCGGACAGAGAGTACCGACCGCTCAGGCTCGCCGGCGGATACTGCAGATCGGCGTGTTGTGGTGGCCCGACAAGGTCTGTTGGGCCCCTGTTATCCGGAGAGTGTCGGACAGGAGCGCAAGCATGAATCGCAGGAAACGAGATGGACAGCGGCTCACCATGGGCGTCGTCGTGGCGTGCCTCGCGCTGTTTGGTGTCGCCAGTGCCTCAGCCCAACTCGACCATGTCGTGATCGACGCCCATGGACAGATGACGCCGTATCCCGGCACGCTGGACCAACCGGACGGCGATGCCTGGATCCAGCGTTTCGATCTGCCCGGCGGGGAGCTCGACCTGGCCGGGCTCGTACGCAATCTGTCGCTGCGCAGCGCCTCATTTGAGACCATGTTCCTCGGTGAACTGCCCGAGGGTGATGTGCCTTCGGGGATTGCGTTCACGCCCGACGGTGCGAAGATCATCGTCGCTCATCGCGATACGCAGAACCTGATCATCTACGACGCGAACACCCGCGCCTTTCTCGGCGAGATCCAGCTCTCAGGCTCGCCGAACGAGTTGGCGCTCACGACCGACGGCCACTACGCCGTGACGGCCAACATCTTCGAGGATACGGCGTCGATCGTGGACCTGCAGACCAATACTGAGACCGCCGTCGTCACCGTCGGGAACCAGCCAGGCATGGTGCGTATCACGCCCGACAACAGCACTGCCATCGTCGGCAACACCGCTGACGGCACGGTATCCGTGATTGATATTGCCGCGGCAACCGAGCTGCGTCAGATCGACGGTGTCGCGTACTCCGCGACCATATCGATGAACTTCGAGTCGGCCGCCGTGATCGCTGCCTTTACCGGCTTCGAGTGCGTCGACAATGCCACGCTGCTGAACGTGGATTACTACAACGCCCGCATTCGCTTCATCGACATTACGACCGGCTCCGCGACCGACGTAGCCTGCACCAGTAGACCACGCGGTATCGCCATTACTTCGGACCGTACGAAGGCAGTCTGTTCGCACGCCAGCAGCAGCCTCATCACGGTAATCGACACGACCGCCCAGACCATCACCAAGACGATTGACGTCGGCGCGAACGGCCGGGGGCCGGTCGCCATCAACCCGGCCGGAACGAAAGCGGTGGTCTCCATCTCGAACGCCTGCCGGGTCGTCAACCTCATCACCGACGCCGTATCCGGCAATCTGAATACCGCCAGCGTTACCCAGCTCCTGACGACGGCCGACGGCAATTGCTGCCTCGGCGTGGGCTACAACGGTAGCCTGATCGACTACTCCACCGAGAGCATCGTCGCCAGCCTGAACGGTGTCGTTTCGACGGATGTCGGCGGTGTGTCACCGATCGGCCCCCGGGCAGCGATGGCCGCCTGCCTCACCGGCGAGGACCTGATCGTGGTGAACACGAACGGCACCGCAGGGCACGTCGAGGCGGTGATGCCCTCCGGGCCGGCACCCGAAGCCGACAGTTGTCGCACCGTCGCCATCTCCCCTGACGGCACCACCGCCGTCGCGGTGAATATCCTCAGCGACACCGTCTCAATCGTCGACCTGACCACGAAGACCGTAACAGCAACCCTGGACGTCGGGGATCGACCCGCCGGTGTGGAGATCACGCCGGACAGCACCACTGCGGTTGTCGCCAACCTCGATTCCTACTTCGTTTCGGTCATCGACATCGCCAGCCACACCGTGACGAACGTCCCTCTCGGCCGCCGTGGGAGCGAGGTCGAGGTGTCACCCGACGGGCAGTACGCCTACGTGGCTGTCGTGGCGGACGGCGATGGCGTGTATCGCATCAACCTGGACACGCTTAGCGTCGAGGGCGCCAAACTGCCGAGCGGCAATATGGGAAACATCTACTACATGTACAACCAAGCAAGCGGCATGACGCTCAGCCATGACGGCAACACGCTCGTGGTGTGCGGTAGCTACGATGATGTTCTAACGATCATCAATACCGTGTCCTGGTCCGTCGTCAAGGACCTGAGCATGGTCGATTTCCCGGTGCGGGCGATCTTCTCCGCTGACGACTCCACCATCTTCGTCAGCAACAAGAACAACGACCTCGTGGCCATCGTGGACAACGCCGGCTCCGACTCAGCAATCACCGGTACCGTCGACGTCGGTGACATGCCCTACGAGATGGCGGTCTCGCCAGACGGGCAGACACTGTACGTCATCAACGGCAATTCCAATAACATCGCTGTCGTTGATGTCTCCGCACGGGTCATGACGTCGACCATCTCCACCGGTGACAACGCCGCCCAGGGCTTGGCGCTCGACGCCGCCGGCGAGCACCTCTACGCCGCAACCGGCTCGTTCTCCGTGACGGTCGGGCCCGGCCCCGCTTTCAACATCGACGTAGCTGGCGAGTTCCTGGTGATCGACACGGCGACTAACACGGTGACCGACCAGGTCGATACGCAACTGCCGGCCGGCATGCTCGTGTTCAACGAGGCCACCGCCCGCGCCCTCGCCCCCAGCCCCTTCATCGACGGGCTGATGCTCTTCTCAGTCGGCCACGCGCTCGGCGACCTCAACTGCGACGGTGTGGTCAACAACTTCGACATCAGCCCGTTTGTCCAGGCTCTCACCAACCCGACCGCCTACGCCGAGCAGTACCCCGATTGCGACTTGCTTAACGGAGACATCAACAGCGACGGTACTCTGAACAACTTCGACATCTCCCCCTTCATCGACCTGCTGACCGGCGGTTGATTGGTGGCCTCCTCTCCCCTCCCGCGCCGGGTAATTCCGGCCGTGGCGTGTGACGCCGCCCAGTGCGGCGTCACGCGTCGCGGCGGAGGGTGAAAGCCCGTGCGAGCCCTGTGTGCCCGCTCTCCTTCGAGCTGCACCGCCCGCCCCCCTGTTCTCTCCCACCCCGTGTCCGCGCTCGTTCAAATGCTCGCCAGCAGCGCACGCGGGTCCGCCAGGAGCTTCTCGGCCGACACCGCCTCCTGCTCGCCCGTGGATAGGTTCTTCACCGTCAACTGTCGTTTTTCGTCGTATTCGCCGCCGACGACGATCGCATACCGGGCTCCACGGCCCGACGCCTGCTTGAACTGCTTCCCGATCGCCTGCCGCTTGTACGAGAAATCCACCGTCAGCCCCGCCCGCCGAAGCTGCGTGGCGATTTCGAGCACGCGGTCGAAGTACTCGCCGCCCGCGTCCATCACGAACAGATCGAGCGTCTGGCTGAGATCCGGCAACTTGCTGAGTTCTCGCAAGCACTCCAGGACCGGAGCGTCGCCCATGCCGAAACCGACGCCCGAGACGCGTGGCCCATCGAGCAATTCGGTCAGGTTGTCGTAGCGTCCGCCGCCGAGCAGCGCCCGCAGGCCGCCGCGCTGGGCGGTGACCTCGAAGACGGGCCCGGTGTAGTACGCGAGGCCGCGCACGACCTTCAGGTCGAACGCGCAATACTCGACCACGTCGAGCGCCCGCAGCCGCTCCCATAACTCCTCGAACTGCTGCCGCGCCGCCGTCCCCGCATCGCCCTCCTTCTCCAGGAGGCGCAAACAACCCGCCAGGTCCGTCCGTTCGAGCTGCTCCAGCAGTCCATCCGGCGAAACGCGCGGCGCGAACTCCTGCCACTGCCGCCGAAACTCCTCCACGCCCAGCTTGTCGAACCGGTCGATCAGCTCGAACGCCCTGCCGACCTGCTCGCGCTCGACACCCAGCGCCCCCAGCACCGCCGTCGCCAGCGGCCGGCTGCTGATCCGCATCACCACGTCCGCCGGCGTGAGCCCGACCCGCCGCAGAAACTCGACGGCGACCGCAATCACCTCGGCGTCGGCCAGCACGTCGTCGACACCCAGGATGTCCACGTTCCACTGGAAGAACTCGCGCAGCCGACCCCGCTGCGGCTTCTCCGCCCGGCACATCCGCGGCACGCTGAACCACTTGATCGGCCGCGACAGCGCGTTCGCCCGCGCCGCCACCATGCGAGCCAGCGTCGGCGTCATCTCCGGCCGGATGGCGAACCGCCGCTCGCCGCGATCGGTGAAATTGAACAGCTCCGAGACGATGCCCTCTCCGCTCTTGACCGTGTACAGGTCGAGATATTCGAAGATGGGCCCTTCGTACTCCTCACAGCCGCAGGCCAGTGACACGTCGCGCCACAGGTCGAACAGCCAGCGCTGCCGGCGCATGTCGTCGGGGTAGAAATCACGCATTCCCGGCGGGGACTGGATCTTCATGCGCCGTCTCCCAGCACGGGCAGGTTCACGCCGGCGATATCCGTCCGCGCCTCGGCCAGCCGCGCCCCCGCTGGATCACGCCCGATCACGCCGCTGCCGGGACCGGGCATCTTCCTATTCAAGTGTATCTTGCTCTTCGAGGATTTCTCGGATCCCCGTGTATTCGAGGATCCATTTCTAACCTTGCGATTCCCGGACTTCGAGACTTTCTCGGTTACATAGACATCCAGATGCTCGGGGCAGGTGAAATGCTGCTCCCACCCGTAATCACCCGAATGGTAGTCGCAGTTATCGGTCGTGTACTTCCGGCAAATCCGCGGCCGCGTCGCGTAAATCCCACAACGATTGTCCGCCTGCAAATGCCGGCATGGCGTCGCCATGTTGATGTACCACGACCCGTCCTCCACGAACACCGACACGTTCTCGTGCAGCAGATACCACCGCACATCGTCGAAATCGGCCTTCGTCTCCGGCGTATCGATCGGCAGGGCGATGTACTTGCAGCACACGCCCGTGCAATGTTCACACAGGTTGCCCGACATCGGCATCCATCCTTCCGTCATAGCCAACCGGCGCCAGCCGCACCACTCCGCGGCTCGCCCCGGCTACGATAGCCGCTCGCTCATCAGCGGCAAACCCCGCCCCCCCCCTACTCCGCCTCACCCTCCGGCGGAACATCCGCAGCCGGCGCGGCTTTCGACCGGCGATACGGTGGCAGAAACAGAACCGAAACCGTCGCGTAACCCACACCCAGGGCGTGCCACTGCGACCCACCCAGCACCTGCGAAACGTACGCCCGCCCCTCGCGGTTGGCCGGCGAAACGTCATCGAGCACGCGCTCGGCCGACCACCGCAGACCCAGCACTGCCGCCAGCGCCGCCAATCCGACGACCACCGCCAGTCCACGCAGCCAGTTCCGCACGGGCAGCGTGCTGCCCAGCAAACCAATCACGTTCAACCCGGCCCCCACCGCCAGCAGCAGCGTCACCGCCACCGCCCGCCGCTGATCGAGCGGCTCGGTCAACAGCGCCCGACCGAGGGCGAGCAACCCGCCCACCAGCAGCGCCGCGCTGACCAGTCGCCGGATCATGCGATTCCTTCCCGTTCCGCGTGCCGGGTCAGGCCCGCCGCCGGCGCCGCGTCAGTCACCCATGCAGGTGTCGATGGATCGGGCCACGCCGATGAGTGGATCGTCCTCGGGCACGCACCGCTGCTGATCGGCCACGGATTCGATGGGCACGAAACGCGTCTCCCCTTCCTGCACGACGACCACATTGTTCCATTCACCCGTGGCGACGAGCTGAATGGCCCGGTGCCCCAGCGTCGTAGCCAGCACGCGGTCCGCGGCAACGGGCGGGCCGCCGCGCTGAATATGTCCCAGGATCGTCGCCCGCGTTTCCAGGTGGGTTCGCGCGGAGATCTGCTCGGCCAGAACCGTGCTCACACCGCCGAGACGAATCGGGTCCGGACTGTCGTGCACGATCTTGTCGACAACCTGCTGGCCACCCTTCGGACGGGCGCCCTCCGAGACGGCGACGAGCGTGAAACGCTTACCGTGTTTCGAGCGGTGCAGGCACGTCTCGCACACCTTCTCGATATCGAAGGGAATCTCCGGAATCAGCACGACGTCCGATCCGCTGGCCAGGCCAGCGTGCAGCGCCAGCCAGCCGGCGTTCCGCCCCATCAGCTCGACCACCATCACCCGGTGGTGGCTCGACGCGGTCGAGTGGATGCGGTCCAGGCACCCCGTCGCCGTCTCCACCGCCGTCGTGAAGCCGAACGTGATGTCGCTGTGCATCAGGTCGTTGTCGATCGTCTTCGGCACGCCGATGCAGGGTATGCCGCGCTTGATCAGGTTGATCGCCCCGGACATCGTTCCATCGCCGCCGATGCAGATGAGCCCGTCGATCTCGCGTTCCTGCAAATGCTCGAGCACGCGCTGCGTGACGTCCTCGAAGATAGGCTTGCCCTCGGCGTCGGTGCCGACGGCGAAGCGGGACGGATTCGCCTTGTTGCTCGTCCCCAGAATCGTGCCCCCGGTGGCCAGGATGTTCGACACGGCCGTCGTATCGAGCATGCGCATGCGGTTGCGGATCAGCCCGAGGAAGCCGTCCTCGATGCCGACGACCTGCAAGCCGAGCTTGGAGATGGCCGCCTTGGTTACCACCCGGATGACCGCGTTGAGCCCGGGGCAGTCGCCGCCGCCGGTCAACACGCCGATGCGTCGGATCGCTTTGGGATGGGCGGGCACGTTACGCGTCCTTTCGTCGAATGAGATGGAAGTGGTCGCGAATCGGCGGCGGGAGTACTAGGTATGCAATCCGCCGTCGACGACGAAGACCTGCCCGGTGACGTAGCTGGCGCCCGGGCTGGCCAGGAAGGCCACCAGCGCCGCCACTTCCTCCGGGCGACCGATACGCCGCATCGGAATCAGCGGCGTGATCTCGGCCAGGTACTTCTCCGGCAGGGTCTCGACCATCTCGGTCTGAATGAAGCCGGGTGCCACGGCGTTACAGGTTACGCCGCGCTTGGCCACTTCCTTGGCCACCGATTTGGTCATGCCGATGAGCCCGGCCTTGGCCGCTGCGTAGTTCGCCTGGCCGGGATTTCCCATGATGCCGGAAACACTGGAGATGTTGATGATGCGCCCGCGGCGGGCCCGGATCATGTGCCGGCACACCGCCCGCGTCGTCCAGAAGGCCGCCCGCAGATTCGTGTTCAGCACGTCGTCGAACTGGTCATCTTCCATGCTCATGACCAGCCCATCGCGGGTGATGCCGGCGTTGTTGACCAGGATATCGATGCGGCCCGCGTGTTCGACGGTCTGCTCGATCAGGCTGTCCACCGCCGCCCGATCGGTGACGTCGACGCTCGCCGCCGTGACACGGCCGGCCAGCTCTGACTCCTGCTCGATCCACTCCTGGATACGGGCCACGTTACGGGCGGCGGCCACGACGGTGGCCCCCTGCCGGGCCAGCTCCACACAAATCGCCTGGCCGATGCCGCGCGACCCGCCGGTCACCAGTGCCACTTGCTCCTTCAAGCTCACCGTTGCACCTCCCGTGCGCTTCAGCCCAGATCCGAGAGCTTGCCCACGTTGCTGGTCTTCACCTGGCGGTTGATCTTCCGCATCAGGCCGGCCAGGACGCGTTTCGGCCCCACCTCCCAGAACGCGTCGCAACCGTCCGCCACCAGCCGCTCCACGCAGGCGTGCCAGCGGACTGGATTGAACACCTGTTGGTACAGCGCGTCGCGGATGCTCGCCGGATCGCCATGATACTCGGCGTTGACGTTGGTGATAACCCGCACGCGCGGCGTCTGGAACTCGCTGGCCGCCAGCGTCTCGCGCAGGGCCTCCGCCGCCGGCCGCATCAATTCGCTGTGGAAGGCGCCGGCGACGTCGAGCGGAATGGCCCGCCCGCCGAACGCCTCCGCCTGTCCCGTGGCCGCCGTGCACGCCGCCCGGTCGCCCGAAATCACGATCTGCCCCGGGCAGTTGAAGTTCGCCGGCCCGACGCGGCCGTGCTCTTGCACGCGCTCACAGAGGGCCAGCACCTGCTCCTCGTTCATGCCCATCAGCGAGACCATGCCGCCGGGGCTGGCCTCGCAGGCCTGCTGCATGAGCTGCCCCCGGCGATAGACGAGCCGCAGGGCCGCCTCGAACGACAGGGCGCCAGCCAGGTGCAGGGCCGTGTACTCGCCGAGGCTCAGGCCACCCATGGCGGCGAACTGATCCGCCTTCAGCAAGCCGCGATCCAGCGCCGCCCGAAACAGCGCCACGCTCGTCGTGAAGATCGCCGGCTGCTGGATGTCTGTCGCGTTCAGGCGATCGGCCGGGCCCTCGAAGCAGAGTTTCGACAGCTCGAAGCCGAGCACCTGGTCGGCGGCCGCGAACGTCTCCGCCGCCACGTTGCAGGCTGCGAACACATCCTGGCCCATGCCGACTTCCTGGGCCCCCTGCCCCGGGAATATCGCTGCATTGCCGCTCATCACTAGACCCTCATCAGCACGGAACCCCACGTCAGGCCGGCGCCGAACGCCACCAGCATCACCAGGTCGCCGGACTTGATCCGTCCGTCGCGCCGGGCCTCGTGCAGGGCGATGCCCACCGAGGCGGCCGAAGTGTTGCCGTAGCGATCGATGTTCACGAGGACGCGCTCCGCGGGCACACCGGCCCGCTCGCACGCCGACTCGATGATCCGCAGGTTCGACTGGTGCGGCACGACCAGGGCGAGATCAGCCACCGAGACACCGGCATCGGCCGCCGTCTCGTGGATGATCTCGTGCATCTGCGTGACGGCGAACTTATAGACCTCGCGCCCGCGCATGCGCATGTAGTGCATGCGCTCGGCGACCGTCTTCTCCGACGCCGGATGGCGTGCACCGCCGGCGGGGATATTGATCAGCATGCCGCGTTTGCCGTCGGCCCCCTGCCGCGCCGCCAGAATGCCACGCTGTGGATCGGTGGCCGCCCGCAGCACGGCCGCCCCGGCCCCGTCGCCGAACAGGATCGCCGTAGCCCGGTCTTCCATGTCGGTGATGGCCGTCAGCGTCTCGGCGCCGACCACGAGCACGTTGCGCGCCATGCCACTGGCGATGTACTGAGCACCGGTCAGGAAGCTCCACACGTACCCGCTGCACGCCGCCGACAGGTCGAACGCCGGCACCCAGCGGCAACCCAGCGTGTCCTGCAGGAGACACGCCGTCGACGGCAGGATGTACTCCGGCGTGATCGTTCCGCAGATGATCAGGTCCACGTCTTCCGGCGTTATCCCGGCGTCGGCCAGCGCGGCCTTGCACGCCTCCGTGGCCATCGTCAGCGTGCTGTCGTCCGGCCCGATGATCCGCCGCTCGTGGATCCCCGTGCGCTGCACGATCCACTCGTCCGACGTATCGAGCCGCCGCATGAAGTCTTCGTTGGTAACTACGCGCTCCGGAACGTACAGGCCGGTGCCGGCCAGCTCAACGGGCCAGCCCAGCTTCATAGCCCACCCTTGGCGATAATCTCATTCAGCCGCACGCGGATCTCCTCCTGAGCCACGCGGATGGCGTTGCCGATCGCTCGTTCGTCGCTGCGCCCGTGGCAGATGATCGCCACGCTGTTGATGCCCAGCAGCGGAGCGCCGCCGTACTCGGCGAAGTCGTGCCGGGCCCAGATGCGCTGCACGATCGGCTCGAAGCGCGGCACGAGGTCCGCGCAGGCCTCCTTGATTTCATGCACGATCGTCTTGAACAGCCCCTCGGCCAGCCCCTCGGTCAGTTTCAGAATGACGTTCCCGACGAAGCCGTCGCAGATGCAGACGTCGCACGCTCCGGAGAGCAGGTCGCGTCCCTCGACGTTCCCGACGAAACGCAGCGACTCATCCTGCTTGATGAGCTGCCGGGCTTCCTTGACCAGCGTGTTGCCCTTGGCGTCCTCTTCGCCGATGGACATCATCGCGACCCGCGGCTCTTTGACCTTCAGCAGCTCGCGCGCGTAGCACGTGCTCATCCAGGCGTATTCGTACAGGTGCCGCGGCTTCGGGGCGACGTTGGCCCCGACGTCACAGACCAGCACGGCGCCGTGAAACGTGGGAATGGCCACGGCGATCCCCGGCCGGGACACGCCCGGCAGGGTGCCGATCTTGAGCTGGCACGCTGCGGCGAACGCCCCCGTGTTGCCCGCCGAGATGATCGCGTCCACCTCGCCCTGGGCCGCAGCCTGGGCCATACGGTAGATGGTCGAGTCCCGCTTGTGGCGCAGGGCCTCGATCGGCGGCTCATCCATCCCGATGACTTCAGAGCACGGTTCAACGCGCAGGCGACGGTCGGACAGACCGAGTTCGCGGCATTCCTGCTCGACGCGCTCCTGCGGCCCGTACAGGATCAGCTCGTCGTTGTCGGCCAGGAACGTGAGCCCTCGGCCTGCGCCCCGGACAGTCTCCCGCGGCGCGTGATCTCCCCCCATCGCGTCCACGGCGATCCGCATGGTGGTTAAGACTCCTCGGTCCCGACCTTGATCTTGGTATGCGCGTTCACATAGCCGCAGTTAGCGCATGCGGCATGCGTCCGCTTGGCCTGCCCGCATTGCGGGCACGCAGACAACTGCACGCCACGCAGCGCCAGATGAGACCGGCGGGTGCGTTTGCGTGATTTCGATTTCTTTGTAACCGGTAACATGCCTGCTCCCGATTGCACGGATCCCGGACCCAAGCGCGACCGCCCCCGCTCGCGCGGGTAGACCCAAGCCAGTACGCAACTTAGCTCACCGACGAGCTTCTCAAGCTACGCCCCCGCCCCGCCGGTGTCAAGCCGCAAAACCACCCGCCCCCACCGGCCACCCCGCGCGCCGTCTATCCACCCCCCGCAACAACCAACCTCCGCATCGGTCGTCACCCGCCCAAACAACGTCCGCATGCGCGCAGGGCTACCGACCAGCCCAACCCCGCCCCCGTGTGCCACTGCTCTTGAGCAGTGCAGCCGTACGCTCACCCCGCTCCCGAACACGAAGGCCGACGGACGGCGGCTGGAAGCTGAAGGCTGACGGCTGAAGGCTGATGGCTACCGCCCCGCCCGCGCAGTCCCCTCCCGACCTTCGAACCCCCTCTCGAACATTATCGGACGAATCCCCCAACCTCCCCCTACTCCCCCTCTTCCTCCCCGTCCTGTCCCGGCAACGGCGTCTGTCGACCCTTGCTCAGCTTGAACTCCCCCACGTCCGCCACCCGCCGGTAACCCAGGTACAGAACCAGGTCCAGCACCTCGGTCCACGTCGGGAACGGACGGTTATTCACACGCTTGTACTCGTCCATCGCCCGCAGGAAATCCAGCTGCTCCTCGTTCATGTGGCCTTCTTCGGCGGCCCGACGATAGTCGGTCCGCCTCCGGCCTGGACCCCGGCGACGGTCAAACTGCGAGCGACGATCCTCGCCGCCACGGCGTTCTTCGGCCAGCGCAGCAGGCTCTCCCGAGCCGGCCTCGTCCTGCTCATTCTTCGGTGGGGCTGGGTTTCGCTTCATACCCCCGATATCGGCGACCGACCCGTACCCCTGTAGTTACCGGCGGGGCTTCGGCCGGCCGGACCGGCCCCCGGGGCAGACAGTACCCCCGGGTCCGGCTGCGTTCCCCGCAGCCGGACGAACGCAGGATTTTGGTCCGCGGGTGCTACCCCACCGTCGGACGACTACTCGTCGTCGTCGTCGACGAAGGCGTCGAACTCGTCGTCGTCGTCGTCCTCTTCCTCCTCGTCGAAGTCGTCGTCGTAGAAGTCGTCTTCGTCGTCGACTTCCTCGTCTTCTTCGTCGTCCCCGGCATCGAGGTCTTCATCCTCGTCGTCGCCGCGACGCCGGCCGTCCGCACACAGCCCCAGCGCACCGTCCGGCAACAACCAGGATTCCTGGCTCTCTTCGCCGTCCTCGACCGCGTCCAAGGTGGCCGTCGCGGCGGACGGGCGATCGTCGTCAGCGACGAGCACGCCCGATTCAACGTCGGGGGTCATAAGCTCGGGCAATTCTTCGGGCTGGAACATGTCGATGCTCCTGTTGATGGACTCGTTCCGCCAAACGCGCGGCTAAATACTGGGAGTTCGTTCGCTCGTCAAGGCCCTTTTTTACACCCGCGGCCAGACGGTCCATTTGCCGCCTTCGCGGGACTCCGTGCGCAGCGTATACTGCTCTCCTGGGCATTGGTAAAGGGAATTCTCATGGGCATATTTGATCGGTTCTCCAAGCGGTTCGAACGCAAGCAGGAAGAGAAACGCCGGACCCAGGACATCGTCTCCGACGACGATGCTCCGATACCGGACGTTCCCGTCGAGCAGGCCAAGAAAGAGCACACGGTCGGCCGCAACGACCCCTGCCCCTGTGGGTCCGGAAAGAAATACAAGAAGTGCTGTGGGAAGGAGTCGTGAGCGGTTCCGGGCACCTCGCACCCTGGTACGCCGACGGCCTCCGCTTCGCCTGCACTCGCTGCGGCAACTGCTGTAGCGGTGCGCCCGGACACGTCTGGGTCTCCCTCGAAGAATGCCGCAAGATCGCTGAGCACCTCCATATGGCCGTCGCCGACTTCACCAAGCGGCACGTCCGCCGCGTCGGCACCCGCCTGAGCCTGCTGGAACGCAAGAACGGCGATTGCGACTTCCTGCTTCGTGAAAAGATCGGCTTGACGGGCTGCGCAATACACCCCGTTCGCCCGGTTCAGTGCCGGACGTGGCCCTTCTGGGCCTCAAACCTTGAATCCCCCGAGACTTGGGACGCTGTCGGCGAGGACTGCCCCGGCATAAACCAGGGCACTACGCACCCGCTTCGCACGATTCAGACGGCCCTGAAGAAGAACGGCGACCTTCCCCTCTGATCGCCAGCAGCAACCAGCCGGCGACGCCCAGCACCAGGCCAACCCATAACCACGCCGGATGCGCCGCCAGACCGCTCCCCACCGCCCCGCTGTCCCGCATCAGGCCCAGCGCCAGCAGCAGCACGAGGCAGCCGGCGACTCTCCGCCGCGTGCCCGACCGCGGGTGCATTGTCAGGCCGCACAACGCCCCCAGAATCAGCAGCTCGCGGGTCAGCGGAAAGACCGCCACGCCGTACGTCATGCTCCGCCCGACGTTCGCGACCATCCCCCAGTCGATCTGAAACCGTGTGCCCTTCGGCCCGCCGGCGATCGACTTCCGCCCCTTGCCCGGCGACATCGTCTCACCGGCGGGTGTCACGACCCAGGTGTGCTTCAGGTCAGACGCCAGCCACGCCTTGTACCCCATTCGCCGCAGTAGCGACGCGGCCACCACCGCCCGTCCATCGCAATCCTCCCGCCCCTTCTCCAGGACCTCGGCGGTCGTGGGCAGGTAGTCCATGACGCCCCAAACGTCCCAGTCCCACGCATAGGGGATATGCCGGTAGACCACCCGCTCGACGAACGGCAGCATCTTGCGGGCGTCGAGCCCCTCGCCGGCCGCGGTGCGGACTTCCGCCTCCAGATCCGCCAGCCCGGGATTGCCGGGCTCCAGCGTCGAGTCCAGGTTCTGCAGCCGGTCGAGCGTCCGCGGCAGCAGCCAGATCTTCGGGTACAGGACGAACGCGACCACGACAACGAACGCGATGACCTTGAACGGCCACCGGATCCACCATCGCCAGCGGTGCAGCCGAACCCATGAGTTCATGCCGCCAGCGTACCGCAGGCGTGGCGGCGAACCAAGCGGCGATGACGCTTGGCGGCCGGAGCACGGCGTTAAGGCCTGACAGGTAGATCCCCCCGGGGAGAAACCGACAGGGATTCACCGACTTTCAGGTGTTTGCCTGAGCCCGCTTCCCCCGATGAAACTCATGGACGCAACGTGATGGCGCGTCTCACGCAAACGCCGCCCGCGACGCACCAGACGGCAGGGGATAGCGCGGCGATCGGAGACGTGCGGCGGCCTGCCGCCAGCCCGGTTCACGCGGGGGCTTCCCCCAGGCAGATGCCATCCGCAAGGCCGCGGCCGGCCGGTGAGGGAATGGAGCACCAGCGATGGCACCCACACGGCCACACCGCTTTCGCCACGTCACGCCCACGGGCGGTACCGGGGCACGCTCGGCGCGAGCGCGGCCGCTTACTGGAGGTAGACTCATGTCCAGGAACATCGCGACGCAAGGGGAAAAGCTGACCGCGGAGATGATCCGGATCAACGGCGTTTTGCCGTTTTTTTCTTGGCGCGAGCTCGCGGGGCTGGCCGACTACCTGGAGCAGGCCGCCGCATCGCGTCTTGCGCGCCTTCCACGAAAGACCGCACCTGCTCGGGCGAGGCGCTCTCGTACTCGGCCTCCCACTCGCGCAACCGGTTGATCGCCTTGGCCCGCGCCCGCGGGTCCTCGACCATCAGCAGCAGACCGGCGGCACAGAAGCGGGTAACCCAGTGACCCTGGGCACGCGCCTCCTCGTACAGATACTTCATCGCCTGATCGACCTGGAAGTTGATCTGCGGCCGGCGTTCGGGCATGGTCCGCATCCTTTCAAGAAAGGTGATGATTTCTAGACGGCTCTATTCTGCCGCGCGCGGCCGCCCGTGTCCAGCCTCTTTTTCCGCGCGGGACGTGCGCACCGTGGGGCGGGCTCGGCCCGCCGTCTGTCCGTCTGCGCAACGGACGCCGGTTCGCCGTGAACGCCGGCGGCGGGTGGAATCCGTCCTACCACGCCGCCAGCGGGCGTAATCCGCCCTACTGCTTGACCGGCGGCTCCGTCGACACGGGCGTCGCCTTCGCCCGCAATTCGCCCGACGGCGTCAGGCCGACGAACTCGGCCACGAAGATCTGTGGCGACTCAATGCCGTTACGACGCGACGTCCACATCAGGTACTTTCCGTCCGGCGAGAAGACCGGCAGCCCGTCGAACGCCTGGTCGCTGGTCACGCGGTACGTTTCCGACCCGTCGTCGCGGATGAGGTACAGGTCGAAGTTCGGCCGGCCCCGGAAGTCGGCGCGAGTGAAGATCAGCCAGCGGCCCGACGGATGCCAGAACGGGCACCAGTTGAACACGTCGTGGCCGGTGACGGCCCGCTCGTCCGTGCCCTCGATATTGTTCACGAAGATTTGCAGGTTCCCGTCGCCGTGCCGCTCCGAGCGGTAGACGACGCGCTTGCCGTCAGGGCTGAAGAACGGCCCGCCGTCCTTGCCCGGGGCATTCGTGACGCGATAGGGATTTTGCCCGTCGGCGTCGCAAATGTAGATTTCCTGGTCGCCGTCACGCAGCGAGCTGAAAACGATGTGCTTGCCGTCGGGAGCATACGCACATTCGGCGTCGTAGCCGTCGCTGTCCGTCAAGCGTTTGAGGTCACCCGTGGCGAAGGTGTACTCGTAAATCTCCATGCCGGGGTAGTAGTTCCAGGCGACGCCGCCGCCGTGGTGTCCGCCGGCGCCGGCGGGATGTCGCGGCGGCTGACCGCCGGTCTCGCCTGCTTGCCCACCCGGATGGCCGCCCGGATGTCCACCGGGGTGCCCACCAGGACGGCCACCCGGGTGTCCGCCGGTTGGGGGACGGCCTTCGCCACGCGGGCGCATGCGCTCGATCTCGTCAGCCGCCGGTGGCCGCTGGTCGTGGTGGTTCGCCGCGAAGATCATCTTCCTGTTGCTCGGATGGAAATACGAGCAGGTCGTCGCCCCTTCGCCGGTGCTGACCATCTTCAGGCCCGTGCCGTCGAAGTTCATGACGTAGATCTGGTAGTCCTTCTTGCCGGTGGGAAAGGCCTGGAAGCTGATCCGCCGGCAATCGGGCGAGAAATAAGCCTCCCCGGAACGGGCCAGACCCATGTCGACCGAGGTGAGTTGGCGGACGTTGCGGAACCACTGGCCCTCGTCATGGGCGGGCTGGGAATCCTGGGCCGGTGCCGCACCGACCGCGAACAGCAGAACCGCGGCCGACAACAAACCGAACAACGAGCAAACGCGTGTCACCATCTGATTCGCCTTCCTGTTGGAATACTCGTCGAGTAAACACGAAACCCCTCGGGGACCGTCCCACGCGCCCGGGACACGGCGATGTTCGAAAGAATCCCGCGGTTTGTAACTGCGTTTCCGGCAGTGCCCGAGTACCCTCGACGTCTGTTTGTTCAGGCTCGACTACGTAGTGTAGAATCCCGCTGCCGGCGTGGCAACCTGCCGTCGGCGGCCAGGTGAGCAGCAGGAGCGATGGCTGCCTCTCTGCCCCCCTATCCCGGACCGGACCCCGTTCCGCGCCCACCCGATGGCGAGCGCCCAGCACCCCTGCGCGCCTGGCAGGACGCCGATTCCAGTGCGTCCGATTCAGAGGACTACTCCCCCGACGAGCCGACGCGCGTTTCCCGCCGCCCGCCCATCGCCCCCGACGCCCCGCGCCCCGATGAGAACGCCATCGAGGGCTACCAACTGATCGAGGAGATCCACCGCGGCGGCCAGGGCGTTGTCTACCGCGCCGTCCAGCTCGGCACCAAGCGCCAGGTAGCGCTCAAAGTCCTCCTCGAAGGCCCCTTCGCCAGCGATGCCGCCCGCCGCCGCTTCGAACGCGAGATCGAGCTGGCCGCCTCGCTCCTGCATCCGGCGATTGTCACCATCCTCGATTCCGGCATCAGCCGCGGCCGCTATTACTTCGCCATGGAGTTCGTGGACGGCCTGCGGCTCGACCGCTACCTGGCCAAGGTGCGTCCGCCGTTGAAGGACACCCTCCGGCTGTTCACCACCATCGCCAACGCGGTCAACTTCGCCCACCAGCGTGGCGTCATCCACCGCGACCTCAAACCCCCGAACATCCTGGTCGACCAGGCCGGCGAGCCGCACATCCTCGACTTCGGCCTGGCCAAGCCGGTGCAGCACGTGCCCGGCGACAAGAGCACGATCCAGGCGCTCTCCACCGCCGGCGAACTGCTGGGCACGGTGGCCTACATGTCGCCAGAGCAGACGCAGGGCTCGATGGACGTGGACGTCCGTAGTGACGTGTATTCGCTGGGCGTGGTCTTCTACGAGGCCCTGCTCGGGCAATTGCCCTACTCGGTGGACGGGCCGCTCGGTGAGGTCCTGCAACGAATCGCCCAGGCCGACCCGATCCGCCCGCGGAGCCTGCGCGGGCAGAGCCGTTTCGGCCGCCTGCTCGACGACGAGCTCGAAACGATCCTGCTCAAGGCACTCGAGAAGCACCCCGTCCGCCGCTACCAGACCGCCGGCGACCTCGCCCGCGATCTGACCCACCTGGTGCGTGGTGAGCCCATCGAGGCCAAGCGGGCCAGCGGTTTGTACATGCTGCGCAAGACGCTGGGGCGTTATCGCCTCCAGGCAACGGCCGCAGCCGTCCTGCTGTTGACGATGGTGCTGTTCCTGGTGGCGTTCGCCTTTCTGTGGCAGGCGGAGCGCGAGTCCGCCTACCGAGCCGATGAAGAGCGGAAGAGCGCGCAGGACAGCGCCCGGGATGCCCGCCAGGCTCAGAACGCCTCGGAACGAGCCCGCGAGGAGCTCCGCCGTGCCCTGGTCGGTCAGACGATCCAGCGCGGCGATCTGGCCTTTGCCCAGGGCGACCTGACCGCCGCTCGCGATCTCTACTGGCAAGCCCGCGAGCAGTCCGACACGCCCGCCACACGCTGGGCCCTGCGGCAGTACTACGACCGCAGCGGCGACCTCACCGCCACGGTTCTGCAACCGCGCAATGGCGGTCCGGTCGCCTTCTCGCCGGACGAGCAAATCGCCGCGGTCTGCCACACGCCGGCGGGGATCACGATTCACGATTTGGCCACCGGGGGCGTGCGCCACTGGGTGCAGGCTCCCGGCCCCGTAACGGCGTTGAGCGTGGACGAGACCGGCACCGTCTCCGCCGCCGGCCGCGGCTGGGCGCGGCTCTGGGCACCCAGCCAGACCATCGCCGCCGTCTCCGGCGAATTCGGCCTGGACGTCGACGTGACCCTGGTGCAGGCGGTATCGGGAGGCCGACGACTGCTCGCGGTCGGCTCGGGCCGAGTCATGTGCTTCGAGGGGCGAACCGGCACGGTGCGATCGACGACCAGCCTGCTCCGCGACGCGAACGGCCCGCCAGTCTACTCGCCGGTGCTCGACCAAGTGGCCATTCCCACCGTGGGCGGCGTGCAGCGCATCCAGATCGCGGACGACGGTACGCCGCACACAGATCTCATCGGCCTCGAAAAGCTGCGCCCGCGGCTCCTGTGCTTCGCCGGCACCGATCTGCTGGCGATGACCGAAGGTGCGGTCTACCGGGCTGCGACCGCCGGTACCGGCCCGCGTGCCTGGACGCGGGTCTGCAACACCAGTCGCGAATGGGACTTCTTCGATGCCGACGCCGCCGGCCAGACGCTGCTGTTCGGCACACACGACGGCCAGGTAGCCGTGCAGCGTCCCGGCGAGCTCGAAGAGATCTGGGACGGACGACTCGGCGAACTGCGCACCCTGCGCCTGGCCGGCGGCGGCGACGTGGTCACCACACTGGATCAGCGCGGCATCGTCAGCCGCTGGCTGCCTCTGCGCCAGCGCCAGACCTACCGCCGCATCACCGACGGACTCCCCGCGGCCTGGGCCTGCGCCGAGGACGGTTCGAGCGTGCTGGTGGCCAACGCCCGGCAGCGCGTCGCCGCCTACACGCCGTCTCGCTCGACCACCACGGAAATGTTCAGCGCCCGGCGGCCCTTCTCCCTGCGGCTCAGCACGACGCCCGACACCCTGCTCATGGCGGTCAGCAACCTCGATCGCCACTCCGTCATCTGCACGGGCGATGTGATCCGCCTGCGCGACACCGTCACCGGCACGACCGTCACGACCGACTGGCCCGCGCCCGACAGCCACCAGTTGCAGCAGGTCGCCATCACCGGCGACGGCCAATTGGTCGCCTTCGCCGCGCAGACCCCCGCCGGCGATCAGCAGCGGGTGAGCTTCCGGCGATGGCAGCCGACGGCGCCCGGCGCCATGAACGTCACCCTCGACACTGCCCTGCCGCCGAGCCGGCCCCCCGTCGAGTTCGTGGGCAGTCTCATCCGGCAGATTGCCTTCCGGCCCGGCACGAACCGGCTGCTGGTGGCTCGCTCCAACGGTGAATTGCTGTGGCTGGACGGCGCCGGTGGCAACCACGACGCCGACGCGTCCCCGCCAGCCTGGCTGCGCTTCGACTCCCCGCCGCTGTGCATGGCCTTTGACCGTCGCGGGCAGCGGTTGGCGGCGGCCTGCGCCGATGGCTTCGTCCGCCTCCTGCGGACCAGCGATGGCCACGAACTCCTCCGCCTGCGCCTCGATGGCCCCGCCCGCATGCTGGCCTTCGATCCCGCCGGCGACACGCTCCTCGCCTGCCTCACGGACGGCAGCGCCAGCCTCTACGAGCTCGCCGCCGGTGAACACCTCGCCCAGATGGCTCCACCCGCTGCCGAACAACCTGGATTCGGCACCTGGATCGGCGGCGGCGACCGCGTGCTGCTCGGCTCCGAAAGCGGCGTGCAGGAGCATGCCTTCGACATCACCGACCAGCGCCTGCAACAGAACCGCGTCTACGCCCGGCAGCGAGCCGTCGCCCGTCACCTGGCCGACGGCGACCCCGCCTCGGCCTGGACCGCGGCCAATCTGCTCGAACCCCTCGATCCACAATCGCTGCGGGATATGCGACGGATGATCGTCGAAGCCGCCCTGTCCCGTCCGGGGCAAGACCTGCCCGATGACTGGGTCGAAACGGCCCTCGAATCCGCGGCCCCGCCCGTGTGGCTGCGTCTGGGCACAGCGGCGTATGCAGGCGAGCGGTTCGAACTGGCCCACCGGCTGCTGACGACCGGCCAGAAGGCCCTGGCCGACAACATCGACGCCCGCACCGCCCTGCTGCTCGCCCAGTGTGCGTACCTCTCCGGCGAGTACGCCGAGGCCGCCGACCTCTTCGCCGCCGTGCAGGCCCGTTCCGATTTCAACCTGCACGACGCCCCGAACGTCCAGTTGCAGCAGGTGGCCGCCCTCGTGATGGCCGGCCGCCTGCCCGAAGCCCGCGATACGACCGCCCACATCGGCGCCGGCGACGACGAGCAGTTCCGCCTGGACCTCCTCGCCACCACGTCGGCCCGAGGCATCGCCCGCTATCTCACCGGCCTCGAGTCCGAGCTGCCCACCGCCGAGTTCATCCTGCGGGCCCTGACCGGCCTGGAGAGCGACAACCCCGCAGCCGGCATCGTCCATGAGCTGACCAGCACCTTCGTCGACTCCCACGCCGCCCTCCGCCTGCAGAACGACACGCCCTTCTTCGCCGGCGAGCTCGCCCGCCAGCAGGAACGCGTCAGCGCCGCCGCCGCCGCCTACCAGCGCTGCATCGACCTCACCCACGATCAGCAGGACATCTGGCCCGCGAACTGGGCCCGCTATCGCCTCCGGCAATTGTCACGCGGCCTCCAGTAGGCTACCCTGCCGCGCATGAACGTTCTGGTGATCGGCTCCGGCGGACGCGAGCACGCCCTCTGTCGCTGCCTGGCGCGCTCGCCACGACTTCAGAAGCTCTACGCCCTGCCCGGCAACCCCGGCACGGCCTCCATTGCCACCAACATCCCGGGCGATCCGGACGATATCGACCTCGCCCTGAACTTCGTCCGCCGCGAGGCCATCGACCTCACCATCGTCGGTCCGGAGGATCCCCTCGCCGCTGGTATGGTCGACGCCTTCGAGGAAGCGGATCTGCGCATCTTCGGCCCCACGGCCGCCGCCGCCCGCCTCGAATCCGACAAGGTCTTCGCCAAGCAGCTCATGCGGCAGCACGCCGTCCCGACGGCGGAGGCCCGCACCTTCAGCGACTACCAGCAGGCCCGTGAGTACATCGCCACACGCGATCAGCCGCTGGTGGTCAAGGCCGCCGGCCTGGCTAAGGGCAAGGGTGCCATCGTCTGTGACGATCCCGCCGACGCCATCCTCGTCGCCGAGAGGATCCTCGTTGACCGCGTCTTCGGCGACGCCGGCCGGCAGATCGTCGTCGAGGAACGGCTGGAGGGCCGCGAAGCCTCCGTGCTGGCCATCGTCGACGGCCACACGCTCTTCCTGCTCGAACCCGCCCAGGACCACAAACGCCTGCGCGACAACGACGAAGGCCCGAACACGGGCGGCATGGGCGCCTACTGCCCCACGCCCGCCATCGACGACGCCACGCTCCTCGACGTTCAGCGGCGCGTCCTCGTCCCCGTCCTCGACGCCCTCGTCCGCGAAGGCATCCACTATCGCGGCGTCCTCTACGCCGGCCTGATGCTCACCACCGGCGGACCGAAAGTCCTCGAATTCAACTGCCGCTTCGGCGATCCCGAAACGCAGGCCATCCTCCTCCGCCTCCGCTCCGACCTGCTCGACCTGCTCGATGCGGCGGTCAGCGGCCGGCTGGACAGCGCTGAGGTGACCTGGGACCCGCGGCCGGCGTTGTGCGTCGTGATGGCCTCGGGCGGGTATCCGGACAAGTACCCCACCGGCCTGCCCATCACGGGTCTGCCGAACGACGCCGGCCGAGACGATCTGGCCGTCTACCACGCCGGCACGAAGCGTGAAGGCGACCAGCTCGTGACCGCGGGCGGGCGTGTACTGGGCGTGACGGCATTGGGCGACGACCTCGCGGACGCCCGTCGGCGGGCGTACGAGGTCGTCGAGCAGATTCACTTTGACGGTGCGCAATATCGGCGCGACTTGGGGGCTGCAACCGGCGGGTAGGCGCCATGCTCGGCATCGGCGACATCCACGTCTACGTCAGCGACTTCGACGCGGGACTCCGTTTCTGGGCCGAGGGCCTCGGTTTGTCCGTCGCCGAGCGGCAGAGCAGCCGCTACGCCGCCTCAGCTCGGCTGGACTTCCCCGACGGCGGGCCGTCGTTGCGGCTGCTGGCTCCCGTCGCCCCGTGGGCACCCGGTACGCGGCCGGAGCCGGGCACGCTGCCCGGCGTCGCCTTCGACGTGACCACCGATCAGTTCGACGCCGTGCTGGTACGTCTGCTCGAGCGCGGCGGCCGACAGGAGAGCGAGATCGAGGCCTACGAAGGCCTGCGCATGGTCACGCTCGCCGACCCGGACGGCAACGCTTTCGACCTGATCGAAGTGCCGGCGGATGAGCGCCCGTGACGCGGCGCGGCGCTGACAGCGTCGGCCCAGGCGGCTAGACTTCGCAAATCACCTGCTTCTCCCGGCGAGGGTCTCATGCGCTTCAAGCTCCACAACCTGATCTTCCTGGCTATGGTGATGGGCCTCGTGGTCGGCTACGCGCTGTACCTGGTCCACGATCCGAACGACCCGCACGCCGCGGCGCCGCCGGGCTGGTACGGCTATGTGATGTGGCTGCTCGACCTACTCGGGCCGACGCTGTTCATGGGGGCGCTGAAGATGATCATCGCCCCGCTGATCCTGGCCAGCATCGTCGCCGGCGTGACCAGTCTGCCGAACATGAGAGAGCTCGGCGCGATCGGCTGGAAAACGCTCCTGTACTACTTCAGCACGACGACGGTGGCGGTGGCCATCGGGCTCGCTGCCGTGCTGATCATTCAACCGGGCGACAAGCCGGCGTCACGGGAGATTCGCGCCAAGGCCCAGGCCAAGCAGGACGAGTACCGCACGAAGTACGAGACGATCGCCGGCCGCCCGGCCCTCGACGCCCGCCAGACGCCGCGGCCCGAGTACGTCGCCTGGCTCCGTGGCGAGAAGCGTCTCGCCGCCGGCCAGGAGAGCTCACGGTACGAGTCCAAAATTGAGACCATCACCGGCGCCGAGGGCCGCAAGCCCGGCGAGATCTTCACCAACGACATCATCCGCCCGCTGCTGATGAACCCGTTCACATCGCTGGCCGCCGATCCGCCGAATGCGCTGGGCATTATCTTCTTCGCCCTGCTGTTGGGCGTGGCCTGCACGATCGTGGGCAGTTCCGCCGGTCCGGTCATCTCGTTCTTCCAGGGGCTCAACGCGGTGATGATGCGCATCACGCACTGGTTGATGCAGATCTCGCCGGTGGCTATTGGATGTATCGTCGCCCAGCTCGTCGCCGACACGGGACCGGGGGTCTTCACGTCGCTCGGCTGGTATTGCGCAACCGTCATCGGCGGCATTCTCGTGCACATCTGCGCCCTGCTGGCGATCTGTGCCGTCGTTGGCGGCGTATCGCCCTGGAACCTCTGGCGCGGTATCCGCGAAGCGTGGATGATCGCCTTCTCCACGCGGTCCAGTGCGGCGACGCTGCCGGTGACGATCACCAACGTCACGCAGAACCTGAACGTCTCGCCGAAGGTGGCGAACTTCTCGCTGCCGCTCGGGGCGACAATGAACATGGACGGCACGGCGCTCTACGAAGGCGTCGCCGTCATCTTCCTGATCCAGATCTTCGGCGCCCTGGACGACGTACCCATTGCCCTGACGGCGATGACGACGTTTCTCATCTTCATCACGGCGGTCCTGGCCTCGATCGGTGCGGCGGCGGTTCCCAACGCCGGTCTGGTAACGATGGTGATTGTGGCGAGCGCGGTGAACCTGCCTATCTACTACATCCCGCTGATCTTCGCGGTCGACGCCATTCTGGACATGTTCCGCACGTCGACGAACGTCCTGGGCGACGCGATCGGCGCCGTAGTCGTCAACCGTCTCGAACGCCCCCGCCTTGGCGACACGCCGTAGCGGCCGGTCTCCGTGCCGGCCGTCCCACACCGTCCGGTCTCCTGTTGTGGCACCGGATTGCATCCGGTGGGTCACCACTCCCGCGCTCCCCGCCCAACCCACACCGCGCAATCTCCCGTTCCACTCTCCACTCTCTCCTGCTCTCCTCTCTCGCGCAGCGCCGGGTGCCACTGGTGGCTTGCCCACCAGTGCCGGCGCAACCCGGCCCCATCCGCCTGTGTCTCTTCGCCGCGGGGCCGGCCTGATCTCTCGCATCGCCGCGTGGCCGCTGGTGTGGCATAGGCCAATGGCCTGTGTTCCACCCGCCGCGGCGCAACCCCACGCCCCCCTCCCCACTCCCGCCCCGCAACCTTCTGTCTCCTGACTCCTGACTCCTGACTCCTGACTTCCCTCCCCGCACAAACACGCTACACTACCCTTCGCCGAGCCGCGGGTCGGCAGGGCCTATCTTCCGGGACGATTGTCATTCTGCTTCGACCACGCGGGGCGATCTGAGGGCAGGTCTCTCATGGGTGTTCGTTCGTCTTCCATGCAGGTCCCACCGCCGAAAAACTGGCAGCGCTTCGAACGCAACATGCGCGATCTATACGAGGCTTACTGGGGAACCAGAGCCTCCATGCACGGCCGCACCGGCCAGCCGCAGCACGGCGTGGACATCTACGGCCAGCCGCATGGCGACGACTATCACGGCGTCCAATGCAAGCTACACGAGGGCAATCTCAGCGCTGCCGCCGCAGAGAAGGAACTACGGGGCGAAATCAAGAAGGCCACCCAGTTCGAGCCTCGCATCGCTCGCTTCATTCTGGCTACTACGGCCCCCCGTGACGCAACGATCCAGGCATTCGTCCGGCAGTTCAACGAGGATGAACGCAAGCCCTTCACCGTGGAAGTCGCCTTCTGGGATGACATCCTCACCCTGTACGGCCAACACCCGGATATCTTCAGGCACCACTACTCGTTCGACCTCCCCACTCAGACCCTGCACCAACTCCGCCCCCCCCGTGACGGACTTCACCGGCCGCACCGCCGAAATCGACGAGCTGCTCGAAAAGCTGCAATCCGGCGGCGTGGCCATCACCGGCGTGCAAGGGCTCGGCGGAATCGGCAAGACCGAATTGGCTTTCGCGCTCGCCGAGCGGCTGGACGGCCAGCACCCCGACGCACAGATCTACCTCGATCTCCGCGGCACGCAGGAAACGCCGGTGTCGCCGGCCGACGCACTGCGGCACGTGATTCTCAGCTTCACACCTGAGGCGAAGCTGCCGGACGACGTGTCGGCCTTACAGGGGCTCTACCGCTCCACGCTACACGAGAAGCGTGTCCTTCTGCTGATGGACAACGCCGCCGAAGCGGAGCAGCTTGAGCCGCTGGCGCCACCGCCGGCGGGGTGCGTGCTGCTGGTCACATCGCGGCAGCAGTTCACGTTACCCGGTCTGTATGTGAAGAACCTGGATACGTTGTCACCGGAGGACGCACGCGACCTGCTGCTGCGCATCTGCCCGCGTATCGGCGATGCTGCGGAGCAGATCGCGGAGCTATGCGGCTGTCTGCCGCTGGCCCTGCGGCTGGCCGGCAGCGCGCTGGCCGGACGGCGAAACCTGTCGCCCGACGACTACGTGCGCCGGCTGACCGACGAACAGCAGCGGCTCAAGCACCTGGACAAGGTGGCCGCCTCGCTTCGTTTGAGCGACGCGCCGTTGCCGGATGAACTGCGTCGTGCATGGTATGCGTTGTCCATCTTCCCCGGCACGTTCGACCTGCCAGCGGCGGCGGCCGTCTGGGGCGTGGAGACGGACCGCGCGCAGAACATGCTCGGCGATCTGCTGCACTACAGCGTGCTCAATCTGAACGAAGCCACTGGACGCTACCGGCTGCACGACCTCGTCCGCCTCTACGCCGGCGAGCAACTCGCGGATGACGAGCGGTCGGCGGCCCAGCAGCGTCACGCGGCGCACTACTACGGAGTCGCCGCGGCGGCCAAGCGTCTCTACCTCGGCAGCGCTGAAGGCGTGACCAAGGGACTGGCGCTGTTCGACGTGGAGTGGCCGAACATCGCAGCCGGGTTCGCCTGGGCCCAGGCGCATGCCGCCGCGGATGATGCGGCCGCGCGCCTGTGCAGCGACTACCCAAACGCCGGTGCCTATTGCCTCGATCTACGCCAACATGGCCGCAAGCAGATCGTGTGGCGTGAAGCAGCCCTCTCCGCTGCCCGGCGACTCGCTGACAGGCGCGCGGAGAGCGTGCATCTCGGCAGCCTTGGTCTCGCCTACGCCGACTTGGGCGAGCCCCGCCGGGCCATCGAGGTCTACGAGCAGGCCCTGGCGATTGATCGCGAGATCGACGACCGACGCGGCGAGGGCGCCGACTCAGGCAACCTGGGCAACGCCTATTACAGCTTGGGCGAGCCCCGTCGCGCCATCGAGTTCTACGAACAACAACTGACGATCACACGCGAAATCGGCGACCGGCGCGGCGAGGGCAACGCCTTGGGCAGCCTGGGCATCGCCTACGCCGCCTTGGGAGAGCCTCGCCGAGCCATCGAGTTCTGCGAGCATCAACTGAGAATCATGCGTGAGATCGGCGACCGGCGGGGCGAGGCCACCGCCTTGGGCAACCTGGGCATCGCCTACGCCGCCTTGGGCGAGCCCCGCCGGGCCATCACGTTCTACGAGCAGCAACTGGCCATCGCCCGCGAGATCGGCGATCGGCGTGGCGAGGCCGTTGCCTCCTGGAACGCGGGTTTGGCGTGCGAGAAGCTCGGCGATTCGCCCCGGGCGATCGAGCTGATGCAAGTCTGCGTGGACTACGAGCGTGAGGTCGGGCACCCCGACGCCGAGAAGGACGCTGCCTACGTAGACGCTATTCGCGCGCGGCTCAAGGCGTGAACGCCGCCACCCTTCGCGCCCACCACATCCCGCCCAATCCCCGCCAGAATCCGCCAGAACGCGCCAGACTCCGCCAATCCCCCCCACCCCTCCGTCGCCGCGCGTCTTCGTGTCCTATACTGACCATGGATGACCGCCTGTGTGTCAGGCTTGCAGGCAACCGTTTCCGGCTCACGGCTCAAGGCTCAAGGCTCAAGGCTTGTTGCTGAAGGCTGACGGCTGAAGGCTGATGGCTCGCCCACAATGACCAACACACACCCGCTCAACCCAGCGCCTCCCGCAACGCCCCACCGCCGCCACCGAACCGCCAAGAGTCTCATTTACGGCGCGCGCCAGCATGAGCCCCTTGAGACTCTTGACCCCCGCCCCCGCATGAAGATCACAGGCCATTGGCCTATGCCACACCAGCCTTCGAAAGCGGCGACGCGAGATACGTGGCGGGTCCACCACCGAAGAGACACCAGCGGGCGGGGCGGCGTTGGAAACCGAGAGACGCCCCCTCCGGCCCAAAGCGCAAGGCTCGCCCACGTCCGCCAGCAGCACCCGGCAGCCGCGACGAATCGGCGGGTGGAACCCACCCTACTTGTTGCCGTCGTCTTCTTCCGGCTCCGGCCCCAGGTAGCCGAGCGAGCGGAGACGGGCCATGGTTTCGGACATCTGGCCTGGCTCGAAACTCGACGGCAGCGGCGCAGCCGCCGCGCACCAGGCGTCGAGCAGGCGGGCGAGGTCCGCGGCGATCGTTGCCGTCGCTTCGCTCTGCGGGCCGGCGAGCAGGTTCTTCCGCTCCTGCGGGTCCGCCGCGAGGTTGTACAACTCCACCAGATTGCGATAGTCGGTGCGAATGTACTTGTAGGGCCCGCTGCGGACACAACAGGCCTTGCGGGCGTTCAGCCAGCGCGGATCCGTCTCGACCTCTTCCCACGGCTTCGTCGCTTCGGAGAAACGAGGACGCACGACGTCCGCCGCCGGCAGGTGCGCCAGATCGAGCGGCTCGCCGTCGACGCCGGCCGGTGTGGTGAGGCCGAGGTATGTGGTGATCGTTGGTAATAGGTCCGGGCTGCCGACGAGCGCTTCGCAACGCGTGCCGGCCTGCGCCGCTTTGGGCAGGCGGATCATGCCGACGCAGTGGGCTTCGGTCTGGTATACCGTCCAGCCGTGGTCGAACAGCGTCCCCGGCGCGTCGCCGAGGTTCTCGCCGTGATCGCTGGTCAATACGAGCAGCGCATCATCGAGCACGCCCCGCCGGCGAAGCTCGTCGAGCAGCCGGCCGAGGTGCTCGTCCATGTACGAGATCTCGCCGGCGTGCTGCGTCACCGAGAGCTGCGCCGCCCGCCGCGTCCGCGGGTTGGAGAGCTCCGGGTAGACGTCCGGGCGCAGCTTGACCTCCGGCACCCGCGACAGGTACTCGCGGTCATACGGTGCCGGCGGCGTGTAGGGCAGGTGCGGGTCGAAGTAGTGCACGAACAGGAACAGGTGCTCGGGCACGCCCTGCTGATCGAGGTAGCTCAGCACGGCATCAGTGACCGCGTCCGCCCGGCGCTGGTTCTGGTCCGCCCCGCTGTCGCCGACGCGGATCTCGTACTGCTGATCCCAGTGGTCGTACCCCTGGGCGAAGTCGAACCGCTGGTCCAGGGAGAACGAGGCAATAAACCCCGCCGTCGTGAAGCCGACTTCGTGCAGCAGCTCCGGCAGCATGACGTTGTCGCGGCTGACCATGAAGCCGTTGCGCGGTACGCCGTGTGAGTGGGGGTATTTGCCGGTGAGCAGCGAGACGTGCGAGGCGAGCGTGGTGGTCGCCGCGGTCAGGTAGTCGGTCAGCAGAATGGACTCGCCGGCGAGCTTGTCCAGGTTCGGCGTCTTGATCCACGGATGGCCGTAGCAGCCGAGGTAGTCCGCCCGGGTGGTGTCGAGGGAGATGACGATCACGTGGCGAGCCGGTCCGGTATACGCCGGCTGCCGGTTCAGCCACAGCACCGTCGCCCCGACCGCGATGACGACGACTACGACGAGCCCGATCAGCAACGGCAAGCGGCGACGGGGCGGCTCGCGCGTCTCCGGCGGCGTCTTCCGTCGGCGACGGCTCATTCCACGTACCCCAGTGAGCGCAGCCGCTCCAGTTGCTCGGGCGTGAGGTTCACGCCGGAATCCGCCGGGGCGTTCTGCGCCCCGGCGACCGCCGCCTCGTAGGCCAGCCGCATGTCCTCGCTCATCTGCTGCACACGCTCGGGCTCGGCGGTGGCGAGGTTGTTCTGTTCGTGGGGGTCTTCGCGAATGTTGAACAGCAGCACCTGCCCGTCGCCGGTGCGGATCAGCTTGTAGCCATCCTGCAGCCAACCCCAGTGCGCCGGGCCCCACAGGTTGCCGTGCATGAGGAGCGGGCGCTCGACGGGCTCGTCCCGCAGCGCGAGCAGATCGCGTCCGGTGAAGGTCGGCTCCGGCGTGACGCCGCTGAGGGCGCACAACGTCGGGGCCACGTCCATCAACGAAGCGGTCGCGCCGACCTCGCCGGGAGCGACGTGCCCCGGCCAGCGGATCATCAGCGGCACGTGCACGAGCTCGTTATACAACGTATGACCGTGCTCGAACCCGTTGTGGTCGTAGAACTCCTCGCCGTGATCGGCGACGAAGATGACGATCGTGTCGTCCGCCAGGCCCATCTCCGCGACGGCCGCCAGCAGCCGGCCGACCTCGCTGTCCGTGTAGGCCACCTCGCCGTCGTAGAGCTTCTCGCTGCGGCGGATCATGTCCGGCTCTAGACCGATCTTTCCCTGCCGATAGCGCAAAATCTGCTTGGCCGTGCCGAACGGCTTCTCGCTCGGCTGGCGGTCGGGCGGAGCGGCGAAACGCTCGCGAAACGGCGACGGCGGGTCGTACACGAGGTGCGGATCGAAGTAGTGCACGAGCAGGAAGAACGGCCCGGCCGGCCGCTCGTTCAACCACTTGAGGGCCGCATCGGTCGTGCGCACCGCCGGCCGCACGTGCACGTTGTCCGTGTACACCTCGAAATCAACGTTGGCGAACCCCTGCGTCATGCCGAACGACTTCGTCAGCCAGTCGACGTTGATCACGGATGCGGTGGCATAGCCGGCATCGTGGAAGCACTCGGCGACGGTCCGCGCCCCACTGCGCAGGCCGTTGATCTTGAGCGTCCAGTCCTTGTCCATCCGCCCGTCGGCCCCGTGCTGCACGGGTGCCTGCGACGTGTACATGGTGGCGAACGACGGCAGCGTCCAGGGCGCCGCCCCGTACGCGTGCTCGAAACGGAGGCTCTCGGCGGCGAGAGCGTCGATGTTCGGCGTCAGCCCGCCGGTGCCGCCGTAGCAGCCCAGCTTGTCCGCCCGCAGGGTGTCGACGGCGATCCAGAGGACGTTCGGTCCCGACGGTCGTGACGCGGCAGATGGTGCCGGCGGCTCTTTGCGGTCACAGCCGGCGATCACCAGCGCGGCCAACACCAACCAAAGCCCGATGCTGAGTCGCAACGTGCCTCTCCCGTTCATGTCCGCGTTATCGGCTTCTCGCCGCCCAGCGCCCATCGCCAGCGACAACACTCGTATCATAGCGCGCGAGGCCACCGTCGCAAACCGCATTGGCCACGTCCTGACATCCTCGCGACGTGGTATACTGCCCCGCAAACGTCCGGTTCGCGGACGCTCCGCCCCGCGGCTGACGGAGCCCGAGCGGACCTCACTCTCTCTGGAGGCACGTACGCCCGCCATGTCCGGACCCTGTCGTTTGCTTGCCGCCCTCGCGCTGGTCGCCCTGGTCGTAGCGGCCTACGCGCCCGTGCGGCGGGGCAACTTCGTCTCCGACGACAACACGCACCTGCTCGAGAACCAGCGGCTGAAGAAGGCCGAAGGTCTGTGGCGCATCTGGTTCGGCCATCCCGAAGAGCAGGGTGTCTATTACCCACTGACCTTCACGACGTTCTGGATCGAGCATCAGCTCTGGGGCGTGAAGCCGCTGGGCTACCACGTGGTCAATGTGCTGCTGCACGCCGCCAACGCTCTGCTGCTGTGGCTGGTGCTGCGACGACTGGCCGTGCCCGGCGCCTGGCTCGCCGCCGCCATCTTCGCCATCCATCCGGCCAACGTGGAGAGCGTCGCCTTCGTCACAGAGCGGCGGAATGTGCTATCCACGCTCTTCTACCTGCTCGCCATCCTCGCGTACCTGCGTTTCGCGGGGGACGACGCTGCGAACGAGCGTCCGCCGCGCCGCTGGCTCTATTACGGGCTGAGTTGCGCTGCTTTCCTGGCCGCCCTACTGAGCAAGACGGTGACGGTAACGCTGCCCGTGGTACTGGTTCTGCTGATCTGGTGGCAACACCGGCGGCTGACCGCGCGGGATGTACTGCGGGTCGTACCGTTCCTGGTGCTCGGGGCGGCCATGGCGTGCGTCACGATCTGGTTCGAATCGACACTCGTCGAGATCGGGCGCGAGCAGTGGGGCGCCGAGCTGTCGCTGCCGCAGCGTATCCTCATCGCCGGTCAGGCCTTCTGGTTCTACGTCGGCAGGGTCGTCTGGCCCGCGGGGTTGTCGTTCATCTATCCGCGCTGGGCGATCGACGCGGCGAACTGGGTGCAGTACCTCTATCCCGCAGCGGCGGTCGTGCTGCTGCCGGCGCTGTGGCTACTGCGGCGACGCGTGGGGATCGGCCCGCTGCTCGCCGTGCTGTGCTTCGCTGTCACGCTGGGCCCGGTTCTGGGGTTCATCAATTTCTACTACATGGCCTATTCGCTGGTTGCTGACCGTTTCCTGTATGTGCCGAGCATGGCAATCGTCGCTGCGATCGTGGCGCTGGCGGCCGGCGGGTTGGAGCGCTGGAAGCCGACCGGCCGCACGGTGGCACGTGTAGCCGGCGCGGTTTTCGTCGTCGCGCTGAGCGTGCTGACCTACCAGCGGGCCCGCGTGTTCGAAAACAGCGAGACGCTGTACCGCGACGTGGTGGCGAAGTATCCGGAGAACGTCTGGGGCAATGAGTACCTCGGCAACACACTGTTTCATGCCGGAGAGATTGCCGAGGCGATTCCCTATCTCGAGACCGCCTTCCGGCTTCAGCCTGACATGCCCGCCCTGAGCACGCTGCTGGCCAACGGCTATGCCCAGGTGGGCCGAACCGCGGACGCCCTGCGCGTCTATGAGAAAGCCGTCGAAGTCATGCCGGATGACGCCGTCACGCACTACAACTACGGCCTCACGCTCCAGCGCGCCGGCCGGCCGGCCGACGCGGTCGACGAGCTGATCCTCGGCGCCCAGCTCGATCCCAGCTTCCGCGACATCCGTACCGCCCTCCTGGCGACGATCAAGCCGGCGGTCGATAGCCATATGCGCACCGGTCGTATCAACGAGGCAATCGGCGCCCTGAACACCATCCTCGACCGCCTGCCGGATTTCGCCGAAGGCCACGCCATGCTGGCCCACCTCCTGCTTGCCGCCCGCCGGTTCGACGAAGCCTGTCAGCACTGCGCCGAGGCGCTGCGGATGATGCCGGATGACTGGCGCACGCGGCTGCGCTATGCCACGGCTCTGGCCGCGCTGCATCGTGCTCCCGACGCGATCGCGCAGTATCGGGCGTGCCTGCAGACGGTGCCGGACAATGTCGAGGCGCTCGCCGGTTTGGCCTGGACTCTGGCTACGGATTCCGACTCGCAGCACCGCAGCGGCAGCAAAGCGCTGGCCCTGGCGCAGCGGGCCTGCGCGCTCTCCGGGAACCAGCACCCATACGCGCTCGATGCCCTGGCCGCCGCCTGTGCCGAGTCGGGCGACTTTGCGCAGGCCGTGGAGATCGCGCAACGCGCTCTGGCCGTCGCCCGGCAGCACAAGCTGGATGCCATGGCGCAGGCGATCGAGGCGCGGGTGGCGCTGTACAGCGCCGGGCAGGTTTACCGAGAAACTGCAACAACGACAGCACCGGCGCCGTAGTGACGCCGGCAGGGCGGGCTTCGCCCGTCGATCGGCGACCCGCGCTCTTCTCGCAAATGGACGGTGGTTTGGCGCAGGAGCAAACGGCGGGTGAAACCCGCCCTACGGCCTCGATCGCAAGGGGACGCAAGCATGAGACTGGGTTCGCGATTCGACGAGTTCGCGGCGGAGCTCGCCAAGTACGACTGTGGAGTGCACCGTCTGATTCCCGGTGCCTCCGAGGAGGCGATCGCGGTGGCGGAACGAGCGCTCGGGGTGACGTTCTTTGAGGACTACAAAGCGTTTCTGCACCGCTGGAACGGTGGACTGATGTTCGCGAAGGAGTTCTTTGACCTGCTGATCTGGAGCGTGGATGACGAGGCCACGCGAGATATGCTGGAATACAACACAGAGGCCGTTCGAGAGAATACTAAGCAACATGCTGAATACGGCCTCCCGGCCCATTTGCTGGGCATTGCACAAGATGGGGGTGGTGATCTCACCTGCCTCGACTTCAGTGAGCCGCCTTCTGTGGTGCGCTGGTCAGTCGACGAGAGGAAGGTAGAGTCTCGCTGGTCCACAATGATCGAGTGGCTGGAATACGAGATGGAACTGGGGAGAGACATGTACGACTACCACGGGGATGAGCGGGAAGGCGGGGAGTGAGCGCAGGGTAGGCTTGGCCCGCCGATCGCTCGGTTGGCGAATCACGCGTGGGGGTGGCATGCCCACGCTGTCAGGCGCGGGCATGTTGTTGCCGACACGCGGAGAAGACCTGCCGGCGCCTGATAGCTTCGGCATGCCACACACACAGATTGTGCTTCTCTCGCGAATGAACGGTGGTTTGGCGCAACGGCGAACGGCGGGTAAAATCCGCCCTGTGTGTTCGGCATCGAACGCGGGTTGGCGGGTCGCCGTTGAGAAAGGGGACAGGCACCGAGCGGCGAGCGAATGCTGTGGACGTGCGCTTCGTTGGGTGCTCGGAGCCAGTCCCCTTTTTCAACGGGATTGCTGGCGGCCTTCGGTGCGGATCTGGCGGTAGAGCCTGAAGAGCTCGCGGAAGGCGCGGAGGATCACGCGGAGGTTCGCACCCGTCTGCTGGCCGGCGGTGCGCGGGTAGTGGTGCACGCCCAACTGGGCGATCGAGCAGCCCATGTTCCGCGCCTTGGCCAACATCTCCGTGTCGATCAAGGCGCCCGTGCTGTGCAGCGTGATCCGCTCGATGAACGTGCGCGGGTAGATCTTGAACGCCCCGTCGATGTCGCGCAGGCCGATGCGGAAGAGCAGGTTCACCAGCGTCGACCAGGCGAACGCGTTGAGCTTGCGCGGCAGCGGGTCCTTGCGGTCCAGCCGGTAGCACGAAACGATGTCGTGCGTCTCCAGCAACGGCAGCAGCCGCGGCAACTCGCCCAGGTCGAACTGCCCGTCACCATCGGTGTAGAAGATCCAGTCCTTCGTCGCCTCGCGGAAGCCGCGCTGCAACGCCCCGCCATAGCCGCGGTTCGGCCGGTTGTGCACCGCCCGGACCTCGGGGATCTCTGCGGCCAGCCGGTCGGCGATCTCGCCCGTGCGGTCGCGGCTGCCGTCGTTGACGATCAGCACCTCGAGGTCCTCGGCCACCTTCCGGCCAACCTCGACCGCCGACTGCGTGACGCGTTCGACGTTCGCCTCCTCGTTGTAGCAGGGGAAGAAGATCGTCAGCGATAGCGGTTTGAGCGGCGGACGCTCCACGGACCTACCCTCCGACCGGCTCGTCTCGGCGTCCGGCCTATTCCTCGATGGTGACCTCGAGCGGGTAACACGCCGGCCACCAGGCCTCGCCGCCCTTCAGGTACACCTGGAGCTCGCGCCGGCCGGGCGTGACTCTAGCCGCCGTCAGGTCCACGTGCAACGTCAGCGTGCGTCCCGCGCCCAGCCGCAGCCGGTACGCCGTCGCCGTCGGCCCCGGCTCGTCCAGCACAACGTAACCCAGCGTCTGGCCGTCGAGGCGGATCAGCGGCGAGAAGTCCGCCGGCGTCGTGCCCCGGTTCCGCAGGTGGACGAGCACGATGGCGCCGCGGGAGGTCACGTAGCTCAGCCCATCCTTGCCCACCTGCCTCATCAGTGGAAGCTGCGCCGTCGCGTCGAAGACGACCTCGATGTCCGGCTGCCGCGGCGGCGGCCCCGTGCCCACGACCGCCCGCAGCGCTCCGCGGTCCGGCAGATCGAACGCGACGCGGCAGTCCCAGTACTCCCCCAGGTCCACCGCCTGAACCAGCTCGGCGCCGAGGCACCACGGCGGCGTCGGCCCGCTCCGCCGCAGCACCACGCGTGCGCCCAGCCGATCCAGCCGGCAGTCGTGGCTGTTCACCGCCGTGAAGCTGACACGATCCTGTGTGCCGTCGTTCGGGTCGTTGAAGGAAAGGCGCAAGCGGCCCACGGGCAGCGACGGCGGGTTGGTCTCGTCCGCCAACGCCCCGGGCAGCCAGGCCCGTTCGCCTTCGAGATCCACGATGCGGAAATGACTGACGCCGCTCGCGCCGCCCCGCGTCGCCGTGCTCGACTCGTGCGTGCGGACGTACAACATCGGCGCCGCCGCGTCGATCAGCACGCGATACTCGACGCCGTCCCAATCCCGGGATCCGCCGGCGAACCAGGCGCCCAGTCGCGTGGCCTGCACCATCTGCGATAGAACGCCGCGGTTCTGCCACACGCGCAGCAGGTTCGGGCACTCGTCGGGGCTCAGCACGAACGTCGAGCGCGTCTCGTTCGGCACGGCGAGCGTCCGCTCGAACCAGGTGACCTGTTCGGCGTCGCCGCCGATGGGCCGGCTCGGCGAGTCGTACAGCACGACGCCACGCAACGGCCCGACGCTGATCTCACCGACCGGACTCGGGGCGATCCACCGGCAGTATTGGGACAGGTCGTCGTGATCTCCGCAGGCGATCAGGGCCGGTGCGTCCAATCGCGTGAAGAAGTCCACGACGCGCTGCCAGCCCCCTTCCCGATCTTCGCAGGTCAGGTCGAGGAAATCGCCGGTGGCGAGCACGAGCGTCGGCGCGACCAGGTTTATTTCGCTGATGAGGCGCTCATCGAAGCCCGGCGCCCCCAACTCCCCAATGTTCATGTCCGAGAGATGCACGAGCCGCACGCGGGCCGGCACGCTGCCGACAGCCACGCAGTGCGGTGCACTGAGCCGCACACCGCCGCAGGATAACTCGAGGTCGTACGTCGCCGCCGGCATGTCCTGGGGCACGCGAACGGCGATGGGCAGGCCCTGCCGCAGGCGGCCACCGACCCCGGCACCGGTGGTCAGCGTGTAGCGGCGTGGCGGGAAGCGCGTGCTGACGAGCTCGACGGTGGGGACGATGTCGGCGTCGGGAATGACGGCGACGACGTTCAGGTTCCCCCCCGGCTGGACGAACTCTGGGCGTCCGAGTGTCGGCGCAAGCATTCTGGGCTCAGCGGGCGCCGCAGCCGTTGCCGCGCCGGTGTCCGATTTCGGAACCGGTTCCGCAGCAAGGCCGGCGACCACCAGCATGCTCGCCGCCATCATCGACCACAGCAGTAAAGCTGTGGGCACATCCTTGCTCGTCATGGCGCAACCTTGCCGCCAACCGTTCGCCCCCGTATCTTGTCATCGTGACAAGACGCGACCCCGGCACAGGCAAAATGACGTTGGCGACCTGGCTGCGCAGTGAGCGCCGGCTCGGGATCCGCCATTGCCGACGGCCTGTGTCCCCGCCGGCCGCTGTCGCGCCGCCCGCGGCGCAGCCCGTCGCGGCTCCCCCTCCGCGTGAGCGCGCACGACCCGGAACCGCTCCCGTTACTGGCTCGTTCTTCGTCGACGACCCCGACCTCCCGCCGATCTGCCGGGAGGAGTTGTCGGCGGAGCAGGCGCAGGCGGCGCTGGACATGATTGACGCGCAGCATGTGCGCAACTGCACGCGTTGCGGCCTACACGCCAACCGGACGAAGACGGTCTTTGGCGCGGGAGCCCCGCGGCCGGAGTTGCTTTTCGTCGGCGAGGGCCCGGGGGCGGATGAAGATCGCGAGGGGATCCCGTTCGTCGGCCGAGCCGGCCAGCTTCTGACGCGCATGATCGCGGCGATGTCGCTGACGCGGGAGCAGGTCTACATCGCGAATGTCGTTAAATGCCGTCCCCCGGGTAACCGAACCCCTGAGGTGACGGAGATGGAGATCTGCGGCCCCTACCTGTACCGGCAACTGGCGATTCTGCGGCCCAAGGTCATCGTCGCCCTCGGCCGGCCCGCCGCGCAATCGCTGCTGGCCACCAAAGAAGCGATCGGCCGGCTCCGCGGCCATTTCCACGACTTCCCTCCACCGGCCCTGGCTCACCTGGGCCTGCCGTCGGCGAAGCTGATGCCCACGTTTCACCCGGCCTACCTCCTGCGGAGCCCCGGCGAGAAGGGAAAGGCCTGGGAGGATTTGCAGGAAGTCATGCGCTTCCTGGGCATCGCCCTGCCTCGGCGAGGCCGCTAGGCCGACATGATCTCCGCCGACACTATTTCGCGCGATCTGCAAAGTTCAGGTGAATGCCTAATGGGCAAACCCCCGTAAGAACGCTTTACTCCCACCACTGGAGTCAACGTACAGTGAACGTCCAAATTCTCAGCACACACGGGCGCCGCGACGAGCAGAGGGGCGTCGCGTTCAACAGGCGGGCATTTTGGGGACGCCGTTGAGGTGCGCACGACGTCCGGGCCGCCGCGCGGTGCGGCCCGTGGCCGAACGAGGCAAAGGAGCTTAGCGGGGCGGAGCATGTCGGTCGAACCTGCTACCAACGGGGCACCACCATCACCGCCGACGTTCTGCCTATTGGGGGCGTCGGTCCTGGACCGCGCGGCCTATCGGCTGTTGCTGCGACAAGAGCTCGACGTCGAGATCGTCGCCGAGGCGGACTTCGCGCCGACGTCCGTCTGGTCGGCCATGCGCGAGCAGCCCGCGGTGGCGATCGTCGACGCGGACCAAGCCACACCGGCGGCGCTCGATGCCGTGCAGATGATCACGCGTCTGCGGCCGGGCACGCGTGTGCTGGTCGTCGGGGCAGCGGTTGATCCGGCGCACATCCAGGCGTGGAGCCGCTGCACGATCCACGGGTACGTGGTCAAGGATGGCGGCCTCGAGGAATTGCGGCAGGCATTGCGGGCCGTGGCCGACAATCGCCAGTATTTCAGCGAGGGGGTGCGCAATGCGGTGCGTCGTCCGGCCAGCGCCACGTCCAACGGGCGACTGGTGCTGTCGCGACGGGAGTCAGAGCTGCTGCCGCTGCTGGCTCGCGGGATGACGCTGCGCGAGGCGGCGCAGCGCATGGCTGTGAGCTACAAGACGGCGGATTCGTACCGCACGAGTCTGTTGCGGAAGCTGGGTCTGCGTGATCGCGTGGACCTGGCCCGCTACGCGATTCGCGAGCGCATCGTCGATCCTTGATCTACCACTGTCACGGGGGGGCCTCGGCCTGCCGGCTCGTCGCCGGCGGGCCCCCTTTAGCGATCGCTAATCGCGTAGTGTGCGGCCGCGAAGCTCGACGGCCCGCTCGACGACGTCGCTGACCGCCGGGTCTTCGGCAGGCTCGAGCACGAACGTGGGCAGCACGTGCTCGTCGTGGATCTGCGCCGGAACCATCGTCTCGGCGACGAGGTCGAACGGCGGCCACTGATACCACGGTGCCGGGACGCGGTAGTGGGTCTTCAACGTCTGGTATCCGGGTTTCCGCAGGATGATGTCGTAGTCGCCGTACCAGAGGAACGAGCAGGTCACCGGCGAGACGCCGACCTCCTCGTCGTTGACGAGAACCAGCGCCCCGGGCGGATCGGTCTGGATCTTCATCGTCCGCTCGACGCATCCGCACAGCGGCACGGCCAGCACCAGGCTGAGCATCCACCACCATCTTCCGCCGCTTCGTCGTTTCATGGCAGGACCTCGATCGACTCGACCTCGTGCGTCTCCAGTTCCAGCAAGGCGACGCGGCAATGCCCGGTGATCCAACCGCAGCACTCGCCCGGGTTGACCAGCAGCCGGCCGTCGCGCTCTTCCACGACGCATTCGTGCGTGTGGCCGCTGATGACGACGTCGGCCCGGGCCAGATCCGCCGCGCTGCACCACTGAAGGTAGTGGTGCACCAGGACGCGATGCCCTGCCAGGTCGAGCCACAGGGGCCCGTCCTGGATCTGCGGCAGAACCTGCTTGAGGCCGCGGCGTTCGCCGTCGTTGTTGCCGTACAGCACGTGCACTTGGCCGGGATAGTCGGCCAGCAGCCGGGCGGCGAAGGGGGCGACGACGTCGCCGGCGTGGATGACCATGTCCACGTTGCGCTTGTGAAAGAGGTCAAGCGCTGCCCGGATTGCCGGCATGCGGTCGTGCGTATCCGACATCAGGCCGATCAGCATAGGGCATACCTCGCCGGCACCGCGCCCGCCGGCATTGGCGGTGAATTATAAACCGCCGCCGTCCGATAGTCATTACAGCGGCCTGCCATCAGTAACCGCTCACAGATGGCCATCCCCCGACCGCGGGTGAGCGTAAGATGAGCCCTGGCGAGCAAACAACGCGCACAATCGACGCTCCTGTGGACGAAAGTGCGTCCGGATTCTCACCCTCCAACTTTCAACCGCTGCCCCCTGACGGGTCGGATTTCCGCGACCTCCCCCCTACCGTCTGGCTGCTCGATGAGCCGGAATGTCCGTCGTACGACGACTTCATCAACGAACACCCGGCCAGCACGTTCTACCACAGCCTGGCGTGGCAGGGCGTGCTCAGCGTCGCCGGCTTCGGGCATCCGCTGTATCTGGCGGCGATGCTGGGGGACGAGGTGGCTGGGGCGATGCCGCTGTTTGAGACGGTCAGCAACGAGGAACGTCGGCGGCTGGTGAGCCTGCCGGGGACGCCCGTTGCGGGGCCGCTCGCGGATGATGTCGCGTGTCGGTGGCTGCTGCACAGCCGGGCGCTGTCGCTGGGCGAACTTCGGCGATGTGAGGGGCTGTTCGTGCGGGCCTGGCAGCCGCTGGGGCCGGGTGTAGAGCCCGCGTCGCCGACGTGGCTGCGGCTGCCAATCGCGGCCCTATTGGCGACCGTTCGCCCTAAAGAAGACCACGACGCGCAAATTGTGCACGTGCCCTTCGACGCCGCGACGCGACGAAGTGTGCAGGAGTCGGCGGTTGGCCCGATTGCGGCGTCGCTGGCGCTGCATGGGACGATCGCCGCCCAGCTTCAGTTCGCCGGGTGGACAGATGATACGGATCGTCCACAGGCCGGCGTGGTCTGGTGCACGCACGCGGAACAGGTGCACGTGCTGGCGTGGTTCGGCACGGAGCCGCACACGCCGGTCGCTGCCAGTCTGCTACGCAGCGTCGCCGTTCGCGGCGCGGCCCGCGGTGCGGCGTGCGTTGATTTCCCCGGCACGGAAGAAGCGATTCGGCGTTGGGGAGCGGGCGACATCACCCGCCAGGCGCAGGTGTCCGTCGAGCTGCCGCTCACCGCGGCTGCCGCCCTGTCGTAACGTTAATCCACTGAAAAACGAAGAGAATGTGCAGCGCGGGGAGTACCCGCTATCGGCCCCCGTGCAGCGATTATGAGTGCCGCGCGGGAGGTGCGGCGCGGGGGGTTTCGATTATCCATGCCGGGGGCGATCGTACGCGGCGGCGACGTGCGTTGCAGATAACGTGAGGTGCGCGCGTGGTCCGTTCGACCAGCGCCGCCGCCGACCGGGGGCAACGCATCTGTTTCCGGACTGAGTCCGTCGCGCGTAGCTGCGCCGGGGGTGGCGTGCATATGCGGGCGGTGCGTGGCTGGTGTCCGCGGGCGATGGGCGGCGGTCCGGGCCACGTCCCCTTTTCATGGGCGGATGAGTGGATCAAGTGCCGGCCCCGGTATGACGAATCGCTCCTACGCGGATGGCCTGTCCTAAGGAGACCGCATGCCGGCGTCGCCGCTCGTGGGTCGCGAAACGCAGCGTTCGCTCCTGGCCACGGGCAGCAACGATCCGGAGAACAACCGGCTAGCGTGGCGAGGACCGAGCGCCGACAGGCGCATCGGGTAGCCGTGCCCGCCACGAGGAGTTGAACATGCTGGCCACGATTGACCTCAATCCCCGTCAGACGAAACGCGTGCTCGAACAAGCCTTGCGCAACCGGGCACACCTGGACATCGAAACGCGCTGCCGCGAGCAGTTGCTCAGCGGCACGCTCATCAGCCGCGAGGGCGAGGCTCTCACGGTCCGGCTCGAAGAGATCGGTGAGGATTGCCCGCTGCCCGCCCTGGTCGGGGCGTTCTGCGACATCCGCACCGTCCTCTCCGGCAACCTGTACACCTTCTCCACCTGCATCATGGACGCCCGCGACGACCAGACGCCGCCGCAGCTTTCGCTGGCTGCGCCGGACGTGGTCCGCGTGGCGAATCGGCGGAAGTTCGACCGGTTCGCACCCGAGCCGCCGGCGATCATACAGCTCTGGCTGTCGGCTGCGGTCCAGCCGGTCCTGGCCACGATGACGACGATCAGCTCGTCCGGCCTCGGCTGCCGCGCACCGCGGGCGGACCTCGAACCCCACGTGCTGATCGACGACGAGGTACGGGTGTGCTTCCAGCTCCCGCAGCTCGGAGGAGCCTACGAGGTAACCTGCGTCGTGTGCACCAAGACCCGCGCTCCCCAGGGCGAGCAGCTCGAGGTCGGCTTCGAGTTCCTCGAGCCCCAGCACGACAACAGCGGCACCCAGGCCGTCGAGAGACTCCGCGCCGCTCTCTCGCGCAGCTACCTGGACCAGGCCCAGACCGGAGGTGAAGCATGAATCCGCGACGCTCGCTCACCCGCAACGACGCGGCCAGCCTCTTCGACGAGGCCGTGCACGAACGCGCCCTGGCCGTCCTCACGTACCAACAGGGCGACGACTGGCGCAGCTTCAAGTCACGCTTCCTCGAGCGCGACCCCGCGCAGCGTTTCTTTGTGCTCGATCATCAGCCGTTCAAGACGGATACGATGCCGAACCTGCTGCCGGGACAATGCGTCGGCGTCAGCTTCCGCAACCGTAGCCGCAAGATCCTGTTCGCGACCGTCGTCGAGGCTCGCGGACACTTCCTCTTCGACGACCGCACGAGCATCCCGGCCCTGCGCTTCCGTTGGCCGGACAGCATCACCGAGCTGCAACGCCGGTCGTACTACCGAACCCCCATCCCCGACGGGATGACCATCCTGGCGACGCTGTGGCCCGGCGGCCCGGCGGCCCGGACCAGCGCCCAGGGCCGCTCGCTCCAAACCATCACAGGCGCGCTGGCGGACATCTCCTGCGGCGGCGCCCTCGTCCGGCTGAACCAGGTCTCGCCACCGACGTGGACCGAGGAAACGACGCTCGGCGTGGAGCTGCAACTGCCGGACGGCCAGGCGCCGCTCGTGGCCAGTGCCTGCTTCCGCGGCGTGCGTCACGACGAAGTGGGGCAGATGGGGGTGGCGTTCCAGTTTATCGGACTCGAACTCTCCGTGGACGGGCGGCTGGTGCTGCAGCGTCTGGCGTCCTGCGTGCAACACCTGCATCGACACGGGTTTAACTCACGGCACCGGCAGTCGGACCCGCCGCGGGGACTGCCGTAGCAGGCGAGAGAGCAGCGCGGAGCGCAACAGCACAGCACTTCTGAGGGACCCGACAGCAGAGGGGGAGCGTCCGGCGAGGATGCCGGGCGCTCTTTTTTTGCGAGCGTTTCTTTTTTTGGTGACACCTTTCGGCGGGTGGCCGGTTCAACATAGTGGAACGCTTCAAAAGCCCATCCCAGCGCATGGGCCACCGAATGTCGTCCTCCCGGACACAGCGGTGGCCCTTTTTTTTGCGCGCGTTTTGCCGGGATCGACGTTTGCGCGGGGGGATCAGTGTCTTGACCGCAACGGGAGGACGGCGGGCGGGGGCCGCGCTACGCGATGACGGCCGCGGCGCAGGTGACGTTGGTGTCGGTCTCCTGGTCGACCGCCTGGTGGTAGCGGAGGGTGCGCCAGGGGCGACCGGGGAGGGCCCGGCGGAGGAGGTAGAGGCAACCCAGGCTGCAAATGCTTGTCGGGTTTTGGATTGTGCGCATTTCCGCCAGCAGCTCCTGCGGGCGATTCTGCTGGAGCAGCTCCAGGACGTGGCGGTCCAGGTCCCGCACCTTCTCCAGGACGTCGGGCGTCGCCGGACTCTCGTCGCCGAAACGCTGGCCGACGTGGCTGAGGTCGGCGCCGGCGATGAGGACAGTCTGGCCGTTGTCGTCCGCCAACTCGCGAGCCAGGGCGGCGGCGAGGGCGTCGAGGGCGGCGATCGGGTCGGCCTCGGATCCGGGCGTACAGACGTCTGGACACAGGATCGGCACGATCTCGAACGGCTCATCGGCGTGCGTCACTTGCAGCACGTGGACCTGGAGATCGATTGAGTGCTCGGCGCGGTGGTCGAACTCGTCGTCGCAGATCGGCGAGCCGAGGCGGTGCTCCAGCCGTCCGATAAACTCGCGGTCGGTCCGGACGAGGCCGAGCGGCGTCTGGAAGTCCTTCGTGGTCGCCACGGGGGCCGGGCAGCGGCCGTAGTGGTTCGTGCCGAGAATGACGAAACGGGTCGTCCCGGCGCCATCGCCGAGGGCGCTGTACGCCGCCGCGTAGCACGGTGCGCCGCGGGTGTAGTCGAGGTGGGGGCTGACGAGGCCGCGGACCCCGGGCATGGGCTTACGCGTCTTGCGCTCGTTGCTGAGCAGTTCGTCGAGCTCCTGGCGAAGAGCGTCGGCGGCGGGCCAGCGCTCGCGGCTGTCCCGGAACGGTGCGTCGCGGTACTCCTGGCGGTGCGTCTGGTAGGCGGCGGTGAAGCGTGGCGTGTCGAGCATGACGTAGTGCTCGAGGACCTCGATGACGCGCTCCACCTCGCCGGCGGGGACGTCCTGCTGCAGCTCGCGGCGGTAGGTGTCCAGGACGTCGGTGAGGGTGTGGGCGCCGTCGAGGTGCGTCAGGATGTAGTAGCCGGCGCCGGAAAGCACCAGCGGGCGGGGCGAGATGCGCAGGGAATCCTGAAGCTGGAAGAAGAGCTCGCCGCGCTCGTCGCGAAACGGAACGATGTCCAGGGGGCGGAGCGCCGGGAGAGTGGCGTCGTCGTTCATGGTGTGGCTTCCGGTTCAAGCTCGAAGGCCCACAGCACCCGCGAGCCCCAGTACAAGTGTACGTCCGTGTCGGTCAGCGGACGCTCAAACGTGAAGCGAAAATCTGTGACTTCCATGCCTTCGTGCGCGACTACAGCCACGCTGAAGCCGTGCTGGTCGCGTGAAGCGGGCGTCTGGGGGACGGCATCGCGCACGCCGGCTGCGCGAACGATGGCGCCGAGCGGGCCGGCGAAGTAGCGATCACCCGCGAGACGTACGTCGAACGTCCGTGGGTCGTGCCAGGTGATCTCGCAGTCGACGTCGCTGCCGACGAAGCCGAGAACGCGCGGCGCCCACGTGAGCGGGCGGATCTCGAGGTCGTGGTGGCCGGTGACGCGTTCGACCGCGGGGCCGACGCAGTAGGCGATGATGGGGAGGTTGACGAAGTAGAGCGTGTCGCCGTCGTGGAGGCGGGGCGCGTTGGCGACGACCTCATCGACGACGAGGTCTTCGACGCGCTGGGCGGCGTCGAGGGCTTGGCCGAAGGAGAGCGTAACCGCTCCCAGGGCGGCACCGAGCAGGATCAGGCTGGTCCACATCGCGGCCTGGCGACGCCAGTTGACGCGGGTGACCGCTCCGCCGATGAGCTTCAGGATGAGCATCACCGTGATCGCCCAGCCGATGCCGGGCATGTAGAGGTGATGCGGGGCGGCGAAGACGGGCAGGACGGGCAGCATGAAGCCGAAGAGCCACGCCGGTCCGAGCAGGCCGGGTCGTTTCCGCCAGCAACCCCAGTAGATCAGGACGAGGGCGGCAAGGACGACGAGCGTGAGGCCGTAGAGAACGAGCGGACGTTCACGCAGGTACGCGAGGCCGGCGAAGGGCACACATGGGACGAGCAGGAACTCGCCGAGCAGGTAGTAGCAGGCCTTGTCGACGACGTGGCGGATGAAGCCGGCGTCGGTGGGGCCGAAGACGTAGGGCTTGGGCGGAACCGCTCCCGGGCCGAGCATCTGCCAGCGAAGTACGAGATACGCTACGGCGACGAGCGCGAACGCCGCGTAGACGCCGCCGATCTCACGCCGTCGCCGGCGCCAGAGGAGGAGCTCGACGCTGACGAGCACCACGGGGAGCAAGAGGGTGTTCTCGCGGCAGCCGAGGGCGGCGACGAAAAACAACAGACAGGCGATCGCCCACGGCAGTCGCTGCCGGAGCGAGCGATTGTCGTCACCCTCAGTGGACCATCCGCGAAAACGCAGGTAGCAGAGCGCAGCGGCAAGGATGAACGCCGTTCCCATCAACTCAGTCTGGCAGGCGATCCATTGCACGGTAGCGACGTGGCCGGGATGGACGGCGAACAAGGCGGCGACGCCCCAGGCGAGAAGCGCTCCGGCGCCGAGCTGCCGCAGAAGCAACATCAGCAGGATGCAGACGAGCGTGTGCCACGCCAGTGACGCCGCGTGCATGCCGACCGGGTCCCAGCCGGTGAGCGTGTAGGTCAGCTTCATCAGGCCGAAAGCCAGCGGGCGGAAGAAACGGAGCGTGCAGTCGGGGAGGAACCAGACGTCAACGATGCCGCCGACGAGCTCGAGGCGACAGGCGCCGGTCAGGCCAGCGGGCGACCAATCGCATTCGCGCAATTGCTGGAAATGGACGTGGTCGTCCATGAAGAGGCCGTAGTGCAGCGAGCCGGCGTGACAGAGGTAGATGAGGGCAATGAGACCGATCAGGGCCGCCGCGCCGCGGAGGGCAGGATGGAGCTGGCGCGGCTGCTGTGGCGAGCCGGCGTTCATGAGCTGGGCGTCGCCGACTCGTAGCCGCTCGCCTCGTCACGGTCTGTGGCGCCACCGACGGCGGCGTCAGCGTTCGACTCGCCGGCGGTCTCGATGGCGCGGAGTTCGTCGCGGCTGGGCATGTGCGCGCCGAGCAGCGGCACGAGCACGCCTGGCAAGGACCAGATGAGCTGGATGAGGCGGATGGCGAGGGCGAGAGCGAGGGCCTGGGAGGCGGCGTTCTGGCCGTTGTGTGTGAAGAAGAGCACGTAGGCCGCCTCGACGACGCCGAGTCCCTGGGGTGTGGTGGGAACGGCGGCGATAAGGAAACCGATGGCAATGTAGATGAAGAAATAGTCGAAGGTGCCCTGCATGCCCAGGGCCCAGGCCATGATCGCGCCGCCGGTCATCGTGATGGACTGGAGCGCGAAGGTGATCAGGAGCGAGATCGTCATGAGCCCTTTGTGCTGGCGCATGGCGAGCGTGGCATGGCCGATGCGCTGCAACTGGTCACTCATCGGCAGCAGCGAAACGAGGTAACGCAGGTGCAGGAAGCGGCGCACGCGGCGGCTGAAGACGATGATGCCGCCAACGGCCAGGACGCCGCAGATCACCGACAGCGTGAGCGGCAGACCGAACTGCGAAAACTGCGACGGGTCGCGCGTAAGGATGATGGCCACACCGGCCATGATCACCAAGCTCAGCAGGCCGACGGCGCGGTCGAGGAAGACGGTGGTCACCGCCTCGGTCTTGCGGTGCGTGAACCGGGTGATGTAGTAGGCTTTGATAACGTCGCCGCCGGTGGTGCCGGGCAAAGCGAAATTGAAGAAGTTGCCGGCGAAGGTGAGCTTGGTCGCCTCCCAGAAGGACAGACGCACCTGCTGGATGGCCAGCATCCACACGAGCCGGACAGCGCTCATAAGCGGGACCGGGATGAAGATTAGCACGGCCCACAGGGCCCAGACGTGGTTGGTCTGGTTGATGACGCGAGGGATGCCGTACTCGATGTCGGGGACGCGCTCGCCATTGAGATCGGCGAAGTGGATCTCACTCGCGGGAAGGGTCACCTCGACGCCGTCGCGGAGGACGACGAACTCGTCGCCGCGCTGCTCGATGAGGCGAACGGCGGTTTTGTCCTTGTCGTTGAGATGAACACGGTCGTGCCAGGGCACGCTGTAGACGAGAAAGCCGATGGCCCCGACGCACAGGGCGAGGCGCAGGATGCGCGAGATCCAGCGAGACCGGTTGGACTTCATGCCCGTGTCCACCCCCCTGCTGCCGGCCGGGCGGCCGTCCGTTTGATGTCTTGAACCGTCATTCCGCCGGAACCTCGTACACTGCCATGCTCGGAGCGGTATCGGGCGTGATGACACGCTCGAGGCCGGCTTGTTCGAGCTGCTCGACCCAGGCCGGCGTCACCACCGGCGAGAAGCCGTAGGTGTCCCGCAGCCGATCCACTTCGGACCAGGAGAATACCACATGCGTCACGTTTCGGCTGCGCAGCCAGTCCACGCATTCCGGGGCGGTGGCTCCGGATTCGGCGAAGGTCAGCCAGGGGTCACGGCTGAAAGTAACGGTGTAATGGCAGCGGGGTTGCACGTAGAAGACGGCGGCGTCGCCGACGAGCCAGACGGTCGTTGTGGGGCCGGCGTCGGGGATGGCGAGGTTGATCGGATCGGCGGCGGCGCGAGCCTCGGTCGCACCGACGAGGTCGCGGAGATGCGCGCCCGTCAGACGCCGCCAGTGGGCGTCCTCGTTGCCCAGGGCCCGCAGTAGACGGGTGCCGTTCCAGACGGCCCCCCCTGCCGCACAGACGAGCAGGACGATGAGCAGTGTTCGCCGCCAGCCGCGTACGCCGGTCTCGGGGATACTGCCCAGCATCAGCGCCAGTGGGACGATGATCGGGACGGCGAAGCGGCCGGGCATGTGCGTGAGTGTTGCCCAGGCGGCGACCGTCACGATGAGCCAGATGCCGGTGAGCCAGTGTCGGCGGCGGGGAAAGGCGAGGAGGCCGATCGCCGGGACGAGCCACAGGGCGGGGCCGAACTGCGGCGAGACGAAGAGCTCGTCGGCGAGGATCTGGGCGCGGCCGGTGACGGAGTCCTTGTCGGCGGGGATGCGGTGGCCGTGGGACCATTGTGCGGCCTGCTCGTCGCTCCAGGCGGCGCCGCCGAACTCGTGATACGCGAAGGGGTAGACGGGGTTGCCGGTCTGGACGGCGTTGCGGATCAGCCAGGGGCTGAAGGCGACGATGACGCCGACGCCGAAGAGGAGGGCGCGAACGGCTCTCGTCCGTAGGTCGGCGCGCATGGCGATGAGCCAGGCGAAGCCGAGGCCGGCGGCGACGAGGATCAGGGCGGTGTACTTGCACCCCCCTGCCAATCCGGCGCAGAGGCCGGCAGCCAGCGCGCCACGCCAACCGCCGGGCGCAGTGGCGTCGGCCTGGCGGCAGGCGATTCCGCCGGCGACGGCGGCGAAGAAGAGCAGGCCGAGCTCGACGTAGGCGAGGCAGCCGAGGTACGCCATCCACGTCACGCCGCCGGCGACGAGGGCCACGAGCGTGCGTGGCCAGCCGGGTGGTGACCATGCGGCCGGTGCTGCCACCGCCAGGACGCCGAGGGCGAGGTGCAGTAGTTGCGCGGCGATGGCCGCCGACAGCGGGCCGCCCATCATATACATCAGCAGCAGGTAGAGGATCTCGACCTGCTGGGGGAAGGAGGCGTAAACGTTGTACGGAAGAAAGGTGAAGTGGCCATCTTCGTAGTACTCGCGCGGGGCCTGGAGGTGGTACTCGAGGACATCGTAGCCGCGAGCCTCGGCGGGCCAGAGGATGCCGGGGGGTAGCGTCGCGCCGAAGAGGCTCATGCCGAGCAGTGGGCAGAGGGCGAGGAGCGGGAGTGCGGACCAGAGGAGGTTTCGCCGGGGCGACGATGGGGACGCGTCAGGTTGAGTCGGTCGCGTCAGGGCCGGAACGATTCGCACCAGTCCCAGGCCGCCGCCGCCAGCGAGCAAGGCCCAGGTTGTCGGGCCGGTGAGGGCACCGTTCATTCCGAGCAGGAGGGCGAGCGGAGCCATGATGCCCAGGCCGAGGGCGATAGCGAGCAGGAGCTCACGGCCGGGACGGCCGGGCTCGCCGCGAAGACCTCTCGCGGGCCAGGCGCCCCAGCCGGCGGCGGCGAGCAGCAGTAGCAGGACGTAGACGCCGTCGACGGTGGCGATCAGCGCGGTGCGCGGGCTGAGCGCGAGGCTGACCAGAAGTGTGCCGACGAGCAGGACGGCGATCGTCACGCGGGTGAGCGGCAAGCTCGGGCCGGCGTCTGACGTGTCAGGCGGACGGTTCATTGCTGGACACGTTCGGGCGGCGGGTGGCGGACGTCAAGGGCTTGGAGAGGCGTTGGCGTGGCATGGCACTGGTGGAAAAGCCAGCAGTGGCACCCGGCGATCCGTGGGTCGTGGCGAGAGATGGAGATGGCTCGGGGTCGGAAGACACTGCTCAAGAGCAGCGGCACACCGGGGCGTTGTTCGGTGGTCGACGTCGGCCACGGGGGGCCGACGCTACGTCGCGGTGTGTGGCATGCCGAAGCGCAGCGCCGGCATGTTTTCCCCGACACGAGGAGAAGACATGCCGGCGCCTTAGAGCTTCGGCATGCCACACTCCGGTGGGCGAGCCAACGGTGGCACGCACCGTCAGGCGCCGCTTACGCGAGGCGAGGTCAGGGTTTGTCTTCGCGGTAGCGGAGCTCGGTGAAGCACCAGACGTCGACGCCCTTCTCGCCCTCGATGAGGCGCAGGGCGCGGCCGAGGACGGTGAATTTGTTCAGGGTGGCTGTCCGGGTGCCGCCGTTGAAGGCCCCGTTGCCGGGCTTGGTGCTGGGTTCGAAGTCGAAGCTGACGCCACCGCCGTAGGCCGTGACGTTCGTCAGGGTGAACGTCACCGGGTAGGTCTCGCCGTTGCATTCGTAGCCGAAATCGAGCTTCAGTTCGGGCTTGAGCTCGAGATCGCTGTCCAGGATCGTCTTCGCGCCCGGCCGCGCCAGGGCGTCGGCGGGCTGCTCGAAGGTATGCTTCGCCGGCGGCGTGGGGTAGGTCACGACGATCGTGTGGAGGACGAGCGTCCGCTGCACGCCCTGCCCCGACGTGCCCGCACCCGGCGTATTGGGCGAGCGGTCGCAGGCGCCCAGCCCGACCGCCACCAGGGCCGCTACCATGATGCGGACCGCGGCACCGCCGAGATGATGCCCCGTCGCTCTGCCCGCCTGCCTGCCGATATCGTGCTTGCTCATCGCGTCTGGCTCTCCTGCACCGCTCCAAGGGGCCCGACTTGCAGCCGCACCCGGCCACGGCCCAGTAACCATTCTACTCGCCGGGACACGACGGGGAACCCCGCTGTGCCGGCGGGCGGGCGTAGCACTCGGCGGGGCCGACGTGCTGCGGCCAGTGGCCGTGCTCGACGAGGAACTGCCGGACGTGCGTGCAGAGGTGGCACTTGTCGGCGTAGCCCTCGGGCGCGGGGCGGTAGCCGAGGGGGATGGCCCGCTGCATCAACTCGAAGCTGCCGCCGGCGACGAGGGCGGAAACGACCGGGATCGCCGGCCAGCCGGTGGCGAGGTCGTCCCAGATCTCGCCGACGGTTCGCGGGCCGGCGGTGCCGAGGATGATGCCGTTGCAGACGCCGGGGAAGATGTGGCCGAAGGGGTCGATGTGGACGTGCTTGCTGCCGAGGAGCGGCCGGCGGCAATCGTCGCCGCGGAAGTGCTCCGGCGGATGGAGCGGCAGGAATGCGACCAGCTCCTGGGCGGCACGGCCGGTGAGACGGTCGTGGTGGCGAGCGAGGGCCGCGCGATAGGCGATCTCGCGGGTCGCGGGCGTCGCGCCACGCAGGTTGACCGGGCTGTTGTAGAAATCCCACCAGCGTACGCGTACGCGGCCGCGGCCGAGGATCTGACGAGCGATCTCGACGCAGCGCTGTACCCGGTCGAAGGGGATGAAGGCCTGGTGATAGACGTCGGTGCTGACGACGAGCAGCTCCATGCCGAGGGCGTCCAGCAATTCGAGGCGGGCCCGCACGAGGCCGTCGGAGGTCGCCCAGAAAGCGTTGGTCTCGATCTTTTCGAGCGGGGAGAGGCCGGCGTCGCGGGCGGTGCGAACGATCGCCGCCAGATGCGGCCAGTCGCGGAACGGCTCGCCGCCGGCGAGATGGATGCGCATCTGCCGGCCGTGGCGGGCGGCGAGGGTGTCGAGTTCGCGCCAGAGCTTGCAGGCGGTCTCGACGGGCATTTGTCCGCCGCGGTCGGGGCCACTGTGCACGTAGCAGAAGGCGCAGCGGGCGTTGCACCAATAGGTCAGGAGCAGGCCGGCATATTCCCAAGGGGCCAGATCTCCCGTGGAATCATTCGGGGGCGCGTTGTCCGGATGGTGTCGGTTGGCCGTCATGGCCGGTGCTGCTCCGCAGGCGGACCGCCGTCATGCCGAACCGGGAGTATAGCCGACGGACCGCAGCAGTTGACGAGAAACGCAGGTCCGCGTAGCGTGGGGTATCGTTTAAGCGGTACGGGTTGACGGAACGTGCTGAACATGCAGCGTCGCCGGCTGGCGAGCACCATATCATTGTATGCGCGCTGCGCCCCCGAGAGGCTGGCCGAACGGCTGGCGGCGGGTCTGGCGGATAATCCGCGCTGCGCGGTGACGCGATATCTGCTGGCGTGCCAATGCTTCGACCGCGGGCGGTCGGCGCAGGCGGTGCGGCACATGATGGTCGCCCACCATGCCCAGCCACAGTTCGAGTCGGCGGCACTGTTGGTATTCGCCGGTTTGAACTGGATTCCGCGGCGTGGGTCGGCGCTGCTGCCGGTGTTGCTGGAGACCTGGGAGGAATTTCGGCGGCCGGAATTCGACCGGCTGCGACTGGAGCGGACGCTGCTCGATGCCTTCGCCGAGCCCCAGCCGGGGTTGCAGCAGGTTTCGCCGTTGGCGCGGGCGTTGTGGCGGCTGCCGATTCAAACGCTGCGGGCGCAGATTCGGGAGGCGATTCTGTCGCGAGACGCCGACCTGTGCCGCCTGCTGACGGCGACCGTCTGACGCGGTCTGCGCGGGAGTGTACGAAACGATGCTGTTGTCCGTCGTTATCCCCGTCTACAACGAGAAAAACACCCTTTTCGAAATCATCCGCCGCGTGCTGGCCGCGCCGATCACGCTCGACCGGGAGCTCGTCCTGGTTGACGACTGCTCGCGCGACGGGACGCTCGATCTGTACGAGAAGCTGCCGCAGGAGTTTCCCGAGGCTCGGCTGCGCGTGATCAAGCACGCGAAGAACCAGGGCAAGGGTGCCGCGCTGCGGACGGGTTTCGCCGCCGCCCAGGGCGACATCATCCTGGTGCAGGACGCCGACCTCGAATACGACCCGCAAGACTACCCGCAACTGCTGCAGCCGATCCTGGACGGCAAGGCGGACGTGGTGTACGGCTCGCGGTTCGTCGGGGGCGACGCGCACCGCGTGCTGTATTACTGGCATTACGTCGGCAACCGCCTGCTCACGCTGCTGAGCAACATGTTCACCAACCTGAACCTGACCGACATGGAGACCTGCTACAAGGTCTTCAAGGCGGAGGTGATCAAGAACATCCGGCTGCGGTCGGACCGGTTCGGGATCGAGCCGGAGGTGACGGCCAAGGTGGCCCGCGGGCGGTGGCGTATTTACGAGGTGGGAATCAGCTACGCCGGCCGGTCGTACGAAGAGGGCAAGAAGATCACCTGGCGTGACGGCTGCAAGGCCATCTTCTGCATCATCCGCTACGCCCTGGCCGACTGAGGGCCGCCGGCCGGCGCCGCCACGTGAGTGCCCATGGAGCAACCGCCGCCATCCGTCAGCGTGGTCGTGCCGACGTACAACGAGCAGGCTAACCTGCGGCCGCTCGCCGAGCGGGTGTTCCACACGCTCGATTCGCAGCAGAGCGAACTTCTCATTGTCGATGATGACTCGCCGGACGGGACGGCGGATGTGGCGCGCGCCCTGGCCGAGCAATACCCGGTGCGATGCCTCGTCCGGCGGGGTGAACGCGGGCTGGCGACGGCGGTGATTGCGGGATTGCGCGAGGCGCGCGGGACGCTGGTCGTCGCCATGGACGCCGACCTGTCGCATCCGCCGGAGGCGATACCCAGTCTGCTCGCGCCGCTGTCCGATCCGGCGGTGCAGATGACGATCGGCAGCCGGTTCGTCCCCGGCGGGCGCGTGGATCTGCGCTGGCCATTGCATCGGCGGTTGAACAGCTTCGTGGCGCGGCTGCTGGCGCGGCCGCTGACGCCGGTGCGAGACATGATGGCGGGGTTCTTCGCGGTGCGGCGGGCGGAGCTGCGGCTTGGTGGGCTGCGGCCGGTGGGATACAAGATCGCGCTCGAATTGATCGTGCGGCACCGGTGGCGGAATGTGGTCGAGGTGCCGATCACATTCGCCGATCGGCAGGCCGGACAGACGAAATTGAACGTCGGAGAGCAGCTTCGCTACCTGCGGCACCTGGCGCGGCTGTACGGGTTCGTGCTGTTCGGGCGGCGGGGGCAGCCATGAGCGGCGAGCGCGGCGATGGCAGGCGAGCGAAGCTGCGCGGGTGGCTGCCGCTGCTGATCGCGGCCGTCGCGTACACGGTCTTCATCGGCGTCGTTCTCGCACATCGCGCTGAGAGCAGCACGGATTTCCGCGACTACTGGCAGACGGCGAAGCACTTCCGTGAGACGGGCGAGATCTCGGCGGAACTCGGCGTGCACAACTACCTGCCGTTCTTCACGATCTTCATGCTGCCGTGGAGCCTGCTGCCGCTGAAGGTGGCGGCCGTCGCGTTTACGGCGCTGTCGCTGGGATTGGTGGCGCTGGCGGTCGTTATGGTGGAGATCCTGCTGGCCGGCGGGCTCGCGCCGCGGCCGCGGGCGGCGACGTGGCTGGCGCTGGGGCTCATGCTGCCTTACCTCTATTCGGCGAGCGTGCTCGGGGCGGTCGGGCTGATGATGATGTTCCTGCTCGTGGCCGTCTGGTTCCTGTTCGAACGGCGGTACGAGTGGGAAGCGGGGGCGGTGCTCGGACTGGCGACGCTCATCAAGCTCGTGCCGGGGCTGCTGGTTATCTTCTTCCTGCTCAAGGGGCGGTGGCGGGTGGCGCTCGCGGCGGCGGCGGTGACGGTTGTGTTTGGGCTGGGGATGCCGCTGATCTCGCTGGGTGTGGCAGAGACGAAGCGGCAGCACACAGCGTTCTTTGAACGTGCAGCGCAGGGGCACTCGGCGTGGAACACGATCACCGCCGACCAGCCGCGGAAGATCTATTACAAGAACAACGCCCTGCCGGCGGTGCTCCGCCGACTCGGCACGCATATCAACGCGACGCCGGACGAGCGGGGGTCGGTGACGTACGTGAACGTGGTGGACTGGCCGAGGTCGCGGGTGTTCGCGGTGTATGCGGGGCTGCTGGCAGTGATCCTCGTGGGGAGCGTGATGGCCGGTCTGCGGCCGCCGCGGTGGGCAGCGAAGTCGCCAGCGGAAGTAAATGGGTTGCGGGCGCAGTTCGGGGTGTGGTGTGCGGCGATGTTGCTGGCGTCGCCGCTGCTGTGGGTGCATTACCTGCCGATGGTGTATTGGCCGCTGGCGGTGGTGGCGGAACGAGCGACGCGCCGGCGGTGGGTGGATGTGGGAGCGGTGGTTGTGTGGGGACTGGGGGCGGTGTTGCTGGTGTGGCCCGCGGCGCGGGCGGCGGGAGCACAGATCTTTGCGTTGGGGATTGTCTGGTTGGTTTTGGTGCGCGGGGCGCGGCGGGGCGCGTGAAGCCCGTTCCAGCACTGGTGGGCAAGCCACCAGTGGCACGCCGCGTCGGGCTCCCATGATCGACGTGGAACGGCGGGCGGTTCCGCGGCGAAGCGTTCAGTCGTCCCTACGGGACTTCCCAACGCGTTGCCGGGTCGAGTCCCAGCACTTCGTGCTGGGCTACAATCAGCCGTCCCTACGGGACTAAGAAGGCCGTGCTGCGCGTGGCGGCTGCCGAGGTCCATGCTAGCGCTGGCGGGCAAGCCACCAGTGGCATGCAGCATTCGACGGCCGACATTCCGGCGCACCGGAATCGGCCGCTACGTGGCGGGTCGTGCGTCTCTCAGCGTTCGACGTCGGCCACGGGGGGCCGACGCTACACGCCGGGGCGTGAGCGGTTCGACATTCGATGGCCGACATCTCGGCCCGCCGGGATCGACCGCTGCAAGACGTCCGGTACGGAGCCCGGACGCTACAGCCTACGAGCGGAAGAAGATCAGCGTCAGGACCACGAACGTCGGGATCAGGATGAGCCCGGAATACATCATGTAGCCGAAGAAGCTGGGCATCTTCACGCCGGATTGCTCGGCGATGGCCTTCACCATGAAGTTGGGGCCATTGCCAATGTACGTGTTGGCACCCATGAAGACGGCACCGCAACTGATCGCGATCAGCAGGTGGATCGGGATCGAGCCGGTCGCCAGGTTGTGCATCATCTCTACACCGGCCTCGGCGGGCAGGGAGCTGGCCGTCTCGAAGTACACGACGTAGGTCGGAGCGTTGTCGAGGAAGCTGCTGAGAATGCCCGTGGCCCAGAAGAAATGCCAGGGGGCATGCAGCCCGAGCTCGGCGCCGCGAGCCCGCAGGATCTCGATCGGCACCTGCATGGTGATGAAGATGCCGATGAACAGGCAGGCCACCTCGCCGATAGCGACGAAGTTGAACTGGTTCTCCTTGCGCAGGACCATCGACGTCGTCACCCAGGAGGCCAGCGCCATGAGAAGCTGCACGCCCTCACGCAGGTACATCGGAGCGTGCCAGTTCGTCCCCGGGAAGGGCTTCGCCGGATCGAGCGTCGCCACAGCGGCGACGACGCCGAAGATCCAGATGACGTTGAGCAGCCCGGCGACGTGCATCGGCTGAATCTGCGTCTCGTCCAGGCGGAGGTCGGCCTTCTCTTCATGGCGATAGGCCCACGTGTCCCAGACGTAGTAGATCGCGAGCAGCAGGGCGAGCATGATCACCCAGTACTTCCACAACTGGAGCGTCCAGAAGAACGGCACGCCACGGAGGTAGCCGAGGAACAGCGGCGGGTCGCCGATGGGCAGCAGTGTGCCGCCGACGTTGGCGGCGATGAAGATGAAAAAGACGACGGTATGGACCTTGAGCCGGCGCTCGGAGTTCGTCTTCAGGAGGAAGCGGATCAGGAGCATCGCCGCGCCGGTCGTGCCGATGAAGCTGGCCAGCAGACCGCCGGCACCGATGATGCACGTGTTGGCCAGCGGTGTGGCCCGGATATCGCCACGGACGACGATGCCGCCGGCGATGACGTACAGGCTGAACAGCAGCACGATGAAGGGGATGTATTCCTTCAACACGGCGTGATCGATGACGGCGAAAATGGTGGGCAGGCCGTTGGGGCTGTAGTGCTGCTCGTGAGCGGCGGCCTCCTCGCCAGCCTCATGCTCGCCCGCAGCGGATTCGCCGGCGGCGGCGTGATGCGGCTCGTGGCCGGTCGCGTGCTCGTCGTGTCCACTCTCGTCCGACTCGCCAGGCTGCGATGCCGGAGCCGACGCCGTGCTCGGAGGCTCGCTCGCAACCGCGCCGTGGTCGACCTCGGCGGCATGCGCCTCGCCGTCCTTGTCCTCATGGTGAACGGCAACGCCGTAGCCACGCAGGCCGTAATAGGCCAGCGTGATGAACGCCAGCACGAGGGCGACCAGCAGCTTGTTCTTGTTTTCCTCCCACCAGTGATGCGTGCGGCGCATCAACGGGAAGATAGCGATGGCCAGCAGAATGGCCACGAAGGGCCACACCCAGAACAGCCCCGGCACGTTATGAACGCCGCCGGTACCCGTCGCGACACCAAGCGTCAGCAGCATGGCGCAACATCCTTGTTTCTGGCGAGGTCTGGTAGCTGCTCGCGCCCGCGCCGGCTGCGTGCGGCCACCGTGTTCCGTCGTCGGCAGGCTCGGCCGGTTTCTCCGCCGGGGGCTTGCATTCCCGGGCTGTGGGACCGATGCTCTGTCGAGGTTAAATAGTGTAGTCGACTGATGTCGCGGGGGCGAGCCCCGCAGTCGTTGTTCGTTGCGGAAGAGGTCATGCAGGCGCTGTGGCACGCTGCCAGCCTGGGCGGCGGATTGATCGTACTGTGGGTCGCCGGCGAGGCACTGGTGCGTGGCTCGTCCCGGCTGGCCTGTCGGTTGGGTATTCCGCCCCTCGTGGTCGGCTTGACCATCGTGGCGTTCGGCACGTCGGCACCAGAACTGGCCGTGTCGCTCCAGGCCGCGCTGCGCGATGAGCCGGGCATCGCCATCGGAAACGTCCTGGGGAGCAACATCGCGAACATCCTGCTGATCCTCGGGGCGGCGGCGCTTGCCCGTCCCCTGCACGTCTCGCTGAAGCTGCTGCGCGTCGACGGGCCGATCATGGTCGCCGTCACCGTCGGCTTCGTGCTGTTGGCCTATGCCGCCGGCGGCACCGGGGAGATCGCGCGTTGGGAAGGCGGCGTCTTGTGCGCCGCACTGGTCAGCTACCTGGCCCTGACGTACTGGCTCGCGCGAGCAGAACCGGCGGTGGTGGCCGGTGAATATGAGACAGCTATCGGCGTCGCCGGCGGAATTCCCTTAAACGCAGTCCTGATCGTCGTGGGTATTGGGGGGCTGACGCTCGGCGGCCGGCTGATCGTGGACGGAGCGACGGGTCTGGCTGAGTTGCTGAGCATCAGTCATACTATTATCGGACTGACAATTGTCGCGGTGGGCACCAGCCTGCCGGAGCTGGCGACCTCGATCATCGCCGCCAGAAAGAAGCTTCCCGACATCGCGGTCGGGAACCTGGTCGGCAGCAACATCTTCAACATACTGAGCGTGGTCGGCATCACCGCGACCGTGCGGCCGGTGAGCGTGGATCGCGACGTGCTCGTCCTGGATGGTTCGTGCGTGCTGGCGACGAGCGCGCTCTTCCTGCTTCTCGCTCGGCGGGGTCAGCAGATCAACCGGACCGAAGGCGCAGCGCTGCTCCTGCTCTACGCCGGGTACATTGGGTGGGCCGTCATCCGGGCGACGACGGGCTAGCGGAACCGGTTCCGGCACTCCTGCTCTGCCTAACCGTCGGCGGGCGTGAAGCTGTTCTCGATCTTGATAATCTCGAATTCCTGGTCCGAGCCGTCCACGGTGAGCGTAATGTGCTCGTTGGCGTGGAGGCCCATCAGCTTCTGGCAAACGGGGGCCTTGTAGCTGTAGATGCCTTTGTCCACGTCGGCCTCAAACGGGCCCAGAATGGTCATGACGCGCTCGTTGCCGTCGCTCGTTCGGCGGAGCGTGACGCGCGAACCGACGCCAACGCTGTCGATCGGCACGTCGTGGGACTCGAGCACGCGAACGAGAGCGAGCTCGCGGTTGGCCTGGGCCAGGCGGCCGCGGAGGAAATCGCGCTCTTCGAGGGCGAATTTGTACTCGGAGTTTTCGCTCAGGTCGCCATGCGAAGCGGCCTCGCCGATGCGGATGGCGTTCTCGTGCATCTTGACATTGAGGATGTCGTCGCGGTCGGCGGTCTTGCGGTCGAGGCCGGCCTGCGTGGCCCAGAGGATATCGGGGTCCTCCCACGGGGCGAGCTGGACGGTGCGCCTGACCCACAATTGTGGGTGGGCGTCGTGGAGCAGATCGAGCAGCCGGCCGCGGGCGACCGGTCCGAGCTCGTCGAGGCGTTCGATCTGGCGGCGCAGGGGCACCGCCGCCGCCGCACTGCACGCCTTGAGACAAGCCTCGACGCGGCCGTAGTTCCGCAGGGCCAGGGCGGACTTCACGCGGCCGCGGAAACGACGGGCGACGTCGGCCGGCGGATTCAGCGTCACGCCGAGAGCGCTGAGCGTATCGAGAATGGTACTCAGGACCTCGCTGTCGGCGGGCAGGTTCAGGCCGGAAGCGTCCTGCGGGCCCTTCCAGAACCAGTAGATGAACTCGACGGATTCGAGCGGGTTGGTGAGCACGTCGTCGATGAGGCGCTGCGCGCCGTCGAGCCGGCCGGCCTCGCGGAGCAGGCCGACGAGGGCGTCGAGCTGTGACGCCGGCGCGAGGCTGAGCAGGGCCAGGGCGACGTCGGGCCACTTGTCGGGCAGCGCGGCCTTGAGCTCGTCGTAGACGCGCTCCCAGAGGTGGTCGTCGGAAAGCGTGGCGATCAGGGCGACGGGATCGCGGGTCTCGCGCAGGATCTCGCCGGCGAGCAACTTCGATGATTCGTCGATGGGCAGACCCTGGTCAGCAAGGCGGCTGAGAACGAGGACGCAGGCGAGGGCTTCGCCGGGACGGAGACGGCGGACCTTCTCGACGTGCTCGACGATGTGGTTGTGGAAGCGCTTGAGCAGGGCCTGGTCGGGCTTCTCCTTGCGCGACTTCATCTCGCGGAGGTAGTTCTCGGCGGTCGCCAGCCACTGTACGGGGTCCTGGCGGGCGGCGATGGCCGACCAGGTCTCATCTTCGAGCGAGACGCCTTCGGCGTTGTACTGGAGGACGACGGGGGCGCGGCCCTCGATGATGATGTGCGGCGAGCGCTTGAGCTGAGAGCGGGTTCGCGTCCACCATTTGTTCCACTGGCGATCGTCGATGTAGCGCGGAGCGAGTTCGGCCTTGAGCTCGTCGGCGTTGATCAGGCCGCCGTGCGCGTGGATGAGACCGACGACGAGGGCGACGGGGTCCTTCTCGATGAGCTCGTTGAGGCGCTCGGGGTACAACTGGCGGAGAACGCGGAAGTCGTCCTTGTCCACGCGCTCGTATTCGCGGACGACCTCGCGGGCCGGAATGGTCGTGGTGCGGGCGCTGCGCCGCAATGTGAACAGGCCGCGGGCGCGGTCGATCTCGGCGACCTCGGCAACCTTGTCATCCATGCGGCTGATGAGCGTTTCGCCGACCTTCAGCTCGAGGCAGAAGTCCAGCACGCGCAGGGCCATGCGAGCCGGGGCCGTACCCGCCAAACCGGACGATTCGAGGATGGCAGAGAAGCCGTCCGTCTCGGCGTGGACACGGCGGTAGAGATCGACGACGTGCTGGCGCAACGTGGCACTGTCGGGGACAGCGTGCAGGGCCGACTGGGCGACGGCCAGCGCACCGCGCGGGTCGGCGTCGATGTTGATGTTCTCAAGCACCATCTGGGCGAGCGTACCCACGCGCTGGGCGTCGCCGGCCTCTTCCATCTTCTTGAAGCATGTGGTCAGGGCGCCGGTCGGCACCTCGCCAGCATCAAGCAACTCCAGGCAGCGCGTCTCGAACCCGTCCAGATCTCCGTGTTTGACCAGTTCCAGCAGCCCGTCCAGCATTCGTTCCTCACCATCCGTCTATTCACGGCCGGCCCGGGCCACGCACACCGCGGCCCGGAGCAACTCAGCTCTCTTCGTCCTTCATGTCCTTCCGTGCCCGGCGCTTGGCCTGCAAGAGCCGGGAAGTGTAATCGCCCTCGCTGGAGGGCGGCTTCTTGCCCGTCGGGCGCGCCACGACCGGCTTGTCCTGTTCGGAGGCACCGCCGAGAGCGCGGGCCAGATCTTCGGTGGCCTGGCCGCTCGGCGTGGGCGCCTCGTAGCGAGCGGAACGCGAGGGCGGCGTGCCGGCGTCGGTCGGCGGATGCACCTGCTGCTCGTCGCGCCGCCGGGCCTGGGTACCCTTGAGCGTGGTCAGCACGGCGGCGCTGGCCTCGGCCGAGCGGCCGCGACCGGCCATGTCCGCCAGGTACTGCCGCGCTTTGCGCCATACTTCGTGCGGGCTGACGGCGATGCGGCGGATGGCCACATCGATCAGGAACAGCACGAGCATCCAGCGGACGAGGTCCTCCCAGATGCTGCGCTGGGCCTCCGCCAGCGGAAGCGCAGCGCGGGCGAAGGCGGCAGGTGCCTGTCCGCTACCGAGCGTGCGGCCGGCGGTTCGTTCACGCAGGGCCTCGAGCAGGGCCAGGTTGGGCCGCAGTTCGCGGTACTCGGGCGAGTAGGCCACGGCCACGCCGGTGCGCAACTCGCCGCGGCGGGCGTCGGGGCCCTCGCCCATCACGTACTCGAGGTTCAGCACGTAGCTGCCCCGCTCCTGGGCGTCGAACTCGCCCTCGTAACGGCCGGGACCGGTCTGCGTCAATTCGACGGGGATGGCGGCGGGCGGTGCTGTGCCGCGAGACGGGCCTTCCGGCAGCGGCGGAATCAGCACGCCGCGGAGACGCATGAAATCAACGGCCTTTTCGTCGGCGCCCAGCGCCTCGACGCTAATCTGCCCGCGGCCGCCGTGAACCGACGTGGTGACGTCGAGGGCGGCGGCCTCATCCTGGCGCGACGCCCAGCGAACGATCTGTCCCCAGAACTTGCTGAACTGGACCCAGCCGGCCCAGTCGGCGCCCCAGGCGGTCCACATGCCGCTCGTGAAGGCGACCGTCTTGCCGAGCCCGACGTTCCAGTGGGCCAGGACGGGGTCGGTCGTGTCCTTGCCGGTGCGAACCAGCGGGACGGTGGCCAACTTCTTCGGCGTGGTCACGACGTAGCCGCCGAGAGTGGGGATCTCGTCGGGACTCAGACCGGCGACGGTCTGGGCAAGGCGATCGACCAGTTGCGGATGGAAGGGATTCTCGTCGATCAGCGAGCGCTGCACGACGCGCGATTCCTTGATGAAGATCTGCGGCAGCTTGCTGAAGTCGTCGGTGGCATAGAAGCGGCCTCCAGTGGTGGTGGCGATGTCGTTGGCAAGACCCTCGTCGATCTGGTGGCCGCCGTAACCGATAGTGACGGTCGAGCAGGTGATCTTGTGGTCCTTCATTTTGCGGAGCAGATCGGGCTGCGGGCGCGAGGGGTCGAAATCGGAGATGACGATCATGTGGCGGACGGCGGCGTCGGTGCGGGCGATGAGAGCGTCGACGCCGGGGCGCATGACCGGATCGAAGTCGGGCATGTCGCCCATCTGCATCTTAAGGACCTGCTGGATGACAGAGGTCTTGTCGCCGACGGTTTGCAGGGGCACGGACCAGTAGCCGAGCTGTGTGCCGCGGTATTCCCAGGCGAGGACGCCGACGAGGTCGCGGCTGCTCAGGGTCTTGATGGCGCTGACGGCGCAGCGCTGGCCGATGTAGTTGCCCTGCGGCACCTCGCAGGCGTGCATGACGAGAACGAGGGCGCCCTTGGGCAACTGCTTGAGATTCTTGACGTCGAAGCTGACGGGCATGACCTCTTCGACAGGGCTGCCGAGCCAGCCGCCGGCGCCGAAGGAGTCGTCGCCGCCGATCATCACCAGCCCGCCGCCGAGGTCACGAACGTAGATGGAGAGAACGCCGTGCTCGACCTCGGACAGGTCACCGGCAGGGACGTTCGAGAGAACCACGCACGAGTAGTCAAGCAGACGCACCTGCGTGAGCGGGTCCGCACCGGCCGCCTCGACCACGTAGTTGATCCGCTCGGCGGCGAGGGCACGCTCCAGAATGGCCACCGAGGAATTGGGGGCGTCGAGGTCCCTCTCGGTGGCGAGAATGAGCACCTTGCCCGGGCCGGAGACGACGGTGAACGCGCAGCCCTCGTTGTTGGCCGGCACGGTGTCGAGGTCGGGGTCATCCGGCTGGAAGACGGCGCGGAAGCGATGAGCGCCGGTATCGCGCAGCGGGACCGGAATCGTGAAGCGGTTGGCACCGGGATTCAGAGCCACCGGATAGTCGTTGCCCGGCCCCGTCGGGTCGAGGTCCACCCACTGCCCGTTCTGTTCGAGCTTGATGCGGCCAGTCACCGGCTGCTGCGAGCGCAGGACCATTTGCAGGTTGATGGTCTCTTCGGCGGCGGCACTGGGCGGGGCGCGCAACTGCTCGAAGACGACCTCGTTGGTGTGCTCGTAGAGGATGGGGACAACGTCGATCGGCACGCCAGCGGCGCGGAAGTGCTCGGCCTCTTCGAGGGCGGCGCCGACGTTCTCGTTGCCGTCGGAGAGGACGACGACGCGGCGGGCGGTCTCGGGCGGGAAGAGGGCCATCGCCAGCCGCAGGGCAGCGGCGAGATCGGTTTCGTCGGGATCGAGCGACTCGGTGACGTGGTCGATGAAGAGGCTGCTGCCCGGGAGGCGTTCCACGGCACTCTGGCCATCGAAGGCCACGACGCCGATGAGGTCGTCGATACCGCGACCGTCTTCGGACTGGCGGATGAAATCGAAGGCCTGCTCCTGGTACTGGCGGGGGATGCTGTTGGAGCGGTCGAGTAGGAAGATAACAGCCAGGGCGTCGCTCGTGCGCGTGCGCTGGGCGCCGGCGAGGGCGAGGATCATGCAGAGCACGACGACGCAACGGGCCACGATCGCCGCCACACGTCGCGCGGGCCCCAGTCCGGCGAGCGAGCGGATCGAGAGGGCCACCAGCAATGGCAACACCGCCAGCAGCGCGAGGTATGCCGGCGTCTCGAAGCGCATCTGCGCCAGCAACAGCGAGGCGGTCGCAGCCATTGTCATAACGTTAGCACGAATCCACGCTTAGTGGAATCCTATTCATCCGGCGACGTAGCCAGGCGCCACGTATCCGCCCGCCCGCCGGCAATGACCTGCATACGATTATTACCCGAGTCTACGATGACGATGCGGTCCTCCGGGACGACAACGGCCGCCCAGGGATAGGCCAGCTCCCCTGGTTTGCGGCCTGCGGAGCCCCAGGTCCCCAGGGAATGCCCCTGGCGGTCGAAACGCTGGAGGCGGTTGTTGCCGAACTCGGTGACCACCAGCGTCCCGTCGGACAGGAAATCCAGCCCGTACGGGAAACGCAGCTCCCCTACCCCGTCGCCCGGCGTGCCAAAAGACCCCAGAAACCGCCCGTCGGCGTCAAAGTGGCACACTCGGTGATTGCCGGCGTCGGTCACCCATAACGTCCCGTCGTTATCGAACACTAACGATTGCGGACGGCGGAGGGTGGCCTCGCCCGCGTCCGGGCCGCCGAAGCTGAACAGGTACTCCCGGTCCGGCGAGAACTTGCTGATCCGGTCGTTGCCGCCGTATTCGGACACGTAGATGGCCCCCTGCCGGTCGACGGCGACGTCGGTCGGGAGGCGGAACTGGCCGGGCCCCTCGCCAAAGGTGCCAAAGCGCGCCAATTCGCGACCTTCGGCGTCAAAGACCACCACGCGGGCGTAGTGGGTGTCGGCGGCGTAAACGGTCCCGGCGGCGTCGATGCCGAGGCCGGTCGGCTTGCCGGCCTGGCTTTCGGGCATCCGCCATTCGAGGACGAACTCGCCCTCGCCGGTGTAACACTGTATACGGGCGGCCTTGTCGACGACGTAGAACCGACCATCCGTGGCGGCCACCCCGGCGCGGGGATAGGTGAATTCCCCCGGGCCCACACCCGTACGGCCGAAGACGAGGAGCGGGGTACCGCCGGCACCGGCGCTCTGCCCGTCGCACGCTCCCAGGCCGCCGAAGAGGCCCGCCAGCGTCACGACGAGGGCAGTTCGCGGTTTCACGGTGTTCTCGCCGGCTCGCTGTTAGGGGTGAATGCCTGACGGGCCCGCTCGAAGCTGGCCAGGACAGACTCAGCGGTCATGTCGCCCTGGCCGCGTTCGAGAACGGTTCCGTTCGGATCGACGACGGTGTAGGACGGCACGGTCTGCAACTCGAAGCGCTCGGCCAAACGACGGTACAGGTCGAATTCGAAACAGACGCAGATCATCGCGTCGGCGGCAGCGCGCACGGCCGGCTGCTTGAGGATGTGCTCCTCGAAGTTCGTGCAGTCGACCGAGTACCAGTTGCGGAAGTAGACGAACGTCAGCCGGTGCTCGCTACGGGCCTGGGCCTGGGCGTCGTCGAAGCTGCCGAAGCGCCAGCGCAGACCCGGCTCGCAGCCGGTGGCGAGCAGCGCGGCGAGGCCGACCAGCAACAGTGGGAACGCGCGGAATATGCGCGGTGGTGTCGTGATCCGGACGGTGTCGATCGTCTGTTCAGGCTCGTCCAAGCAAAGGCCCCGCGCCTGTTATTTCTTGTACTTCACTGGGCATCCCCAGCTATCGGTAGTGGACACTGGCGGCGTCTTTCCGTCAAGGAGGGCCGTCAGGACCTCGTCCACGTAGCAGCGCTGCTTCGCCGGGTCGCGGACCTCGCGCGGGTTCGTGCCGAAGGCGCCGGTGTAGACGAGGCGGCCCTTCTGGATGATGAACAGGTGCGGGGTTGTCTTGGCGCCGTAGCTGCGGCCGACGGTGCCGTCCTGGTCGAGGAGGATCGGGTGCGGGATCTTGTTGTCCTTGACGTACTTGGCGTCGTTCCCCGCCGTCTGGTAGTGCGTGCTGTCGACGGCCAGCCAGACGACGCCGCGCTCGGCGAAGCGTGCTGACGTTTCCTTGGCCTTGGGGCCGATGCCGGTCTTGAAGTTGCTGTAGGGGCAGTCCTGGTTGCACCACTCGAGGACGACGATCTTGTCGCGCAATTCGGACAAGCGATAGGTCTTGCCGTCGGTACCCTTCAGCTCGAAGGTGGGCGCTTCGTCACCGACTTTGGGCGGCTCCTTCTTGTCGGCCGCGGCAGTCTTGGCGCCGTCCTCCCCGTAAGCGGCCGGCGAGTCGGCGCTCAGCAGGATCACTCCGCAGATAACGACGAGCAGCGACATCCCCGCCAGGTGCCACTTGGATTGCATAGCTGGCTACTCCTTTGCACAATGGTGCGAAACTTCGGTCTGAACCGCCAGCGTGGGCGATTCTGTCGCCGCAAGTGATAACCGCCAACGGGGACCGTTGATTCCTGGGTTTCGGCGAAGCGTCATGGCCATCGTGGAAACACTGCAAGCGGACGACCTCGACGAAGCCCTGGCGTGGCTGCTGGCTGCACCGGGGACGGGGGAACTCGCCGGCGAAGGGCAGGTGCAGTACTTCCGGGAATACCTGGCGCAGACGCCCGTAACGTGGGCGGGACAGCGCGTTTGCGTGGGCACGCAGGTGGCGGCGCTGTCGCTCGTGCTGCTGCTGCCGGGGCGGACGGGGATCGTCATGTTTCCGACGCCGGGGGAACTGGGCATCGATCCGCGGGCGCAGCGCGAACTGGCCGCGCAAACGGTGGCGGAACTCGCTCCGGAGCGGTTGCACTATCTGCAAGCGCTGTTGCAGCCGGACGCCGAGGGTCAGCGTAACCTGCTCGTGGAGCTTGGTTTCCAACATCTGGCGCCGCTCGTATATCGGCAGCGCGACGCGACGTACCCGTGGGTGGACCCACCGCGGCTGACGGATGCGCAGTGGGTAACGTTCTCGGCGGAGACGCACGATGCGTTTGCGACGACGGTGCTGGCCACGTACGAAGACAGCCTTGATTGTCCGGAACTGGGCGGGTTGCGGCCGATCGACGATATTCTTGCGGCGCATCAGGCGTGCGGCGTGTTTGACGCGGGGCACTGGGAGTTGCTGTGGCGTCCGGACGGACCGGCGGGTTGCCTGCTGCTGTCGCGTCTGCCGCAAACGTCGGCGCTGGAAGTCGTTTACATGGGCGTCGTGCCGGCGTGTCGCGGCCAGGGCGTGGGTGCGCTGCTGCTGCGGCGGGCGTTACAGCAAACGCGTGAGGCGCGCGTGCGGCGGCTGACGCTCGTCGTGGACGATCGCAACGAGCCGGCGAAACGACTTTACGATGCGTTCGGTTTGCGTGCGGTAACGCGGCGCGACGCGTGGCTGTACCGGTTTCGGGGCGAGTCGAGAGAGGCGTGCGCGTGAAGCGCTGCGGGGGTCCCTGCGGACAGGTTGAGCATAGGTTGTGGATAACCCGTTGATGCGTGAACTTTTTTGGTTCATCAACGGTTGGTAACGCGTGGGTTACGATTCTGTCACTGTTTTTCGGCTCAATGCTCGTTGCCAGTCGTCCGACGCAGTGTTATCATCGCCCTTCGCAAATGAACGCGAAGGCGACGGAGTATCGGCGTCACAACCTTCTATAGCTGCAAAGATTGATCGGCAAACGCCGCGCCATCTGCCAGCGAGGTGAACGGTGGAAGCAACGGCGACGGAGAAGGTCTGTCATATTCGGGAGCGGATCGCTGATCGGATCGGCCAGAACCGGTTCCGCACGTGGTTCGGGGACTCGACGCGCTTCACCCTCGAGGGGAATCAACTCGGGGTCCACGTCAGCAGCCCGTTTGTGAGCAGTTGGATCACGGCGAACTTCATGGAACACCTGGTCGAAGCCACGCGCGCCGTCCTTGGTTCCGAGCCGCGCGTCGCGGTGCAGGTGGTTACGCCGCCGCGCAATGCGCCGGCCGTGGCGCCCGTCGAGGTGCCGCGCCCGCAGCCGGTTTCGCCGCAGCGCGACGCAGCGCCCGCGGCGGTGACGCTGCGCGGCGACCTGGACACGCTGGTGGTCGGTCCGGCGAACCAGTTGGCGTACAGCGCGGCCCGCACGCTCATCGAGCATCCGGGCGAGACGCTGCGTCTGCTGGTGCTGCACGGCGGCTGCGGTCTGGGCAAGACGCATATTCTGCAAGGGATCTGCAACGGTGTGCGGCGGGCGCATCCGGCGCTGCACTGGCGGTACATCTCGGGCGAGGAGTTCACGAACGCGTTCGTATCGGCGGTGAAGTCGGGGCGCGTGGACCTGTTCCGCGCTCGCTTCCGCAAGGTGGACGTGCTCGTTATCGACGACATCCACTTCCTGGCGAACAAGCGAGCCACGCAGGAGGAATTCCTGCACACGTTCAACGCAATCGAGGCGGCCGGCAAGGCGATCGTGCTGTCGTCGGACCGGCATCCGCGCAGCATCACGACGCTGGCCGAGCCGCTGACGAATCGGCTGATCGCCGGCATGGTCGTCGAGATCACGGCTCCTGATTTCAGCATGCGGCGTGAGATTCTGCGACGGCGGGCGGCGCTGATGCAGGTGACGTTGCCAGACGAGGTGCTCGACTTCGTGGCGCGGCGGGTGACGCGGAACGTGCGGGCGCTCGAAGGCGCACTGTACAAGCTTGTCGCCCTGGCCTCGCTGACGCGGGAGCCGTTCGGGCTGGCGCTGGCGCGCATGGCGGTCGACGATTACGTGGACACGCACGCGGCGCCCGAGGCAGAAGATATCGAGCGTGTGGTGGCGAACTACTTCGGCGTGTCGCGCGAAGCCGTGCACTCGAAGCTGCGCGACCGCACGACGAGCCTGGCGCGAGCGGTGACGATGTACTTGCTCCGCAACCACACACAGATGAGTTTCCCGGAGATCGGCCGCACGCTGGGCAAGAAGAACCACTCCACCGTGCTGATGGCCGTGCGGCGAATGGAGCATATCCTGGAACAGAACGGCGCGGTCAGTTGGTCGGCATCGTCCGGGTTGCGCGAGGTGCCCCTGCAGGACGTGCTCCAGACCCTCGAGCACGAGATCATGCAGGCCGCCCGAACCTCGGCTTGAGCCGCCGAGCGCCCGGACCCACGATGCCCCGGCGGTGGCATGGACGTCGCCGCCGATTTTTTCTGCGCCCGCGGCCCCACCTCCCCCGTCGCTACCCGCGCTTCCCGGCGTCGTCTATACTGAGAAGCGGTGTTTGGGTACACCACGGGCCGCCGGCGGCGTGACCCGAACGTGTACCTGGTTGGGCTGCGCGGTGCTGCGGCCGGCGGAAAGGCCGGGTGGCGGCGCGGCCGGCCTGTGTTGCGGATGGTGCCTATGCCCTCCATGCGCGTTCGCCTGCGCGACGGGACCGCTCGTACGTTCGCGCTGTCCACGCGGCCGGTGACGATCGGCCGGGCGGAGACGTGCGACGTCGTGCTGCGCAATGACGGCGAGGTGTCGCGCGAGCACGCCCAGGTCTGGCTCGACGAGCGCGGGCAGGTGCTCGTGGCGGACACGCACTCGAAGAACGGCACGCGCGTCGACGACGGTGAGCTGTTTCACGGGGCGACGCGGCCGGCCCGGCAACGCATCCGCATCGGCGAGCACGACATCCAGATTCTCGACGCGCCGCCGCCGATACCGGTCGAGGAGGACGCGGTCGTCTTTGTGCCGGATTCGCCGACGCAAGCGGGGACCACGCGGTTCTATCCGTCGAGCAAGGGACTGGACCTCAATCGGCAGCGGTTGGCGCTGCTGATGAGCCTGGCGGAACGGATCGGCGGGGCGTTCGATCGCAAGCAACTACTCGAACAGGCGGTGGATGCGTGCTGCGAGGCGCTGCAATTCGAGCGCGGACTGATCGTGCTGAAGACGCCACGCGGCGACGCTGAGCTGCCGGTGACGCGCAACGTCGAGCGTGATGAGACCGGGGCGTACAAGGTCAGCCGCACACTCATCAACCGCGCCCTGCTCCAGGGCGAGCGGGCCGTGGTCAACAATCCAGCCACCGACCTGATGGGCAACCTCAGTGACAGCCTGGTGCGCTTCCCGATCTGCTCGGCGCTGTGCGTGCCCATCCTCAACCGCGAGGAGATTCTCGGCGTCATCTATGGCGACCGGATCACGGGAGCAGCCACGTACACGACGGCCGACGTCGACTTCCTGGCCGCCATCGCCCAGCAGGTGGGCATCGGCCTGGCCAACCTGCGGCTGTTCCACGAGTACGTGCGGTCACAGAAGGTGTACGCCGAGATCGAGGCGGCCCGGCGCATTCAACGGGATTTGCTGCCGGCGGCGCCGCTGGAAGTGGGGCCGGTGGTAATCGACGGTTTCAACGAGCCGTCGTTCGCGGTGGGCGGCGACTGCTTCGACTACTTCGAGCTGGATAACGGGCGCGTGGCGTTCGCCATCGCCGACGTGACGGGTCACGGTCTGGCCGCGGCGCTGCTGATGGCGAATTTCCAGGCGGCGGTGCGCGTGGCGCTGACCGCCGGTGCCCCCCTGCCGGCCCTGGCACAGCGGCTGAACCGGCTCGTGCACGCCAATACCGGGCCGGGCGTGTTTGTTACCGCCGTCGTGGGGCATGTCGATCCGGCGACGGGGATGATCGAGTTCATTAGCGCCGGCCACCCGCTACCGGTGCTGGTCGGATCCGGCGAGCGGCGACCGCCACCCGATGAGAATTCGCTGCCGCTGGGTATTGAGCCGGACGAGCAGTTCGTCGTGCAGCGCGTCAAGCCGGCCGAGCATGCCGGCGCGGTGCTCTTCTACACGGACGGACTGGACGAAGCGGAAGGGCCGCGCGGCAACATGCTCGGCATCGATCCGGTGTCGCAGGCGATGGCCGCGATGCATGACCCGACGACCAACAGCGTGCTGCAAACGACGCTGGGCATGGTGCGCGACCATCTGAGCGGCCAGAAGAACGCGGACGACCTGACGCTGCTGGCCATTCAGCTTCCGAAGGCGTAAGCTCCCCTACCGTTGCCGCCGTAAGCGGCCCACCCACGGCACGACCGTCACCACTACCGCCACACCCACCATCATGTACAGCGACATGGCGATGATCTCGTCGTTGCGGCCGTTGTGGATTTCGTTGAAGACGGTGACGGCGACGCTCTCGACGCCGGCGGGTCGCACGAGTTGCGAGGCCGGCACCTCGGTGAGCGAGAGCACGCCGACGATCAACCCGCAAGTAACCAGCATGGACCAGCTCTGCGGCAGGCGGACGCGCAGGTAGCTGGTGAGCGGGCCGGCGCCGTCGGTGGCGGCCATGCCGGTGAGCTCGCGCCCGGCTCGGCGACCGGCGAGTCGCAGGCCGATGATCGCCAGCAGCGCGAAACGCGCGGCCGTCACGATGCTCACCACCGGCCAGTGATCGCTGAGCCACGGCCAGTGCAGGTACGCGGCGGCGAAGGCGTCGCCGACGAGTGACGGGGGCATGACGGCGACGATCGCCGCGAGGGCCAGCACGACGCCGCCAACGAGGTGACCGAGGCGGCGTGGTCCGGCTGCCATCACGAAATCGACGCCGATCGCGAGCCACAGGCCAACCACGGCTGCTCCCGCCGCACAGAGCAGGCCGTCGGGCCATTCGCGCGGAAAGCTCGTCCACGCGCGGCGGAGCGCGCCTGCGTCACGCAAGCCGGTCACGAGAAGTGCCCAAGGCAGCAGCAGAATGACGAGCGTTGCGGCCCACCAGATCCACGCACGGCCGCTCCATCGGCGGCCGTCCTCGCCCGTCGCTTCGGCGACGCCGCGCCAGTCGGCCAACGCCGAGCCGAGCCGTCCCAGCACGCCGCGCAACGGCCAGAGGGCGAGCGTCAACGCCGCCACCAGAACGAGCAATGGCCAGGCGAAGAGACCGGCAGGCGTGCCCTCGCCAGGGACCTGGTTCTGGATGCAGGCGAGGATCTCGGTGTTCCAGGTCGGGGCCTGGCAGAGGTCGCAGACGGTGTGCTCGGTGATGGAGAGCAGGCTGGTGACGACGAGGCTGATGGCGAGCCAGGAGAGCATCGGCGAGCGAGCCGCGTGCCACCAAGCGCGGGTGGGCGTGGCGTCGAGCAAGGCCAGCCGATACGCGGCCCGTCCGGCCAGGCGCCAGCCGGTGGCGAGCACGGCCGCCGCCACGGGTGCGGTCCACGTGCCCAGGCACCAGATGGCTCGGCCTTCGTGGGCGAGAATGGCGGGCCAGCGTGTTCCGCCGGCGGCGCCGGTCACCACACCGCCGGGTAGGACGACGAGGCTCCAGGCGTAGGCGTAGATATAGGGTGGTGTGAGCAGAATGAGCAGGCAGGCCCAGACGGTCAGGCCGCCCGTTCGCGTGCGCCGCTCGACCGTCAGACCGGCGGCCAAGCCCGCGCCGAGGATCTGCGCCAGCAGGCCCGCGCCGCCGGCGATGATGATCCCACGCAGCACGAGGCCCCAGCGTCGTGGACCGAGTGCCGCCTCCGACCAGTCCGACGCGGTCACGATCTCGCGCAAGACCGTTGCGAGCGGGCAGACGAAACACAATGCGACCAGCCCGGCGGCGAGCGCCAGGAATACGCCGAACACGATCCCCGCCAATGTGCGCATCGCGGGCAGTGTGACGCGAGGGCCTCGGGGTGACAAGGTGGCGGGCGGGCGGTTGAAAAAGGGGACAGGCACCGCGGGAAGGCGCTGCAGCGCCGTCAGAGGCGGATCAGGCGCGGAGCCAGTCCCCTTTTTCAACGCGCGGTCAGGCGTAGCACTCAGCGCGCAGGCCGAGGTTGCGGACGTCGGTGGCGATGGCTTCGAGCTCATCGGCAGTCAGTGGGGTGACGGTGTCAACTGCGGGCTTGCGGGCGACGGTGTAGATCTGGACGAGCGAGATCTTGCCGCCGGCGGCGACGATAGCGCGCAGGTGGTCCACGTACGCAGCGATTTCGGTCGGTGCGGGTGGTTCGCCGTCGAGGCGGAGGAAGAGCGACTGAATCACGATCGGGCGTGCGCGGGCCACCGTCTGGATGTTCTCCAGGACGTGCGTCAGTGTGTGGCGCGAGCGGTTGATGCGCTGCTGATACGCCTCGGTGCCGGCGTCGAGCTTCGCCCAGATCTCGCCGTTGTGATCGTCGAGGAAGGCGAGCGTGTCGGCGACGGCCGGCCGGGTGAGGAAGCAGGCGTTCGTGATGACGACGATTTTCGCCTCGGGGGCTCGGCATTCTTCGCGAAGCCGGGCGGCCAAACGCGCGGCCTCGGGGAAGACGGGCGACGCGGTCGGTTCGCCGTCGCCGGAGAAGGCGATGTCGTTCAGCCGGCGGTAGTTCGGCGGGACGTGGGCGAACTCGGGCTCGTTGAAGAGCTGGTCGCGCGCGGTGAGGACGTGGCGCAATTCCTGCTCGACGACGGCGAGGTCGACGGGGCCCGTGGGTGACAGCGCGGCGCGGTCGACCTGGCAATAGACGCAGTCGTAGTTGCAGACGCCGTCGGGGTTAATGTTCACGCCGATGCTCAAGCCGCGGGCGCGGCGAGAGATGACGGGGTAGACGTAACGGAACTGGCGCCATTTGCGCCCATGTGTGCCGAAAATTCTGCCGAGTGCCATGTTCTGGTGGTCCGGACAAGTACTCTCTTTTTTCACCACGTTTCTCGGACGAGCCGGAATAGCCCGGGCACCCCGGTGGTTAGTAGGGATGCGATGAAATTCTCCACGCTGTGTGGAGAGGGTTGGCGGGATGATGTTCGGCTCGCCCTTCCCGCCAGCTTTGGTTTCGACCCGCTCTCCGTCGGAGAGAGCGGGTCGTTTTTTTTGTTGCGCTCCGTGCGGGTCGAAGAAGGGGACAGGCACCGAGCCTCAGGCGACCCTTAAGCTCCAACGACGCCGACGGCTCGGAGCCAGTCCCCTTTATCAACCATCGTTAGCTGTTCAGCAGGCGCACGTGCTCGACGATACACCGGCGGAGCACGTCCAGGTTGTACCCCCCTTCCAGGATGCTGAGGACACGGCCCTCGGCGTGGCGGTCGGCGAGCTCAAGCGCAACCTCGGTCATCCAGCCGAAGATCTCGTCGGAGAGCGAGAGGTTGCCGATGGGGTCGTCGACGTGGGCGTCGTACCCCACGGAGAGCAACACGAACTGCGGGGCGAAGCGGCCGACCGCCGGGACGATCCGCTGGCGGAAGGCGGCCTGGAAATCCTCATCGCGGGCGCCCGGAAGCATCGGGATGTTGATCGTGTAGCCGCGGCCGCGGTCAACGCCGACCTCGTTCTCGTAACCGGTGCCCGGATAGAGATACGTAGGGTGGCCGTGGACGCTGATGACCAGCACGCGCGGATCAGCCGCGAAAACGTTCTGCGTGCCGTTGCAATGGTGGACGTCCCAGTCGAGGACCAGCAACCGGTCGATGCTGAACTCGTCGCGGAGGACCGAGGCGGCGAGCGCGGGGTTGTTCAGTAAACAGAACCCGAGCGAGCGGTCGATCTCGGCGTGATGGCCGGGCGGCCGCACGGCGCAGAAGGCCCGCTTGAGATCGCCGCCGGCGATGAGACGGGCGGCCTTCACCGTGCCCCCTGCCGCCAGCCGGGCGATCTCGTAGCTCTCCGGGCCGATGGCGCTGTCGGGAACGTCGATGTAGGGGTAGGCCTGGCGACAGGCGGCGTCGAGACGGGTCAGATAATCGTGCGTGTGGACGCACTGGAGCAGACCCTCGGGGATGAGAGCCGGCTCGATGCGCGTGCAGCTCTCGAGGAGACCCGCTCCGGATAAACCCTGCTCGATGGCGGTAAGGCGCTCCGGTCGCTCCGGATGGCCCTGGCCCGTGCTGTGTCGCTTGAAACGGTCGTCGAGAAGGATGCCAGTACTGCTCATAAATTCATTCTAGCAATCATTTGGGGAGTCGCCAGCAAGGTCGCCGGCGGGCGGAGCCAGTCCTACCGGCTCCGATTCGTCGCGGCACTCACGCTGAAAAAGGGGACAGGCACCGAGCCTTATGCGGTTGTCGAATTCGGATGAAACGTGGGGCTCGGAGCCAGTCCCCTTTTTCGGCTTAGAGCATGTCGACGGGGTCAACGTCGACGGTGAGGCGCTGGACGCGGGCGGTGAGGGTCTTTTCCGATAGGACCGTGCGCAGGAAGCGCTGTATGCTGTCGTCGCGCGGGCCCTGGACGACGATCTCCCAACGAGCCATCTCCCGCAGGCGGCCGATGGCACAGGGGGCGGCCTCGCGGACACTCAAGCCAGCACGCAGCCGACCCGCCACGCCGGTCAGCTCGGTCGCCAACCGGCAGGCCTCTTCGCGAACACGACCCGGTCGGGCGTCGGCCAGCACAATTCGCAGCAGCCGCGTGAACGGCGGGCACTGGAAGCGGCGGCGGGTGGTGAGCAATTCGGCAGCGAAGTGCTCGTAGTCCATGCGGATCGCCCAGCGGATCGCGGAGCGCATCTCCGGCACACCAGCACTCTGCACGACCGCCAATGACCGACCTTCGTGCCGACCGGCGCGACCGACGACTTGCATGACTAATTGGAAGACGTGTTCGGCAGATCGAAAGTCCCGCGTCAGCCACGGGGCGGCATCAGCGTCGATCACACCCACCAGACGGACGCGCGGGAAATCCAGGCCCTTGGCCACCATCTGTGTGCCCAGGAGCAGGTCCGCATCGCCAGCCTCGAAGCGTGCAAGGGCCTCTTCGTAACTCCCTCTTCGGCGCATCGTGTCGCGGTCCACTCGCAGCAGCCGCGCCTCTGGCACGAGACGGGTCAGCTCCTCCTCCAGCCGCTGGATCGCCAGACCCCGCCGCTCAAGCGGTCTGCCGCAGGTTGAGTCCGGACACCGTGGCGGCACCGGCTCGCGCACCCCGCAGCGGTGACAGCGCATGGTGTTGTCGGCGTGATGAAAGACGAGATGCGCCCGGCAGCGCGGGCAGGCGATAATCAGCCCACACGCGGTGCAGCGCAGGTGCAGGGCGTAGCCGCGGCGGTTGTGCAGCAGGATGGCCTGCTCGCCGGCGGCGAGGGTTTCCACGAGATGTTGCTGCAACTCCGGCGAGAGGATCGTCGTGGTTTGGCCGAGTTCACGGCGGCCCATTTCGACCAGTCGAACGTCCGGCAGACGGGCGCCGGCGACACGGCCCGGCAGCCGCAGCAACTCGAAGTGCCCCAGCGTCTGGGCGCTGTGCCAGGTCTCCAGCGAAGGTGTCGCCGATCCGAGGACGCAGACGACGCGGACGTTCTGGGCGCGTTTGATGGCGGCGTCGCGGGCGTGGTAGTACGGGGCGGCGAGATTCTTGTAGCTGCTGTCCTGCTCTTCATCGACGACGATCAAACCCAAATTCGGGCAGGGCGCAAACACCGCACTGCGTGTGCCGATGACAACGTCGACGCCGCCGGCGGCGATAGCGTGCCACGTCGCGCGCCGGTCGCTGGTCGACAGCCATCCGTGCAAGATCGCGACGCGGTCGAATCGGCGGGCGAGGCGCTGGATGATCTGCGTGGCCAGGGCGATTTCGGGGACGAGCAGGATGGCCTGCCGGCCGCGAGCGATGACCTCGCGGATGGCCCGCACGTAAACCTCGGTCTTGCCGCTGCCGGGCACGCCGAAGAGAAGCAGGACGCGGAAGAGGTCTTCGGTCTGCGTGGCCTGGTTGATGCGGTCAAGGGCGGCCTGCTGGCCGTCGTTGAGCGTGAAGGCGTCTTCGGGACAGGGAGGCCGCGGGCCGGTGGACGGTGCGGCGACGTCGGGAGGGACTTCCTCGTGCTCGGTGACGACTTCGAGCAGGCCCATGGCGCAGAGGGCGTCGGCGACGGATGCACCGACGCCGGCGCGTTCGAGGGCTTCGCTACGCGGCAAGGGCGTTTCGCGGAGGAGGTCCCATAACGCCTGGCGCTTGGGGGTCAGTTCGGACTCGGGCGATTGGCCGGTTGCCCGCAGGTACACGACTCGGCGGCGGCGGGTTTGGCGGGCTGCCGACGGGACCAGAGCGGCGAGCGTCATCCCCGGCGGACAGCCGTAGTACTCGCCGATCCAGAGCCCGAGCTCGATGAGGGCGGGCGTGAGGACGGGCTCGGCGGAAAGGACTTCGGCGATGGGCTTCTGCGTCTGCGTCCAGACGCGCTCATCCACGCGCAGGCAGACTCCTTCGACGAGCCTGCCGCCCCGCCCGTACGGCACGCGCACCCAGACGCCCGGGCGTACGCGCGGGGCGAGGTCGTCGGGGACGGCGTAGGAATATGGATGTGGGGCGCGAAACCGAAGGGCCACGTCGGCAACGGGCCCGCGATGCGTGCGGCCCTCGTCCGGCACGAGCCAGAGCTGTCGCGAGGATTCGGTCTGCGCGTCACCGGTATTCACCCGGTCCTCCGCAAGGGACGGTCGCCGGTTGGGTCGGGCAGGAACGCCGGAGACCAAACGGGCGGCGTCTATTATCGGGGTAAGGAGCGTCGGCGCCGACCGCCGGACTTGTACTGAGGGAACTCGCCGATCGGGCCGATGTGGAGCTATCAGGCTAGAGTAACCGTTTCGTACCCGTTGCAGCCAGATGGACACCGAGCCAGCCATCGACCAGCGTCAGCGCAGAATCCTCGTCGCCGAGGACGATCCAGCCACGCTCGCCCTGTTGCGACGACAGCTCGAGCGGGCGGGATACACGGTCATCGCCTGCGCGGACGGCAAGGAAGCGCTGGCGGCCCTGACCAATGAGGGGCCGGAGATCGTCGTGGCCGACTGGCTCATGCCGGAGATGACCGGCATCGAGCTCTGCCGGGCGGTGGCCGAGCTGCGGGCGTCGCAGGTCGTCCGTTCGCTGCATTTCATTCTGCTGACCGCTCACGGCGACAAGGAGAAGGTGGTCGAGGGGCTGGAGGCGGGGGCCGACGACTTCCTCAAGAAGCCCTACGATCTCCAGGAGCTGCTGGCTCGCATTCGCGCGGGCGAGCGCATCCTGACGCTGCAAAACGAGCTTTACGAGCGGCAACTCGAGCTGGGCAAATCCAACGCCGAGCTGGCCGTGCTCAACTCGAAGCTCACGCGCCTGGCTAACTACGACTCACTGACAGAGCTGCCAAACCGGCGGTACACGATCGAGCGCTTCCGAGAGGCGTGGGACCTGGCCCGGCGTCACGGGCGGCAGTTGAGCTGCATCATGCTCGACATCGATCACTTCAAGCGGGTCAACGACACGTACGGACACCACAGCGGTGACCTGGTGCTCCAGGAAGTCGCTCGCCGCATTCGCGACGCCTGCCGGCGGTATGACTTCTGCGGGCGCTTCGGCGGCGAGGAGTTCCTCGTGGTCAACGCCGAGGAAGGGATCACCGGAGCCACGGCGCTGGCGGAGCGCATCCGAACCGCGGTCGAGGGGAAGGAGATCGCGGTCGAGCAGAACAGCGTGCGCGTGACGATCAGCCTGGGGGCGGCGAGCATGCGACCGGAGCAGTCGGAGCTGGATGCGCTGATCGGCGAGGCGGACGGCGCGCTCTACGCCGCCAAGGGGCACGGTCGCAACCAAGTCTGGTACGTGGACGCGAGCGGCGCGCAGCAGCATTACACGCCAACGCCGGTCGTGGGCAAGGTGTAGCAGCACACGGCCGCCCCCCCCTTCCCGTCTCATCCACCGCGACTTTTCCCCATCTGGCCGCTGCGCGTACAATGCCGCGCATGCGAATTCTCATTACGAACGACGACGGGATTCTGGCGCCGGGGATTGAGGCGTTGTACCGGGCGGTGGCTGACCTGGGCGAAGTGGACGTGGTCGCGCCGGAGACGCCGCAGTCGGCGTCGGGGCACGCTATCACTGTGCGGTCACCCATGTCCGTGCACCGCGTGCACGTCAACGACGCGTTCTACGGCTGGAGCGTGGACGGCCGGCCGGCGGACTGCGTGAAGCTGGGCATCGTCGAGTTGCTGGACCAGCCGCCGGACATCGTGCTCAGCGGGATCAACGCCGGCGCGAACACGGGGATCAACGTGCTGTACAGCGGGACGGTGGCCGGGGCGATCGAGGGGGCGTTCTTCGGTCTGCCAGCGGTGGCGTTCTCGCTGACGCTGTCGGACGAACTGAACTTCGGCATGGCCGGGCGGATCGCGCGGAGCGTGCTGGAGCGGATCATCGCCGCCGGCCCGGAGCCGGGTGTGTGCCTGAATGTGAACATCCCCGCGCTGGACGAGGGCTGGCCGCTGGGGGTGCGCTGCTGCCCGCAGGGCACGACGCCGATGGAAGAGCACTACCTGAAGCAGATGACGGCCGATGGGCACACGGTGTACTCGCTGGACGGCCGGCTGCCGGACGACCAGGTCGCACCGGAGAGCGACCAGGCCGTGGTTCGTGAGCGGTATGTGTCGATCACGCCATTGCGGTTCAACATGACAGACGGGGTGGCCCTGGAGCGTGTGCGGAAGTGGAGCTGGCCGGCGAGCTTTCCCTGAAGAGAACGAGCGAGGCGGTAGCGTAGGCGGCGAGGAGGGGTTACGATCGCGACGAGGTGGAACCAACACCCGCCCGTCGCTCACCAACGTTGGAGGGAGGGGCGAACGGGCGGCATCCGCCAGGTTCGGCGCACGAGGTTGTTGCGTCGGCGAACGAACCTGCCGTGGAGGGCACAATCATGGACAGCGCACGTACGGCCCGGAGGGCGTTCACCCTCATCGAATTGCTGGTGGTGGTTGCCATCATCGCCGCCCTGATTTCGATTCTGCTGCCGTCGCTCACCCACGCGCGGGCCATGGCGAAATCGATCAGTTGCCGGTCGCTGCTGCGGCAGTATGCGCTGGCCTACGAGATGTACCTGAACGACAACGAAGACTGGTGCGTCGATGTGTATATGATGTATGACTTCGAGCGCGGACTTACGCGGTACGTCAGCCTGCACAACGCCAAGGACGGGCGGGTGGCACGCTGTCCGGGCGACCACGTCACCGAGCAGTTGGGGCGGCTGGGCACGATGGGGGACACGACCGAGGAAGCCTACCGGATTCGCGACGACAGCCGCGCCTATTACTCCGTGCGAGTGAGCATCGGGGCCAATGAGAACTCGACGTCGGCAAGCCTCCAGCCGGGTCCGGGTGGCACGTACGAACGCTGGATCAAGCGGAACGACCTGATGATGGCCGGGGCCGACCCGAGCAAGACGATGACCTTCGGCGATTACCAGCGTAACCGCGGCGAGGAGTTCACGACGCTCACTGGGTACTGCGCCCCGACGATCGGCCCGAGCTGGATGCCGCCGAACGCGGCGCTGAACAACCAAATGGGCAGCCTGGCGTTCCGGCATTACGGGCACCTCAACGCGGCGTTCCTCGACGGGCACTCCGGCGAGATCCGCACGGGAAAGCGGATGATCGACGACGGGCACGACCTGGCCCCCGAGGAAGACTGGGGCACGACGCCGGAAGGACTGGGCATTCCGGCAGGGACGCCCTACGGCACGTACCCGGCGCACAAGATCTTCTACCCGTTCGGGCCGGCAACGCAGGGGATGGTGACGGGCGTGTACGGACCGATGGAAACCTGGATCATCAAGTAGCACGCGCAGCCGGCGGCGGGCCGGCACTGGCGGTCGCCCGGACCGGAGCGAGCGGCGAATTTCACCTTGAGCCTATGAAGGTAAGCACATGCAGAACTCGGTGACGCCACTGGAAGTCACGTCGGTTGTGAAGCGCTTTCGCCAGGGATCGACGACGATCACGGCGCTTAGCGGGGTGAACCTGACGGCCGCACCCGGCGAGTTCATCGCCATCATGGGCGCGTCGGGCTCGGGCAAGAGCACGCTGCTACACGTCATCGCCGGCCTGACCAACGTCGACGAGGGACGCGTGCGGGTCGAAGGGCAGGACCTGGCCAAGCTATCGGATGGGAACCTGACGCGCTTTCGGCGGCAGCGGATTGGGCTCGTCTTTCAGGCGTTCAACCTGATCCCGATTCTGTCGGCCGAGGATAACATCCGCCTGCCGGCGACGAACACGGTTGGGCTGGAAGCGCGGGTCGACGCCCTGCTCGAACGGCTCGACCTCAAGGCCCGCCGGTCGCACAAGCCGGACGCCCTCTCCGGCGGCGAGCAGCAGCGTGTGGCCATTGCGCGAGCGCTCGTCACCGATCCGGCGATCATCCTGGCGGACGAGCCGACGGGCAGCCTCGACTCGGTGACCGGTCAGCAGATCTGCAAGCTGCTGCGCGAATTGCGCAAGGAGCAGAAGCGAACGATCGTGGTCGTCACGCACGAGCCGACCGTCGCGGTGTGGGCCGACCGTGTCGTGGTGCTGAGGGATGGGCGGGACATGGCCAGCTTCTCGACGGCGGAGCTGCACGATCCGCAGGCCCTCGCCGGCGCCTATCAGAACGCCCTGCACATGGCGGTCGAGGTGGCCGAATGAAGCTCGTACTCAAGCTGACATTCGCGTTTGCCCGCGAGCGCATCATGCGGGTCGTGCTCACATCGCTGGCGACGATCGCCGCGGCGTGCATGGTCGTGTGGGTTGTGAGCGGTTACGACGCGTTGCTGAACTCGTTCGAGAATTTCTCGGATAAGGCGCTCGGACGGTATCCGCTGGCGATCGCGCCGATCAGCCACTTTCGGCAATACGCGCCGGGAGCGATTCCGACGCACGCCGAGAAGTACGTTCCGCCGGCGCTCGTGGAGGCGCTGCGGGCCGATCCGGCGGTGGTGGCGGCAGATCCGATGTGGGCGGCGTGGGCGACGCTGAGGACCGGCGACGCGGACGCTAGCGCCTCGCAGCCGACCTCGGAGCCCACGTCGCGGCCGAGTGCTGGGCCGTCGGCGGGAACGGAACGACCGGGACGAGGGTCGGGGCGACCGGGCGGAAGACCGCGTGGGGCATCGGGAGCGCGACCCGGGCCGGTGGCAACGCCGGGACCGCGCATTCCTACGGTCATCCTGCTGGGCACCGATGCGACGGAAGCGCCGTTTCCCCTGGCGGAGGGGCGATGGATCGACCCAGCTCGTCCCGACGCGCTGGAAGTCGCCGTCAGCGCTGACATCGCACGGCGGTTGCGTGTCGGCGTCGGCGGGGAGCTGCTGGCCGGCCATGGCGAGGATGCGTTGCACCTGCGCGTCGTCGGCCTGGTGAGCACACCGTCGATGGGGCCGGGTGGCTTCGCTGCGTACGTCGCGGGTGGCCAGTTGCGCAGCCCGAGCATCGGCGGCGTGTATGCGCCGATGGCACTGGCCGAGCGCATTCAGGGCCGCCCGTCGCAGATCAGCTTCGTCGGCGTGGTGATCAAGCCGGACGTGGACGTCACGCAGTTCCGCTTTGGCTGGGCCACGCGGCTCAGCGCATTCGACACGCCCTGCCAGTTCCAGGATTCCCACGACATCGAGGAGACGCTCGACCAGAGTGCCTCCGCCGAGAACATGCGGATGCAGGCCTACGCTGCCACGGGGATCTCGCTGCTGGCGGCGCTGTTCATCATCTTCAGCACGCTGAACATCGGCGTTACCGAGCGAACACGGCAACTGGCGATTCTGCGGGCGGTCGTGCTCACGCGGGCGCAGGTCGCCCAACTGATTCTGATCGAAAGCCTGCTGCTGGCGACGATCGGGTTTCTCGGCGGGATCGGGGCCGGGCAGGTAGTGCTGACCTTCGCCACCCAAACGACGTCCGGCCCGCTCACGGGCGGCGCTGTCATGGGCGTCAACAGCGTGCTGCTCGCCGCGGCGTGCGCGTACGGCGGGGCGCTGCTCGCAGCGCTGGTGCCGGCCTTTCGCGCGACGCGGGTGCGGCCGATCGATGCGATGGCGCCGCAGTCGCCGACGACGGCGCGACACGTTCCGGTGGCGGCGGTCGTCGTGGGGCTGCTGCTCATCGTGGTCAATCCGATCATCACGTTCGCTATTCCGCACGCTGATGATGCGCCGTTCGTGCTGTACATGCTCCTTGGTGGAGCGGCGATGGCGGTCGGTTTCATCCTGCTGGCGCCGGCGGCGGTCGTGCTGGTCGATCGGCTGATCAGCCCCGTGCTGGCCCGCGTGCTGGCGCTCGAACCGACGTTGCTGGGCAGCCAGATATCGAGCAACCTGTGGCGGACAGTGAGCACCTCGGTGGCGCTGACGATCGGGCTCGGGCTGTACGTGGCCATCCAGGTCTGGGGGTTCACGATGCTGGCGCCGTTCATCCCCGGGGCATGGGCGCCGGATGCGCTGATCACGTTCCAGCCGGATGGGCTGCCGCCGGAACGGGTGGCCTCGGTCGCGCAGTTTCCCGGCGTCGATGGTGGGCGGTGCCTGCCGATCGTCGCTGAGCAGCCGCGGCTATTGGAAGATCTGACCAACAGCGCTGAGCGCGCTTCGGTCACACGGCAGGACAACGTGGTCATCGTCGGGCTCGATCCGGAGCGAGCGTTCGGCGGGGATACGCCCCTGCTGACGCTCGACTGGCAGAAAGGCTCGGCCGCGGAGGCGATACCGCTGCTCAAGACGGGCCGCGGGTGCATTGTGCCGGATCACTTCCTGCGCGAGGCGAAGCTGAAGGTCGGCGATTCGTTCATGCTGGTTCCGCCGGAGAACCATGAACATCCGGTGCAATACACGATCGCCGGCGCGGTGCGGCTGCCGGGCTGGCACTGGCAAACGAAGCCGACGGGGTTCCGGACGCGTACGCACCGGGCGGCGGCGCTGGTGTTCGCCGACTATGCGACGGTGGCGGGCGATTTCGGCTTCAAGGCGGCGTCGCACGTGTGGCTGGATCTTGATCCGGCGAAAACGGACGCGGAGAAGCTGGGGGCCGCGGCGCAGGCGCTGTACGGCGAGGTGGTCGGGCGGGACGTCGCCATCGGCGGGGCGCTGGGCGACGCGCCGTACGTGCGGGTCATGCCGGTCGAGGGGATCCGCGGCATGGTGCGTGCGCACGCGAAGCGGTGGATCTGGGCGATGAGCCAGCTTCCGCTGGTGACACTGGTGGTGACGTCGATCGCCGTGCTCAACGCGATACTCGCGTCGGTTCGCGCCCGGCGGTGGGATATGGGGATTCTGCGGGCGCTGGGCTTCACGCGGTGGACGCTGGTGCGGCTGGTCATCGCCGAGGGACTGCTCGTTGGAGCGGTGGCGTGCGTGTTGAGCCTGGGATTCGGGATCGTCGCCGGCTGGTGCGGGGCGGGGATGTCGCAGTACCTCAGCTTCTTCGGCGGGCTGCATCCGCCGCTGGTCGTGCCGTGGTTACGCGTGCTGGCGGGGCTGGGCGGCGTGTTGGCGCTGTCGGCCCTGGCGGCGGTGTGGCCAGCGGTGACGACGGGACGGACGCATCCGTTGACGTTGCTGCAACAGGGTCGGGCAACGTTCTGAGAATCGCGGCGGCACTGGTGGGCAAGCCACCAGTGGCACCCGAGGGCCACCAGCAGCACCCGAGCACCGCGGCGGAGATGACCCGCTCGCTACCGCTCGGGGCTCGGATTGAGGGGGGAGCACGGGTGGGCAAGCCACGCGTGGCAATCGAGAGTCGGTGGTTGCACGTGAGCGCAAAGGAGAAGGCGCGCTGCCGCCGGAGGTCGGCGGCGGCACGCCTTCAACGTTCGTGCGGCGTACCGGTTAGTTCGTCGCTTCCGCCGGCACGACGGACACGAACCGCCCTTTGAACTGGACGACGCCGTTCGCCAGAGCGAACAAAGTATCATCCCGCCCACGACCCACGTTTAGTCCGGGTTTGAAGGGTGTTCCGCACTGGCGGACGATGATGGAGCCCGTCTGGGCCGCCTGCCCGCCGTACAGCTTGATACCGCGATACTGCGGATTGCTGTCCCGCCCGTTGCGTGTTGACCCTTGTCCTTTCTTATGAGCCATACTCTGCCACTTCCGTTTCTAATCGCTCCGGCAGCACCGGATGCCGACAAGCTAACCGCCGGCCGGTCCCACACCGCAACCGGCCACGCGGACCACAACTCCCGCCCGGCTAACGCATTACCCAACGAACCGCCTGGCGCTCCGGCGCTGCCACCGTTCGCGCCCCCGGCGATCCCGGGAGATTGTAACTAATCTCCAGCGTCTTGCGAAGGGTGAAGTGGCGGGGATTCACCACCCGCTCCTTCCCGTCCGCGCCGACCTCGACCCGCTCCGGCTGGCTCGGGTCGTACGCCGGATTGTGGATGAACTGCGTTTCGCCGCTCAGCCCCGCGACATAAATCGTGAAGCTGTTTACATTTAGGTCATTCGCCCGCCAGATGGCGACCGATTCCCGAGCGTTGTCGTCGCCCATGAGCAACTCGCCGATAACTCTCGTCGGCCGCATGAGATACTTGTGCGTGATGCGGTGGCGCTCGGCGATGGCGTCGAAAACGAGCTTGCTGATGCCGGTGTCGGTGTCGATCACGCGGAGATCGTCCGTCACCAACTGGAAGGTCGGGAAGAAGAACTGGCTACGGCTGCCGGGGTTGGTCACGGTGTACACCATGTACCAATAGACCTCCGGCTCGGCCTGCCCGGGGAGCTGGACCTCGATCCGCTCGGGATCGAGGAACTTGATATCAAGCTCCCAGGAGATCGGCGTGGGGGCCGGCTCGGGACCCGCCCCAACCGTGGAGGCAGCCTGCGGCGCCAAGAACATCAACGCGAGGAAAGCAGCCTGTGGCATCGCGGTCTCCTAGCCGCCGTACTGATTGCGGATGATCTCGCTGCCCTTGTCTGCCGCCAGGTTCAGGGCTCCCAGCGTCTCGGACGCGGCCGTGCGGATCACGAGGTTAGCATCCTTCTCGGCGATGCTCACCAGACGGTCCACCGTGGCGGACTCGAGCTGGTTTCCGCAGGCCTTGGCGGCCTGGGCCAAGGCCGTGAACATGGCCACCCGCATGTCCTCCGGCTGGTTCTCATCCAGAGCGATGATGGCGATGGCCTCCTGAGCGGCCGTGTCCGGCAGATAGCCGAGCACGTGGGCGACCTTGATCCGCAGGGCCGGATCCGTGGTTCCCATGGCCGCGATCAGGGCGAGCTTCGCGTCGGCGACGGCGAACAGCGGATTGTGGGTCACCGCCAGCATGTCGAGGGTTTCGGCGGCCTCCATGGCCAGGGCCGTGCCGGCCTCCGGTGTGATGGCGTGAACGCCGACGGCCCGCGAGACGGTCTCGACGGCCGCACGGATGCGGTCGGCCGCGTCGCCGGGGACGATGTCGCCAAGGCGATGGTCAGCGCGGACGAGATCGCGAACGAGGCCGCGCTGGCCGGGCTTGTTGATGATGATGACCGGCGTGGCGCCGAAGCGGAACTCGGCCCGCAACTGGGCCAGGGCCTCGGGCAGGGTCACGTCGGAAATATCAGCAGCGAGGAAGATGACGTCCAACGAGGGGAACATCTCGCGGACCTTCTGCAAGCCGCGGAGGAACTCACCGTCGATGGCCACCTCGTACCCGTCGCCGGAGAGAATACCGGCGACTGCGTTGGCGTTGGCCGTGTCGGGGTCGACGACGAGGGCGTTGCGGGCCCCGCCGTAGAGCATGAGCGCCTCGGAGAGAACCGGCATGAGGTTCTGCTGGTTCAGGAAGGGGCTCACCGGCCGGGCGTTACCGAGGGTAAGGGCGGCACGGATGCGCACCATGCGATCGGGGAACGAAAGAGCCTCAGCCAGAGGCAGGCGGCCGCTGGCGTCGCCGGTGATGCTGGCCGGGCCGGCGGTCTTGGCGAGGGCTTCGATGGTGCCGAGGGCGACCGCGGGATCGCCGTCGTCGAGGGCCCGGGCGAGAGCCATGAGGCAAACGTCGGGGCCGCCGGTCTGGGCGAAGTAGCCGGCCGAGGGGTAGTTCTCGGGGCGGGTCGGATCAACCTGGTCCTCACCGAGCTGGACCTCGCGGCGGAAGTTGGCGGCGACCCAGAGCGCCTGGGCCTTCTTCATGCTCGGCTCGAGGCGGAGGGCCTCCTCGCAGCACCGCATGCACATGATCTCGTTGAAGATGCCGACGGGCACTTCGGTGTTCTGGAGCAGCTCGTTGGTCCAGTACCAGACGTTGGCCGTGTCCAGCCGCGGGTCGGCGGCGAGCGAAGCCAGGTCCGCGTAGTAGGCCTCGGCGAGTTGGTAGAACGCGTCGGCAGCACTGAGGCTGGTGTTGACCTCGCGGGAGCGGCTCTGCAGGCCGCCCAGGGCCGTCTCGACCGCTTCGCGGGTCTCGACGGCGGCGTTCGGCTCGTCGCGCTGCTGCAACAGATATGGCAGCGCCTGCGGGTAGCCGATCTTGCCGGCGGCGTCGATCAGGTAGTTCTTAACAACCACGTTGTCCATGCGGAGGGCGATCAGCAGCGGGTTGAGCGCCGGGCGATCGATCTGCGGCAGACAGGCCAGGATCGGGCGGGTCAGCGGCTGCTGGGCCGGGTCGCGCAGGAACTCGACCATGAACGGAATGGCGTACTCGCCGGACTGCTTCAGCCAGGCGACGCCGTTCTCATTGGCTCGCGGGCTGCCGCCGAGTCGCACGATGTTCTCTTTGATGCGGGTCGGATCGGCCTTGATCTGCTCTTCGCCGACGTCGAGCAGCTTGAGGACGGCCCGGACCGACTCGCCGACGACGATGTTGTCGGTGAGGCGGAGGAGCATCTCGCGGCGTTGCGGGACGCGATCGGTGAACTCAAGCAAGGCGACAGGGTCCGGGTCCGAGCCGAGCAGGGCCTGGAAGTTGGCCTGGGCGACGTCGAACCGGCCGATGGCACAGAAGTACCAACCGTCGTCGGCTTCGTTCATCTGCTCGCGACCCTGTTCGAGCAGTTCGGCAATGCGCTGCCCGTTGGGCCCGAGGGCCTGATTCTCCGCATCCTGTTCCAGCAGGAGGACCGCACCGCCGAGGGCCGTGCGGTTGATGGTGCGTTCGGCCAGGAGGGCGATGCGAAACGCCGCCGGCTCTTCCGCGAGTAACTCGCCGAAGAGCTCTTCGGCCTGGTCGGCCTGGCGATCCAGGATGGCCTGCATCGCGGGCTGCCACTTCGCCCAGGCGGCGGTGGCTCGGCCGGTGATGAAGTCGTCCGTGGGCACCAGCGCACTGGCCGTAGCGGCCACGGCGACACTCCAGGCGAGGGCGGCGACCAGACTGGCCCGCCGAACAAACCCGCACGTTCTGACCATAGTAACCTCCACGCGGCGCGACTGTACCGACACGTCGCGCTGTCGTCGGTTTGTCCAGAATCAGCGCGAATTATAGCGCAGGGCCTTGGGGTGTCAAACCGCCCTTTCGCGGCGCAAGCTGGCCGTTTTGCGAGCCTTCGGCGCGGGCGTCCCGCGGTTGACCGGGCCGCGTGTGCCGTGCTAGCCTACGGGCCGCAGAAGCCCGTTAGCGCGCTCGCGGCTGCCGCGGCGCGGCGGGCAGAAACAGATGGTCCGCCGTTGCGGGGACGCGGAGAAGCGCGTGGCCGCGGCGGCCAGAGCAGGTCGCCCATTCGTGTCCACCGATGCTGTTCGAGAACCGACCGCGTCGATGCCGTGGCTGCGGCGGGTGCGCTCGCTCGTGGCCCTGGCGCTGGTGTGGGCGGTGCTGCACTTCGTGCTGGCCCCCCTGCTGCTGCCGGTGGGTCTGGACCGACCGGTAACCCTGGGTGCCACCGAGCAGCCGATCCTCGCCGCGGTGGCACTGGCGCTGGTGGTCTGGGCGGGCTCGTACGTGGCGCCGCTGATCGCGGGCAGCCGGTACGGTGAGCAGGGATTGATGTACGTGGCGATCGCCCTGGCGGTGTGGGCGTATCCGCGTGGGACAATGGACGAGTGGCTGCTGCTGGCGTCACCGGACGGAGCGGTTGGGCCACCGACGAGCGCCCCCTACTGGCCGCTGCTGTTCGAGTACATCTGGCTGGTGGTGCTGTTGGCGGTGGCGGCGGGCATCAGCTTCGTGGCGGGACCGGCGGTTGGCGGCACGTCCGATAGCCCGGGGCAGCGTGTCCGCCGGGCGTTTGCCCTGAATGCTTCCGCGACCAAGCGCGGGCAGGGTCTGCTGTCGCTCGTGGTGACGGCGGTCGTCTTCGTGGTGCTGATGCTGCTGCTGACGGGGCCGCCGGCGGGCGAGACACTCGCTGGGCAGGTGTATTTCGCGGTGGCGATTGCGTCGGCCGTGGGTGTGTTCGCCGGCACGCGGGTCAGTCCGGCACGTGATTCGATCTGGTTCTGGCCGGCGCCGCTGCTGGCCGGTTTGCTGGGGGTGATACTGGCGGCGATGAAGCCCGCACTGGGCATCCCCGCGGAGTATAATCAGCTTAACTCGATCCCCGCGTGGGCGCTCGTTCGTCCGCTGCCGCTCCAGATGGTGAGCGTGGGCGTCGTCGCCAGCTTGTGGGCCCTGCGGACGATCAAGGCCGGCTCCACTCCAGCGCGGGGTTGACCGGAGCTGAGGATGTTCCGCCGGTTCGACCGCAACCAGCACGAGACCTATGAGGAAATGCGCGCTCGGCTCATCGCCGAGACGTCGGCATATCTGACGGAATACCTGCGGCATCCGGAGCTGGCGGTGCGGATCCCGGTGATTCAGGCGGGACGCGGCCAGTTCCCGCCGTCGATGACCGCGGCGTTCTGGGATCCGATTCTCGAAGACACGTCGCCATGAGCCGACTGAGGCCCAATCTCGCAACGCGCGATCGAGTGGGGCGCGTGATCGGGGCGGTCATTTGCCTGGGGGCGCTCGTCGCCGTGGTGGCGAGCGGGGCGGGGCCTCACGGCCCGTTGCGCTGGACGCTGATCGTGGCCCTCGCCATCCTCGGGGGTCTTCAGGTATTCTCCGCCTCGACCGGGTGGTGCGCGTTGCGTGCCCTCGGCTTCAGGACGCCGGTGTAACAAGGTCGTCGACCACGTTCGGGCCCGCCAGCCGCGCGCAGCGGGCGGCAGAGAAACATGCGCATACTCGTGATCCAGTTTGCTCCGCAGACGCGTCGGCGGCCGGTGCCGCGCTTTGAGCCGCAGTTGGGCACGCTGCTGGCCCTGCTGCGCAAACGCGGTCATGACCTGGCGCTGCTGGGGTTGCCGCGCTTCGACCTCGAAGCCACGAAAGCCGCGCTGGCGCAGGCGCTGCCGCAGTTGGTCTACGCCGACATCGCCGCCGTCTGCGTCGATGCGGCCCGCCGGACGTTCGAGTATCTCCAGCAACACGAGTTCCTGCCGATCGTCGCGGGTGGGGCGTATCCGACCGTTGATCCCGCCGGCACGCTGAGCCTGCCGGGGGTCGAGGCGGCGGCCATCGGCGAGCCCGATGCGTCGCTCGTGACGTACCTCGAACGCGTACGCGATCCGGCCGCGGGACAGGTCGTCTCCGGCGTGTGGCTGCGCGACGAGCGCGGGCTGGCTCGCCCCGATCTGCCGCACCTCGTCGAGGACCTCGGCTCACTGCCCTTCGCCGAACGCGACTTGCTCGGCGACAGCGAACGCGTTCGGCGGACGGGCGAGATCGAGGTCGCCGTCGGGCGCGGCTGCCCGCAGCGGTGTGCGTACTGCGCCAACGACTGGCTGCGCGAGATCTACGAGGACCGCGGTACGTGGGTCCGGCGGCGGAAGCCGGAGAACGTGCTGGCGGAGATCAGCCTACTGCGCGAGCGGCATCCGCAGGCGAGCCGGGTGCGTTTCCTCGACCACGCGTTCGCGCTCGATCGCGAGTGGCTGGTGCGGTTCCTGGACGTGTACACGCAGCGCTGCCCCCTGCCGTTTCGCTGTCACCTGCGGCTGAACTCGTTGAGCGAGGAGCTGGTCGGGCGGCTGGCGACGGCGCGCGGCACGCACGCCGACCTCGAAGTCATCAGTGCGAGCGACTTCATCCGCAACGAGATCTTCGAAATGGACCTCAGCGCCGAGCAGATCGAGACCGGCGTGCGGTGGCTGAAGGCGGCGGGCGTGCACACGCGGATCATCCTCTACCTCGGCAGCCCGTACGAGAGCGAGGCGTCGCTGGCGGAGGCGCGGTCGCTGCTGAGGCGGCTGCGGCCGGACGTCGCCGACATTCGTCCGTATTACCCATTCCCGGGAACGGATGCGGTGGAGACGTGCCGGGACAACGGCTGGGTGCACGTCGGCGGCGAGGAGCAGTATCACCAGGAACGGCCGGGGATCGACATGCCCGCGTGCCGCCCGGCGATCATCGAGAACTTCGTCCGCCGGCTCCAGCAGGAGATGAACGCGACCGCGGGCACGCCGTGGTGGCGACGGTGGCGGCGGGGACTCGGACGGTGAGGGGCGTGTCCGGAGAAGGGGGAGACGATGCTCCCCTGCTGTTGCGGCGTGCACGAGGGCTCGCCCGATCTTCGCGCCAATTTTCGAAATCAATCGTTGACTCCGCCAGGTAAGGAGCCGTATGGATTAATGGCTTCGTAGCCTCCCACGGGTGGGGCTGCGCGGAGGTGGTTGTCAGGGGTGCCAATAATCAACTCGGAATGGAAGGAGACGCCGATATGTTGAAGACGATTGGCTGCTCGCTGGCCGTGGTGGTGATTTGTGCCTGCGGCGTCAGTGCGTCGGCTGAACTGGTGATCGACATGGTCACCGTCGGCAACCCGGGGAATCCGGAGGACACCCACGGTGACGGGCACGGCCGCGTCAATTACGCGTACGACATCGGCAAGTGCGAGGTGACGGCCGGGCAGTACACGGCGTTCCTGAATGCCGTGGCAGGCGTCGACACGTACGGACTGTTCAACCCGAGAATGTGGTCGAGCGACTACGGCTGCAAGATCGAGCGCTATGCCGGCAACGGCACGCCGGGCGCTCCGTTCCAGTACCGCGTGGCAGAGGATTGGGCCGACCGCCCGGTAAACTACATTTCATGGGGCGACGCGGCGCGGTTCGTCAACTGGCTGCACAACGACCAGCCAACGGGCTCGCAGGGATTGGGCACGACAGAAGATGGATCGTACTTCCTCAACGAAGCCATGAGTGACGACGCCCTGCTCGCGGTCACGCGCAAGTCGGACGCGACGTGGGTAATCCCGCGGGAGGATGAGTGGTACAAGGCGGCGTATCACAAGAACGACGGCGTGACCGGGAACTACTTCGATTATCCAACCGGCAGCGACAGCGTGCCGAGCAACGACCTGGTCGATCCTGACCCAGGCAACAATGCCACGTACGACGACGGCGACTACACGATCGGCAGTCCGTACTACCGAACGGAGGTGGGGGCTCACGAGAACTCGGCGAGCCCGTACGGAACGTTCGACCAGGGCGGCAACGTCGCGGAGTGGACCGAGGCGATCTTCTACGGATCGACTCGCGGCAGTCGGGGCGGAGCGTTCTGTTTCGGCGAAGTCTACCTGCGAGCGGCGTACGACACCGGCTGCGTCAACCCGACGGCCGAAGGCCGCAACTTCGGCTTGCGTGTTTGCAGGGTCCCTGAGCCCGCTTCGATCGTGACGCTGGCGTTGGCGGGCTTGGCTACCCTGCGAAGGCGCTAGCGATCCGACCCGGCTTGCCATCATCGGCTGATTCTCATGTATCTCGCGCCGGGGAAGCGTGCGTGCGCGGCGGCGGCGGCGAGCCGGTTGCACCGCCCTGCCGGCGGGACTAAAAGGGTGGGCATGATGCGCGTAATTGTGTCCATTCTGATGCTCGGGGCCGTGGCCGGCGGGCTGGCGGCGGCGCAGGATGCGTCACTGCGCTACAACCTGGCCGTCGGCGATCGGCTGATCTACGAACGGCGGACGACCGTCAAGGCGCTGGACGGGGAGCAGGTTCTCGCCCGCACGACGGAGCAGATTCAGCTCTGGTGCCTGGCGCAAAAGGGCGACGAACAACTCGTCCTCGTGGACCTGATCCGGGTTGAGCAGGACGGTGCCGCTCCGCCGGTCGGGTTGCTCCTGTACGTCGATGAGCGTGGACGCAGCCGGCTGGCCGGCAGTCACACCTACGCCGAAGAGGTGTACCCGGCGCTCGATCTGCTGCCCGTGCTGCGTTTGCCGCCGCGGATCGGGCCGACCTGGCGGACGCCGGCGGATGTGGACCTGCTAGGGCACGTCCGGACGTGCACGCTGGTCGGTCCGGACAACCAGCGGCGGGGTCATGTCCGTGTGGACTTCCGGCTCGAACGGCCCGCCGAAGCGGAGAGCGTGCTGGGCCGAACGCAGGGTGGGAGCTACTGGTTCGATCCGGACCGCGGCTTCGTCAGCCGCGTTGAATCCTGGCAGGAGGACCGGCTCACCAGCCGGCGGACCGAGGCCGTCACGGTCCTCCGCCGGGGTGAGCGGAACGATGAGCGTTGGGCCCGCCGGCGTGCCGAGGAAGCCGAGCGATATAAGCGGACACAGCAACACGAGGACGGCCTGCGGGCGAAGCTGCTGCGTGAGCCGGGAGCCGTCGAGGAGACGCTGTCGCGGCTACAGCGGCTCTGGGCGGGCAGTGCGACCGAGTTCGATCATCAGGCCGGCTCGCCGCTGGCCCTGTTGGCCCGTGGACGAGCGAAGCGCCTGGCGGCGGAGACGCCGGCGCTGCGGGCGGCGGCGGCTTACGCCCAGCGCTGGCTCAACCAGCCGGCGGCCACGTGGTCGCTGGAGACGGTCGCCGGCCAACCGCTGAGCAGCGACGACCTGCTGGGCACGCCGGTGATCGAGTTTGTCTGGAGCACGAGCGACCCGAACGTATTCGCGACCCTTGCGGCCGTGGACAAGCTGCGCTCGGCGGTCGCCGACCCATCGATCCGCATCGTCTGCCTAAACGTGGACGCAAACGTGGCCCTCGTTCGGCGGATGCAACCGTGCCTGCCGACAGGTGTAGAACACGTACTGGCCGGCCCGCTGCGCAGTGTGGACAACCCGCCGCAGTTGCCGGTGTTACGTGTTCTGGATGGCGCAGGGTTCATCCGGCAAATCTGGCTCGGGTGGCAGCCGGACTATGCCGACGTGGCCGCCCGGGCCCGCGAATTGATGCATTGAGGCAACCGTACCTGCCGGCATCGCCCCCGCGCGCTATGATTGACATTGGCGCGGAGCGACTCGCCGGCGGTTCGGCGGTGCCGCGCGGTTCAGGAGTATCTGCGTGATCAAGGAGTTGCGGGCGGCACTGGTGGGGGTTGCGGTGCTGGGCCTGAGTGCGTCGCTGACCACGGGCTGCGCGGGGAACCATCATGCCGAAATCGAACCCCTGCCCGGCGTGGCGGAGGATGTATTGCCCGCCGACGCGGACGCCCGGGCCGAGGCCGTTCGCCGCGATCCGGTAGGCTACCTGCACGCGGTGGCGGAGCGATGCCGGAAGCTTGAGCAGTACACGCTCGATTTCACGCGGTTCGAGCGGCGGGGGTTGTTCCAGACCATGCACGGTCCGGAGCACATCGCCTGCTGGTACCGCCGGAATCCGTACAGCGTGCGAATGAAGTGGCGGGACGAGGACCTCAAGTACGACGAGTCGACGTACACCCAGGGACAAAACGACGGCAAGGTGCGTTTCGTGACGCGGTGGTGGTGCCCGCCGCTGGCGGCGCCGCCTTCGATCAACCGGATCGATCCGCAGGCGTCGGTGACGTGGGGGGAGTCGCGGCGGCCGGTCACGCATTTCGGCCTCGAGCAATTGATGAACCGCACGGAGGCCGCCCTGACCGAGGCTGGCGAGACCGCGGTCGTCACGTACGAGGGACTCCGCCAACTGCCACAGACGAAGCGCACGGTGCATCACCTGCACATGGTCAAGCCGGAGGTCGGCGGACAGCCATCCATCCAGGAGTTGTACATCGACGTGGCCACGGACCTGCCGGCGGGCACGGTCATCAAGTACGCTTCCGAGCGGATTGCCGAGGCGTACTTCTACGAGAACGTGAACACGGACGTGCACCTCACCGACGAGGACTTCCTCCTGACCGTCGAGCGTGACGGCAACAGCAAGGGCGAGAAAACCAAATAGAACGATGAATGACGGCGGCCGGGACGATGTGACGTTCATGCGCCGCGCCCTGGCGCTGGCTGAGCGCGGGCGTGGGCGTGTCGAGCCGAACCCGATGGTCGGCTGCGTGATCGTGCGCGGGGGGCGGATCGTCGGCGAGGGGTATCACCGCAAGTTCGGCGGGCCGCATGCGGAGATCGAGGCGCTGCGCATCGCCGGGCGGCGGGCACGCGGGGCGACGGTGTACGTAACGCTCGAGCCGTGCTGCTATCACGGGAAGACGCCGCCGTGCACGGAGGCGCTCAAGGCCACGGGCGTGGGGCGTGTTGTGGCGGGCGGGCGTGATCCGAATCCGCGAGTGGCCGGCTGCGGGCTTCGTCTGCTGCGGCAGGCGGGAATCGCGGTCGAGGCGGGCGTCCTGGAAGAAGAGGCCACCGCCCTCGTCGCCCCGTTCGCCAAGCTCATCCGGCGACGGCGGCCGTGGGTCATTCTCAAGTGGGCCCAAAGCCTCGACGGCAAGATCGCCACGCGCACGGGGGACGCCCGCTGGATCAGCGACGAGACGCAACGGGCGCACGCCCATCGCGTTCGCGGCGTGCTCGACGCCATCATCGTCGGACGGCGGACGGCGGAGCGCGACGACCCGATGCTCACCTGCCGCGTCGGCCGGTCGCGGCGAATCGCGACGCGCATCGTCCTCGACACGCGACTGCGTACACCCCGCACGGCGACGCTGGTCCGCACCGCCGACAAGGTGCCGACGTGGCTGTTCTGCGCTGAAAACGCGCCGAAAGCACGGCGTGAGGCGCTGGCTGCGGCCGGCTGTCGGGTTTGGCCCGTGCCGGTCGACACGGGCGGTGGCGTGTCGCTGGAGCGTGTGCTCGACGTGCTCGGCGAGCAGCAGATGACGAACGTTCTGGTCGAAGGTGGCGGCCTGCTGTTGGGGAACCTGCTCGATCAGGGGCTGGCGGACGAGGTGCACATCTACATTGCCAACCGGCTCATCGGCGGCCGCGGCGCGCCCGGACCGCTCGACGGCATGGGGCCGACGGAGGTGCGCGACGCACTGCGATTACCCGCGAACACGAAGCTGCGAACGCTGGGCAGCGGCTGGCTGGTGCAGGCACGCCTGTCGCCAGCGCCCACGCGTGCCACTGCACGCCGAAGAGGACGTGGCCGAGCGCAGCGCAAATGACAGAAGCAGGCCGCGCATGTCGCGTTGGGCCTGCTTCTGCCGAATCTCGTGGCCTGCGTCCGGCCGGAACCCGACCTACCGCCGGCGGTTCACGAACAACGTCCCCGCCGCCAGCAGCACCATGCTGGCCGGCTCCGGGATCGAGGCCGTCTGAACCGTCAGCGACACGCCGTCGTTGTAGTAATGGCAGTCCGGATCGAAGCCGAGCCCGAAGTGACCGTCCGCCGCGTAGTCCGTCAGCGCGTCGATCTGCGCCGGCGTGAAGCTGTAGCTCCAATCCTCCGGCGCGTTGGGCGAGCCGTCGTCGTCGCTGAAGGTCGTCAGGAGGACGCCCTGCCCTTCAAAGGCGTCGCCGCCGCCCTGGTGGTCAGTCCAGGAATGCACGCCCGGCAGAGCCTCATCGAGCAGGTGCATGTAGATGATGTCGTCGTCTTCCACCGTCCAGTCATTGAGGTTCTCGATGGCCAGCGTGGCCGCGATGATCTCCTCGCCGGTCGGCACGCTCCAGTCGACGCCCCACGTGACGTACACACCGTGGTCGAGGTCGCCGAGGTCCGCCGGCGTGGGTCGCAGCGTGTGGATATCGGCCCGAACGACGCTCGGAATGGCCAGTACGACCGCCGCCGAACACACCGCGAAAATCAGTTGCTTCCGAGTCATGCTTCTTCCTTTCCAACCCTCTCCGGGGCTCGCTCGTTGTCACACTTGGCAGTGCCGCCGATCTCCCAGAACTGTCAGCCTCATCATGGGTGGTAGGACGGCACAGACGCGGTCGTCAACGTTCGGCGGCAAAATCGTGAAAGCCCCCCAGGACCGATACATACGCGCCTGATAACAGGTGTCGTTTCGAAGTGACCGGCGCGGAGATTCCGGGGCGAGACATGCGCGGACGCATGGCAGACAGATTAAGTAATCGGATCCGTCGTGCCGGATTCACAGAAGCGGTGTTCGCGTGCCGGGCGGGTTATCGGGGGACGAGGCCGGCGAGCGGCGGGTGAAACCCGCCCTACGGTTCGGGGCGGCGGTGTTCGTTACGGTGCGGAGAGCAACTGCACGAACGGGCTGATGTCGAAGTTGTTGACCGAGCCGTCGGCGTTGACGTCGGCGAGGTCGATCAGGCAATCGGGGTACGCTTCGGCATAGGCTAGCGGGTTCGAGACGGCGAGCACGAAAGCCTTGATGTCGAAGTTGTTCACCACGGTGTCGCAGTTGAGATCGCCGCGGGGGTACGGACAGCCATTCTCGAAGACCGGCGTGCCCGCCGGCGTGCCGAGGCATTGGTCGCAGGCGTCGCCGACGCCGTCGCTGTCTTCGTCTTCCTGCAACGGGTTATACTCATCGCGGCAGTTGTCGCACGGGTCGCCCACGCCGTCGCCGTCCGCATCTTCCTGGAACGGGTTGTCGATGTAGGCGCAATTATCGCAGAGGTCGCCGAAGGCATCGCCGTCGGCGTCTTCCTGCAACGGGTTCCAGTCGTCCGGGCAGTTGTCGGCGTCGTCGGGCAAACCGTCGCCGTCGGTGTCGGCGCCGGGGATCTGGGCGGGCAGCAGGCCGAGGGTGCTGTGCGCAGCGCCGAAAGTAGTGAGGCGCTTGCGCTGCTCGGCGCCGGGCCAGGTGCTGCGGTCGCAGGGCACGGCGCGGATGCCCGCCGTGAAGCGCGACGTCCCGAGCAGCGGCAGGTCGAACACGCCATCGCAGTTGCTGTCCACGACGATGCCTTCGTCAGCGCTGATGATCGCCAACGCCGGATCGGGCTCGACGACCCACCGGCCGCCGAAGACTTCGAAGTTCAGCGGCTCGACGCCGGCGATACCGAAATCGAAGACGCGCTCGGTGCCGTCGCCCTCGCGGGTAAAGATGAGCTTGGGGAGCACGGGCAGGAAGGCATCGAACGTGCCGCCGTCGGCGCAGTTGCGATAGATGGTCATGAAGCCCGAGGGCTGCCACAGGTCGGACAGGCACACGTGCAGCGTCCACAGCTCGGGGGCCTGCCCCCCACCGTAGGTCACGACGACCGGCTCGGTGGAGACCAGGTTGAGCGCGCGGATCTCCAGGCCCACCTCGCTCACGGCGGCGATGTCGATCACGTCGGCGTCGGTGACGCGTTCGACGACCAGGTCGGTCGGGCCGAGCAATCCCGGCGGCTCCGTCGGGAGCGGCTGGCCGACGAGGGCCACCTGCCCCTCGAACGGATCGGAGCCCGGGCCGAAGAAGTCGGGCGGGACCGGCGAAAAAGCGAAGTCGTGGTAGGTCGTGCCGCCGCCGGGCGTGGTCCACAGGTCGATGCCGCGGAGGGCGGGCTCGCACTCGTCGGGAATGCCGTTGCCGTTGAGATCGAGCGAGGTGCCGGCGGCGATGTCCTTGTCGTCGGCGATGGCGTTGTTGTTGCAGTCGGGCGTGAACGGCCAGGGTGAGGCCGCGCCCTGGAGAATCTCGGCGCGGTCGCCGGGCGGGCTCGTGTCCTGCGGCTCCTGGGCCCAGGCGACGAGGCGGATGTCGTTCTTGAACTCCCAGCTCGTGGCGTCGAAGGTGACGTAGTGGCTCACGCTCTGGCAATCGCCGGCGGCAAGGTCGACGTCCACGGTCGGCATGGCCTGCACGAACGTGTTGCGGGAGTAGTCAGGGTTCCCGGGCCAGTAGTCGAGCAACTGGACCAGGTAGAGGCGCACGGTGCGGGCGGGCGCGCCGGCGGCGAGGCAAGCCCGCACGCTGACGCGGAAGACCTCGGCGGTGACCGGGTACACCGTAACGTCCAGGGTGACGTCCGTCGGCGTCATGGCCCGCGGCAGCAGGTGCATCAGGTATTCGTTGTACTGGTCCTCTGTCGAACCGAACGAACCGGCCACGTCGTCGATGCCGTCGAAGAAGACGTCCGGGGTCTGCGTTACCTGGTAGAAGTCGTTGGAGCGGAAGTCGCCCCAGGGCGTAGCGCCATCGCAGCCGACGCGGATCTGCACAAAGGTGAACAGGTCCGGATAGTCGGCGAGCAGCCAATCCAACGCCTGACCGGCGTAAGGGGGATCGGCCGTTCAGCCCAGCGCTGCGACGTGCTCGACGACGACGAAGCGGTCGGCGGCCAGTGCGGCCGGGGCCAGCAGCGCCGCCGCCAGCAACGCCAGCAGCGACTGTCGAATGTTGTAGCACAAAGCTGCGCCTTGGTGCCTCATTACATCCTCCTGACGGTGTACTTCCGGCCGCGGCGCAGACTCGTGGACCGGGGGACTCGCCTCCATGGCTGACCCGCCGCGGGCGGAGACAGCGCCATTATAGCAGGCGGCAACCGCGAACCGAACGCAAAGCGCGCGGGCGTGCACGTCGGTCACGAGCCGTCAGGGCATGGATTCTCGGCCCCTGCCCGGGTTTTACGAGGCCCGGCCCGGGCGTTACAGTGGGAAGCTTACACACGGGACAAAACCCGCTAACTGGAGGTGCTTATTATGCGCAAGTATGCGGTGCTGCTCGCCATTGCGGCGCTCGGGATGAGTGCCGGCCTCGCCCAGAACCAGCACGGCTGGACGCAGCTTTCCTTGTCCACCTGCGGCGTGGACGCCTTCCTCGCCGCCCATCCGAACAGCGACGGCCGCGGCGTCGTGATTGCCGTCATGGATACGGGCGTCGATCCGTCCATCCCCGGCCTGACCCACACGCCCGACGGCGAGGTCAAAGTCATCGACGTGCAGGACTTCACCGGCGACGGTGACGTGGACCTGCTGCGTATCCTCCTCGACGAGCAGAGCGGCATGCTGATCAAGCATGACAACGACGGCACGCCCATCGAGTACACCCCGCCGGCGCTGCCCGCCGCGGCCGAGGAGCGGCGCTGGTGGTTCGGCGAGTTCAAGGAGAGCAAGTTCGTCAACGCCGATCAGCCGGACCTGAATGACAACGGCACGACCGACGACGTCTTTCCGGTGCTGGTGACCGCGCTGGCCGGCGACGGCGACGACCAGGCCGTCTGCTACGTGGACACCAACCTGGACCGCAGCTTCGCCGACGAGAAGGCGCTGCATAACTACAAGCTGGCCTACGAGACTTTCACGCTGTATCGCGAACAGCCGGAAGTGCAGATCGTGCCCATGGCCTTCGCCGCGAATATCTTCCTCCGCCAGGCGAAGGTGACGTTCCACTTCGATAACGGGGCGCACGGCACGCACGTGGCCGGCATCGCCGCCGGTTACCGCATCAACAACCAGGACGGTCTCAACGGCGTCGCTCCCGGGGCGAAGGTGATCAGCCTGAAGATCGGGCGCGGGGCCCTGGGCGGTATCAGCGTGACGGAGAGCAAGCGGAAGGCCCTGGCCTACGCGGCCCGTTTCGCCCGCGAGCACAACGTGCCGGTCGTGTGCAACCTGTCCTACGGCGTCGACTCGGAAATCGAGGGCAACTCGGACATCGACGAGGTGGTGGACGAAGCCCTATACGCGAACCCGTACCTGGTGTTCTGCACGTCCGCCGGCAACGCCGGTCCGGGCCTGTCCACCGTCGGCACGCCGGCGGCGGCGAGTGCGGCCATCTCCGTGGCGGCGATGATGGCCGCCGACAGCGGGCGCGATGTCGCCGGCTGGCACCTGGACGAGCCGGTCATCACGCTGTTCAGCTCGCGCGGCGGTGAATTGGACAAGCCGGACGTGGCGGTGCCGGGCTGGTCGACGTCGACCGTGCCGCGCTGGACGCGCCACGGTGACTTCTGGGCCGGCACGAGCATGGCCAGCCCGTATTGCGCTGGCCTGTGTGCCCTGCTCATCAGCAACGCCATGCAGACGGATCCGGCCGTGCACGTGCGCTCCTTTGACGTGCGGCGGGCGCTGTGGCTCGCCGGGCGGCCCGTGAAGGGCACGACGTTCCTCGACTCCGGCTGGGGCCTGCCCGAGGTGAGCAAGGCCGCCGAAGTGCTAGCCAAGCTACTGCCGGCGGCGAAGGACGACCCGGTGATCGGCTACGAGATCTCGACGCCCTGCCCGCACGGCTACGAGGGCGAGGCACCGGCGGCGTACTGGCGGAGCACGTACTTCCCGAGCGACGACCGCCAAGCGTTCACCATCGCACCGATCTTCGCCCCGACGACGGACATGGCCACGCGAACGGATTTCACGCGGCAGTACACGTTGCGTTCGAACACGCCCTGGTGCCGCGTGGCCCAGGAGACCGTGTACCTGCACAGCGAGCAGGTGGCCCGCGTTTTCGTGGAGTACGACGCCGCCCAGCTCACCGAACCGGGACTGCACGTGGGTACCGTGGACGGGCTCGTGGACGGGTTGCCCGCGTTCCGGCTGGTCAATACCGTGATCGTGCCCTACCGCTTCAACGAGGGGAACAACTTCACGCAGACGTTCACGAAGCGTACGGTCGCCGGCTGGCTGCCGGATCGGTACTTCGTCGCCGTGCCGCCGGGGGCGTCGAGCATGAGGCTGGTGCTGACGGCGCCGGAGGGAGCGAAGTCGAGGGCCGGCATGGACCGCATCTTCGATCCGTACGGCCGGCAGTTCCGGTCGGGTGCGCAGCGCCTCGACACGGAAAACGGCAAGCGCGAGGCGACCTGGACATTCACGGACGACCTGACGCCCGGCGTGTGGGAAGTGCCCGTCGTGTCCAACCGTCCGGACGAGTCTTGGCCGTACGAACTGAAGGTGCAGTTCTTCGGCATCCACGCCGCCCCGCCCATCCTCACTGAAGGTAACCCCGAGAGGCCCGCCGGCGACCTGACGGTGACGAACATGTTCGAGCGGCGGATCGCGGCCAGCGGCGACGGCCAGATCGAAGGCTTCCGCATGCAGAAGGACGCCGAGTTCAAGGGGCTCAAGGACGAATTGACCTACTCGGTGAGCCTGGACGAGCGGTTCAATCGGCTGCGGCTGCACTTGGAGCTCGCGCCGGAAGACTATGCGACGGTCACCGACATCGGTGTGCTGGTCAAGGACGGCGACGAGGCCATCTACCAGTCGGCGTTCGACGGGCACGTGTTCGATGGGATCGTGAGCACGCGCGGGAAGAAATCGCTCCAGGTCGTCATCCACGCTGGCTTCGCCATCGCCGACGATCAGCGCAAAACGCCGGTCACGGTGCAGATCGATCGGTTGTTCGGGGCGCCGGTGGCGGTCGAGGTCACACAGGGCGGCGAGGACGCTCTTAACCTCGTGCCGAGCGTGCCGCTGCACCTGAGCTTCGAGGCCGCCAGCAAGTTGAAGGACATCCCGGACGGCACGCGGCCGGTCGGCTACGTGCGGCTGCGGGAACGTTCCAGTCAGGACGAGGTCCTGCGTATCCCGATCGACATCGGCGGATAGTCGCCGCCGCGGCCGAGCGGGAACGAACAGGCGAAAGCCCGCTCGGCGGGAGGAGTAGTGATGCCGGGGCTGATTCTGGGCATGCACGCCCCTGACGGGCTGTTCAGCATGCCGGTCAACATTGTCTTTGCGATCGCCGTCGCTCTATTGCTGGCGGGGGCGATGGTGTCGCTGTCGCGGCGGGGCGACCACCGCCTGGTACCGATGATGGGCATCATGGCCGCGTTCATCTTCGCCGGTCAGATGGTCAATTTCCCGATCGCCTCGGGCACGACCGGGCATTTGCTCGGCGGGACGCTGGCGGCGGTGCTGCTGGGTCCGTGGGCCGGCACGGTCGTCATGGCGGCGGTCGTCTTCTTTCAGGCGCTGCTCGGTGACGGCGGGCTCACCGTCCTCGGTCCGAACATCTTCAACATGGGGGTGATCGGGACGTGCGGCGGGTACTTCGTGTACCGGGCGGTGCTCGGCAAAACGGCCATGGAACCCCGCCGAATCGTCGCCGGCAGCTACTTCGCGGCCTGGATCTCGGTCGTGTTGGCCAGCATTTTCGCCAGCCTGCAACTGGCCGTCTCCGGGACGGTCGGCCTCGATCGGGCCCTGCCGGCGATGGTCGGTACGCACATGTTCATCGGCGTCGGCGAGGCGCTCATTACGGCGAGCGTCGTGGCTTTCGTGCTGAAGACGCGGCCGGAGCTGCTGTACGGATTCAGGACCGGCGTGGCCGCGCCGCGGCCGGTGGGACGGGCGGTTGTCGTGTGCGGGTTGGCGGCGTCGCTGGTTGTCGCGCTGTTCCTGTCGCTGCTGCCGACGCTGTGGGACTACCCGGATGGGCTCGAATACGTCGGCATGGAGAAGGGCTTCATCGTCGAAGAGGCGGAGCACGACGACGCCGGCGGGTTGCTGACGTTGCCGGCATACGCCCTGGGTGTTCGGCTGGAGACACAGGACGGGCGGGTGACCGTCGCGCACGCGTACGGGTCGCTGGCGTCGCCGTTGAAACAGGGCGATGTCGTCGAGCGCATCGGCGGCGTTCCGGTGACCGACCTGACCTCCGCCGAGGAAGCGTTGAATTCTCACGACAGCGAGAAGCAAACCGCGATCGACGTCGCCATTCGGCGTGATTCGGCGCCAATGGAGCTGTCGGTCAACGCGGCCGTGGCCCCCGACGCCGGCGCACACGAGCCGCTCGTCGCCCTGCTGCCGGACTACACCGTTCCCGGCGTGGAGGGGCTGCTCAGCACGAGTTTGGCCGGCGCGATCGGCACGGTCGTCATGTTCCTGGCGTCGTCGGCGGTCGGGTGGGGATTGATGCGGCCGAGTCGGCTGGCGCGGGTCGTGGCCGCGCAGAACGCGAGCGACGGCGACTGAGACCGCCAATAGCCGCCAGCGGAGCGTAAGAGAGACCACCGCCGGCTGTCGCCTGGAGAGTCAGCCTTGCACGAGAAGCCGCTGATTCTGACGGGAACGCCGCCGGCGCTGCTCGAAGCGCTCGATACGCGGGCAAAGCTGGTCTGCCTGGCGGTTTGGGCGGGTTGCGTGGTGACGGTGCCGGCGGGAGCGTTCGTGCTGGTCGGGGCGTATGCCGCCCTGCTCGCCGCCCTGCTCATCGCCAACCATCACCTGGTCGGGGGATTTCTCAAACGGCTCGCCCCTGCCCTGCCGGCGATCGTCGTCCTGTGCCTGCTGCTGCCACTATGCAAGGAGGGGCACGTGGCGTGGCGCTGGGGCATTCTCAGCGTGAGCCGAGAGGGGCTGTATACGGCGGCACGCGTCGGATCGGCGGCAATCTTGTGCGTTGGCGGCGTCGCACTCGTGTGGGCAAGCACGGGGCATGAGGCGCTATTGGTGGGGCTGCGCGGCGTTGGGCTGCCCGCCGTCATGGTGGGCGTGCTGGCGTTCATGCTGCGCTACCTCGAAGTGTTGCGGCCGGAGTTGCACCGGCTGACCGATGCCCGGGCGGCTCGCACGCTCGGTCGCGGCGGACCGGGGCCGTTGCGGTCGGGGGCAAACGTGCTGGGCACGCTCTTCATCCGGGCGCATGACCGGGCGGAACGCGTCGCCGACGCCATGGTCGCCCGCGGCTACACGGGTGAACTCCGGCGGTATCAGCACAGTCACCTGCACCGGACCGACATCGTCGCCGGATTCATCTTCGTGGCGGTGGTCGTGGCGTTGCGAATCATGCTCGGGGGACGGCCATGAGCGACGCACCTGCGCAGAACGGCATCGCCCTGCGGATCGAGGGCTTGCAGCATCGCTATCCCGACGGCAATGACGCGCTGCGCGGCGTTGACCTCGAAGTACCGTGCGGGCAGCGGGTGGCGCTCGTCGGGCCGAACGGGGCCGGCAAGAGCACGCTGCTGCGGCATCTCAACGGGCTGCTGGCGCCGACCGCCGGCCGGCTGTGGGTGATGGGGCGGGAGGTCGTGCCGGCCAATTTCGCCGAGGTGCGGCGGCGGGTCGGGTATGTGTTTCAGGATGCGAACGATCAGCTTTTCAGCCCGTCGGTGCTGGAGGATGTGGCGTTCGGGCCGCTGCACCTGGGGCTGCCGCTCGAAGAGGTCGGGCGGCGCGTGCGGCAGGCGCTGGCGGCGGTCGGGCTGACGGGGTTCGAGGGGCGGGCGCCGCAGAAGCTCTCCGCCGGCGAGAAGCGGCTGGTGGCGCTGGCGACGGTGCTGAGCTACGACGCGGACGTGCTGGTGCTGGATGAGCCGAGTACGGCGCTGGACCCGCGGAATCGCCGGCGGCTGTTGAAGTTGCTGATGTCGCTGTCGGGGACGCAGGTCGTAGCAACGCACGACCTCGACCTAGCGTGGGAGCTGTGCGAGCGGGCGGTGCTCCTCGCCGGCGGGCAGGTGGTTGCCGACGGGCCGGCTCGCGAAATCCTCGCCGACGCGGGGCGGTTGCAGGCGAGCGGGCTGGAGTTGCCGTTGCGGTTGCAGAGGGGGTAGCGGGCGGTCTCCGTGCCGAACGTCTCCGTAGCGTCGGCCCCCCGTGGCCGACGTCGAACGCCAACGAATCACCACGCCCGCGACGTAGCGTCCGACCTCCGTGTCGGACGTCTTCGCGCGGTGAGGTGACGAGCGTGTGCGAGGCCATGGCGCGGCGATTGGCTCAGTCGTCCCTACGGGACTAGGCAACGGGGGCCGGGCACGAGTCCCAGCACTGCGTGCTGGGCTACAATCAGCCGTCCCTACGGGACTAGGATGCGGGGTGCTGCAGGAGGTAACCGGTGCCCTGGCGGATGTTCGGGGTGGACCCGGTGCATCTTGGGCGCCGGCGCGTATAATCATCCCCTCACAGAATCACCTGGGGCGGCGAGCCGCCGCCCGCAAAGCAGGAAAGTCTGGGTGCCATGGCTAGCAAACCTCGCGTCATCGTCGTGGGCGGTGGACTGGGCGGCTTGTGGGCGACGCTGCGCATCGCCGAGAGCGGCTACCCGGTGGACGTCTTCTCGCTGTTCCCGGTCAAACGGTCGCACTCCTGCTGTGCCCAAGGCGGGATCAACGCCGTCCTCGACGTCAAGGGCCAGCACGACACCGTCTGGCAGCACGTCGTCGACACGATCAAGGGCGGCGACTACCTCGCCGACCAGCCCCCCATCAAGACGCTGTGCGAGGATGCCCCCGGCCTGATCCGCACATTCGACCGCATGGGCGTCACCTTCAGCCGCACGCCCGAAGGCATCATGGACCAGCGGCTGTTCGGAGGCGTGAAGAACCGGCGGACGTGCTTCGCCGGCGCGACGACCGGTCAGCAACTGCTCTACGCCGTCGACGAGCAGGTCCGGGCCCACGAGGCCAAGGGTACCGTCAAGAAATACGAGGGGTGGGATTTCCTCTCGCTCATTCTCGATGACGCCGGCACCTGCCGCGGCATCACGGCGATGAACCTGACGACCATGAAGGTCGAGGCGTTCCGCGGGGCGGCGGTCATCCTGGCCACCGGCGGTCTGGCGCTCACGTACGGCCGGTCCACGATGTCGAACAACTCGACCGGCGCGCCGGCCTCACGCGTCTATCAGCAGGGCGCCAAGTTCGCCAACGCCGAGTTCATCCAGTTCCACCCGACCGGTATTCCCGGACACGACAAGAACCGGCTGATGTCCGAGGCCTGCCGCGGCGAAGGCGGCCGCGTGTGGGTGCCGCGCAAGGCCGGCGATACGCGTGACCCGACGAAGATCCCCGACAGCGATCGGTTCTACTTCCTCGAAGAGTGGTACCCGGCGTACGGCAACACCGTCCCGCGCGACGTCGCCTCGCGAGCCATCTGCCGCGTCGTGCGGCACATGGGCCTCGGCCTCAACGGGCAGGACATGGTTTACCTTGACCTGACCCACCAGCCGCGCGACTTCCTCGAAGCCCGCCTCGGCGGCATCCTCGAAATGTACCGCACGTTCGTCGGTGAGGATCCGTGCGTCATGCCGATGCGCATCTTCCCCGCCACGCACTACTCGATGGGTGGCCTGTGGGTCGATTACGAGCGCGACAGCAGGTCCGGTGGCATGGTCGCCGGCAGCCCGCGCAACCACGCCACGAGCATCCCCGGGCTCTACGCGTGCGGCGAGTGCGATTTCGCCTATCACGGGGCCAACCGCCTCGGGGCCAACTCGCTGCTGAGCAGCTCGTTCAGCGGGCGCGTGGCCGGCGAATCGGTCGTGGCCTATCTCAAGAACGTGAAATCGACCAACGGCGTGACCGATGCCCAGATGACCGGCGAGGTCAAGCGGCAGGAAGAGCTCAACGCGAGCATCATGTCGGCGACGAATGGCGAGAACCCGTTCGCCCTGCACCGCGAGACGGGCGACCTGATGCGCGACCGCGTCTTCGTCGAGCGCGACAACGCCGGCCTCGACAAGGCCCTGACGACACTGGGCGAGTTCAAGGCCCGCTCGAAGAAGATGGCCCTGGACGACCAGACGCGCTGGGCGAACCAGTCGCTGTCCTGGGCTCGCCAGGTGCAGGACATGATCGTGCTGGCCGAGGTCATCACCCGCAGTGCCCGGATGCGCGACGAGTGCCGCGGCTCGCACTACAAGGCCGAGTTCGAGCTGAAGATCCCCGAAGGCAAGTTCGAGGGCGATCCGGAATACGACGACTACAAGGCGAAGTGGAAGGCCAACAACGAGAAGTGGCTCAAGCACACGATCGCCACGCATACGGTGGAGGGGCCGGTCATCGAGTACAAGCAGGTGGACGTGTCCGTTCTCCCGCCGGAGAAACCCCGGGATTACCGCTAAGCGGGCCGTGAGGAAGCCAGGCATGGCCAACGAGATACAATTCAGGATCAAGCGGCAGGCCGAACCCAACACGCAGCCGTACTGGGAGGAGTTCCGCATGCCTTATGCGCCGGGGCATAACGTGGTCTCGGCGCTGATGTACCTGCGGGAACACCCGGTCAACGCGAGTGGCCAGAAGGTCACGCCGGTCGTGTGGGACTCGAACTGCATGGAAGAGGTCTGCGGGGCCTGCACGATGATCGTCAACGGCGAGGTGCGGCAGGCTTGCGCGGCCCTGATCGACGAGCTGACGCAGCCGATCGTGCTGCAACCGCTGTCGAAGTTCCCGCTGGTCCGCGATCTCCAGGTGGACCGGCAGAAGATGTTCGACGCCCTGATCCGGGTGAAGGCCTGGGTGCCGGTGGACGGGTCGCACGACACGCACCAGCACGCCCCGCGGATCTCGCCGAACGAGCAGACGGTCCGCTACCAGTTCTCGCGGTGCATGACCTGCGGCTGCTGCATGGAAGTGTGCCCGCAGTTCCACCCGGCGTCGGACTTCATCGGGCCGGCGCCGCTGGGGCAGGCCCGCCTGCACAACTCGCATCCGACGGGCAAGTACTTCGCCGAGGAGCGGCTGCGGGCCCTGATGGAGCCGGGCGGCATCGCCGGCTGCGGCAACGCGCAGAACTGCGTGAAGGTCTGCCCGAAGGACATCCCGCTGACTGAGGCCATCGGGCAGCTCGGGCGGCAGACGACGACGCAGTGGCTGAAGGACCTGTTCGTGAAGTAGCGAGCCGCTTCCGTCGGTGCCGGCGGCGGGCGACGAGAGTGGGCGATGCTCGCCATCACCGATCTGAGTTGGCTGGGCGTGGGGCTGAATCTGGCCCTGATGCTGGGGCTGCTCGTCTGCTCGGGGGCTTTTTCCGGTAGTGAAACGGTGCTGTTTTCGCTCTCGCGGACGCAGCTCGAACAGGCGGCGGGCAGCGCCAACCCGTTCCGCCGAAGTGCCGCCCGGCTGATGCGCCGCCCGCGCGACACACTGCTGGTCATTCTCCTGGCGAACACGGCGGTGAACGTGGCCCTGTTCGCCGTGTCGTACGTGTTTTTTGGGCAGCTTGCAGCGTCTTCCTCGCCGTGGGTGACGCCGGTGGCCGGCCTGGTGAGCGTGCTGGTCGTGGTGGTCTTCGGCGAGGTCGTGCCGAAGGTGCTCGCTGTGCGTTTCGCGGAGCGGGCGGCCCCGCTGGCGGCGGCGCTCGTGGGACCGGTCGGCTACGTCGCCCGCCCGCTCGGTCGGATCATCGACCTGCTGATCGCCGAGCCGTTCCGGCGGGTCGTGCTGGGCCGGCCAACGAGGGGGCCAACGCCACGGCACGACGTCTCGGTGGAAGAGCTGAAGGCCCTGCTGCAAATGAGCCGGCGGCGAGGGGAGATCGACCGCGTCGAAGACCGGTTCCTGCGCGAAATCGTCGACCTCGGCTCGCTGCGCGTACGCGACCTGATGGTACCGCGAGTTGAGGTCGAGGCCTACGACATCGACGAGCCGGCGGAGGGGCTGCGGGCCCTGATGCGCGAGACGCGTCTGAAGAAAGTCCCCGTCTACGAAGGGTCGATGGACAACGTCGTCGGCCTTGTGTACGCGAAGATGCTCTTCCTCGAAGCTGACCGGCCACTGCGCGAGGTCGTGATGCCCGTCCGCTTCGTGCCCGACCTGGCAACCTGCGAGCACCTACTCCAACACTTCCGCGAGACCCGCACGCAACTGGCCATCGCCGTTGACGAGTTCGGCGGCATGGCCGGCTTGGTCACGCTCGAAGACGTGCTCGAAGCCATCGTTGGCGACATCAGTGATCCGGAAGAGGCGCTGGGCGAACCCGAAACCCATCAGCTCTCCGAGAGCGAGTACGAGATCAGCGGGCAGCTCGACGTGCGGTACTGGACGCAGACCTTCGGCCTGCCCCGCCAGACCGAACGCGTGGCCACCGTCGGCGGACTGGTCACCGCCCGGCTCGGCCGACCGGCCCAGATCGGCGATGTCGTCGAACTGGGCAACGTCGAGCTCCACGTCACGAGCGTCCAGCGGCGGCGGGTGCACCGCCTGCGACTGGTTCGGCGGCCTGCCGTCGGCGAGAGCGAGGTGCCGGCATGATCACCGCCCTGCTGCTGGTCATCCTGCTGGCGGCGGTGCTGCTGAGCGCCGTGTCTTCGGGGACGGAGACGGGCGTGTATTGCCTGAACCGGGTACGGCTGCGGGTCGCCGCCGAACGCGGCCGGCCGGGAGCCCGGCAACTCGCCGAGGCCATGCGCCGCCCGGAAGACCTCGTCATCACTGCCCTGCTGGGCACCAATATTTCCGACTACATCGTCACGGCGACCACGTCCGCCCTGTTACTGCGAGCGGCCGTGCCGGTGAACCTGACCGAGCTGTACGCGACGGCCACCGTAACGCCGCTGATCCTCGTGTTCGGCGGCGTTATTCCGAAGGACTGGTTCCGGCGGGAGAGCGATCGGTTGATGTACGCCCTGGCCCTGCCCGGGTCGCTGGCCCTGCGGGCGGCGCGGGCCACCGGTCTGGTTTGGGCCCTGCGCTCGCTGACCCACCGGCTCGCGCGCTGGATCGACCCACTGCACGAACCGGACAACGAGGCCATCCTGCGGCGGGCTGGCGTGCTCCGACTGCTGCACGAAGGGGCGGCGCACGGCGGGCTGACCGTCTGGCAGCGCAGCCTGATGGACCGGGTGATGGGGATTTCGAACACTCCGGTGTCGCGGGTGATGATCACGCGCGACCGGGCGGCCACCGTGCCGCGGGCCATCCCGCGTGGGGATTTTCTGCGCATCGCCCGGATGGCCCATTTCTCGCGTCTACCGGTGTATGAGAGCGATCGACAACGAATCATCGGGATCGTGAACGTTTACGACGTGCTGACCGACGCCGAGCAACGACCGGTGGCGGCTCATGTACGCGAGGCGCTCCGGCTACCGCCGGAGACGAGCGTCTCCACCGCCCTGCTCCGCATGCAACAGACGCGTGAGGCGATGGCGATCGTGGAGAACGCCGCTGGCATGTGCCTGGGAATCCTGACGATCAAAGACCTGGCGGTGGAGATCATCGGCGATTTTGAGGCGTGGTAGACCGGCGGAAATGCGCGGGCGGTCGCATATTTGTCGTAAGCTCTGGTCAAGCGACTTTGGGGGCGCCTAGTATTGGGTAGCGGTCCTGGGTGTGCTGGCCCGGACCGCGCGGGCTGCGGTGATGTTCCCGCGGTCCGGAAGCGGTCGCCGAGGGCGGGTGCCACCGACGCACTCGCGGGGACGAGGGCGACACAATGGCCGTGCGTGGGATGGGCTGAAGCTCGGGCTACGCGTGGCGAGCCGATCACGCGACCTTCCCCACCCCGTGCTGTTCCACCATGGCCTGAATAATTGGTGTTGTACCGGCGGAAACGCGCCGACTGGCGACGTCTGGCGCCGGTTGTGGCTCCGTCGCGGCGATGGTCGCGGCGTCAATGTCATCCGTCGATCCGGGCACCCCGCGAGTTCGTCCGGACGCTGGCAGCGCGTGGTTTTCCGCGGATCGCCCGGACGTCGGCGAAGTAATAGACGTTCAAGGTGCTTTCCCGGGTGAAGGAAGCAGGCCGCACGCAGACCGGTGGGCTCGCGGCAAGCCCATCCGGCGGCGTCTCGCCATACCTCGTGGCGGGACGCCGCTTTCTGTTTGGTGCGCGCGGGGTGAGTGTGGCGGGTTGCATCGCTCAAGAGAGCAAGGATGCGTGTCCAGGGACTCGTTCGTGCGTCGCATGGGTGAAGAGGCGCCCGCGCAACGTTTCTTCGCTCGGAGGGTGCACGAGCGTGGCCAGAGCATTCAGCCTCCGGGGCTCCGTTATTGAACGTCCCCCGCCCTGGCTTCCAGCGCGTACTCGCGAACGTGCTCGCTCACTTGGCGACTGACCAGGAACCTGTCGATCAGCTTTTCCACGCGGCGTGGGTGGGCCTCGTGAAGGTGACCGAGCCCATGTAGCGCGCTCGTGAGACACGAACTGGTCCGGCAGCGCCTGAGGATCGTATCCAGTACCGTAAACGCCGGCTCGACCAGATGTGGCATCGGCTCCGGGGGCATGACGGCCGCGTCCAGACTGCACATGTCCCAGATCATGTGGACGGCGATATCGACCTTGAGGCTATTCGTGTAGTCGCCCCCTGGGTCGGTCCCGCGCTTGCAGCACACGCGGTCGTACAGCTCCGTGTAGAGCGTCGCGACCGAGGACATACACTCGATCTGTATGTCTGGCCCAACAGGCAGAAACCACAATTTCAGGAAATACTCCGACTCGACTCCCAGGAGAAACCACGTCCCATCGCCGATCTGGTCGTCGGAGTAGCGGTCGGCGAGGAAGGCCGGACTGCGGAACAGCCGAGTGATGTACTCAGGCAGCACGCGCATTTCGAAGTCGGTGAATCGCGACCACCGCGTCATGATCTCGCCGTAACCCGGCGCTCCAGACTCGACCGACGAGTCGGCGTGCCCCTGCGTGAAGCAGTACTCGACCCACTCATCGAAACTCGGCGGCGGCCTACTCATGAGCATGCTGGTGAGCGTAGCAAGCATGCCCGGCCGACGGCAAGGCCTGTCCGCGATTTCGGTCGCGGGGACGGAAGTCCCTGGGCGCGAACGCCTTGGCCACCTCGTCTTCCTTCGCCCGGAGGTCGCACGGACATAGCCGATGGCCTCAACCTCTGGGCACGCGGGAATCGGCCCCTTGGCACGCCGCGGGCCGGCGGAGTATGGTGGCCGCTGTACCGTCGACCCCGCGGTCGAACAGGAGCACGCCATGACCAGTGACTCGCCCCAGCCGGCCGGCGACGCCGCCGGCGGGCTCGATCCCGTGCAGGTGAAGAACGCGTTCAAGGCCTTTAAGAAGCGGCTGAAGCTCGCCCGACTGGACGACGAGTCGCGGCTCGGACACGGGCCGATGAGCGGCGGTGGCCGCTCTGGCATCGTGGCCATCACGCCGCCCGCGAAATACCCGCCGGCGGTCTGGGACGAGCTGGTCCGCCAGGGCAAGCTGCGCAAGGGCGGCTACGGCATGTACGAGCTGGCCGACGAGCTCTGAGCACGCCCGCCCTGTCCGAGTTGCAACCCCCACGAAGCGGTTAGCTGCATGCCCGCGTCTTCGGCTCAGAGCACGCCACGCAGGCGCACTCTACGAGATCTGCGGCGACACCTCGATCCTGCGAATCAGCCGGGCGTGAACGAGCGTGTGCCGATCATCCGCATGTTGCAGGATCAGTAGATGGCCGAGTTCGTACGGCAAGCCCATTGTTCCTACCGACGACTCGGTGAACCCAAGGATGCGCACGTCTTTGAGTGCATCGCCGCTGTTTAGATAGATAGTCGCGCGGGTGTTCCCATCGAATACACCCTTGACCGTGAAACGTGTAGTTCCGGATGCGATCCCGCGGCCGACCCTGCCGAGGAACTTGAAGAACAACGCCAGTACGATGATTCCCCCGACAATCGGGCCAATAACGCTGAGAGCCTGTTCCAGTGGGTGCATGCTTGCTTGCCTCCCGTAAGCGCCCCAATAACTCATGAAACACGCGCCATCAGCATAGCAGCGTCCGGCCTGCCCGCCTATCGCCCCGGGTCTTCACGGCGACGAGCATGGTGGTATCATGTTGGAGATGATGCGCCCGTAGCTCAGCAGGATAGAGCACAGGTTTCCTAAACCTGGGGTCGCAGGTTCGAATCCTGCCGGGCGCGAGTCATAAACAACGCAGCGGGCGAGCGTTGCGAGACTTCGCGGGCTCGCCCGCTCTCGTGCGTCAGCTTGTGTTGTGCACCTGCCGCGCTTGGTGAATATGCGCCCGGGGCTGTCCGGCGTCCTCCCTGGCCGTCCCACCGGCGTTCGGCCTACTGCCGCGTGGCGATCGCTTCACGTAGTGGGCGAACCACGAGCGGCACGACGCGTTCGTTCGCGAAGCGCTCGGCGGTCTCGACCAGGTTGTGGTGCGCGAACGCCAGTTGGTCCGGTGCTGAGTCGCGAAGGTCCTGCCGCACCGTCAGCGACACACTGAGCACCCGGGTCTCGTACTCGTTGCTGCGCAGCTCGTACATCGCCGTCCGGCCGCGTACGTCGAGGTAGGCCTGCGTGCGGCAGTCCGCGCTCAGGGCCACGCCCAGGCACGGGGCGCAGTCGATGACCGCGTCGCCGCCGCCGGTCATCGCCGAGAGCAAGGGGCTATCGCCCAGCAGCGTCTCGCCCACGAGACCGTCGTGGTTTCCGGCGAATTCGAGGTCGAAACCGAAGACAACCTCGAGCCGGTCATAGTCCAGGTCGCTGAGGCTCAGGTGACACGGGGCGTGCTCGAAGACCATGTCGGCCATGGCCTTGACGGGCTCCGGCCCGCGCGGCGAGAGCTGCCCGAGGCGTAGAGCGTTGGTGCCCAGCCGGACGTACCGGCGGCCACCTTCGAGATCTGGCTCCTCGTCGAGCGTGATCGTGCCGTCGTCCCGCCGGCGGAGGCGTTGCAGGCGCGGAAAGGCCCGTCGCACCTGCTCGAAGAAGTGCAGGAGGGTCTCTCGCGAGGGGTTGAGGTCAAGTTTGAAGAACAGACGCGACGCGACATAGAACTCGTCGCACATCAGGTTGAACGTCCACATTCCCAGTCAACTCCGCGAATCCATGAACTTGCATGGTCGCCGTGGCACTGTGTATTATCCCGCACGGGCCATTCGAGGTAAACTCTTCGCTTGTCGTGATTTATGTGTGGTTTATGGGACTGATTGGTTAACGGAGAGACGATATGTCGCCAACCGTATCAGCGGCCGCCGACGGCCTTGCCGAGCGCATGATTCAGTGGCGCCGGCATCTCCATGCCCACCCGGAACTTAGCGGTCAGGAGCGGGCCACCGCCGACTTTGTCGCCCAGGAATTGGAGCGTCTGGGTTATCGACCCAAGCGTCCGGTTGGCGACGGCTATGGTCTGATTGTCGACCTTGACGCCGACGGCGGACCAGCCATCGGCCTCCGCGCCGACATGGACGCCCTGCCCATCCAGGAAGAGACCGGCCTGGACTACGCCTCCGAGAGCGCCGGCGTCATGCACGCCTGCGGTCACGACGCGCACATGGCCATGATGCTCGGCGCTGCCGCCCTGCTGAAGGAGCGCCAGAGCGAGCTCAAGCGTTCCGTCCGTCTCATCTTTCAGCCGCACGAGGAGCATTACCCCGGCGGCGCGAGCGGCATGATCGCCGCCGGCGTGCTGGACAATGTCGAGTCGGTATTCGGCCTGCACATCTGGTCGCAGTTGCCGTTGGGCGTGCTGGGCGTCGGCGCCGGCCCGCTCATGTCCAGTGTCAACGACCTCGAGATCCGCGTGCACGGTCGCGGTGGCCATGCAGCGATGCCCGAAGACTGCCTCGATCCCGTCGTTATTTCCGCGGAAATCGTGCTGGCGCTGCAAACGGTGGTGAGCCGCTCGATCGCCATGACCGACCGGGCCGTGGTGTCGGTGGCGCGCGTGACAGCCGGTACCGGGGACAACATCATCCCGGAACTCGCCGTCATGCGCGGGACGATCCGCACGCTCAGTTCGACCGTGCGCACCAAGGTGTGCCAACGCGTGATCGAGTTGGCGAAGGGTATCGCCGCCGGTCATGGCGCTATGGCCGACGCGGAGGTCTTTCCCGGCTATCCGGTGCTGGTCAACAGCGAGGACGTCGTCCGCCGGGCCCTGACGGCTGCCCGACACATCGGCTGGGACGAGAACCTGCTGCGGACCATGTCGCCCATGGGCGGCGCGGAGGACTTCGCGTACTACGCCGAACGGGTGCCGGCGGCGCTGGTGTTCCTGGGGGCGGCGTTGCCCGATGGGTCGAGCCGGCCGCACCATCACCCGGGCTTCCGGATCGACGAGCGGGCGCTGCCCCGCGGAGCCGCCCTGCTGGCCCAGTTCGCGCTGGACGCCGGCCGGTCTAACTGAGAGCGAGGCGGTCCACATTTGGGCTGTTGGGGGGATTCGTCTTCGACGAAAATCACGTCGTTGGGAGGGCGCACGTTCGCATTATGTTAGCGTGTCAACAATACTTTGTCGGGGCTAAGGACCGGTTAAGTACAAGATGTTGTGGCGAGCATTTTGTTTTGATACAAGGTCTTTGGTTTCAGTGACTTGCGCGCCGGGTCACATTTAACTTTGACTACCGCAATATGTTGGGTTATCATTGAAGTTGCCCCCAATAGCTGGGGCTCGTCGGGGAAGCCTGACGAGGCGCAGTGACGGGCATAGCCTGAGGCTTCGTCGGCACGCCGAGCAGTAGCCTGGTTCGCCACCTTCAACCACAGGACGTTCACGGATGACCCTGGATCGGACTCAAGATATGACGGGCAGCGCCGCGCTTACGGACGAGCCTGCGCTGACGGAGAACGGGCGAAAGGTTCTGGAGGCGCGCTACCTGAAAAAGAACGAAATGGGCATGTGCGTCGAGCGACCGGCGCACCTGTTTCGGCGGGTGGCGCGGACGATTGCCGACGTCGAGAAGCTCTATGGGGCGGACAACGACGAGCGGCAGCGTTGGGAGGACCGCTTCTACAACCTGATGACGAGCGGGCGGTTCATGCCGAACTCGCCAACGTTGATGAACGCCGGCCGGGAGATGGGCATGCTCTCCGCCTGTTTCGTGTTGCCGGTGCGCGACTCTATTGTGGATATCTTCAATAGCATCAAGCACACGGCGCTGATTCAGAAGGCCGGCGGCGGTACCGGTTTCGCGTTCGACGAGCTCCGCCCCACCGGCGACTTCATCAAGTCCAGCGGCGGGACGACCAGCGGCCCCATCACGTTCTGGCGGGCGTTCAGTGAAGCCACCAACGCCATCCAGCAGGGCGCGTTCCGGCGCGGGGCCAATATGGGCATGATGTATGTTCATCACCCTGATATTCTGAAGTTCCTCCACGCCAAGCAGGATCTGAATCAGTTCAACAACTACAACATCTCGGTGAAGATGACGGACGCGTGGATGGAGGAGTTCCGGGCGGCCCCGGACTCGCCGCACGTCGTGCGTAATCCGCGCACGGGCAAGTCCTACGTCATTCCGCGTGACGTGAAGATCTGGGAATACGACATCCGGAACCTAATCGAGATCGAATGTGTCGAGCCGGTTTCGGCTCGCGGCCAGGCCCGCTACTACACGTCGCCCCGGCTCCTGTCGCCGCAGAGCAAGGAGCTGCCGCAGGACGTCTACACCAAGCGTGAGATCTGGGAGATCATCGTCCGCAACGCCTGGCAGACGGGCGAACCGGGCGTGGTCTTCATGGATCGGATCAACGAGAACAATCCGACGCCGCAGGTCGGCCGCATCGAGGCGACCAACCCCTGCGGCGAGCAGCCGCTGCTGCCGTACGAGGCGTGCAACCTGGGTAGCGTCAACCTGGGCATGTTCGTGCGTGAGGCGTGCACGCCGCAGGCCGAAGTTGACTGGGAAGCCCTGCGCGAGACGATCCACCTGGCAACGCGGTTCCTGGACGATGTGATCGACGCGAACCAGTACCCGCTGCCCGAGATCGACGCGATCTGCAAGGCGAATCGCAAGATCGGGCTGGGGATCATGGGCTTCGCCGACGCCCTGTACCGGCTGAACGTGCCGTACAACAGCGAGGACGGCATCGCCTGGGGCGAGCGGTTCATGCGCTTCATCAATGATGAGGGGCACGAGTGCAGCAGCGAGCTGGCGGCGGCGCGTGGCTCGTTCCCGAACTGGAAAGGCAGCATCTGGCAGACCAAGTACGACCGCCCCATGCGCAACGCAGCGGTCACCACGGTCGCGCCGACCGGCACGATCAGCATGATCGCCAACTGCTCCGGCGGGATTGAGCCGATGTTCTCGCTGGCGTTCTACCGCTACGTACTCAAGGGCCAGCGACACGGCGACAAGCCGCTGGTCGAGGTAAACGACACGTTCCGCACGGTCGCCGAACAGCGAGGCTTCCTGCGCGACGGGTTGTTCGACGAGTTGGCGGCGAGCGGCTCGCTGGCGCACGTCGAGGACGTGCCCGAGGACGTCAAGCGTATCTTCGTCTGCGCGCACGACATCTCCCCGGAATGGCACGCGCGCATGCAGGCCGCGTTCCAACGCCATTGCGACTCGTCCATCAGCAAGACGATCAACTTCCCCAACGACGCCCCGCTGGAGCACGTCGAGAAGATCTACCAGCTCTCGTACGAGCTCGGCTGCAAGGGCGTGACCGTCTATCGCGACGGCTGCCGCGACACCCAGCCGATGGTCCTCAAGGCCAACGACGAGAAGAAGCAGGCCGCCACCGCGCAGATCGACGAGTCGAAGGAAGAGGCCACGCCGGTCGCGAACACGCAGCGCAAGCCGATCGAGCCGGCCGACCTGCCGGCGATCGTCAGCGGGTTCCGCATCCGCCAGTTGACGCCGTTCGGCAACATGCACGTGAAGATCACCGTCGATCCGCGCACCGAGCGGGAGCTCGAGGTCTTCGCCCAACTGGGCAAGGGTGGCGACGTGGCCAACGGTGACCTCGAAGCCATCTGCCGAACCGGATCGTTGTACTTGCGGGTCGGCGGCAGCCTGAAGCACCTGATCAAGCAGTGGGAAGGGATCGGCACGTCGCACCAGGTGCCCACGCGGGCCGGGCGGATCATGTCGCTGCCCGACGGGCTGGCCTGTGCCCTGAAGAAGTACCTGCGGGCGAAGGAGCGGTTCGGGCTGCGGGCCCTGCTGCTGGGCGAGATTGAGCCGGCCGACATCGAGAACCCCCCGCCGACACCGCACGACCGGCTGGCTACGCCGCTCGATCAGACGCCCAGCGCGTCGCGCGAAACGCCGCGCAGCGGAAACGGCGGGTCGCCCCCCCCTGCCCGCCGGACGCTCACGGCGTCGGCGGACGACGACGTGATCGAGCGGCGAGCGACCACCCACACGTCACGCCTGACCGATGAGCTGCGGCCGGAAGCCAGGGCGACGGCATCGTCGCTCGAGGCCCGCGGCACCAACGGCAAGGGCAAGCGGCATGCGTACGCCGAGGCTGAAGCCGACGCCGACGCTCTCTACTACTCCGACATGGCGACGGCTACGGCTCTGGCCGAGCCGGAAGAGGCCGAAGCCGAAGCGGAGGGCGTTCTCCAGGTAGCGACGCTCGATATCGACGTACCGGACACGGAATGCGAGCAGATGACCGTCGCCGACGAAACGACGCCAGTGGTCGTGCTGAGTGACGACCTGGTGAGCGTGCGAAACCAGCATGACGCCGCATCGGGTTACATCCTCCGCTGCCCGCAGTGCGGCGGTGTGGTGGCTCGTCAGGAGGGGTGCCTGAAGTGCGCGAGCCATTGCGGTTGGGCGGCGTGTTAGTTGCGCGGATGGGGCGTTGCTGAGGACGGGTAGCAGGCAACGAGGCAACAAGGCGATTGGGGGCGGGAGCTTCCTGCGGAAAGTGAAGCGTTGTTGCGAGGCGATAGTGCACTGCTCGCAGAGCAGTGGCACGCTGGGGGGTTCGTGTGATACGTTGATTCACACCGGATCGAGCTAATCGGGCCAGGTGCCGGTGAAGACTTCGGTGGCCGGGCCGGTCATGTAGACCTGGGCTGATTGCTGATCCCAATGGAGCTCGAGCTCGCCGCCGGGGAGTTCGGCGGTGATCGTGCGCTCGGTCAGGTCGTTGAGCACGCCGGCAACGCAGACGGCACAGGCGCCGGTGCCGCAGGCCTGCGTGAGGCCGGCTCCGCGCTCCCACGTCGCCATGCGCACCCGCGAGCGGGAGAGGACCTGGACGAAGTGCACGTTGATCCGTTGGGGGAATAGCGCGTGCGTCTCGATTCGCGGGCCCCAATCAGCCACGGGGACGCCGGCGAGGTCGGGCGTGAAGAAGACCGCGTGCGGATTGCCCATCGACAGACAGGTCATCGTCAGGTTGAGGTCGCCGAGAGACAGCGGTACACGCACGACGCGGTCGCCGGCGAGTGAGACGGGGATGCGCTGCGGCTCCAGCACGGGCCGGCCCATCGCGACGCGTACGCCGTACACGTCGCCGGCGGCGTCAACGTTCAGTTCGAGGGGCAGCACACCGGCGTCGGTGGCCACGCGGAGGGGGTTGCGGCGGACGAGGCCGCGCTCGTGAACCAGCCGGGCCAGGCAGCGGATGCCGTTGCCGCACATCTCGGCCCGCGAGCCGTCGGGGTTGAACATGATCATGCAGACGTCGGCCTGCTCGTCCGCCGGCGGGGCGACGAGAATCAGGCCGTCGCTGCCGACGCCGCGACGACGGTCGCCGACGGCGCGAGCCAGAGCCGCGGGATCGGCGACGTGCTGGTCGAACAGGCTGACGACCACGAAGTCGTTGCCCAGGCCGTGCATTTTGGTGAAGCGGATCGGCATGAGGCACTCACGCGCGGGCGAAGACGTCCGGTACGGAGCCCGGATGCTACGGGACGGTCGCGATTCGGAGCGTTGCCGGCAGTCCACGGCCGACACGGAGGTCAGCCGCTATGGGAGCCAAGCCGCGGTGTGCCACTGCTCTTGAGCAGTGTCTTCCGGAGCGCGGCGTTTTTGGCGGTCGACGTCGGCCACGGGGGGCCGACGCTACCTAGGCGGACCGAACAGCGGGCGGCTAGTGGTTGCGGTACTCTTTGAGCCAGTTCTCCAGGGCCGCCCGGCGGAACTTGTACGTGCCCGGTCGGGCCGCGCCCTTCTGCACCAGATTGCTGTCCGCGCCGATCATCACCGGGATGAGGTCGTCGCCTCGCCCCGTGCCGAAGAAGCCCTCTTCCTGTACGAGGTTGCCCACGCCGTGACGCAGCGACGGCAGCGTCGCCAGCCGCGTGCCCAGCAGGTTGGCGAACTCCGCCTGGGACATGCTGTTGGACAGGTCGATCAGCACGCGGCGTCCACTCGCCGGATCGGTCACGCCGAGGCCGTCCTGCCGGATGCGGTTGAAGGCCACGTCGATGTCGCCCTGGCCGAGGAGGTCGGGCACGGGCACGTTGCGGCGGACCTGGGCCTCGTCGGCCCAGCGGCGCATCGCCTGTGTCAGAATCTCGCCGGGCAGCAGGCCGCGGCGCTGGCCGGTGACTTCATGGAGCACCTGGACGAGGCCGCGGTCGAGCAGGAAGACGTCGAAGCGTTCGGTGCCGCGTTCGTAGGCAAGGCCGAAGTCCCACGTGCCGCGCTTCGAGAGCGTGGCCACGGGGCTGTCGACGGTGAAGTCGCTTTGCAGGCCACCCTCGGCGACGCCGGCGCGGATCCGCCCATAGCCGACGCCGATGCGAACGCGCTTGGCGGTGTCGGTCTTGTACGCCTCGCTGATGATGGTCTTGCTGGCGGACTCGACGACGAGAACCGTGTAGGGCTCCTCATCGCCGATCTGGAACTTGGCCGATGAGCGGATACCGGTGCGGATCACCGTCTCCTGCGGGTACTCGTCGCCGACGGCGCAGGGTTGCCAGTCGGTACCGCCAAGCGGAGCGTGCTGTACGTCGCCCTGCACCTCGATGACGCGGGCCAGCACGGCCTGCTGCTCGGCCGGCGCGGAAGTCGGTTGCGAGGTAGGCGGTTGCGCCTGCGTGGCGGCGACGACGGTGCCGATCAGACTGCAAACGATGATGGCCGGCAGGCCTCTCCAGGGCAGCGTGCGCGTCATGGTGTTTCTCCAATCGACCGAAGGGCCCGAGTTGCCCGCAGTGGCCGCGGACGAAGTTGACTCACTCGGATTATCCCGGGGCCTCAGCGGCCCATCAAGGGGTCGGCGAACGGACCCGTGGCCAGCAGTGCGGGCCAGAAACGGGCGGCGAGGATGATGTACGCGATATTGAATCCGCTAATCAGGTCGTGCGGGATCGAGCCTCGCGGGTGCCGCCACGGCCGCAGCCAGCTCCGCCAGGTGCGCCGCGGCCAGCGGCGCGGCGGCGGAGTCCCCTTCGTCTTCGACGCCAGCACCCGTCGGGCATAGTCCACCCGCCGGTACACGGTCAGCGCCACGGTGAGCGACTGCTGCCAGAGGAGCGCCGGCATGTGCCCCGCGAAACAGCCGACGAGGATGCCGACGTAACGCTCGCCGCGGAGCCAGTAGCCGACGGAACAGTCGTCGATGACGTTCTCCGCCCGGGCTTTCACGTAGCTGGTCATCACTGCCGCACAGAGGGCGATGAGCGAGAGAAGCTGGTAGGTGAGGTTGCCGGCGAGGGCGAAGTACACGGCACAGCCTACGTAGATGGCCATGTCGCTCAGCCGGTCGAGCGTCGAGTCGAGCAGGGCGCCGAACGTCGTGGCGCAGTTGCCCAAGCGGGCGACGGCCCCGTCCAGCATGTCGCACGCCGCCGACAGCAGCAGAAACACGCCCGCGGCCAGTGGCCACCAGCCGACGGGGCCGTGGCCGGCGTAGAAATACGGCACCTGCTGGCCGGCGCCGCGGGCCAGGCAGAAGCCGGCGGCGGCGGTCATGAGAAATCCGACGAAGGTGATGTGGTTTGGCGTCGCCCCCAGGCGCAGGAGCCCGCGGGCCAGCGTGTCGCGAGCCGTGCCGAAACCGCGACCGATGAGGAGGCCGACGCCGGCGCGTTCGCCCGTTTCGCGCAGATCATGGAAGTCGCGCCCGCCGGAAGCCGGGGGCGACCCGGGCGCGTGGTCAGGACGCTGACGGGCGGCCATAGGCGGCCCTTACGAGTTATCCGCGGGAGGCTCGTCCGCGGCCGGTCCGCCGACGGGGCCGGGTTCCACGGCCTGCTCGCCGAAGGGCAGGTCCTCGTCGGTCTCCTCGAAGAAGATCTCGTCGTAGTCGATGCCGTCACTGTCGCGACGCAGGAGCAGGTACATCTGCGTGCTGCCGCAGAAGAAGAAGCTGACGATGAAACCACCGACCGCCGCCACCACGAAGAAGATCCAGCAGGCGATGAAGAAGGCGGCGAGGCCCTCCGACCAACTGAGCGGGGCGTTCCAGAGCGTGCCCCAGAACGGCTCGGTGCCGGTCGAGGGCAGCAGCGTCATATCGGCCCAGGCGGGCATGTGCCAGATGGCGTCGAGCTTGGTGACGGTGCTCGTCTCGGCGCTGGACAGGCTGCCAAACATGCTCAGGGCGGCGTCGGTGATCGCGTGGGTAAACTTCAGCATCGTCATGGCGATCAACCGCACCATGACGAAGCAGACCGCCCCGTACAGGAGCGTCACGAACGAATAGAAGGCCACGTGCCACGCCCGCTGCGTGATGTAGCCGCCGGCGTGGGAGATGGCGTCGAAGGCATCAGAGCCTTCGGCGGCGATCGTCGGCCAGGTCAGATGCAGCCCGAGCACGGTGGCGATGAACGTCAGGGCCAGCGCCAAGCCGCCCAGCAGGGCCAATCCGTAGAACAGCCCGACCAGGATCGTCCACAACGAACCGAGCCAGTAGAACAGGGCGCCAAGGCCCGGGATCCAGGACAGCAGCCAGCCGATGATGAACGGCAGGCCGGTGACCACAAACAGCACCACGGCTCCGGCCAGCAGCAGCAGCAACGGGAAGAGCGCCGCGGCCAGTAACCCGGCACACTTCTCGCGGGCAAAACGCAGCGGCTCGTTCAAGCTCAGGCTTACGTCGCGGGCCGCCTGCACTACGCTGTGCCGGCAGATCGCCCCGCCGAAGAACGAAAAGACCACGAGGTGCAGCAGCGCGTAGAAGACCGCGTACCAGGGCCGCTGCGTGACGAGCCAGGCCACACCCTGGCCGGCGGCGACGATGCTGCCCACCAGTGCCGGTCGAGGATCCGTCGGGCCGGAGAAGCCCCAACGCAGCGTGCACACGCCCTGTACCGCACCCGCGAAGCACTGCCCCTCGTAGCGCAAGAGTGAGATAAACGGGCCCTGCGGGCGGGAGCGGTTCAGCCTGCCGATGTCCACCTGGACGGACATCGCTTTGCTGGCCTGCTCCTGCGCTGACTGCTGATCCTCCGGCAACTCGGCGCCCGCCGCGTTCGAGACGGTCCTGAGGGCGTTGGTCGCATCCGTTTGCAGCCCGAGGTCGCTCGGTTCACAACCGTTCAGCACTAGGCGAACGCAGTCGGCAGCCTCTCTGAGGTCGGCGCGTCGCTTCGCCTTCTGGTCGGCCGTCATGTCCTTGTCAGCCTCGACCTTCGCGAGTCCGGCTTCGAGCCGGGCATCGACGAAACCCAGCGCCGCGGCGACGTCTTTCTCATGCTGGTCCGAACGCGTCAGCTCGCTGGCCGGGCGCGTGGTCAATTGACCCAGGGCCTTGTCCATCGACTCGGCGTAGCCAAGCTTGCACGCGATGTCTGCGGCACGCCGCTGCTGCCCCTCCCGCGCCGTCGCCGTCCAATCGGCGAAGTCCACCGCATTGCGCGAGACGTAGGCCTGAATCTCATTGACGCTGCCGTCGGGAGCGACGAGCACGCCTCCGCCGCCGGACCGCCAGACACCGTCCAGGATGCGTCCGCCGAAGTAGACGCAAGCGACGCACGCCAGCCCCAGACCCAGCCGGTAGAAGTGGATGGCGTGTCGAAACGTCGAGAACAGACGTACGAACGGAAAGACTTCGGACCAGGCGATACTGCGTAGCTCGGAGCCGTTGGTGGCCATGACCGCCTCCCGTGGCATTCCAGACCATTAGGCAGCGTCCGGGGCCCCGATATCACGGGCTCCGGGCGCGCACCAGTTGCCAGACCCACACGGCCCGGCATTATAGGTCACTCGGACTGCCCGACAAGCCTGCCGGTTCAGTCCCCTTCTTCCACAAAACGCCGGATCGCCGCCAGCGTCGCCGCGCTGAGGTGATGCTCCATCCCCTCGGCGTCCACTTCGGCATCGTCGCCCTCCACACCCAGCTTGCGGAGGAAGCGAACGACCATCTCGTGGCGGGCCGCCGACTCTTCGGCGATTTGCCGGCCCTTATCCGTCAGAAAAATCGCGCGGTACGGCTCGGTGCTCACCAGGCCGTCGCGCCGCAGCCGGGCGACCGTCTTGGTGACGGTGACGTGCGAGACGCCCAGGTGCTCGGCGATGTCCACAGCCCGGGCCTCACCGTGATTGGTGATGAGCTGGGCGATTAGTTCGACGTAGTCCTCGGCGATTTCGGTGGAATGGTCGCGGCGGACGCGGCCGAAGCGGGCCGCCTGAGCCGCCGCCCGCGTGCAGGTCTTCCGGCGACCGGGGCGGCCGGCGCGCGTCGGCCCGGACTGCGGCCGGTCGTCAGAACCCTTCTGTTTCCGCTTGCTTTCGCCGCTCAACGGCCCGTTTCTCCACCCTGACCTGCCGCTACGACCACTTCGGAACCCCAAGCCGGCAGTGTACCGCTCCGGCGCCGGCGGAGACAGAGGCGGCCTGGAAATCGGTCCGGTCGGCCTCACTCCCCGACGATGCGCAGCAACGAAAAGGTCAGGTACGGCGTTCGCTCCCAGCTTCCGTCCTCCCGCCAGCCGCGATCCCAGAACGTGTAGCCGATCTCCTGCCGGCGGACTTCCTTGACGAACGTGCCCCAGGCCCAGTCGCCGAGCGGCGGGACCTCGGTGTAGGCAAAGACGAGGTTGTCGGCGCCGCGCGGGGCGAACCGCAGCGTGACGTCGCCCTTGTCCAGGTTCAGGCGGCCGATGGTCAGGCGGGTTTGCTGCGGGTCGACGGGGCCGTGCCACGCGCCGCCGAGCGTCGGGATGCACCACAGGCCGGCGCGGCGCCAGTTCGTGCCGCTCCGGCGGGTGCGCTTCGGCTGGAGGACGGTGCGCAGCATGCGGAACGTGCCGGCGTCATCGGCGCCGCGATTGGCGAGGTTGGTGATGGTGCGCGGGGTGAACCGGACCTGCTCCCAGCGGACGGCCCACAGAGCGTCGTGCGGGGCGACAATCACGCCGAACGCCCCGCCGCCCGAGGCTGCCAGCGGTTGTCCGGCTTCTCCCAGGGCGTGGCCGAGGAGGCGCTCGCCGAGTTCGGGGTCGGTGGCGTAGCGGGCGCGGAACTGGTCCGGGTTGCCGGCACCGTGCAGGTCCGCCGCGGACATGACGGGCCAGACGGCGAGATCGGTCACACCCGTCAGGCGGTCGTCGGCGCCGCTGGTCGCGTGCCAGGACAGGCCGTAGACCTGGTCCGTGCCGGCGAAGAATTCAATGAAAACGGTCGGGAACGGGTCCGCGGTCGGCGTGGGGGCGGTGAGGACCTGGAGGGCGTTGCTGAGGCTGAGGAGCGCTGCTTCCGGCGCTGGCGCAGAGAGCTCCGGGCCGGGGCGATAGGGTTCCGCGCCGTAACCCTCGGCCTTGCGGAACGTCACTTCGCGCAGGACGTCGACGAACTCCGCCGGGTCGATGGTCGGCGCGGCGGCCAGGGCAGCGAGGCGGTCGTCGAGGTTGGGAGGCGCCGCTACCTGGTGGTTGCCGTAGTCGAGTGCTATTGGATTCCAAGTCCAGGTGTGCTTGCGGCCGCCGGCGGTCGCGGTCAGCGTGTCGCCTTCGGCGGCGGTTTGGATGCTCGGTTGGGCGATCTGCAACTCGGTGGCGAGGGCGGCGATGGTCGCGGTGGCCCGGCGCTGCCGTAGCGTGGGACTCTCGGCGAGTTGCTGGAGTGCTTGGCGGAGAGCCTGCTGCGTGTCGGCGAGGGCGTCCGTGTGCCAGGTGAACTTGCCATCCACGAAGCCGATCGGAACGGTGATAGTGATGCGTTCGTCGGGAGGCGCGTCGGGCGGGCCGAGCACGACACGTGTCTCGGCACCGAATTCCGCCGACTCGCCGGCGGGTCGGACGTTGGTCTCCAACGGCACGCAACGGGCAAACCACGCTGCCGCCGGGTGCGTAGGTGGGACGGCCAGGGCTTTCGCGACATCCGGCCACGAGGCACGGAGTGTCGCCTGGAACGACTCGCTGCCCGCGAGTGCGTGTAGGGCTTCCGCAATGCGCGTGCGTCCGGCCGCGGCGTCGACACGATACGCGAGCGTCGGCGCGTCCCAGACGGCAGGTAGCGTCGTCAGCCGCTCGCCCGCGCGGAGCACGTCGAGCGTCAACTCCGGCCCGCCAGCGGATTCGGCCGGACCGGCAATGCTCAGGCCGGCGGGCAGGTTCAACGACTGCGCGGCCTCTTCGGCAACGGCCGTGGCGCGATCCTGCTGCAACGCACGCAAGTACTCGGCGAAAGCCCCCTGCCCCGCGGCGTCGGCCGTTAGCCGGGCGTCGGCGAGCTCGCCGGAAAATGTGAAACTCGCCGTCGGTCGCGGGTCAGCCGCCAATCGCGCGGCCGCGGTCAAGCCGATGCTCTGCGACGCCGGCGCGTATGCGGTCAAATGCACGGCGGCGGGATCGACCAGTGTCAGGTCGGCGTCGTACGGCGCGGCCACGTCGAGCACGAGCGACGCCGGCTGGCCGAGCGCCGCCAGCACGGTCGCCTGTCCGCGGAACCACTGGGCGACCGTCGCCGGCGGCGGAGCAAGCGTGCCCGTCGCTGCATCGAACTCGACGGGTGAGAACGGCAGCAGATCCAGCTCGTCCCAACGAGCACCGATGTCCAACGGCGTCTGTGGCTCGGTCGGCCATGGCGACAGTGTGAAGTCTGCGCCGAGCGCCGCCTGCAGTGCTTCGCGGAATGACGCTGCGGCCTCGGTGAATGTCGGCATGGCCGGCGGCGGGAAGAGCCGTTCTTTCCACGCCGGCGTGAGCGTCAGCTCGTCCAACCCCGCCGCGTCGCACTCGCCCAGCGTCAACGACGACCCGTCGGCCGCCTCGGCGATCAGCTTCGCCGGCAAGTTGTCAGCGGGCTCGAAACGCAGCGTGTACTGCGGCGGCGTCCAGTTCGGCCGCGTGGCCTGCTCGGCTGCGGCGGCGACCTCGGCCTGGAGCTTCTCCAGGACGCCATGCATGCGTTCTGCCTGGTCTGCGGCGAGATGTGCGCGCAGCGCGTCGCGGTACACCACGTACGCCGCCTGGCCTTCCTCATCCGCGGCGAAGAAACCGTCGACGACGAGCCCGTGCAGATCGAACTGGCTCGCTGGGCGCGGATCATCGGGCAGGCGGACGGGGACGGTTAGTAACACGGCCGCGCCCGGCACGTCCACGCCCTCCACACGCACACCCGTTGGATCGGCCAGCGTCAGCGTCACTTCTCCGGCCTCATCGTCCTGAACGCGCAGTGCCCCCGGCCGGGCGACAACGTCGAGCGCCGCCGCCTGCAGCGAGAACCACCTGGCCAGTGTATCCACGTCGGGCAAGAACGTGCCCTGGGCAGCGTCGAACGTTAGCGCCGCTTGGGGCAGCAGCGGATGCTCGCCGGCGCGAGCCTCGAGCCGCAGACCGTCGGCCGGCGTGCCCCGCAGATGCGGGCCGTCGAGGCCCTTCAGTTCGGCGGCGAGCGCGGCTTGCAGCGTTTCCGATGCCTCGGCGAACGTGGGCACGGCGGGCGTGACCACAGGTTGTGTCGGCGGCTTTGGCTGAGGCTCCGGCTGCGGCATGACCGACGAAGACGGCCACAGCGCCCACGTAACGGCCAGGGCCGCAACGAGGAGCACCGCGCCGCCGACCGCCGGAACGGCGTAGTTACGCGACGGCCGGCGGGCCGCCAGCAATTGCGCCAACTCCGCCGCCCGGGCGCGCAACGCATCGTTCAGATACGGCGAGGCTTCGACTTCGCGCAATGTGGCGGCGGCCTCGCGGAAACGCGTGGCCTCAATCGCCAACTTGGCTCGTTCCAGCCGCTTGCGCAGCTCGGTCTGCTGCTGCTCAAGACGTTTCCGGCGGGCCGCGGCGATGGCCTGACGCAATGTCTCGCAACGTTCGCCAATACTGGCGGGCAATCCCGTCGGCGACACGGCCTGCACGTCGCGGTCGGCGGCGTCGAAGTCCGATCGATCGAGATCAGCCGCCGCCTGGTCGAGCAGGCTGGCCGCCTGCTCCAGCCGCGGGCATTCCCGCAGCAGCCGCTCCGCCTCCTGCCGCACTTCGTCGGGTAATCCCGCCGCTGCGAGCACATCCTGTTCGAGAGACCGGCGACAGACCGGCACATCGCCGGCGTCGAAGCTGCGCTGCGCCTCGTCGAGCGCGGCACGCGCCGCCGAGAGCCGGGCCTGTTGCTGCTCTTCGGCCAGCGCGCGGCAGCGGCTGACCAAGTCAGTCAGGCCGGAAAGTGTCGAGGCTGGCAGGTCCTCAGCAGCGGCCTTCTCCGCCAGCGTACGGGCACCGTCAGCGTCGTTCGCCGCGAGCAGCCGTTCCGCCTCACTCTGCTGTTCGTGGACGACACGAAGCCGGTCCGCCGCGGCGGCCAGACGTTCTCGCTCCGGTCGAACGGCGGGATCATCGATGTCGGTGGGGACTTCGTTCAACGCAGCGTCGACGCCGACGAGATCCCCCCCCTGCCACGCCTCATACCCCTGCCGAATCGCCGCCAGGTGCGCCGCCCGGCGTTGCTGCCCGGCTTGCGCTTCGGCCAGGAGCGGGCGGGCCCGCTCGGCCACGCCGCCGGCCAGGTGCGGTTCGGCCAGCAACTCCGCCAACCGCACGGCCGCCGTGTCATAGTCGGCCTTGCGGTGCGACTCCGTCGCGGCGGCCAACTCCTCCGTCTGCCGCTGCAAACGCTGGGCGGCGAGCTCGACGTCGCCGAGCAGATGCCGAGCCCGGCCGACACGGGCCCGCGGCATCGCCGGATCGCGGAGCAATCCTTCGAGCACCTGGCGGGCATCCTCGAATGCCTCGTGGTCGAGGGCTTCCTGGGCGGCGTCGAGATAGGCGACGGCCACCGCATCCGCGCCGGAGGCGATGAACTGCTCCTGCTCGTTGCACAGGGCGAGCAGCTCCTCCGCCGCGTGCCGCAGGTCTTCCTCGGCCTCCGGATCATTGACGACCGCCTCGGCCTCGGCACGGGCACGGTCGAGCTGGATGCCGTCGAACGCATCCTGCGCGGCGGCGAGGTGCTGGCGACGGGCGTGCCGCGTCCGGAATTCGCCCTTCTGTGCATCGATGCCAGCCACCCAGATCGCCAGCCGATTCCGCCAGATCTCGGGCAGGGCTTCGTCCGTCGTCCAGGGCGTGAGCGTGGTCAGGAATGCCTCGGCGTCGCCAGATTCGAGCGAACCACGGCCCGCGGCGATGGCGGCGGCGGCCTCGGTCCACTTGGCGTCGAGGTACTCGCGCACGCCTTCGTCCGTAGCGGATGCGGCCTGGCGAGCGTTGGCGTCGCTGGCCAGCAGGTGCGTGACAACCTCCGCCCACGCGACGATCGAGCGATCGGCCTGTGTGGCGAGGTTGGCCTGCTGCCGCTCGAATGACTCGGCCCAGTCGCGTCGCTCCTCGTTCAGCGGCGACGGATCGAGGTGGAAGTAGAGATTGAGCGTCGGGTCGGACAGCGCCGCGCCGTACGGATGCGTGCCCGCGGCCAGCAGGTACAACATCACGCCCAGCGCGAACTGGTCAGATTTCAGATTGAAACGCAGCCGGCCTTCGAGCAACTCATGGCTGGCGTACGGCACGATCCAACCGTGCTCGCGGGTCTCCTCCTCGCCGAGCAGCCGCCACGCGCCGGACGACACGCGTTGCCGCTCGCCCCGACTCACGGCAGCCTGGCAATGCGTCCAACGGCGGGCCTCGGCGTCGCCTATGGCTTCGAACGCCGGCGCGAGGCCGAAATCGCCGAGCTTTGGCTGTCCGCCTTCGTCGATGAAAAGACTGCCGAGTTGGATACCACCGTGCACGGTCTTGGCCGCCGCCGCGGCGTGCAGGGCATCGAGCATGGCGGCGGTGATCCACCAGAGCGTGGCGACGTCGGGTCGCTGGTCGTCGAGTATGGCCACCGGGTTGCACGCTGCCGCCGGCTCGTGGCCGAGCAGGAGCCGGTCGCCCTCGTCGCTGATCTCGCCAGTCGGGCGGAGGACGGCCATGCGATGAGCGGCGAGTTCGGTCTGCTGGGCGACGGCGGCGGCGACGCGGGCGACGAACCGGCTGCGCTGGTCGTCGTCCAGGCCGGGTGGGATGTACACGACCCGGCAGTCGCTCAGCTCGTCGGCAAAGGGCTGAAAGGCCACGAAGGCTCCACTGTGCGTTCAGCAAGCAACCGCCGCGCGCCTGAGCGGTCGCTCGCCCGAAAGGCGATCTGCAATCGCGAGTATACCGGCCCGACGTCCGGACTGCTCAACTGCTGGGCGCCGGCTCGACCCGACGCCACCGCGGTCGCCGCACTCCGACCGCCAGCAGCAGCCCGAGCAGGAGCACGGCCGGCCCCAGCCACGAGGGTGGGAGCGCTCCAGGCACAGCCAGCGCAGCCAGCACGACGACCGGCACGCCGCCGGCGATGAACGCGTTGTATGCGGCCTCACGCGGGCCGTCGCCACGTTGCGGGCCGACCCGCACCGCGAGCAGCACCGCGGCATACGGCACGAGTGCCGCCCACGGACACATCACGCCAGCGGCGTGGAGGGCACTCTGCACGGGCACGGCGACGCTCAGGGCGAGCAGACACGCCAACCAGGCGATCAGCGGGCTGTCGGCCTTGGTCGCCTCGCCGACCAACATATACGCGAGCAGCAGCGTCGCGACCGCCGCCACCAGGGATACCCACAGCGAGCCAGCGGCCGCGGTTGCGACCTGCGGCGCGGCGGCGGCAGCGGTCACAAAGCAGCCGGCAGCCAGGGCCAATCCAAGACGTCGGGCGTCGGGAATGAGCCGACCCGTCGTCGTCCAGGCGACGCCATCGTGCAACTGCTGTCGCCAGAAGCGGGCGAGCCAGAGCAGGTAGCCGGCGGCGACGGCCATGCCGAGGATGAGGTTCACGGCCGTCGCCGGCAGCCAGCATGTTGCGGCGAGGACGACGGCCTCGGCGGTCAGGGCCAATCCGACGCGGCCCGCCAGCCCGGAGCCGCCGGCGCGATGAGCCACGGTGAACGTCGCCAAAGCGGCGAGACCGACCGCTACAGGCGTCAGGCCGCCAGCCGGCAACAGAATCCCGCCCAATCCCACCAGAATGCTGAGGACGAGAGCAAGCGTATGCACGCCGCCGGCCGGCGCGGGCGGGTCGGTTAGCCGTTCGGGCTCGGTTCGCCAGACGTGGCGACGGAACTGCCAATGCCGCCAGACGGGCACCAGGGCCAGCAGAAGGGCGACACAGGCCGCCAGTAGCCGCCAACGTCCGAGTGGCAGCCCGCCGACCGCGGGCAAGGCCCACAGGTACACAGCCCCGCCGACAGCGGCGATGAACGCGTGCCCGCCCAATTCGCTCGATCTGTCGAGCCATCGCCGGAGAGCGAGTGCCGACAGGATCACCAGACAGAGCGTCAAGCCGAGCCGGTCGGCGACGGGAGCGTCAACGGCAAAGAGGATCGATCCAGCCGCCAACAAGGCGCCGGTCAGGCCGACGTAGCCGGCCACCAGGAAGCGATTCACGGGGCCGGTCGGCGTCTCGGCGTGCTCGATCCATCGAGCCCCGAGATGCCACAGGATGGCGAGTGCCGTGAAGAAAGCCGTCAGGTGCAACGGCGTGAGCGAACTGCCCGGCTCGCCCAGATACGCCGCCGCCAGGGCCATGCTCAGCCCGCAAGTGAAGAGCCCCGGTCCGACACCGACCGGCAACCGGCGACGGAACACGGCCGCGACCGCCACGGCAACACCGATGATGATCCAGACGCGGGCCGCGCCGCCCAGACCGATCTCCAGTCCCGTATCGCTCGCCTCGGCGAGGCAGGCCCACATCAACGAATCATCCTTTCCGGCCGACCATCTGCCCGCCGGTCGGCCCGCATGCTATAACACCGGTAGCGACCGCCTGAGGCGACCGCCCGGGCGACATACTGCCGCAGCACCGACATGACCGCAACACACTCAAACGACGATGAGGCCTTTCGCCGGTTCCTGCGACGCGTCTGGCAGGACGACATCACCCCCCTGCTGCGCGGCCGGCGGGCTCAGCAACGGGCCAAGTCGGCGAGCGTCGCCGGGCGGATCGCCGCCACCGGTGGCCTGGTGGCCGATACGCTGCTGCGGCTGAAGGGGCGGCCGTTCACCCGCTTCATGACCGTGTTCGGTACGACGGTGGGCGCGATCCTGCCGGACGCGTGGGACTGGCAGTGGGTGCGGGAGAAGGCCGGGCCACGCGAGCGGCGGGTCATCGCCGAGCAGCTCCGGCGGCGGGCTGGCGAATTGGCCCTGCGCGAAGCGCTGGCCCTGTTCCACCTGACGCCGACCGCCTCGGCCGAGCAGCTTCGCCACGCCTGGCGGGAGACGTCGCTGCGCTGGCACCCGGACAAGGCTCCTGACGCGCTTCGGCGAGCCGAGTATCATGTCCGCTTCGTCGCCTACCAGGCGGCGTACGAGCGGTTGCAGGCAGCGTACGAATCCGGCCGGCTGCCGCAGGCCGAGCGCGACCCCTCACGCAAATCGACGGAGGGCTGATGGCCAAGGAGTCGTTCGAGAACCTGCTGAAGGAGTTCCACCGCTCGCAGCAGCTCATCCGCGAGGAGTTCGCCCGCCACATCGTCGGGCAGACCGAGGTCGTCGAGCAGATGTTCGCGGCCATCTTGACCCGCGGGCACTGCCTGCTGGTCGGCGTGCCGGGGCTGGCCAAGACGCTGATGGTCTCGACGCTGGCCCGCATCACCTCACTGGTCTTCAAGCGCATCCAGTTCACGCCCGACCTGATGCCCTCGGACATCACCGGGACGAACGTGATCGACGAACTGCCGGACGGCCGGCGGGAGTTTCGCTTCGTGCCCGGGCCGGTGTTCGCCAACATCGTGCTGGCCGACGAGATCAACCGTACGCCGCCGAAAACGCAGGCAGCCCTGCTGCAATCCATGCAGGAGCGCGAGGTGACCAGCGGGTCGCAGACGTACCCGTTGCCGAACCCGTTCTTCGTCATCGCCACGCAGAACCCCATCGAGCAGGAGGGTACGTACCCCCTGCCCGAGGCGCAGCTCGACCGCTTCATGTTCAACATCTGGGTGGATTACCCGACGCTGGCCGACGAGCAGCGCATCCTCTCGCAGACGACGCAGAGCGAGACGGCGCCGCTGCGAACGGTCATCAACGACCGCCAGCTTCTGAACATGCAGAAGCTGATCGCGGCCATCCCGGCCACGTCGTACATTGTGGATTACGCGGCGGCGCTGACGCGGGCCTCGCGGCCGGCGGACCCGACGGCGCCAGATTTCGTCCGCAAGTACGTGGATTGGGGCGCCGGGCCGCGGGCTGGGCAGTTTCTCATCTGGGGCGGGCGGGCCATGGCGGCGATGGACGGGCGGTACAGCGTCAGCCTGGACGACGTCCGCCGGGTGGCCATCCCCGTCCTGCGGCACCGTGTCGCCTGCAACTTCGCGGCGCAGGCCGAGCGGCTCGACTCGGTGGCGATCGTTCGGCGGCTGCTGGAGACGGTGCCCGAACCGAAGCTGCCGGCGCAGGAAACGCGGCCGCCGGAGGTTCCCGCCTCCTCCTGAGCACGGTTGTATCCGGGGTGAGAGCAGACGGACGACCGGCCACCCGTCTGCAAACGCGTGGCCGGTCGTCGCTCAGCCGTCTTGCCTGTCGGGGCGCCGTTTACCTCAGCAGTTCGAGGAACGGCTTGATATCAAAGTTGTTGACGAGCCCGTCGCCGGTGAGATCGCCGAACATGATGTCGCAGCACGGGTAATGCTCGGCATAGGCCTCGGGGTCGCTGACCGCCAGCACGAACGGCTTGATGTCGAAGTTGTTGACGAAGCCGTCGCAGTTCATGTCACCGGGGATCGGTGGCGGCATGAGATCGACCTCATCGAGGTCGCCGGTGACCTGGCCGCCCGGATGGATGCCGTCATAGACGACGGTGTGGGAGTATGCGCCGAGCTCCGGAACGATGGTCAGCATGGCGGGACCGTAGCAGCGTTTCTTCTCGAAGGTGAAGCGGCCGACCCACAACCCGTCCTGATCGACGTAGAGATCGACCCCGAAATCGACGAAATTCATGTAGAGGGCATCGCCGTCGAGGAAGGTCTCGTTGAGACCGTCCATGGCGCTGTCATCGTAGAAGCCCTCCAGCGGGTTCCCGTCCTCGTTGACCCAGTCATAGGGGCCTTCGAGACTGTTGATACTGACGCCCTCGAGGACCTCGGGATCCCAGACGAGGATCACCGACATGCCGCCGATCGCCTGCGGAACCGGGCTGTCGCAGACGGCCCAGAGGTCCGCCTCGGCATAGCCGGGACCGTAGGCCAGCTCGACGACGCGCAGGTCCAGATCCACGTCAGCCTGCGCCGACGACGGCCAGACCGCCCAGGAGAAAAGTAATGCACACGCGCAGAACATGAAGAGCCGGTTGGATGCTAAAGCCAACATGGTAACGCCCTCTGCCTGAATCAGGCTCGCAAACAAGACAAAACAAGACGGCACAGAGAACACAAATCTGCACATCGCAGCCGAGTCCGGCCGGCGCGTGACCAATAGGTCGCGCGCCGGCCGGCAACAGTCTTCGGATCAGCCGCCGCGGTGGCGGCTGTCAGCGGTCAGTCGCCGCCCTACGGGCGGATGACCTCGCCGCTCACGCCCGGGCGCTGAGGTCGGACGCCCTGCATGAACGCGTTCATATCCGCCGTATCCAGCCAGCCGTCGCGGTTGAGGTCGGCGATGACCAGGTCGCCGAGGCCCTGCTTGCGCAGCTCGGCCACGGAGATGCGGGTGATGGCCTCTTTGCCGCCCATGCGGCCGACGACGCAGCAATCCGGATCGCATTCGAACAGGAAGTTGTCACGGATGTACATGTAGTCTTCCTGCCAAACGATACCGTTGCCGTCGAAGTCGGCGTGCTTGATGAACATGCCGCACGGCGTGTTGCCATCGTCGATGAAGTCACCGTTGCTGTCGTAGTGGAGGGCCCACTCACAGATGAAGAAGCCGTAGTCGCGGATGTCAATCACGCAGTCGTCGTTGGCGTTTCCGCCAACCAGCAGCTTCTCCGCGCCGATGAAGTCGGCCACGTACATGTTGTCGCTCATGGCGAACTCAGGCGACCCGAGCGTCACCCGCAGCGAGTGGAGCTTGTCGCGGGCCGTCACGCAGGTGTACAGACCGCAGGGCACGTCCTCGAGCAGGACGTCCATCGCCACCGCGACGGTGGCACCCTGCTCCGGGCACTCGAACGTGATCATGGTCTCGTACTCGACGGGATCCATGCCGGGCTCCGAGCAGTTCCAGAGCTCGAAGGTGATGCAGCGTTCCAGCGTGCTCGCGAACTGGCACGGGAAGCTGGCCTGAATCGCCAGCGAGACCAGCATGTCGTTGTACGGCAGCACGGTCACGGTCTGGTCGCAGGAGTTCTCGTTCCCGCAGTTGTCACGAGCGGTCCAGGTGATCGTCGTCGTGCCGACCGGGTACGGGTCGGAGCAGACACCCAGGCCGTCGTCGCGGAAGCCGAAGACGTCGACGTGGTCATCGCAGTTGTCCTCAGCGGCGGCCATGCCGGGGCAGAGCACCGCTTCACAGGTACCCACGTCGGCCTTCACCACGATCGGCTCAGGGCAGGTGATCTCCGGCGGCGTGGTGTCGACGACGGTGATGAGCTGCACGCACTCGCAGGAGTTGCCGCAGCCGTCGGTGGCCGTCCAGGCGCGCCGCAGCCGGTAGTGCTCCGGGCAGGCCGGATTCGGGAGCATCGTCTGGAACTCGACGAAGGAAACCTCCGGAATCGAATCCGGGCAGTTGTCGGTGGCTTCCATGACGGGGACTTCCGGAACCGCGTCACACTCGACGGTGACGTCCTCCGGGCAGAAAGCGAACTGCGGCGGGAGATTGTCCACAACCGAGATGAGCTGCGTGTGCGAGATCGAGTTGCCGCAGTAGTCGTCATAGACCCACGTGCGCGTGATGGTGTACGTCTGGCACTCGCCGTGCTCGCTCACGTCCTCGGTGTAGGTGAGGCGCGGCTCGGCGCAGTTGTCGGTCGCCAGCGGGTGCACGACCTCCGGGACCGCATCGCAGGTCACGGTGATGTGCGGCGGCAGGTTGTCCGGATCGACCCACTCGGGGGCCGTCGTGTCCTGCACGGTCAGGAACTGCTCGCAGTAGGCGGTGTTACCGCACTCGTCCGTGGCCTCCCAGACGCGGGTCAGGAAGAACGTCCCGAGGCATTCCGGATCGGGGTACTCGCGCTCCTCGGTGAAGCTGACGACCGGGTTCGGATCGCAATTGTCGGTCGCCGTCACCAGCAGGTTGTCAAACTCGTCGTACACCGGGAAGAGCGTGTCCAGATCGCTGCACTCGACGGTGGCGTCGCGCGGGCAACCGGCGAGGCAGGGCGCCGTCGTGTCCTGGACGTGGATGATCATCACGCAGTCGGCGGCGTTGCCGCAGAAGTCAGTGGCCGTCCAGGTGCGGGTCAGCGTGTAGGTCGCGTCGCAGGGGCCGTCCTCACGCTCTTCGTTGAACGTGACCATGACGTCGTCGGTCAGGTCATCCGGATCGTCGCAGACGTCCTGCGCCGTCACCAGGAGGTTGCCGAACGAGTCGTAGACCGGGTACATGCTGTCGAGCAGATGGCACTCGACCGTAACCTCTGCCGGCTCCTCGGGCGTGCCCGAGCAGTTGTCGAAGGCCGGCGGGGTGCTGTCGATCTCGATGGCCGCCAGCTCGTAGAGCAACGGACAGACGTCGCCGCAGCAGCCGGAGGTCAGCATGGACGGCGGCTCGTTGTCCCGGAAGGTGACCAGGCTGTCGGTCAGGCAGATCTCGTTGATGGCGGTGAAGGTGATCACGGCCATGACCGAGTCTTCGATCGTGCCGACGCCGCCGAAGTTCAGGCCGACGCCGTAGTCGATCGTGCCGGCCAGCGGATCGACGTGCTCGTAGATCTGGTTGAGGAACGGATCCTCACCGGCGGTCATCTCAACGAACTGCAGCTTGGCCGCGTTATAGGAGAGGAAGAACTGGCCACCGACGATGGCGTAGGGATCCATGATGTCCGACATGAACACATTGATGGTGACGGTGTCGCCGATGCCGTAGCAAACCTGATCGGCGGGATCGGTCAGCAGCGACAGCGAGCCCATGTGGAGGCAGGCGCAGTCGACGCGGGCGTTCGACCAAGGCGAATCGCCGGCAAGCGTCCACTCCTCACCGTTCCACGCGGCCGTGATCTCGGTCAGCATGCCCGCGGACATGCCGTAGACCTGGTAGTACATCATGAAGGGGGTGGCGAGCGGCGTGTCGAACTTCACCCAGAACTCGAGCGAGTTCGTCTCCGGGCCGGTGGCAATGAGGCGTACGCTGTCGTTGCAGGCCTGGTCCCATGTGTCCGGAATGAACGCCGGCCGATCGAAGCCGTCCGGCATGGTGAACGCGCTGCCCTCCGCCATCGCGAACTGAATCTGATCGAAGGCCGTCGTGTTGTACACGACGAACCGCTGCATCCAGCCTCCGTCTCGACCGCACAGGACGGGGTCACCGACGGGCTCGAGGGCGAAGGCGGACTGTGCCAATAGAAGTACCCCGAGGGAAGCTAACGCAGCGACCCTCACATAAGTGTTAGCTGCTTTCATCGTGTCGTCCCTTCCTCTGGTTACGATTGCGGATCACCATAAGTGATCACAGAAACTGCGGGGCACCGCCGGTCGGCGTCATCGTCGCCCACGAGCGGCACGCTCGTTCCACCGCGGCACGCAGATCACCTGCGTGTCTCGCAAGAACCACAAAATCTATCTGCGAGGTATCGTGACCGCCGCTTCCTCCGCCTGCCTGCGCAACGCAACTGATGTCCGCGGTGCCCTCGGCAGCAGTCGATCGGACACGACCCTGTCGGTCCCTCCTCTCTCTCAGCCGTTGTGCATCCAAATCAGGGTCGAAGTGGGTTTCCAGGTAGGCGCTGAGTGCCCTGCCGGTACCGCACGACCATCCCCAATTCCGCGTTCGTTCGTCACCCCGTCTCCGTCGCCCCTTCCATGAAAGCGGCGATCAAACGGGCGGAAGCTGACCCGCGTAAACCCACGATCGACCGCTAGACATGATCTGCACGCCGGACCACGGCGCGCGCGGCGCAGCCCAACGCTGTAACTCCGACCTCTCTTCAGCGGGCGGCTAGGCGTCATGCCCAACCGATGCCCACTTAAGGCCGGTAAGCGCGGGCCTACGTCGGCAGCCCTCCGTAGCTTGCGGTACTAATGAAACGGCCCAGAAACAGAGGACGTAGAACCGTCCTCGAACGTGTATACTGGGGAGCATAGCACGTCCGGAAACGCACGTCAAGAGTATTTCGCAACCGCTCACGTTCTCTTCCGCCCCGTAGTTGACTGCGCTGACTCATGAGCGCTCGTTCCCAGTGAGGATGTGCTGCACTGTCCCCTGAACAGGCCACAATGACATACGCCAGATGCAGTGTTGCTACCGCTATGACCGACGGCCGCATAGTCTACATGTAGTCACTACCCTTCATGAAGTTTGCGACGCAAGACAACAGTCTCCACCACGCAGCGACGGGCCACAGAGACTACATGAACACTGCACAGCGAGCATACGAACAGCAGCGCGGCAGCATCGCCGCGCAGAGTCCGGGCGGTGAGCCGGGAATACCGCGCGAGCGCCGCGAACACGGTCACACCGCCGCCCTCCCGCGCGCAAACACCGAAGCTGCGTCAGTCCCTGGAAGGCGACCCGTGCCGCGTGAGCCGTAAACGGTGAGCTTGTCCCCCGCCTCAGCGATACGACGGCGGCGACGTCGCCTGGGGCGAACGTCGCCGCTTCGTGTCGCACTTGGTGGCGGGCGGACTTGAACCGCCGACCTGCGGGTTATGAATCCGCCGCTCTAAACCAGCTGAGCTACGCCACCAGCCTGTCGTTGGACCGTCGAGCCGGGCCGCCTGCCAGCGGCCAGCCACACCGAGCTTGCCCGGGCGGTCAACGGCGCCAGTATACCAATCGGCGGGCGGCGGTAAAGCACCCCTGAGAGGCCGCCAGAGCCGTTTCGGCCCCCCGCCGGCGGGGCCGACGCGTGGGTTTTGCGCGGTGTGTCGCGCCCACGGTCAAGGGCGGGGAAAGGGCGAACCGATAATTCAGGGCATGGCGAGGGCTCGCGCGGCCGTCCCGGTCGGCGGGTCCGGGAAACACGTGCAGTGGCCGACGGCGCCCCGTGGGCGTGCAAGGAAGCGAAGATCATGGAGAAGAGGCGGAACGGCTCGACGAAGAGCAGCCAGGCGAAGGAGCGCATCTCCGACATGCCCAACGTGGACGACACCGCAGCCGAACAGAAGGCGGACATCGGCATGAATGAGACAGACAACATCCAGGATCGGGGCCCCGAAACGCCGGAACGAACCACCTCGTCTCCGACGTCGATCGAAGAGGTCAAGCAGCGGATCCGGCAGATGACCCAGGACATCGACGACACGGAGCATCCGCTCACGCCGGCACTGCACGACACGGTGCTGGACGAGCGGAACGACGTGATGCAGGTCATCAACGAGCTGGAGGACCAGCTCGACCGACACCAGGAGATCCGTGAGTCGCTCGAGCACGAGTTGGCTCAGGCCAACGAGAAGCTCCAGGCTGCCGGCCAGCGGAACCAGGAGCTCGAGTGGCAGCACGTGACGCTCCAGACGCGGCTCGAAGCCCTCGAGCAGGTCCGCGGCGAGGTGAGCCTCCTCGAAGAGGAAGTCGCCAACGCCAACGGGCGGCTCGGCCGGCTGACCGAAGAATACAACTCCATCGAGAAGGAGCGCACCCGCCTCAAGAGTGAGCTGAAGGCGGCCAACAAGCAGCTCGAAGAGGTGTGGACGATCCGCAAGGAGCGGGACGGCCTGCGCTCGGATATCAAGGACCTGACGGCGCGCTTCCAGGAGATGGAACGCGGTCGCCGGGATACGGTCGAAGAACGCAACAATCTCCAGGCGCGTCTCCAGCAAACGCAGGCGAGCCTCGACGAGATCCGCTCGGAGCGGCAGCAGCACCAGGTGCTCCTGCGCGCCGCCGAGGACCGGGCCCGCGAGATCGCCCAGGTACAGGACGAGCTCCTGGAGAAGATCGAGAGCCTGCGCGGCGAGAAGAAGACGCTGCAGACCCAACTGGCTCACCTGGAGCGGGAGAATGCCCGCCTCCTGGAGCAGCGGCACTTCTACGAGACCGAGGTCACCTCGCTGCGCAACGCGAACCGCACAACCGAGACCGCCCTGGCCAGCGTCAAGAAGGCCTTCGCGGAGGTTCGAGTCGCCCTGACCGAGACGAAGACACGTGCCCGCCGGCGGATCATCGAAACGTGGCCGCGGGTCGGCATCCCCCTGCGTGGTATGGACAACGGCGACATCCCCATCGCCGACGAAGACATCGACACTCCGATCTCCGGGCGTGAAGCGGTCGCCGCCACCGACCGGAGCACGATCGGGAACAACGGTGACGCGTAATCGATCGTGACGTAACGGCGGCTCTATCGAGCAGCGATGACGCCGGGCGCAGATGCGTCCGGCGTCATTTCTTGTCTGCCGGCGGCGTCTGGCGGCGTAGCGTCTCGCCTGCGTAGCCCGCGCACCACGTTCACGGCCGCCCAGGCCGCACTGATCGCCGCTCCGCCGACAACCCAGAGCGGCGTGTCGAAGACCAGCTTGGCCGCCGCCGTGGGCAGGAGGACCGGCAACGTCGCCGCGAGGTTCTTCCCCAGACAGATCAAGCCGTCTCGTGGCCGGTTACCGCTGACGTGCAGCAGCCACAGCATGTACACGAACCACATCGCGGCGCTCACGCCCCCGAAGAGCGCGATGGCCAGCACCGGGTCGCCGAGCAGGCCGCCCATCACCAGGGCCGCAACTCGCCCTACCAACAGGCAGGCCTGAAAGACCAGTTCCCCGTGCTGGTGCTCGAGCACGTACACCAATGACGTCACCGGTCCGACGGCGAAGGCCAGCAGCAGCCACGGGCACAGGAACTGGGCGTACACGCCGGCCATGGTCCACTTCGGTCCGAAGAGCAGCGCGAATCCCTCCGGCGCCGCCACCATCAACAGCATGATGAACGGCGTCCCCACCGCGACCAGCCGGGTGAACACGCGCAGCGTGAGGGTGATAGCCTTTCCCCCGCGGCTCGCCTCGCTCGCGCTGGAGAAGAACACCTGGCTGATCGCGAGGGCCACAACGTTCAACGGCATCCACAGCACCTGTCCGGTCAACACGTACAACCCGGCCGGCACACTCCCGAAAAACGCCGACAGGAGCAGCACCGGCATCTGCGTACCGCAGTTGCCGAGCAGGGCGGACCAGACCGTGAACATCGGGAAACGGCGATAGCGGGAGGCCATCGTCAGCGTGCCGCGCAGCGATATTCGTTTCCGGCAACCCGCACTATCGCGCCAGAAATCGCGAAACAGGGTGACGCTGCCGCCGCCCCAGCGCACGATGTGCCCCACCACCAGCCCCAGCGCCCCGCCGAACAGCAGTCCCAATCCCACGTGGGCCGTGATGGTACCCACGGCCTGCGACAGCTTGCTGCGTGCAATCGCCGCAAAGGCCTTCTTTCGGACACACCAGGAGTAGAGCACGGCGTACACACCGCCGATCAGCGTATTCACCGGCACGAGCCACAAGTAGGGCCGCAACTCGGGGGCGTCCAAGCTGTCGACGATCAGGCCGCCGATCGCCCACAACGCGCCGCCGATCATGGCGCTCGTTCCCACGACCAGAGCCATGGCCAGGACCAGCACGCTCGTCGCCTCGGTGTCTTCCTTTGGTGCCGGAATGGCCAGTTCATATCGCCAACTGACAAAGACCAGCGACATCGAGACCATCGACATATACACGCCGAGCAACCCAAAGTCTGGCGGGGTGTACAGGCGCGTAACGATGGGCGAGACGGCCAGCACAAGAGCGTAGCTCAGGCCCGTGCCGCCGCCCATGACGGCCACGCTGCGGGCGAACGACCCCACCGGAATCGCACGCTCGATCGCCCGCCAGAGTCGGCCCGCCGCCGAGGCCGGCCCCACTCCGCCGCCGCCACGATGCCGTGTCGGGGAGGCTGCGCGCGCACCGTTACAATGACCGCTGCCAGCGGACACTGGTATACACCTGTGATCAGCTTCAACTCCGGCCGAAATGCCTGACGTACCGTACGAACCAGGCGTACAGCCGGCCCCGATGCCGCCGCCCGGAAGGTTGCTCAGACTGGGCGCTGGCGCGGTTGCGGCGGCGTAGCACACCGTGGGTACCACGACGGCATCTGTGCACGGTACGATGCATCGCCACCCGCCGCCTCAGCGGCCTGGCGTCCTAGGTTGCTGGTGAGACCATGTTCGACCCGGTCCTCTCCAACTATTAGTGTAGCACGAGAATGACGCCCTTGTGTGAATATTGGCGCAAGGCGCGGGCTCTCTTTCTCGCGTGTCCGCTGCGTGATTGACCCGCCGCGGCAGAAGAGCGCGCTGTTCGTCCATCAGCGTGGCCGCCGCGTTCGCATCCAGTCGCCCCACACCGGTCACGCCGCCAGCGCGTCACCGGTCGCAGTCGCAACGTGCCCGACGTTCGGCGACGCCCTAAGCGGGGTCGTCCGTGGCGCGAAACGCGATGCGTCCCAGCCGCTCCATCACCAGGAAATAGAAGAGCGTGTTCCGGCCGTTGTAGAACTCCTGGAACTGCGACCGGGTCATGATGCCGTAATAGGCCAGCGGATGGCTGTCGTATAAGGACCTGCGACCGAGCACCTTGCACATCGTCCGGTAGAGCGGAATGACGTGGAGCCCGTGGCCGCGGATCCACCGAACCACGCGGTGCGCAAGCGAGGGCTGCATCTCCGGTGTCGGCGTCTCCGCCACACCCGGCAAGGCCGCCCACATCTCCCGCACCTGCCGGTCGTACACCGGTTTGCGCTCCGGGTTGAACAGGCGGAAGACGACCGGCACGCGAGTCCAGAAGTCAAGCAGTTCCCGGTCGATCAGCGGCAGCCACCAACCGTACCCCCAGAACTCATACACGCGAACGGAGTTGACGATGAACTTCGTGTGCCGCTCGCGCCAGTACCACGTTCCGATCGCCCGCTCGACCTCCTCCAATGTCTCCAGGCTCGTGGCCTCGCTGCACCGCATGATGCGGTCGGCCAGTCGCCCGCCGAGGTCGCCTTTCCGCGGATTCCAGTCCGCGAGCCGGTAGTGACTGCGGAAGATTGTACGCGTCAGGACCTCCTCACCCCGCACGCGCTGCCGCGGACCGCCGAAACCATACTTCAGGCTCGAGCCCTCGTGACGCAGCCACCGGAACGTGCTGGCGGCGGCGTGCCCCGGCACGAACACGGCGTCGTCCGGAACAACGCCGCCGCGCTTCATCTCCCACACGGCCGGCCAATCCTGCGGATGGTGCACGGCGCTCATGCGGTCCACGAACCGGTAGTACTCCTTGCACTCCGGAGAGTGGTACCAGCGCCGCCACGCCTCGTTGCTGTACGGCACGAAATGCCACGGTATTCCCAGGGTCTCGGCGATGTGGCGGCTGACCTCCGACTCGGCGTTGCCCGGCTTGCCGTACGAGAAGGCCATGACGCGGTCGTAGCCCAGCCTTTTGACCATCAGGGCAATCAACCGGGAGTCCAGCCCGCCGCTGAGCGGGATGCACAGCATGCGACCGTTGGCCCACGAGAACATCCGCCGCATCGCCCGTTCGAGGATCTCCAGGTGCATCTGCTGCAACTCGGGTTCCTCGATGGCGATCGGGCTGTCGTACGGCCGCCGGTAGTACGGCACGATGCGGACGGCGACTTTGCCCTCTCCCGGCGACAGCACCAGGACGTCGCCGGCCTGGAGCTGCTTGACGTTGGGATAGAGCGTGTCGGGACCGGTCACGTAGCTGGTGAGCGTGAACTCGGTGGCGGTGAAATCGTCGAATTCCTCGTCACCGACGTTGGCACGCACCCACTCCGCATCATCGCTCAGGAAGAGCTGTCCGTCGCGCTGACCGTAGAAGAGCAGGCAACTGCGCGTATGGTCGACGGCGGCCCAAACTTCGCTGTCGCGCTCGACGATGATGGTGTGGAATCCGTTGAGTCGGCGCACCGTGGCGACGAAGTCGTCCACCGAGTTCGTGGCGGCGAACACCTCCGGCAGGTTCACCGCCTCCTGCGCGCCGTCGATCCAGAACGCACCGCCGCGGGCATGGGCCCCGCCGACCGTTCGCCAGTCCAGTTCCTTCCGCGTATACACCTTGACGTTGTTCATGATGAACGCTCCCGATTGCGCAGCCCTTTCACCACGTTTGCTGTCGCCCAGGCACCGCTGATGATCAGCCCGGCCATGACCCAGAGAGGCGTACCGAAGAGGAGCTTCGCTGCCGCCGCCGGCAGAACCACGGGCAGTGCCGCCGCCAGGCTCTTGCCCATGCAGATGAGGCCGTCCCGTGGGTGATTGCCGCTGACGTGCAGCAGCCACAGCATGTACACGAACCACATCGCGGCACTCACGGCCCCGAAGAGCGCCATGGCCAGCAACACGTCGTGGCGCTGACCACCGATGGTCAGCACCACCACGCGTCCGAGCAGCAGGCAGGTCTGAAAGACCAGATCCCCACGCTGGCGCTCAAGCACGTACACGAGTGACGTCACCGGCGTTGCCGCGAACACAATCAGCAGCCACGGGCCCAGAAACTGGGCGAACACGCCAGCCATGGTCCACGCCCGGCCGAAGATCAGTCCGAAGACCTCCGGCGCGGTGATCATCAGCAGCGCCACGTACGGGGCTGCGATCGACATCAGTCCGGTGAAGACGCGGAGCGTGATGCCGGCGGTCTGCCCCTTGCGACTCGCCTCGCTGGCACTGGAGAAAAACACCTGGCTGATGGCTTGGCCGACGAAGACCAGCGGCGTGCGCAACACCTGGCTGGTCAGGACGAACCACCCCACCGGCGTGCCGCCAAAGAAGGCCGACAACAGCAATATGGGCGATTGCGCGCTGACGTTGTTCAGCAAGGCGGACCACATCGAGAACATGGGGAAACGGTGGTACTGCCGAGCCACGTCCAGCACGCCTTTCGGCGACACCTGCTTGAGGCTGGCCGCGCTGCCACGCCAGACGGCACGGCCCAACGTGGTGCTGCCTCCGCCCCAGCGCACGATGTGGCTGATCAGCAACCCCAGCGGCCCCAGCAAGAACAGGCCGATCCCCACCTGTACGACGACCGCCCCCACGGCCTGCGACAGCTTGCTCCGCGCGATCGCGGCGAAGGACTTCTTGCGCACGCACCAGACCTGAAGGGCGCCGTAGAAGCCGCCGATCAGCGTGTTCAGCGGAACGAGCCATAGATAGGGGCGCAGGCTCGGCGCGTCCAGCCAGTACAGCAGAACGCTGCCGAGCAGCCACAAGCCGACACCGATCACGGCACTCATGCACACAACGAGCGTCAGCGCCAGGACCAGCACGTTGGCCGCGCGGTTATCGTCCTCGGGAGCCGGGATCGCCAGCTCGTACCGCCAACTGATGACGATCAGCGCCATCGCGACGATGGACATGTACACGCCGAACACGCCGAAATCGGTCGGCGAGTACAAGCGTGTGACGATGGGCGAGGCCGCCAGCACGATACCGTAGCCCAGGCCGGTTCCCCCGCCGACCACGGCCACGCTGCGGGCAAACGGCCCCATGGGGATAACCCGCTCGACGAGACCTCGCAGCTTGTGCAGCTTTGCGGTTACGCTGCTCACGGACACACCCACCGAGCGCCAGCCCACGGCAACAACCGCCGCCACACTGCGCTCGCCATCACCGGCCGACGTTCATGGTGCCCGTGAGGAACCTCGGTCCTGGTCGGCTTCCCTGCCCGAGACATCAAGGTGAACATGCGGCCTGCTGTCCTGCTGCGGCTTCGTATGTCGCGGGGATGCGTTGTGGCGAGGGCACGCCCCCGGGCGGCCGCCGACACACCTGGGTAATGGAGAACTCGCAGGTCGGACTGCGCGTCCCAGGACCGTTCGCCGACGATGCCATCGCGTTCAACCGGAGGTTGCATGCAACGACGCTGCCTCGGTCTGCACGGCGGCCGGAGCCGCGAGCACATTGAGAAGAGACAACAGCGAAACAAACATCGTCCTGAACGCGTCCGCACCGACAACCTGGGTGAACGAGCCGCCTGGAGTCGTCACAAAGGCCACATGCCTTCCGGCTCTCGTTGGGCCCCAGTGTAGCGTGTGGCCCACATCGACATAATAGGGGAATCGCCAACAATAAACGGGAACCTGAGCGCTTCGTGAAGATCGCGAGAACCTCGGACACTACGGCCGGGAATTCTGGTCCGGGCGCGGCGAGCGGCCCATCCAACACCCGCGAGGCCCGGCTAACATGGACCCATAACTTCCACAATCGCACACCATCAGGACGGCCGGGCGACCGCGAACACGGCTCCCGTTGCCGCATCCTGACGCTGATCCGTCGCGGCGATTCGAGTGCGCGCGTGCATGCTATCCGCTTCTGACCGCGCTTCAACCCAGGCCGCTGACCAACATGCGCAGCGTTTCGTCCTGCACCTCCGCCGGCGCGGACCAGACCAGGAAAAACATCGCTTCGCGCAGGAGGCGCTCCGCCGCGTGCGGCTGGGCGTAGCCGGTGCCCTTACTCAGCAGCAGGTGAGCCATGCCCAGGCGCGTGACGAGGTCGTTCACGCTGACGCGGATGGAGCTGACGCCGACATCGGCGTTCCGCTGTCCGACGCTTTCCGCCGCCGCATACAACCGGCCGCGCACGCGGCGATACGCTCGCAGCAGCGTCCGCACATGTGACTTCAGCTCGGCTGATGCGCGGCAACGGCCGAGACGATCGGCCAGGGCGCCGGCCAGGCCGATGCCCACCGCCGACACGACCAGCGGCTTGACCGGAGCTCGCATCGTGGGCGTCTGCTCGCCGGGGCCGGTCACTAGGTCCACCGGCCGCACACGCACGGCCCGGCAGCGCACGCGGCTCGTGCACGAGGCGCCGAGGGCCATGAGCTGCATCGGCGGTTCGCAGGTAACGCCGGGGTCTTCGCAGGAGACGCAGGCGATTATGCGGCGGCCGTCGGCCAGGACGGCCCCGGTGACGATCTCGTCGCAATGCTCGGCGGCGGTCACCCAGGGCATTACGCCGTCGAGGATGTAGTCGCGGCCCACGCGCTTGGCGATGAGGGCCGGCTTGCGGCCGTGCTGCGACGTGCTGAGCTGGGCGATGCCGATCGAGGTGAAGCGCTCGGCCCGGGCGTAGGCCCGCAGGAGGCGCTTGCGCAGGCCGTCGTTGGCACCACGGGCGATCAGGTCGCAGGCACCGTCACGCTGGGTGAGGATAAGGGCCGTGGCCAGGCAGCCGTGGGCCACCGCCTCGTAGGCTTCGAGCAGGCCGACGTCGCCGAGCCCGAGGCCTCCCCACCGCTTCGGAATGGCCCAGCGCCAGCACCCCGACTCTCCCAAAATGTCCATCGAGCGCTGCGGCCAGCAGGAATGCGTGTCGTAGTGCTCGGCCAGTTCGGCGAGCTGTCCGGTGAGGTCGGAGAGCTTCGACGCCATGCGGTTGTCCTGTTCTATGCGGATTCGACGGCAGCGACCACGCCGCCAGCGGCTCGATGGAGCATTCTATGCGGGGCTGGGGGCCCCGTCGAACGCCAGCGGCTACCGGGACACGCACTGGCCGCCGGACGTATAATGGGTGTGCCCTCCCGGGGCGTGGTCAGCCGGACCGATGGACGGACGGTGCCGGCCGCGCCGGGCGGATAACAAGGTAGGTGTGTAAATGAAGTGGTTCGTCTCGCTGGGGCTGTTGTCACTGTGCCTGGCTGGTGGTTGCCCGAACCAGTCGTCGGATGATTCCACCTCCGCCGTCACGGCTCAGATCGCCATCTCGGCCACCAGCGGAGAGGTGCCGCTGACGGTCAGCGTGTCAGGCGCGCAGTCGACCTCCACCAACGCTGGCGAGATGACGTTCGCCTGGGACTTCGACGATAACGCGACGGCCCAGACGGTTCTGGCCAGCCACACGTACACCACGCCCGGGCTCTACACGATCGTGCTGCGCGTGACGGATGCGGCGGACGAAGTGGGCACGACGAGCGTCGACGTCCGTGTCCAGGGCACCGCCACGCCGGTGGCAGTCATTGAGGCCAGTACGAACAGCGGATTCGTGCCACTTGGTGTCGTGTTCGACGGATCGGGCAGCTACGCCGACGACGACGTGATCCGCGATTACTACTGGGATTTCGGCGACGGCTCGGCGACCGACCGGCGGACGGCTCCGGCACATAGCTTCGAAGAACCGGGCGTCTACACGGTGACGCTGCGCGTCGTTACGGCCGGCGGGCTGGAGGCCACAACGACCACGACGATCACGGCGGGCGCGAGCGTCGGTTCGCTGCAATTCGACGGCACGCAGATGGCGACGCTGACGGCCGTCGCGGCCGAGACCACGGCGTGCACGTTCGAAGCTTGGTTCAAGGCGGCGGCGGGCGGCGGCACGCTGGTCGGCATCGGCGGCGGTACGCTGTCGATCGAGGTCGATCCGGCGGACAACGAGATCCGCTTCCAGATCGCTGGCACGAGCTATCATGCGGCGGCGGCCAACCTGTCTGGCCTCTGGCGACACGTGGCACTCGCCTACGATGGAACAGGCAACGCCACGCTGTACCTCGACGGCGCCGCCCTCACCACGGCGGCCGGCAACGGGAACGTTGACCCGACGGCGTTGACGCTCGGCCTCGGCTTCGCGGGCAAGATCGCCGACGTGCGGTGGTGGTCGGTCGTTCGCACCGCCGCCCAGATTTCGGCCGCCTACGATCAGCGGCTCTCGGGGTCCGAGACGGGCCTCATCGGCTACTGGCGTCTCGATGACGGCAGCGGGCAGAGTCTGTCGAACGACGCCGGTCCCGCCGGCGTACGCGGCACTAGCCAGGCCACTGAGGCGTCCGATCCAGCCTGGAGCACGGACGGCCCGGATATCGAGTAGCACCCCGCCACGTCGGCGGACGACGGACGGGGACCGCGTCTGATCGATCGAAAGGCAGGTGCATTGTGAAACGTCTGCTGTGCGCAGCCGCGCTGGCCCTGGGGCTGGCCGGCGGCTGTCCGCGGGGGCCGACGGACGAAGTACCCACCGACCCCGTAACCGCCCGGATCACCATCTCCTCCGCCACGGGACTCGCCCCCCTACTGGTGAAGATCTCCGGCGTCGAGTCGACGTCAATTCCCGTCGGCACGCTCACGTACGCATGGGACCTGGGCGACGGGACAACCGCCGACACGCTTGATGTCCTCCATACGTACGACACTCCCGGCATGTACCATGTCGAGCTGCACGTGACCGACGCGTCAGAGAACGTGGGCACGGCGAGCGTGGATGTGCGCGTCGACGCGACGCCCGCGGCCGTCATCCTGGCAGACACGAACGCCGATCTGTTGCCGCTGATGGTGCAGTTCGACGGCACGGAAAGCCGTGTCGACAATGCCGAGATCGTCGCCTACGCGTGGGACTTTGGCGATGGCAGCGAGATCAGCGAGCAGCCGGCTCCGGCACATACGTACGAGCAGGCGAACGTCTACACGGTCACGCTGCGCGTGGTCGCCACAACCGGGCGGGAGGGCACGACGACAACGAGGATCACCGCCGGCGGGAGCATCGGCTCGTTGGACCTGAGCGGCGAGCAGAAGGTGATCGTCACGATCCCGGAGACCGCAACCGAGCAACACATGTTCGAGGTGTGGTTCAAGGCGGATCCGGCCGGGGGTCAGCTATTCCGCTTCGCCGACGGGCTGCTGTACGTGGTGCTCCATCCGGAGCTCGACAGCGTGGAACTGCACATGGATCCCCAGACGCAGTGGGCCACCGTGCCTAACCTCGCCGGACAGTGGCACCACATCGCCTTGTTGTACAGCACGCGCCTGCCGTCGGGCAGCGCGGCAGTGTTCATGGACGGGGAGTATCTGTTTGGTGCCCCTCATTGGGGCCCCGGTGATTATGAAACCTTCACGCGCCCGCCGGGCTGGGACGACATCGACTGGACATCGTTGACCGTCGGCGATCGTTTCTCGGGGAGGATTGCCGAGCTGCGCTGGTGGTCAGAAGAAACGACCACGCGCTACCGTTGGTGGCGGCTCGACCCCAGCATCCCGAACCTCCTCGGCTACTGGCGCCTCGACGATGGTGCCGGACAAACCTTGACGAACCAACTGGGCGTCCCCGGCGTCTGCTACACCAGCCCGGGAGACGAACCCAGTGATCCCGTCTGGAGTGCGGACGGCCCAGACTTCCGATAGCGGTCCGCCGCGCCGGCCGGTGCCGGACGGCAACCGCGTCAGATCGTTCGAGAGGCAGGTGTGTCATGACACGTCTCATCCCCATGGCCGTACTGGCCCTGTCGCTGGCCAACGGCTGCCCGTGGCAATCGTACAACGGACTCGTGACGGCCCGTATCACGATCTCGGCGACCGTGGGCGTGGCCCCCTTGCAGGTGGAGGTCTCCGGCGACGCGTCCACGTCGTCCGTGTCGCGTGAACTTACGTACGAATGGGATTTCGGTGACGGCACAATGGCCGACACGGTGGAAGCCACCCACATCTATGAGACAATCGGCACGTACATCATCCTGTTGCGCGTGACCGACGCGGACGGCAACGTTGGCACGGCCAGCGTGTACGTGCAGGTTGGAGCGATCCCCGTCGCTGTCCTCCAGGCGGACACCAACGCCGGCCCGCTGCCGCTGACGGTCCAGTTCGACGGGGCAACCAGCCACGTCGAAGGTGACGTGATCATCGCGCACTACTGGGATTTCGGCGACGGCAGCGACATCGACGAGCAGCCGGCGCCGGCACACACCTACGAGCAGGCCGGCGTCTACACCGCGACGCTGCGCGTGGTGGCCACGACCGGCCTCGAATGCACGTCGACGACGCGGATCGTGGCCGGTGGGAGCATCGGTTCGCTGGACATGTGCGACGTCCACGAGGTGATCCTCTCGCCCACGCAGACCGACAACAACGTCTGCATGTTCGAGGTGTGGTTCAAGGCGGAGGGGGATGGCGGCAAGCTGATCAGCTACGCAGGCGATTGGATGACCCTCAGTGTCTATCCGAAACACGATAGGGTGATGCTGTACGTGGCCCCGCACGAAGGTTGCGCCACCGCGCGTGATCTGGCCGGGCAGTGGCACCACATCACACTCGTCTACAACAAGACGAATCCCTGGCGGCCGGGGTCGGCGACGGTCTACCTGGACGGTGAGCATTTGATGAGGGTTACCCAGTCCGGGTTCAACGGCTTGCCAACCCCCATGCCCCTTCCGTGGTGGGAGGCCATCGACTGGACATCGCTGACATTTGGGCGCTACTTCTCCGGGAGGGTCGCGGAAATGCGCTGGTGGTCGGCGGAAGTGAGCAGGGACACCCGTTGGTCGCGGCTCGATCCGAACACGCCGAACCTCATCGGCTACTGGCGCCTCGACGACGGCAGTGGAGACACGCTGACCAACCAATGTGGCCCCGACGGCGTCTGTCACACGTACGTGAACGACGCAGTGTGCGATCTCATCTGGAGCGCCGACGGACCACCGCTCACCGCGGAATAGCGGCCCGCCACGTCGGCGGACGACGGACGGGGACCGCGTCTGATGGATTGAACGGGAGGTGCGGTATGAAACGTCTTCCTGTTGCAGCCATGTTGGCCTTGTGCCTGGTCGGCGGTTGCCCGTGGCTACCCGGTGGCCCCGTCCGGGCCCGCATCACCATCTCCTCGACCACGGGCGTGGTCCCGTTGGAGGTGCAGGTCTCTGCGGCCGAGTCGACGTCGACCACCGCCGGCGAACTCACGTATGCATGGGACTTCGGCGACGGCTCGACAGCCGACACGGTGGAAGCCACGCACACGTACGACACCGCGGGCACGTACACGATCGTGTTGCACGTGACCGATGCGGAAGGGAACATCGGCCCGGCGAGCGTGGAGGTGCGCGTCGAACCGGTGCCGGTCGCCATTATCAAGGCGGATACGAACGCCGGCCTGCTGCCGCTGGCAGTGCAGTTCGACGGCTCAGCCAGCTATCGCGACGACGACGTGATCAGCGAGTATCACTGGGACTTCGGCGACGCCAGCGAAACCAGCGAGCAGCCGGCCCCAGCGCATACCTACGAACAGGCAGGCGTCTACACCGCTACGTTGCGGGTGGTCACCGCGACCGGGCTGGAAGCCACGACGACGAGCCGGATCACCGCCGGCGCGATCATCGGTTCGCTGCAAGTGCCTTCGGAACAACTAACGCACTTCTGGGCGCGAGCCTACTCGCTGCCGACCTACATGTTCGAGGTGTGGTTCAAAGCGGACCCGACGGGCGGGCTGCTGTTCAGCTTCTCCGACGAGGCCCTGACCGTCACGCTCCATCCGAACACGAACCTCGTCGAGGTCCACCTGGACCCCAACACGAGTTCGGTCACGGTTCATGGCCTCGACGGCCAGTGGCGCCATATCGCCCTGATCTACGACACCACCATGCTGCCGCCCCTCGCGACCGTCTACCTGGACGGGGAATACCTCACTGAGGTACCGGGGGGCAGCGAGTACAGCGCCCCGCCCACCTACCCTGCGTCGTGGTGGGACGATACCCCCACGACAGTACTGCACATCGGCGCCAGCTTCTCGGGGAGGATCGCCGAGGTGCGCTGGTGGGTGGAGCCGGCGAGCCTGGATCTACGCTGGTCGCGGCTCGGCCCGGAGGTCACAAGCCTCATCGGCTATTGGCGCCTCGATGACGTCGATTCACAGTCCCTGCACAATGAACGCGGGTATGCGGGTGGATGCTACTGGCCCGAGAACGCGGGCGAACACTGCTATCCCGCCTGGAGTAACGACGGCCCGCCCATCAACTAACGGCCGTCGACCCTGTCGGCCGGTGTCGCCCAGATGCGAACCGTGTGCCGATCGCCGCGCCAGGCTTCGGAATGGTGCAGAATCCGCCAGCCGGCGAGCAAGTCCGCCAGTTCGTGCGCAGCCGCCGCATTCGCCGGCCGGCCGTGACGGTCGCGATGGGTCGTTGTGAAGAACTCGCACAGGAAGCTGCCGCCGGGACGGAGCCAGTCGGCAACGCGAGCCAACAGCGGGCGGTGCAGGTAGCGCAGCATCACGATCAGGTCGAACTCAGCCGCGAACGTCGGCGGCGCGGTTTCGAGATCGGCGCAGAGCCATTCCAGGGGCCCGCACGCCGCGGCGCAGCGGCGCGCGAGATCGCGAGCACGCGTCAGAGCATCGGGCAGAACGTCGACGCCGGTGACTTGCCAGCCGCACGATGCCAAGTAGATCGCATCCCGTCCGGTTCCGCAGCCGAGATCGAGCGCCCGTCCGGGTGTCAGCCCCCCTGCCACTTCCGCGAGAAACGCGTTCGGCTGCCAGAGCCGGCCGATCTCACCCACCTGCGGCCTTGCTGGTTCGCCGGCGACATACCGCCCCTGCCGGCCGCCCTGCTCCAACCAAGCGATGACGCGCGCGGCCAACTCCGCCGATCCGGTTACCGAAATGACCTCGCTCTTCGGCGGCAATTCGTGCGTGCGCTGCGGCAGCTCGGCGAAGGGGATGTTCACGCTGTCGGCCAGCGGCGCGGCGGCGGCCTCGCCTGCCTCGCGCGGATCAAGCAGGTTCCGCCGAACGAGCCGGGCGGCAGGCGTCATTTCGCCTCCAGCCAGTTCTCGCCCGTGGCAACGTCGACCTTCAACGGCACGCGAAGCGACATCGCCCCCGCCATCACGTCGCGGACAACCTCGGCCAGGCCGGCGGCGGCGTCACGAGGAGCTTCGCAGACAAGCTCATCGTGCACCTGGAGCAGCATCCGCAGCGGCAGCTTCTCCCGCCGAACGCGCTCGTGAAGCTGGATCATCGCCGTCTTGATGAGGTCGGCGGCGGAACCCTGGATGACCGTGTTGACCGCGAGCCGCTCGGCCTGGGCACGAGCCGTGCGGTTCTTCGAGTCGAGGTCGCGGATCGGCCGGCGGCGGCCCTGGATCGTTCGCACGCCGCCGTCACGACGGGCCTCGGCGAGACACTGGTCGATGAAGCGACGGATGCGCGGGTAGCGGGCGAAGTAGGCGTCGATGAACTGCTGCGCCTCGTTGCGGCCGAGCCCGGTCGTCTGCGCCAGGCCAAACGCCGTCTGGCCATAGATGATGCCGAAGTTGACCGCCTTGGCCCGGGCCCGCATGTCCTTGGTCACCTCGTCGAGCGGCACGCCGTTGATCTGACTCGCGACGAACGTGTGAATGTCGCGATCTTCGGCGAACGCCTGGATCAGCGCCTCATCCTCGCAGAAATGAGCGAGGACGCGCAGCTCGACCTGCGAGTAGTCCGCGACGATAAGCAGTTCGTCGCGCGTCCGCGGCACGAACGCTCGGCGGATCTGCCGGCCGAGCTCCGTGCGAACGGGGATGTTCTGGAGATTCGGTTCACTGCTCGACAGACGCCCGGTGATGGCCCCCGTCTGGTGATAGCTCGTGTGGATGCGGCCGGTCCGGCGGCTGCGGGCAACGGGCAGCGCGTCGACGTACGTACCGCGGAGCTTCTGCAATTCGCGATATTCCAGCAGCAGCCGCGGGAGCGGATGATCGGTCTCGCGGGCGAGCGTCTCCAGCGTTTCCGCATCGGTTGATCGCGCCGTGCGCGTCCGCTTCACCACGCGGAACTCGAGCCGATCGAACAGTATCTCGCCAAGCTGCTTCGGCGAATCGAGGTTGAACGGCCGACCAGCGAGCTTCTGGACCTCGGCGCTGAGCTCGGCGGTCCGCGCCGCCAGCTCCTTCGACATGCGGGTGAGCAGGTCGACGTCGATGCTGATGCCGTTGTGCTCCATGTCGGTCAGCACGGAAACGAGCGGCATTTCCGTCTCGTAGAACAGGCTCTCGACGCCAGCACTGGCGAGTCGCGGGGCGAGGTACTGCCGCAGCCGCCACGTGTAGTCGGCGTCCTCCGCGGCGTACTCCGCGACGTGTTCCAGCGGCACCTGGTCCATGCGAAGCTGATCGCGGCCTTTGCCGATCAGGTCGGTGATGGGGATCATCTCGTGACCGAACAGCGCCGGCACGAGCTTGTCGAGCGCGAACGAGCCCCGCGTCGGATCGACCACGAACGCCGCGATCATCGTGTCGAACAGCGGCCCGGCCACCGGCATCCCCGCCTCGTGCAACACGATCAGATCGTACTTGAGATTCTGCCCCACCTTCACGCGCCGCTCGTCGGCCAGCACCGGCCCGAGCGCCGCCCGCACCTGCTCCAGTGGCAGCGCGCCCCCATACATGCACTGCACCGGGACGTAGTATCCCCGCCCCACCTCCCACGAGAACGACAGCCCGACCAGTTCCGCATCGATCGGGTTCACGCTGGTCGTCTCGGTGTCCAGGGCAAACGCGTCCTGCGCCGCCAGTGCTGCCGCCAGCTCCGCCAGCTTCTCCGGCGTGCTGACCGCGATGTACTCACCGCCGTCCGGCTGGCTCAGATCGGTAGCTTCGGCCGGCGCCACGGCAGCGGGAGCCGGTGGCGCGGGCGCTTCCGGCGGCGCACCGCCCTCCCCCGCCGGCAACTGCTCGAGCAACCGCCGCAAGCCGAGGTCGCTGAAGATCGGCACCGCCGCCGACCAGTCGAACCGCCGGCACGCCGCCGCCGACAGGTCGAACTTGAATGGCACATCCGTCCGCAACGTCACCAGTTGCCGCGTCAGCTCGATCTTCGGCACGAACGCCAGCACGTTCTCACGCTGCTTCGGCGTCAACTCCTCCGCGTGGGCGACGACCTCTTCGACGGAACCGTACTTCTGCAACAGCTTGGCCGCCGTCTTCGGGCCGATGCCCGGCACGCCGGGGACGTTGTCCACGCTGTCGCCGGTGAGGACCTGGGCGTCGATCGCCTGCCGCGGCCACCAGCCCTTCACTTCGAACAGCCCCTCGGGCGTGATGATCTCGTTCTTGCCCGGGTCGAACATCGTCACCCGCTCGGTGAGGAGCTGTTCGAGGTCCTTGTCGCGGCTGACGAGGAAGACGTCGAGGTCGTCGCCGGCGTGGCGAGCGGCCAACGTGGCGATGATGTCGTCGGCCTCAAACCGCGGCACGCGCAGAATCGGCACGCCCACCGCCGACAGGATCCCCACAATGCGGTCCATCTGCGGCGGGAGGTCTTCCGGCGGCGGGTCGCGGTGGGCCTTGTATTCCGGGTAGAGGTCCCGGCGAAACACCGTTTCATCCGACGTGTCCAGCACCATGACGAGGTAGTCCGGCTGCTGGTCGCGGAGGAGGTTGAGCAGCATCTGGCAGAAGACGTGCGTGGCCCGCGTCGGCTCGCCGTCGGGCGAGGTCAGACTGCCGAACGGGGCGTAGTAGGCACGGTAAATCTGCGCGTGGCCGTCAATCAGGTAGAGCGACTGGGGCATGTGCGCATCGTACGGGCGGCACTGGCAAATGTCAGCCGGCCCCGACGTTGATGCCCGAGTCCGATCGCCGTGCTACGGGCGGCTGCGGCTGTCTCGCCTGGTCGATTGCGGCCGCGTGGTGCTGCTGCGCGGCTTCGACGAGGACCGCCGCTGAGTGGTCGTCGGGCGAACCGCACGAGGCTGGCTCGATCGCGACGATGGACTCCGGCTGACGCTGCCGGAGCGGCTCGTGCGGTTCGTGCGGCTCGACGGCCGAACTGACGACTGCCGGCTGACCCCGCTGCTGCGACGCGAGCCGCTCATCTGATTGCCGGACCGCTGCGACGTCCGGCTCGGCGGACGCTGAATCGACGGTCGCGTGCCGGACGTCCGTGATCGGGTCGGCGAACGCTGAACCGACGGTCGCGTGCCAGAAGTCCGCGATCGGGTCGGCGGTCGCTGATAGGACGGACGCGTACCCGACGTCCGCGACTGCGTCGGCGAACGCCGATACGACGGGTGAGTGCCAGACGTCCGCGACTGCGTGGGCGGCCGCTGATACGACGGGCGCGTGCCTGAAGTCCGCGATTGCGTCGGCGGACGCACGTAAGTCGTGCGGCGGTCACTCGCGCCGCGCGTCGTTCCGCCGACCCGCGTACCGTGGTCCGGCCGAGGGCTGGCCGAGGGGCGGATGATGTCGCTGCCACCGCGGGACCAAGGACTGTGGCCGGATCGGCCCATGTCGCGCCGGCCACCGTCGGAACGGTGCGACGGCGTGCCCCACGTGCGGTGTCCGGAGTAGCTCCGGTCGTGCGACGGGTAGTAGATGCGGCTGCGCACGGGACGTCGCCCGACGCGATGGGCCGCGTGCCGCGCGTAGCGCTCGGACAGCGTCCTGTACGGCGCATCGTAGTAGAGCAGCGGCCCGCTGGTGCCGATCGAGAACTGCACGCGGGCGTGCGAGCCGCGGTACGACACGTGCGCCCGCGAGCCACAGCCGTAGTGGATTCCGTGCCGCGGCCCCGTCGCCGGCCAGCACGGCCCCGTCGAGATCAACGGCCACGTCCACACGTACCCGCTGTAGTACGGGTAGCACGTCGCATAGTGCAGGCGGTAGCTGCCGGTGCCGTAGTTCACGTACGTCGGGCTGGGCGACACGTCACGGTAGACCACCGTGTAACCCGGATCGTAGTCAGGATCGCCGTACATCTGCGGCTCGGCATCGACCACCTCGGTCCAGGGCACGAAGCCCGGGTCGGGCTCAATCGGCGCCGGAGCCGGCGAGAGCACCGGGGCCGGTTCGACCTGGGCCACCGGCGCCGGCTCTACCGCCTCGGCCGGGAGCGATTGCGGCGCCCACAACCGGGCATGCTCGGCGACGGCGAACGCCAACCGGGCATCGAGCGGCTGATCCGCCGGCGGCTGCATGATGATCGGCACGAGGTCCCCACTCGGCTGCTCCGTCGCCGGCAGTTGCCACATCGTGATGCGTTGCGAGACGTCGAGGCCCGCCAGGCAGGTCCCCGCGGGCGGGTAGCTAAGCGCCCGACCGCCCATCGCCTGCACGCGGGCGTCCACCTGTTCTGAACCATGCTCCGCCCACCAGCGCTCCATCAGCGCGGCCAGGCCGCTCGCGTTGGCGCTGTCGGCTACGTAGCCCATGAGCAGTTCGTTCGGCGGACACGCGTAGTAGTACTCGGGCCGGGTCACCTGCACGCAGGGGAAGCCGGGGTATTGCTCGATCTCCGCTCGGCAGAAACGGGTCACCGCGTCGCGATAGGCGGCGGCCGCGCCGGGATCGCTGCTCAGCATCTGCTCCCAGGCCCGGGCGCCGTCGAGGGCCGCTGCGTCGTACGCCGCCCGCAGCTCCGCCAGCCGCGCCGCGAGACCGTCCGGGGCCTCGGCGTAGATCCGCCGCAAGGTCGCCAGTTCCTCCGGATACGCCGCCGCCAGGGCGACCGCCTCCGGAAAACGCTGCATGTCGCGGATGGCGGCTTGCAGGTCCATCGGCACGGGCGGGCTGATCTGGTCGGGCTGGGCGATCAGCTCGGGATGTTCGGCGAGTTGCCGGAGCAGGTCGGGCCGGTCGGCCAGGGCCAGCAGCGTACGCAGGGCGGCGTCCGGATAAGCCCGCACGCCGGCGAGTAGCCGAAGCGGCGACAGGTCATCGGCGGCCACCATGTAGGTCGCCGGCACGCTGTCCCCCGCGAATTGGGCCGCCGCCGGGCTGGCGACCACGAACGACGTCAAGAGGGCGATAACTATGCAGCGTGACATGACGGATCTCCCAGCTTGTGACTCGGCGTCATCCTACGTATTGTACGCCTCTGGGCATGTCCAGACATACGAATTCCTGTGGAGTTAGACCAATGTCAGGTGGCGACGTTTGGACCAAAATCGAGATTCGTGAAGGAGATATCACCGAACTCGCCATCGACGCCATCGTGAACGCCGCCAATTCCCGTCTCGCCGGCGGCGGCGGCGTCGATGGGGCCATCCACCGGGCCGCAGGTCCGGAATTGCTCGCCGCCTGTCGCCCGCTCGGCGGCTGTCCCACCGGTGACGCCAAGATCACGCCCGGGTTCAAGCTCCCCGCCAAACACGTGATCCACACGGTCGGGCCCGTCTACAGCGGCGGCCGCGCGGACGAGCCGCAGTTGCTCGCCTCGTGCTACCGCCGCAGCCTGGAAGTCGCCGTCGAGCACGGCCTGCGCACGATCGCCTTCCCGGCGATCAGCACGGGCGTGTACGGTTACCCATTCCGGGAGGCGACGCGCATCGCCATCGAGACGGTCGCCGAGTTCCTCGAAACGAACCAGCAGATCGAGTGGGTTGCCTTCATCTTCTTCGGGCAGCGCGACTACGTGCAAGCCCGAGAGATCTTCGCCCAACTAAGCGGCCTCGGTGCGTGAAGCGTATGCGCGAAGTCCAGGTTCCCCAAGGTGTGGCATGCTGAAGCTCTAGGCGCCGGCATGCAGCGTCCGGGCTCCGTACCAGACGTGTAGCGTCGGCCCCCTGTGGCCGACGTCGAACGCCAACAAACAGGCGACGGGAGTGTAGCATGCTGAAGCCTCAGGCGCCGGCATGTCTGCCCCTCACGTCAGCGACAGCCCCCCGCGCTGTACAGGACGTGCCGCACATCCTGTCGCCCGCCGATCGCCGGAGAACGCATACGTGTGCCACTGCTCTTGAGCAGTGCTGATCGATAGCGTGGCCGCCGTCCATTCAGCCGAGTGAATCGTTGGATGATCGAAGGACGCTGGCTCCCACGCCCGCCGAAGCGCACTGCTCAAGAGCAGTGGCACACTGGCGTTTCGGCACGCTGGCACATCAACGGACGCGCGCTTCTGTCCGAGCCGCGACCGGAAGGAAGCGGTGTGCGCAGACGACGCGTTGCTGCCGGCCACCCGTCGCTGCCGCTCAGGGCTCGGATGGGCGTTGACACGCCTTGCCCGTCGCTACCGCTCGGGGCTCGGACTTGCGCCGCCAGTGTGACGGGCCTCATCGTCGAGCTGGCCGCCCACGGCACGCCGTCTCGCCGACTACGGGCACTCGATCTGGACGCCGTCCTGGTAGCAGATGCGCTCGACCGTCACGATCTGGAACGGCGGGCTGCCGATCCGGCCGGCGGCGTAACCCAGGAGAAAGCTGACCGTGTCGCATCCAGCGCAGGCGGTGAGCGCCAGTGCCAGCAGGACGCCGCCGACCACCACTGCACCCCGCCGACGAACCCGTCGCCCTCGGCCGCCGACCTCGGCGCACCCCACCGGGCGCGTGCTGTTCTTATGGACCATGTTGTCCTCAGCTCATGACGTGCGCCGGCGACTGCGGCCACGCCCCCGGGCGCAACCCGCACAGCCTGCCGGCCGGACCTTCTCTGCACTGTCCGAGACGACCGCGCCGACCCCAAACGGCGCTGGCGGCATGCTATCCCCACCATCCGCCGAACACAACTCCCGCGTCGTCGACGCACGCCCTTGCTGTTCGGCTGGGGGGCTCCTGCGATCAAGGCCTCCGGAGGGCTTGCACCTCCTCGTCAAACGCCATGCCTGGCACGCCAGGAAGAGAGCCCGGACAGAGCCGGGCTCCTCTCGTTACGGAGCTATAACCGAATTTCGTTGATGGCGGGATGAAAAAAGGCGGCGTACTCTCGGGATCAAGATTGGTTCCGAGCCGCCCACGCTGGGCAGAGGAGTACGCCGATG
>JASFQK010000002.1:0-212738 GCA_050115495.1 Phycisphaerae bacterium | reverse complement strand
CCAACCACCCCCAGCCGGCGTCACGCTCCTGGCTCCCCCGCCTCCTCGCCACCCTTCTACTCCGGCGACAACCACCCCCAACGCCCCCCATCTCCACCAGGAGATCAGCCCGCCGCAAACGTGCGAACGCACACACGTAGGGCGCCGCGCGGCGGTCGACGTCGGCCACGGGGGGCCGACGCTACAGAAGACGGCCGGCACGGAGACCGGCCGCTACGGGATGGCCGGCACGCCGCAAACGCGAGAACGCACGCACGTAGGGCGGCCCGTGCGGAGCCGCTGGCTTCCGGCTCAAGGCCCAAGGCTCACGGCTCAGGGCTTAAGGCTTAAAGGACTGAGACGCGGGCTAGTTGCGGCGCCACCGCCACAGCAAGGCGCCGGCGGCCGCGGCCAGCAGCACCGTACCCGGCTCCGGAACCAGCGACGTCGGGCCCGCGGGCGCGTCCGCGGCGCGGCTCGCGCTCAGCACGTCCTCGCCCGAACCGAGCACATCCGACACAGGCGGCAACTGCCCGTCACCGGCGGTGTACTGCACGCCGGCCAGCAGCTCCGGCCCCAGCAGGTCCTCGTTGATGATGTCGGTAATCGTGCCGATGCCCGACTTCGGCATGAGCTGCTCCAGGGCCGTCGTGTCCGCGCCGAACGTGTCCATCAGCATGATGAACGCGTCCAGGAAGACGTTGCCCTTCACCGAGATCGGCCCGATGTCGTAGTTGGTCTCCGCATCGTCCGACACGAGCACGCCGTCCAGGTAGAGCTGCGCATCGCTGTTCGCGACGTTCAGGTCGAGCGTGTAGAAGCCGAACTGGTTGACCTCGAGCGTGCCGAGCGCGTTGAACGTTCCCGTGAGCTCGGCGTCCTGAGCCCCGGTCTTGGCCCGCACGCTGTAGTTGATGTTCGAGGCGGCGATCTCGGCGTTGCCGATGAAGAAGCCGCGCGTGGTGTAGCCGAGCGTGGCCTGCGTCGACCCGCTCAGCTCCAGCTCGTACGCGCCGAGATCCAGCACTTCCGGCCGGCCGAAGCTATCCACGCCGAATACCCGGTTGAACTCCAACGAGTATCCCTGGCCGGCCCCTTCGGGCATGATGCGCAGACGGCCGTAGCGGGAGCCGTTCACACGCGTGCCGTCGGAACCGGTGCTGATCGGGCTGCCGGTCGGCGTGGACAGGATGCCCAACCCGTAGTAGATCTGCTCGAACAGCCCGGCTTGCGTCGTGAAGACACTCAAGCTCACCACGAGCAGCAACGCTATGCTGGCGGTTCGTTTCATCCGAATTCCTCCGCACCCCGACGGGGGCAATTCACCAGGGCCGCTCGGCGACTCGCTACCGCCGGCAACCGATCAGCCCGCCGTAAACACATGGCCGACGAGCACTGGTTCATTTTACCACAGGCACCAATGGCCGGGCCAGCCACCGCGGGCCCAGCATCCCCTAGCTTTATCGGTGTCCTGCGGGGCGCGGTTGACAGTGTCCAACGTGGCGCCGCACGCCGCCGGCCCGCGCAATACTTGCCGACGCGCGTCGACGGCCACGAATCGACGTCCGAACGGGGCCGCCCCTCGCCGGAAATCGTAGGGCCGGTTATAATGAATAGGAGTGCGATGGCGCGTGGGTAGCGCGGTGTGCGGCGTTTTTTATCAGACGTTACACCCCAACCTCCCGATGAAATAATGTGTCTACCGTCGCACGGATCCTCGACATGAAATGGCGACCATGACGCAGTGCAGCCGGAGACTGGCGCTCGCCTTGGCCACCCTCTGGTGGGTGACCGCTCCCGCTATGAGCCAGCCGGCAACGTCTGCGCCGGCGTCCCAGCCGGTCACGACCGCACCGGCCCCGCCACAGACGAGCCAGCCGGTCGCCGACCAACAGAGAATTAACGACCTCATCACACTGATTGAAGGCCCGCAGGTGCCGGCCACCCACCGCCAGACGGGCGCCCGCGAGCTGCTCCGCCTGAACTGGCCGGCGAAGATCTCGCGCCTGGCCAGCATTCTCGCCGGCACGAACGCGGCAGCGCGCACGGCGGTGGCCCTGGCCCTGGCCGACCTGCCCGAATATCTCGACGAGGCCTACATCGACCCGTTGATGATGATGCTCGGCGACGCCGACGCCGAACTGCGTCGTGCCGCGGCTACCGCCCTGACCGGCTATCGCGATCACGGCGTCGCCGCTCGCCTGCGCGGCATCACCCTCGACCGCGCTCAGCCATTCGTCCGTCGGCTGGCAGCGGTCGACGCCCTCGGCATGATGACCAAGCGCGAGGCCGCCGAGGCCCTGGTCGCCGCTCTCGCTGACCCGAACGACCCCATCTGTCAGCCCGCCCTGCAAGCGCTCGAACAAGTGACGGCCAAGGACTTCCGCGGCGACGCCAAGGAAGCCCGCGCCTGGTGGAAAGACAACGCCGACCTCGAACCGCTCGAATGGCAGCAGGCCCAGATCGACCGCCTTATCCAACGCGACCGGCGTCTGACCCGCCGACTGCACGAGTTGGAGGACCGGCTCGTCGAGGCCTTCCGTGCCGAGTACGTCCGCGCCACCGAGCCGGAGAAGCGGGCGGCCCTGCTACAGGCCTATCTCGCCGACACCTCCGGCCGCGTCCGGCTGCTCGGCCTCGACCTGGTGCAGCAGCTTCAGGGCGAGGGGAAGGAACTCTCGGCGGAGATCACGGTACAACTGCGGGCCCTGTTGGCCGACATCGAGCCGGACGTCCGCGCCGCCGCGGTGCAGGCCGTCTCTCGTCTGCGCGACGGGGCCGATGCCGAGCGTTTCCGCCAACTGCTGGCTGCGGAGCGCGTGGTCAAGGTGCGGCTCGCCTTGGTGAACGGGCTGGGCTACATCGGTGACGCCACCGTCACCGAGCTGCTGCTGGCGGTCGTGGCCAATCCGGACGACCCGTGTCTGACGGACGCGGTGGCGGCGCTGGGGCGGCTCGCCGAGCGCGGCGTGCTGGCCGATGCGCAGCGAGCCGCGGTGATCCAGGCGCTGCTCGCCGTGTACTCCCGATCACAGCCGGCGCAGGCTGTACTGCGCGAGCGCGTGTTGTGGTCGATGAGCATCCTGGCCGACCCGCAGTTCGGACCGTCGTTCATCGCGGCGCTGGCCGAGGGCGAAGCGACGACCGTGCGCGTCGCCGCCGTGCGCGGCATCACCGCACTGAAGGACCCGCAGCTCGCCGACCACCTCATCCCCCTCACACGCGACCCGGACACGACGCTCCGCCGTGCGGCGGTCGAGGCCCTGGCGGGGCTGGCGACCACCCCGGCACACCTCGAAGCCCTGCTGTCGCGCCTCGATCCGGGGCTCGAAACCGATGCGGCAATCCAGGCTGCGGCCTGGACCGGCGTCCGCCGCGTGCTGCCGGCGCGTGCGCCGGCGGAGGTCGAGAGCTGGGTCGCCAAGCTGCCGGCGGGCATGCCCGACCGTGCGGCTCGCATCGTCGAGCTGCTGAGCCTGGTCGAGAACGCGCTGAGCGATCAGCCGGAATCCCGCGGCGACCTCGGTCGGATTCGAGCCCGGATCGCCGCCGAGCGAGCCGCGTCCGTGCCGCCGCAGGAGACCGTCGTCGCCTATCTCGCGGCGCTCGGTGATCTGCACGCGGCGAAGTCGCCGGAGATCACGCGAGTGGCCACGGAACTGGTGCGGTTCGCCCTGGTCCACGGGTGCTATGACGAGGCGGTGGCGACGGCGCTGGTTAACGGAAACCCACCGCTGGACGGGCCGGCGCTATGGGCGGGGGTAAAGGGCGAGATCGAGTCGCGACTGAACGCGGAGCACGTGGACGAGGCCCTGGCCATGCTCCAGGCCTTCCAGGCGCATCCGCCGGCGGCGCTGCCCGCCGACGTGACCGCCGAAATCGACGCCTTGCTGCGTCGCGCTGCGAAGATCAAGTCGCCGCCGGCTTCCGCCCCGGCCTCGCAACCGGCCGACAACGCCGGCGGTTAATCCGGTCGGCCCTCCTCATTCCGGCGAAACACGCACAACCCACAACGTCGGCGTGTCCTGCCATTGGCGCACCACCGACACACCTGGCAGCGACTCCGGCGACGACAGTCCGGCGAAACGTGTCAGCCGGCAGCGGGCGACGTAGTAATCCCCCAGTTCGCCGAACAGCCCCTCGTACCAGATGATGTACGCCACGTGCCGCTGGCGGCATTCGTCGAGGATTTCCGGCCAGCTTTCGGCGGCGATGTCCTCGAAGCTGAGGAAGCGATCTGCCGGCCGCCGGCCCGCGTACAGGCGCAGCAAACCGGGCGTCGCGCTGAGCACATGTGCTTCCGGCTCGGCCTCGTCACGCACCCAACGGGCCGCTGCCACCACGTTATCCATATTCGCGCCGGCGGAGACGCGCACCACGCCGCCGCGCAATTGCGCCAGCGCGAGCAAGCACGCCGCCAACAGCCCCGCCGCCTGCACCCAGTGCACCGGTCGCGGCAACGACACGCCCCACAGGCTGGCCGTCCCCAGCATCAGCAGCGCCGGCAGCGGCAACACCCAGGCGTACTGCGTCGCCGCCAGGTAGCGGAAGCCCTTCACCTCGCCGATCACCGCCAGGGCCAGCAGCAGCGTCGCGGCCACGGCCAGGACCTCCACCCAGGGGCGGCCTTTGGTTGCGCCGGCGCAGCGCTCGCTGACGGCGTTCACGCCGATCGCCGCCACGAACAGGTACAGCGACGACAGCGGATAGCCGAAGCGGTCGAACTGAAACGGGAACAGGGCGTGCACCAGTGTGTAGCCGGCGTAGATCGCCAGTGTAACGAGCAGCACGCCGCGCTGCCGCAGGAATCCCGCCACGAGCCCCACGGCGACCGCGGCCAGCAGAACGGCTTGCACGCCGTAGCGCAACAGCGGCGTCAGCCCCTGCAACAGGTACGGCAGTTGCAGCAGCGGCAGATCGCCGGTGACGGTCGGCGTGACCGCCAGCGCCGGCCACGGAGCGAACTGCGGGCGCTCGGTCATCTCGGCCAGATAGTGATCGGTGCCGCGAGCCGACCACGTCGCCGCGGTCAGGGCGAGCCAGATCACCAGCGGCGCGCCGGCCAGCGCACCACGCCACAACACGCCCCATACCGGTCGGCGGGCCAGCAGTTCCAACACCAGCACGCCCGCGAGCGCCCCGGCGGCGTCGTAGCGGGTCATCGTCGCCAGTGCCGCCCACAGCCACGCCCAACGGCTCTCGTGCTGCACGGCCAGCAGCGTCGCCAGGATCATCGTGACCAGCAACGGTTCGACCAGGAGGTGCGTCGTGCAGTACATCCCCACCGGCAACAGCAGGAACCACCACGCCGACCAACGGGCCGCCCAGCCGCCGCGGCCTCGCGCCAGCCAGTACACCAGCGCCCCATTGATCGGCAGCAGCAGCGCGTTCAGCCACTCGGCGGCGGACTGCGCCGGAACCTCGCCGCAGCCGGCGGCGGCGAAAAACGCACCCGTACCGGTGACGAGCAGCGGATAGACCGGCGCACGCTTGAACGAAGGTGGTAACTCGCCGTGCAGCAGCGCGTCGCCGGTCTCCCATATGCCGTAGAAATCGCCGTGTGGTTTGAGGAACAGGCCACGCAGCGGAAGGGCGATCACCAGGCCGAGCGCGAGCAGCACGACGAGCGCGGCCCACTCGCCGGCGACGGCAGTCGGGGCGGGCTTGCCAGGTAGTGTGCCCCCGCCGCCGTCGCTGTCACCGCCTGCTGACCGTCGCGAGCACGTGAGCAACGTCAACGGCTCCTGTGGAAGCCTTGAGCCCTGAGCCGGAACGCCGTACCGGCCTCGTGCCGACCGTCGATCGCCGCGGACACCGCACCGTAGCGTCGGCCCCCCGTGGCCGACGTCGATCACCGAACGACGCACGAATCCCGACGTAGCGGCCGACCTCCGTGTCGGCCGTCGATCGCCAGAAGACGCTCATTGTCGCGGCGATCGAGGAACACCGCTCAAGAGCAGTGGCACACCGCAGCGTTCACCGCCGGACGCGCGCGATAACGCGATTCCGATTCCTGTCTTCCTTCTTCGTCCGCCGCCGACAATCAGGAACGACGGCACTGGTGGGCAAGCCACCAGTGGCACGCAGCGCGTGTCGGCCGTCGGTCGCCAACAAACGCGCGTTCTCGCGGCAAACGATGAGCACTGCTCAAGAGCAGTGGCACACCGCAGCGGCTAGCGGCGTGCCTTCCTGCTCGCCTTCTTCGCGGTCTTCTTCGCGGCCGGTTTGGTGGCCTTCTTCGCGGCGGCCTTCTTCACCGTCTTCTTTGCCGCCTTCTTTGCCGCCGGCTTGGCAGTCTTCTTCGCCGCTTTGGTGGCCTTCTTCACGGCGGGCTTGCTCGCCTTGGCCCCCTTCTTGACGGTCTTCTTCGCCGTCTTCTTCGCCGCGGGCCTGGCGGCCTTCCTGCCACCGTCTTCGGCTTCTTCCTCGATCACGGCCTGGGCGGCGGCGAGGCGGGCGATCGGCACGCGGTACGGCGAGCAGCTCACGTAGTCCATGCCCACGCCGTGGCAGAAGCGCACGCTCTGCGGGTCGCCGCCATGCTCGCCGCAGATGCCGACCTTCAGCTTCGGCCGCACGTCGCGGCCGACCTCGGTGGCGTAGGCGACGAGCAGCCCGACACCGTCCTGGTCTAGCGACTGGAACGGGTCGACGGCGAAGATGCCGGCCCGCGCGCTGCTGCAATAATCCGGCAGGAACCGGCCGGCGTCATCACGCGACAGCCCCATGGTCATCTGCGTCAGGTCGTTCGTCCCGAAGCTGAAGAACTCGGCCACTTCCGCGACCTCGTCGGCGGTGATCGCCGCCCGCGGCGTCTCGATCATCGTGCCCACCAGGTACGGCACGTCGACGCCGGCGGTGCTCAGCACGCCGTCGGCGACCTCGCACACGCTCTCGACCAGAATGGCCAGCTCCTTGGCGTCGATCGTCAGCGGGATCATGATCTCGGGGCGCACCGGCAGCCTGCGCCGTGTCAGGTCGACCGCGGCCTCCATGATGGCCCGCACCTGCATCTCGAGAATCTCGGGATACGTGATGCACAACCGGCAGCCGCGGTGACCGAGCATCGGGTTGGCTTCGTGCAACTGCTCGGCACGGGCCAGGATATGCTCGACTGTGTGGCCGGTGACCGCCGCCAGCGCCTCGGCTTGCTCCGGCGTCTTCGGCGTGAACTCATGCAGCGGTGGATCCAGCAGGCGGACCGTCACCGGCCGCCCTTCCATCGCCTCGAAGATGCCGATGAAGTCCTCACGCTGGTACGGCAGCAGCTTGTCGAGCGCGGCGACGCGCTGCTCCTTCGTCTCGGCGACGATCATCTCCTGGATGGCCAGTTGCCGCTCGTGCGTCGCGAAGAACATGTGCTCGGTCCGGCACAGGCCGATGCCCTCGGCACCCATCTCGACCGCCTTGCGGGAATCCTCGGGCGTGTCGGCGTTCGTGCGCACACCGAGCCGGCGACGCGCGTCGGCCCACTCCATGATCGTGAAGTACTCGGCCGGCGGTTTCGGGCTCTGCAACGGAAGCTGCCCCTCGTACACGGCGCCCACGCCGCCGTCGAGCGTGACGTAGTCGCCCTGCTTGACGACCTTGCCGCCGACGCGCATCTGCTTGGTCGTGTAGTCGATCTCGAGCTCGCCGCAGCCGACGATGCAGCACTTGCCCCAGCCGCGGGCCACGACGGCCGCGTGCGACGTCTTGCCGCCGGTCTGCGTCAGGATGCCCTTGGCGGCCTGCATGCCGCCGACATCCTCGGGGCTCGTCTCCTTGCGCACCAGGATGACGTTCTCACCCTGCTCGGCCATCTGCTCGGCTTCGTGAGCGGTGAAGATGACGCGGCCGCAGGCGGCGCCGGGGACGGCGTTGATGCCTTCGGCGATCCGGCACGCGTTGAGTTGCTTGGCCGGGATGGACGGATCGATCACCGGGTAGAACAGACGCTCGATATCCTCCCGCGTGATGCGGGCGATGGCCTTGTCCTTGCTGATGACCGGCTTGCAGGCGGCGGCTTCGTACTTCTTCGGCAGATACCTGGCCTTGACCAGCCGCTTGGCCTCCTGCCGCGTCATGAGCGGCAGCGTGGCCTGCTCGACGGCGATGCGGAACGCCGCGGCCGGCGTGCGCTTGCCCGTCCGGCATTGCAGCATGTACAGCTTGCCCCGCTCGAACGTGAACTCGAGATCCTGCATCTCGCCGTAGTTGATTTCCAGGATGGTCCGCATCGCGCAAAGCTGGTCGTAGATCGCCGGCATGCGATCGGCGAGCTCGGTCAGCTTGATCGGCGTGCGAATGCCGGCCACGACGTCCTCGCCCTGGGCGTTGATCAGCATGTCGCCGTAGAACAGGTTCTCACCCGTGCTCGGGTCGCGCGTGAAGCACACGCCCGTCCCGCTGTCGTCGCCCATGTTGCCGAAGACCATCTGCTGCACGTTGACGCCCGTGCCCTTCAGGTCGGTGATCTTCTCAACCCGGCGATAGGTGACCGCCTTCTCGGCGTTCCACGAGCCGAAGACGGCGTTGATCGCCCCGACGAGTTGCTCCCACGGATCCTGCGGGAATTCGTGGCCCGTCTGCTCCTCGAAGAACTCCTTGAAGTCGTCGCACAACGCCTCGAGCGCCTCGGCCGACAGCTCGTGGTCGAACTGCACGCCTTCGCGCTGCTTCAGGTGGTGCAGCTTGTCCTCGAGGATCTCCTTGCTCAGACCCACCACGACCGTCGAGTACATCTGGAGGAACCGGCGGTAGGCGTCCCACGCGAAGCGCGGGTTGTCGGTCACCTTGGCCAAGCCGCGCACCGACTTGTCGTTCAGACCCAGGTTGAGAATCGTCTCCATCATGCCGGGCATCGAGCGGGCCGCTCCGCTGCGCACCGAAACGAGCAGCGGGTCCTTCGCGTCGCCGAGCTTCTTGCCGCAGGTCTTCTCCAACCGGGCCAGTTGCGCCCGCACTTCCTTGTCCATGCCGGCGGGCCACGTCTTGTTGTGCGCGTCGTAGTACGCGCAGGCCAAGACCGCGATGGTGAACCCGGCCGGTACCGGCAACCCGATGCTCGTCATCTCAGCGAGTCCGGCGCCCTTGCCGCCGAGCAGCTCGCGGTCCGTCCCCTTGCCTTCCGCCTGCCCCGCCCCGAAGAAATACACGTATTTGCTCTTCATCGTGCCCATATCCTTGTGTTGGACGACTGCTTGATGGATGCTGGCTCTCTCGGGCCGTGGCACCCCCCGCGCGGGGCGCCGACAATCGGTGAATCATAGACGAAAACCTCGCTCGAACCAGTCCCCACCGCCGGCAAATGCCCGCCGCGCTCACTCTCTTGACCCGCGGAGCGCAGCAGGCAGAATGCCGCCTGCGACCGCAATCGCGCGACGACCGTGTGCGCCGCTGGTGACCGACCCGTATGATCCGAAACACCGACCGGACCGCGTGTCGGCGGAGCCGCCTGGCAGATGGAAGACCTGACCACGACCGCGATCCCCGACACGACCGCGCACCGGCTGCGCTGCGTGCTCGAAGCCCTCATCCCCATCGCCGCCGCCCAGGCCTACATCTGGCTCGCCCCGCTGGACCGCTCCCGCTGGCTGGACGCGGCATGCGGGGTGCTCATTGTTGTGTTCATGATCGTGGCGATCGTCCGGCACGGGCCGCGCGGTCGGCGGTCGTTCGGTTTCGGACCGCTCCGGGACCACTCCCGGGCCGCCCTGCCCGTCCTCCTCATCACGGTGGTCGGAGTTGCGTTTCTACTGCTGTATGGATGGCGGACCGGCCAGTTGCGCCAGAACCAGGATATCTGGCGGGCCCTGGCCGCTTACCCCGTCTGGGGACTGGCCCAGCAGTTCGTCATGTTCGGGTTCATCTATCCCCGGTTGAAGCAGGCGGCGGGAGCGCGCACGGCAACACTGCTGACCGCCGGCCTGTTTGCCCTCGCCCACACGCCCAACCCGCTGCTGATGGTCGGCGGCGGGCTGATGGTCCTCGGGTATGCCCTCGTCTGGGAGCGGGCGCCGTCGCTGCCGCTGCTGGCGATCAGTCACGGGGTGATCGGCGCCGTCGCCGACAAGGCGCTGCATGTCTCGCTACGGGTCGGGCCGCGCTTCTTCGAAGCGTAGGCCGCCAGAATCCGCCAGAATCTACCAGAACTGCCAGTCGCCGACGTGTATGACGTGGATGTACAGCACCAGGTTCGTGACGGCGTGAACGATCACGAGGAAGAGGATGCTGCGTTTCCAGTAGAACAGCCCGTTAAACAGCAGCCAGCAGAAGATGCTCACGCCCCAGTTGTCCGGATGCTGCAACGTGGACAGCAGCGACGTGCCGATGAATGAGAACCACGTGAACCGCCCGATCGGCACGCGCTCGAATTCCTGCCAGTTGATGAGCGCCCGCAGCATGAACGCCCGCCAGAACAGCTCCTCGACGATCGGAACGGCGGTGATGGCGACGAGGATCCGCAGGGCGACCGTTGCGCGAAACAGCGTATGAGCCCCGAGGACGTCGCGCGGGTCCTCGACGGACTTCTCGCCGGGGAAGACCGGCAGGCGTCCACCCAGCCCGATGTCGTTGAATACGTACTGGCCGACGTACCAGAGCCAGGCGGCGAAGATGCCGGCGGCAATCGCCAGCAGCCAGTGCGGTCGGCCCCAGGCGGGCAGGTGTTTACGCAGCACCCAGACGACCGTCAGCGACCCGACGCCCCGGATGATTGTGGCGACCCACTCCCAGGATGGCGGCACGAGGCCAACCAGCCCCAGCAGGAGCAGATAGGCCATGTACGGGGCCATCAGGACGATGTCCGGGCGGGTCCGGCCCAGATCGTCGAGGCGTTTTGTCCAGTTTGTCGCCGGCGTCGGCGTACCTGCCGGGGCCATGGGCCCTCCTTCGGCCGCCGCCGGCCCGCGTCGGACGGGCATGCCGGACGGCCATTCCATGAGCGGTGCACTATAGCGGACGGCTGGCGAGACCCAAACACCCGCGGGGCCATATGCGGGCCGGAGGCGTTTGGGTATGCTACGGCCGGCCGGCGGGGACTAACCCCCGCGCGAGCCGCGTGTCTGATGTCGGTACGGGGACGGAGGGCCTGGCCGGCTGGGCCGGGTCCGTCTGAAACCAGGGTCGGTGAAGGGCTATCCAATGCGCATGATGAAAGCAGCCGTCGTGGCGGTCGTGGGCCTGCTGGGCCTGTTTAGCGCCGCCGGTCAGGACATCACCGCCGAGCAGCAGAAGCTGCTGGCCAAGCGGGCGGCGGAGGCGGACGCGTACCGCAAGCTGGCCGAGATGGTATACGGCCTGCAAATCAACTCGCGGACGTACGTCCAGGACTTCGTCACCGAATCGGACGAGATCCGTAGCGACGTGGACTCGTTCGTGAAGGGCATCCGCCTCGGCGACCCCATCTGGTACGACGACGGCTCGTGCGAGGTGGCAGCGGAGGTCACCGTCGCCAAGGTGGTCGAGACGCTGCGCGAAGCACACAGCCGCCACTACCACGGCAGCAGCATCAAGACGGAGGACTTCGAGTCCATCACGCGGCGGATCGAGAAGAAAGTGCTGAAGGTCGTTGGGATGGGCGCGCCGCGTCCGGACCTGCCGCCCGATCTGCCGGAGGCGGCGATCGAGCTGCTGGGGCCGGCACCGGCCGGCCTGCGGCCGCCGATTCCGGATCTGTGGCGGAAGATCGGCCCGCAGGCGCGGCTGTCCGCGCAGAAGGCGGCGTACGAGGACGCCAAGCGGCGGCTGGCTGAGCGGATTAAGGGGCTGCGCATCACGGCCCGCACGCAGGTGCGCGACTTCGTGATGGAAGGCGACGTCATCACGTCGGAGCTCAACGCCACGCTGGTCGGCTTCGAGGAGAAGGGCTACTACCTCCACAACGACGAGCTGATCGCCGAGTGCACGCTGGTGCTGCCGACCGAGCAGGTGATCTCCACGATCAAGAGGCTGCACAGCCGCCACTACAAGGGCGACGACGTGAGGGGCTCGGACATCGAGAACATCACGAAGACGATCGTGAAGAAGGAATTCGAGGCGACGGGCATGGGCATTCCCAACCCGCGTTTCATCCAGCGATATGCCCAGAGCGCCGAGCTCCAGATGCCCGGCTGGTCGATGCGGCCGCTCGAGATCGAAGGCCACGGCACGGACGAGGCCATGGACACGCCGCAGGGCCGGCTCCGCGCCGCCCGGGCCGCCGAGATGGACGCCCGCCGCAAGCTGGCCGAGCAGATCGGCGGGCTGGAGCTGCACAGTGCGACGACCGTGCGTGACTTCGTCACCGAGCACGACGAGATCGCCTCGCTGGTGGACGCCGTGATCGTCGACGCCGTCGTGACCGGGACGCGTTTTGAGGAAGGCGAGGCAATCGTCACCATCGCCCTGCCCGGTGCCCGCGTATGGGGCGTCGTGAACGGTGAGATGCAGCGGTATTCGCGTTAACCGCGACCCGGCTTGCGGGTCGCTTCCTCTGTTTGATGCAGGAGTGTCCAGATGCACCGTTGGCTGAGCGGCCTGTGTATCGTCCTGGCGGTCGGCTTCGCCCTGCTGTTCCTGGCCGGCTGTCAGTCGCACGAACGCCGCAAAGTGACCGTGATCGAGGAGCAACAGGAAGGCGAGGTCCACGAGGAGCCTCAGGGCGAGATGATCGTCGAGTAGCTCCGCGCCATTGCGTCATGTCTTACCTGTTGACTGACAGTGGCTTGCCGACGCGCCGCGGCGCGGCGGTGCGGTATGTGCCGCACTGCCTCGCCGCGCTGCTGTGTCTGTGCGCCGCCACGTCCTTCGCGGCGGACGAAGTGTCGCGCCAGGATCGGGCTCTGCTCGAACGGCTCGCCCTGGCCCACGCCCGGGCCGATCTCGTCGCCCAGGTCTACGCCCTGCCGATCAACGATTCGCTGACCGTCGGCGCCTGGGCGGCTCGGCACCTGCCGCGCGATCGCGGCCTGCGGCTGTGGCTGCGCAGCTTGCCGGACAGCGGCCCGGCCCGCGTTTACGGCGATGCCACGTGCGACGCCGACATCCGCCTCGATCCCGAGGCACTGCGGGCCGAGCTCGACAAGTGGCTCGCCCAGGACGTGGACACAGGCTCGCCGGCGATCGGGCCCGGCGATATCCGCCGGGCCGCGGCCCGTTGGCCCATTCTGTGGGGTTCGGGCACGGCCACCATGCCGGCGGCGACGCGCACTCGCCGGCCCGAAGGCTGGGAAGATGTCACGCCCGAGGGTATCGAGGCGGCGCAGCGCGCGGCTGAGGCCGACGCCCGCTATGCCCTGCTCGAACAGGCCGGCGAACTGCCCGTCACGAACGCCCGGCGGCTCCGCGAGTTCCTCGCCTCGGACGATGCGGTGCGCACCGCCGTCCTGGCCGGCCTCGAACGACAAGCCGAGGTATCGACGACGTTCGCCCTCGACCAGGTGGCGGTGGCTCGCGCCCGGGTGAGCCTCATCACCCTGATCCGCATCCTGACCGACGTTCATCAACAGCACTATCGCGGCGACCTCTTCCACGCCGCCGACTTCCGCGAGATGGCCCTGCTCACCACGCAGGAGGAAATCACGGCCGTCGGGCTGGCCGTGCCGCCGCGACAGGCGATTCCGCGAGCCCGCTACGAGGCCATCGAGCTCGACGCCCCGTCCTGGGCCAAAGAGACGCTGACCGCCGTCGGCCGCTATCAGCCGGACGATGAGGAGCAACCCGCTCCACCGGACGCCGCCGCGGTGGCCCGGCTCGACGGCATCGACCGCCTGCGGCAGCAGGTGGAGCAACTCGTCATTCAGCAGAACGTCACCGTCGAGCAGTTCCTCGGCCGGCACGAGGAGCTGAAGGACGACGTCGTGCGCTTCCTCAGCGGGGCCCGCGTGACGGCTCCCGCCCGTACGCTCGACGGCGACGTCGTCGAGGTGTCCGTGTCCCTCCCGCTGCGTCGGCTCTGGTGGATCGTCCGCCGGGGCATGCGCACCGTAGAGGTCGACGTGCCGGCGTCCGCTATACCCGCGACCAGGGAAAACCCATGAGCAACATGATGATCGCGTCTTCGCCTCTGTTCTGCCTGCGCTCGTTGGTGGCGATTGTGGCCGTCGCGGCCGTGCTGCTGCCGGTCGTCGCCCAGGAACCGCCGCCGCCTCCGCCGCCACCACCACCTGCCCTGCGCACCGTGGTGGTCACCGCCGAGGGGTACAACCACGACGACGCCCTGAAGCAGGCGCTCCGCAAGGCGCTCGAACAGGGCGCCGGCGTCGAGATCGCCGGCTACTCGCAGACGCAGGACTACATGCTCGTCCGCGACACGATCTACAGCCGAGCGTCCGGCATCGTCACGGAATACCGCATCCTCAGCGAAGAGCCGGGCGCGGGCGGAACGGTCGTGATGAAGATCGAGGCGACCGTGCGGCCTGACGCCGTGGCCCAGGCCTGGGGCGAGGTGCAGAACGTCCTCGACCAGATCGGCCACCCGAAGATCATGGTCTGGATCGACGAGCGCATCGACGGGAGGTTACAGAAGGACCCGATCGTCGAGAGCCGCATCGAGGAGCTGTTCGTCAAGGCCGGCTTCGACCTGGTGACGCGCAAGGCGCTCGGCGACCTGCACATCCCCGAGATGGCCGACGTGCGCGACGACAAGGGGCTCACCCGGCTCCAGCAGATCGCCAAGGAAGCCGGCGCGCACATCCTCATCCGCGGTGCGGCCAACGCCGACCGCGCCGGTCTGGAGAACATCTACGGCGTGCCCGCCGCGTTCTACAACTGCGACGTGCAGGCCCGCATCTACTACACCGACACCGGCCGCTTGCTGGCCAGCGAATCGGTGCCGGTCACCCGCCGGGGCGTGCGCTCGCGACACGAGTTCAGCCCGCAGGCCGCCCGCGAGGCGCTCGTACAGGCGACCTTCCCGGCGGCCGAAAACGCCGCCGGCCGCGCGGCCCTGGCCGTGCGGTTGTACGAAAGCGTGATGACGCAGTGGTCGACGATCATCTCCGCCGGCGGCGACATCGAGCTCGACGTGAAACCGCTGGACTTCAAGTCGTTCCTGGCGGTCAAGCGGGCGCTGGCGGAAGTCGAGGGCATCAAGTCGGTCGATGGCGACTTCTCGTCGGAGACCGGGCGGTTCCGCATCAAGGCAACGATCGCCGCCCAGACGCTGGCCGAGTTGCTGACCGAGAAGCCGTTCGACGCGTGGCTGGAAGTGACGGACCTGAAGCTCAACCGCATCCAGGCCCGCGCCGTCGCCAAGCCAGCGTCGAATCCGACGCCGTAGCGGCCGGCGCAGTACCGGGCGTGTTCGGCGAGCCGGCAGCCATCAGCCGTCAGCCCCAAGCCTTGAGCCGGAGGCGGCGTCCTCACGCCTGCGGGGGCGCGCCAACCTGTAGCGTCGGCCCCCTGTGGCCGACGTCGATCACCGAAAACGCCTCGCACACGCCATCTGTCCGAGCCACGACCGGCAGGGAGCTGGCTGTCCCGAAGCGTAGCCGTCTTGCGCAGACGACCCCGCGCTGCCGCTTGGGGCTCGGACAGGCGCCGCCACAGCCGTGTAGTACGCTGAAGCTGTGGCGCGTCTACGAAGACTGAGGCGCGGGTTCGCCGCATTCCGGACAACGACCGCTGACGTTGCCGGTGAGGTCGTAGCCGCAGCGCGGGCAGCGGCCGGCTGGGCGGCGGCGGTCGCGGTACCAGAGTATGGCGGTCAGCCCGGTCACGACGAGCAACACCCAGTACAACGACAGACGTGCCGGGCTGCACGACACGCCGTGCGTGGCGTACGCGCGTATCCCCGACCATTGATAGTCGCGGTCGCCCGAATCCACCCAGTACAGCGCCGTGGCTTCGACGACCGGCGTACGTGCCTCGCTGAGGTGAGCGACTGTGATGTGCGCCGCCACTCGATAGATGGCAACCTCCACCGCCGTCGCCCGCCCGGCGAGCGTGAAGCCGAAGCCCCGCCCGCCGCTGAGGAGTATGCACGCCGCCACGAGCAGCAGCGACGCCACCAGCCCCACCCACTTCAGCACTCGCCGTGTACGGGATGGTCGGGTCACGCCCACGCGCCTCAGAAGACCGGATTGTGTCCCAGCCAGAGCACGTCGCAGATGTTCTTGAAGAGGAGCATCGTCGCCGCGACGACCGCCACGATGGCCACGACCCGCGGCAGGAAGCGCCCCTCTCGCGCCAGCAGAAACGGCCACCACGCCAGAACGAACAGGGGTACGGTGAGGATGAACGCCGCGCGGTCGAAGAACCCACAAGTGCACATGAACGCCGGCCCAAACTGCACAATGGCCACCAGCACGCCCACCGAGACGACCCAGAGCGGCGACGCCCGGACCGGCTTCACTGCCTCGTCGGCCGGCGCGCTGCACGATGGGCAATCCTCGCCGGCGTCGTCGGCGAGTCGGCCGCCGCAACGCCGGCAGCGGCCGGGTGAGGCACCGTCGCACCGCTGCGCGGACCAGAACGCCACGCAAGCCGCAGCCACGCAGGCGATCAGCGACAGCGCAACGATTGCGCCCTGCGTGACGAGCCAATCCTCCGAGTACACCACCAATCGCGCCACAATGCCGGCGGCGCCGACGCCACCCACCACCGCCCCACCCACCGCTGCGGCGACGATCCGCCGCATCGCTACGGCGCTGGCCGCAGCCAACGCCGCGAGCAGCCATATGACCGGTTGTTCGATGCCGTACGAGTCATCGGCGTGGACAAAGCCCACCCGGCCGGCGACGACGGCCGCCACGCACAGGACGATGGCATGCCGCATGAGGACAGCGTTGGCGGCCGTTGCGCTCGCACCGGGTTCGCCGGGGCTATCGGACATCTTGCTCTCGTCGCTTCGGCCGTGATCCCACCACCAAGACCGTAGTCCGCGGCCGGCCGCTCGGCCAGCGGCGGCGAGACAACGCGCCGCCGTAAGCTCGTCACCTCCACAGTCAACCTACTGCGATGGCTGCGACGCACGACCCGGCGGCGCGACTTCCTTCCTTTCGCCCTTACCCTCGGTCAGCAGGAACCGCATCTTCTCGAAATCGAACGTCAGCGCGTACGGGCGAAAGAAGCCGTGCGAGATGACGCCGCCGATACGGAAGCCGTGGCGATACTCCGCGTCGGGCGGCATGCCGCCGGCAAAGGCCTGGATGTTCGTGCGTACCGCGTCGCCCAACGCGACGCGGGCCACGGTGAACGCCTTGATCTTCACCGGTCCGCCGCCGCCGATGCCCTCCCGCTCGGGCACGTTGCTCAGGTCGATGCCGGCCGCTTTCACCACAGATTCCTGGCACGTCAGGCCGCCGCCAGCGAGCCCTGTGTCCGCGAACAGTAGACATGGCGGGGCATTGTTGACTTGTCCCCAGGCCACCATGAAGTGGCTGCCCGCCATCCAGAACGGAACGACGTGCGTGCCGGGTGCGTCGGCGAGCCGGGCCAGCGCGGCCCGGGCCTCGTCCGTCTTCCGCCGCAACACCAGCCGCCCCTGCGGATAGTCCAGCGTCGCAAAGAAATGGTAGAGGACAGCGGTCCCGAGCACGCCCTCGATCCGCACGCCCGGCGGCGCGAACGGCATTCGCCGCGTCGGCAGCAACAGCACAGGAACACTGCGCAACTCGAAGTCGCCCAGCCGCAGCGACGCGATCCGACCCTGGCCAGTCTTCGCACTTCTCCCGCCGGCGTAGATGCCCGTGGTCGAACCCGACACGATGGCGCCGGCGCTCTCGGCGAACTCCGGATCGAGGTACAGCTCCGCCGCTCCCGTGTCGATCAGCAGGTGCACCGGCTCACCGCCGTTGATCGACACCTGGATCAGCGGCAGCGGGTCGGTCTGCACAAATGGAATGCTCGTCTCGGCTGCGTCGCCGACGAGTTCGTTCGGCACCAGCCCCTTGAACCCCGCCAGCTTGTCGGCCACGCCTTCCGGCCCGACGTCCCGGCTGAGCGCCGCAGCCTGGTCAAAACGGTCCTGGCGATAGAACACCTCGGCGAGCAACGACTTCGGTTTCGCCTCGTCCGGGCGCAGCGCCACCGCCCTCCGCAGGTGCTCCGCGGCCACGTCGAGCCGATTGCCCATGAGGGCGATCTCGCCCAGGCGCACAACCGCCGCATAGTCAGTCGCGTCCGCAGCCAGCGCCTCGGCGTACAGTGGCTCGGCCTTGGCAAACTGCCCCTCGCGAAACAGGGCATCGGCCCGCTCGATCAGGCTCTGCCCCAGCACCCCCGTCGGCCCGGCCAACGCCGCCAGCACGACCGCCACGAACACGACCCGCCCACCAATCACGCCCACATGCCGCATGTCACGATCCTCCTGTGTCGAAGTGTGCCGTGCTGCCCTCGCCGACCACTCGTGCCAATCGGGCGCTCCGGAACGCCGGCCTGCCCACACCCGTCCAGACGGCCCGCCGCCACGAAGTGCGTCAGAAACGGGCGGTCAATTATTGAAATTTCTTGATTTATTTTAGCAAAGGCGGTATGCTGTCGTCCATGGCTGCGAGGAACAAGCCGTTGGTACTGCGGCGGCCCGCCCAGGTGGCGGCGCTGGCTTCACCGGTGCGGACGCGGATCGTTGACGTCCTCGCCGGCGAAGGTTCCGCTTCGGTTCGCGAGTTGGCCGCCGCCCTCGGCCGCCCGGCGGAGGCGCTCTACTACCACATCCGCGTCCTCGAACGGCACGGTCTGCTCGTGCAGCACGGCAAGCGTCAGCACAAACGCCGACACGAAACCGTGTACGGCCTGCCGGCCCCGCGACTGCTGCTCGACCGGAGCCAACGCTCGCCGCGTTACCTGGACGCGGTGGCGAAGTCGTGCGCGACGCTGCTTCGCGCCACCGCCCGCGACTACAACGCCGCCCTGCACGCCGTCGGCGACGACAGCCCGCCATCCCCCGACACGCTCTCCGTCCGCCGACTCGTCGCGAACCTCGACCGCGCGGGCCAGCGCCAGCTCAATGACCTCCTGCGCCAAATCGACGCCCTCTTTCGGCGATACCAGGACCGCCCCGGCGACCAGGCGCAATCGCTGACGATCGCCCTTGTCCCCCTGCCGCAGCGGAAGTCGCAACGACCCGACACACCCAATCGCCGGCGGACGCGGCGACTTCGGGCCCCAGAAGCTGTATGATGGTCCCGGGTAGCGTGCGGAGGGAGCGGGCGGTCAGCGTCACGCAAACGAGGTGCGAGATGATGGGGACTGGGGAGCCGCAAGGCGGGTCAGATCACGAGCAGAACGAGCAGTGGCCGTCGCGGTCGCCGGTGCGCTCGGGTCCATCGGTCATAGCGGACGAACCACTCGGCCCACCCTCGGAGTCTCCACAATGACTACAAACGAAGAGCTCGTTCGGCGACTGGGAGAACTGGGAATCCTCGGCGTTCATCGTGACTTCGAAGACGACACGTTGTTCCAGCTCACTGGAGAACGTGGGTTGGTGGACGTCCATGAGTTTTATCCACCCATCCCGCGAGGACCGAACAAGCAGCCCAGCTCCGGTAGAACGTTCTGTATGCACTGGGGCGCGGATCTGCTGTTCGTGGGAACGTGGTCTCCGCGACTGTATTTCGTTGCCGGCACGCGGACGCCGGAGTCGGTGGTTCAGACGCTGTGGACGTTGCCCCGGACGTTCACCCTGCCGCCGTCATTCTGCGAGCAGCACGATATCCATGAGGTCTCCGAACTCCAGTTTCGCGCCCATCGCCGGGTCGAGACACAGGCATCAGCGTCAGGTGCCCGGTCATCTCGGAGCGCCGCCTACTTCACGCAAGCCGAGTTTCTCGAACGAGCGCAGGGTGTGTTCGACGCGTGCGAGATGGACGCCGGACGCGTCATCCATTTGTCGGTTGGAAAGGCGCGGGCCTTCACGCGCTTCGGCCTGGGCGAGGAAATCGGTCATGAGACGCTGACCGTGATCCTGTACGGTCGGGTCGGCGACCTGCCCGACCATCTGGTCCTGATCGACAAGCTCCTGGAGGTGCTTGATACGGACAACGTCCAATGTCGCATGCCACTTGTGGACCTGGAGCGCATTCGCTAACCATCGCCCTTGTCCCCCCGCCGCAGCAGAAGTCGTAACGACCCGACACACCCAATCGCCGGCGGACGCGGCGACTTCGGGACCCAAAGGCTGTATGATGATCCCGGGTAGCGCGTGGAGGGAGCGGGCGATCAGCGTCACGCAAACGAGGTGCGAGATGATGGGGACTGGGGAGCCGGAAGGCGGGTCAGATCAGGAGCAGGACGATCGCCAGCCGACGCGGCCGGACGACGACGTCGAGCGACCCGTTCGGCGATTCCACGAGGCCTGCGGCGAGTGCTCGAACCAGGGCGTCATCGATCGCCTGGCGGAGCAAGGCGTCCGTGCATTTCATCGCCCACACGACTTCCTTCACCCGCTCACAGGAGTGCTCGGAGTCGTCGACGTCCACGAGTTCTACCCTCCCGTCCTGCGCGGGAAGGACAGGAGCCTCAGTTCCGGAAGGACGTTCTGGATGCATTGGGGGGCCGACCTGCTATTCGTGGGGACGTGGTCTGCTCGGCTGTATTTCTTCGCCGGCAAGCGAACGCCAGAGTCGGTCGTCGAGGCGTTGTGGACACTGCCCCGGACCGTCGTGCTGCCGCAGTCGTTCTGCGAGCAGCACGATATCTATGAGGTCTCAGCGCTAGAATACCGCCTGCGTCGGCGGCGCGGGAAGCGGACGTCGGCGTCTCACGCCGGGCAATCTCGGGGCGCCGCGTACTTTACGCAAGGCGAGTTTCTCGAACAAGCGCAGGGCGTGTTCGACGCGTGCGAGATGGACGCCGGACGGGTCATCCATTTGTCGGTTGGAAAGGCGCGGGCCTTCACGCGCTTCGGCCTGGGCGAAGACGTCGGCCACGACGAGCTGGCCGTGATACTGTACGGCGTGATCGACGAGATCAGCGAGCCGACTGACCATCTGGCCCTGATCGACATGTTCCTAGAGGTGCTTAATACAGACAAGGTCAAGTGCCTCATGCCGTCTGTGGACCTGGAGGACCTTCGCCGCGAGATGGGGCAGTAGGAGCGTATGACCCTCGGCGTCCCCAACCGAGTCGCAATCGGCGGGAAGCAGTCCCCGCCACCGCCAGACCGCAGGCCTCTGCCCCTTTGCCCCTTTGTTCCTTTGCTCCTTTGCCCCTCTGCACCGAGCAACCCCAGCCACCACCAGCCCGCACGAGCGCAAACATGACCCCGCACGGCAACCCACCTAACGACATCGAACCGCTGGCGGCCGATGCGCGTTGTCGCCGGTGCGGGTACAGCCTCGCCGGACTGCCGAGTGTTCACACGTGTCCGGAGTGCGGGCTGGAGTACGATCCGCTGTGCCGCGTCATCGAGCTGCAGCCTGCGAAAGGGGATTTCCGGCAAGTCTGGCTCGGCCTTCTGCTCATCGCTCTGCTGGGCTGGGTCTGGCTAGACCATGGCATGAAGGCGGGCGATGAGTACTTCCTGGCGTTGCTTGTAGGGGCCGTGCTGTGGTCGCTGGTGCGCGGCAGCCGGCACGCCGAGCGGGCGTGGCTCATCCTGAACCATCGCGGTGTTCGGCTTCAGGAGGAGGCCGGCGCGGACAACCTGACCCCGTGGACCCGGCTGCACTGCGCCCGCTGGCGCTGGCTCTCGGGGCGGTTGTCGCTCGAATCAGCGGACGGCATCGTGCTGGCCACGTACAACGGCCAGCGGCTCGGCGGCGCCACCGCCGCGAAGTGGTGCGCCCTGGCGATCACGCAGGCGCGGGAAGCCTATCGGGCCACCCCGCCCGGCACTTCAACACCTGACCCGCGGTAGCCCCCCCCGACAGTCCCCACCCAACCGAGACCGCAAGAGCAACCGCGAACGACCACGTGCGTACAATAGGGGGAGTACGGCTCACCAAGGGTGCGCGGCCATTCTGCGGCGACCGCCGCGTGACGGGAGGCATGACGATGAGCAACAAGCGAAACATCAACGAACAACAAGGCAGCCGGTTTGCGGCGGTGTGGATCGCCGCTGTCGCGCTCGCTCTGACGTGTGGCGCACAGCCGTCGGGGACGACGTCGGCGCCGGCGAACACGCCCGCGACGACCACGGCGCCCGCCGAGCAGCCGCCGCTCGAACGTCTGGCGGCCGAGGTTGCCATACGCCTGACGGACGAGAACGGCTCGACGTATCCCGGCGATCCGCGCGGCTGGACCGACGACCCCTACCTGCACCAGGCCCGCGACTGGCCCGAGCCGGCGTTCCTGGAGCCGCTCAAGAACCTCCTCCAACACCAGAACGCCGCCATCGCCCTCGAAGCCGCCGAGGGGCTGTTGAAATACCGCCAGCCGGCGCTACGGGAGGCGGTTTCGGCGCTCGCCAGCGACAATCGGCGCCTCGGCGACGAAACGCTCGGCGCCCTGGTCCGCGCCCGCCTCGCTGTGTGCGGCGACCCGATCGGCTTCGCCGACGATCCACAGTGCATCGCTCCGCCGACGGACAAGCCCAACCCGACGATGACCATCCCGGCGGCGGCGGCCGCGCTGTCCGACCAGAGTCTCAATGTCCGTGTGCAAGCCTTCCGCTGGCTGGCCTTGCGCGGGATCGTGCTGACCACGGCACCACTGGAGGAATCATGGCCGGCGCTGACGGATGAGCAGCGTCTGCGGCTGCTGCAGGACTGCACCGCCGGTCCGTCGTACGGCGGGCTGGAAGAGCTGCGCGCCGCGGCGGAGCGCCTGGCGAAGGGCGACTGGGTCTCAACGAGCTCGGTCGAAACCCGCCGGGCGATGCTGGAGCTACTGGCGGATGTGGATGCCCCGGTCATGCGCGACTTCGTGACGGACCTGCTGCGGCCCGCACCGCCGGAGCAGTTCCAAGAGACAGCCGCCTCGACGGCGGCAGCGCTCGGACCGCCATACGGCGAGGTGCTGGACAGCACCGCTGCAGAGTGGCGAGAGCCTGATCACAGTCTAGCGGTGCGCTGGACTCGTGGAGTCAACGATACCGCGAGATGGAGAGGTATGGCTTGCTTGGTGCGTTCCCGGGATGTTGCATGCCACGCGGCTGCCATGGATGCCCTGTGGAGCACGGTGGGGCGCCCGCCCGTGCGGCGGCCAGATCAGCAATTGCTCACCGCACTGGACCTAGTTCCACGGGACGAACAGATGCGCTGGCGTTGGGCCCGCGCACTCAACGCGATGCTCCAACTGCATATGAAGCATGTGACTGACGAGGTCTTCAGTCCGGAAAACGAATTGGCCGCCGACCTCCTATGTCGCATCGATGGGCTGCTTGTGCGCTACGCAGACGACAGCGGTACGTCGAGACCGGCGAAGAACCTGATGGGGCAGTTCATCGTCACGGGGGCGGACCCGAAACTCCTTCGACAGCGCGTTACCGAGCGCAACCGCTGGATCATCGAAAACGACCCCGGCGATGAGCGGTGAATCTCCGCCGACGCCGCGAAGCTCGACCCGCGAGCAGCCATGTGCGTAGCGTCCGGGCTCTGCACCGGACGTCTGATCGCTGTGCCTGAGGCCCTCCTGGCATTTGACGTCGGCCACGGGGGGCCGATGCTACGGGCGGGCCCGTCGTCCGGAAGCGCGCTTGACCAATCGTCGCGCGAGACGTACCACTGCGCCGACCGACCGCGACCGCCCCGACAACCGAGCGGTCCGCTCAAGGAGGCTGCCTGATGTTCTCGCCGGAACAGTGCCCGGATTGTGCTGGCGTGCTGCAACGGCGGTGGCGACACAACCGCTGCCGTTCCTGCGGCCGCGTGCTGAGGATTCGGCGACGGGCACCGTGGCCGCTGCGCTGCATCGCGGCCTTGCTCGTCTTCATCGGCGGCTACCGGGCGGTGTATTGCGCGTTCGAGTGTATCCCGTGGCCCGATCCGGCGTGGTTCTTCGGCATGCGCGCCGAGCCCTTCTTCGCGGCGATGGCGATCCTGCCGCTGCTGCTGGGAGTCCTCGTATATCACTGGCTGACGTTCTTTGATGAAACCCATGGTGACGGGCGGCTGCACTGCCCGCGCTGCGGCCATCTGCTGATGCACTTGACCGAACCGCGCTGTCCAGAGTGTGGCTGGGTGATTTGACCGTGCAACGCTCGCCGCCGGCGGTGCGGTGTTCCAGAGAGGGCGACGCGATGAAGCCTGCGGAGCAGTGTCCATCCTGCGGCGGGGCCTTGCGACGGCGAAGGCGGCGCAGCCAATGCACCGCCTGCGGCTGGGTTCAGCAGAGCCGCCGGAGAATCGCCTGGCCGCTGCGCCTCATCGCCACGTTGCCGGTCTTCGCCGTCGCGCTCGTCGCCTACTGGCTGGTCATCCGGCAGACGCGGCTGCCGTATTACTTGATGGGAGCCCTCGGCCGCATCGAGCTTGCGCTGATCGTAATGACGATCCCGCCGTTTCTCGTGACCCTGCTTGTCTATCACTGGCTGACACTGACGGACGGCGTCTACGGCAGCGGACGCCTTCGCTGTCCGCGTTGCCGGCACACGCTGGCCCGCCTGACCGAGCCGCGCTGTCCCCAGTGCGGCTGGGAGATCTGAGCACCCGAGGCGCCGGTTCGATGAGCGTCCGAGGAACACGCACTACCGAGGGCGACTTGCGTTATACTGGCCGTGCATGGCTCGGCAGTGGGGTCGAGCCACGTCATGTGGGGCACGTCGGTGAGAGGGAAATCATGAAACCGAGGGCAATCATCGGTCTGGTCATTGTGGCGGCGTGCGGGCTGGGGGCCTGGTATGTGTACAGCCAAACGAAAAGCGACCCGGGCTTCGCGATCGGCCTGGCCATGGGGAACCCGGAGAGCGGCGACATCGAGCTGCACGTCGTGGTCGCCATGGCGATGACCATGCAGGACAAGCTCACGTCGGTGACGCTGGCCGACGGCACCGTCTCGCGGCAGACCTGGCCCGAGTGGATCGCCGAGCATTTCGTCCTCCGCGACGACTCCGGCCAGAAGATCGAGCTGCGCAAGGAAGGCTGGAGCAACCTCATCAAGGAGCGTCAGGCCCTGAACCCCGAGTTCTATCTCGTCGGCAAGCTGAAGTCGGACGTACGGTACACGTTCGACTACATCCCCAGTCGAGACTCGAGCGTCCGCCATCGCTACGCGTTCGTGGCCCCCGCCGAGGCGCAGCCCTTCGAGCGAGTCTACTTCGAGACGATCAAGGGGGACGTACCGTAGTCACAGAGGGCAGCGCACCCAAGCGGGAGACGTCGCCGATCAGCGGGGAACGAATCCCGGCGGCGGTGAATCAGGCCCCTCAGACCCTGCTGATGATCCGGACAGGTCGGGCCGCTCCGCCAGCGGCCATTGCAGCACCGCCACCGCCGGAAGCGGGGGATACGTCATCTGCAACCGGAAGCCGGCGAAGTCCGCGGCCTGCCAGCCGCAGCGCTCAAACACGTACGCCGTCATGTCGGCATAGCGCGGCACATCCGGCGTCGCGGTCATCGGCGGAAACGCACCGAGGCTCTTCACCGTCTCCGCCGCCGGCAGGTGGTAGCGCTCGAAAGCCGTAGCCGGCACCATCGGCCCGGTTTCCAGGCTGCTGTAGAGCACGAACTGCGGGTTCATCGCGCTCTTCAGATCACGGTGTACGTACAAGTCGAAGAGCAGCAGGTCGCTCGGCGTCCGCAGAATCGCCCGGTGCCGCGTGTTGTCGTTGTGCTCATCGCGGTATCGCGACGTAACCGCCAGCACGCGCTCCCCAGTCATGCACGTGACCAGCCCGGTCGTCCCCATCCGCTCCTCGACCAGCTCGTCCTGAAGCAAACCCGGCGTGCTCGGGACACGGCGCGTCACCGGCGGCGGTTTCGAGCAGAACTCCGTCAGCAGCGGAGCCGCCTCCTCGCACCGCTGCGAAGGGTCGATCGCCTGCCGCGACGGCTCCGATCGGCGGCGCATGTCGTTATCCACCGCTCCCATGTGCGACAGCACCCACGGAACCTTCGGCCGATAACGCACGAGATCCACCAGGCCACGTACGGACGCGATGTCCACCATGCCCGGCGTCGCCGACGGCGCGACAAAGTCCGCCCGCATCGTGACCCGCGCATGTGCCCCCCAAACATAGCTCGCCCCCCGCACCAGTTCCTGCCGATGCTGCTCGGCGACTTCCTCCGACGGCTCGTCGGCGACACTGTTCATCATCATCTGGAACGTGGCCCGATCGCCACAATGGGTCCGAATGATCTGCTCCAGCCCGGAGATCGCCCGCTCGATCTGGGCCTGGTCGAAATCGCTGGCGCGTTTCGCGCGGACGGCGTCGACAAACCGCCGAATGCTCGCCGACCCGGGAAGATGACGAACCACGTCCATCGATGTCTGGGGGTAGACCACTCGGTGGATCTTCCAAGCTAAGCTCTTATCAATACCAAGTTTGCGCGCAAGAGGCAGTGGCTTGATGCCCGCCAGGCCGGCCTGGTCCATGAGCACCACGAACGCCTGTCGCAGCTCGAACAGGATCTGATTGGCGGCGACTTCGAAAGCCGGGGCCTTTGAGCTTGTGGTCGCCATGGATCTCTCCCAACACCGCCGATGCACCGGATGATATTCGATTTCACGATCCGGAACAAGTCGCATCTAGATTTCTAACGAGAAATCTAACGTATCTTCTTGACGAACGTCTCAGGCGGCGTTAGAGTAAGACCATCGGCATCGGATTGGGCGTTCGGCAGTGGCGCGAACGCGGAGCGGAAGTGGGCAATGTTCAACGTCATACGAGAGGAATGCCCGCCGAACCGGCGGCCTGAGATCGCGGGACGAGCGCTGCTGGCGTTCGCGACGCGGCCAGCGACGCAGCCGGGCAATGCCGGTCACCGTTGCGAACGCAGATCAGTGACTCGTCGCCGCGCCGGCGACGGAATGCGCTTGCGAGTGGTCGCGGTTGGGTATCGCGGCCGGACGGGTTCGATCTAGTAAGGTCGGCCAGGAGACACGGGGGACGGAAGGAGCAGGAGTATGCGAACCGGAGGCAGAATTGCAGTGGGTATCCTGGCCGTGCTGGCCATCGGGGCCGGTGTGGCGCTGGCGTCACCAACCGAGGTGCTCGTCACCAGCCGGGCCAACAACAGCATCTTGCGCTACGACCTCGAAACGGGTGACTTCCTGGGCACCTTCGCGACCGGCACCGGCCTCAGTAGCCCGGTCGACGTCACCCAGGGGCCCGACGGCGACATCTACGTCGGCAACTTCGGCTCCTCGCGCGTGACGCGTTTCGACTGGCCGACCGGCGAGTATCTCGGCAACTTCGCGGAGCACAGCAACATGGAAGAGATCGTCACGATCATCTTCCACGACGACAAGCTGTACGCGGCCGCGAACGACACCCGCCGCATCAGCGTCTTCAACGCAGACACGGGCAGCTTCGTCCACGACTTCGGCAACCCGACGATGCGGTATCCGCATGACTTCCGTTTCGGCCCGGACGGGATGATCTACGTGACCACCAGCGTCAGCAGCGGCAACAAAGTCCAGGTGTGGGATCCCGAGACGCGCACGCTCGTGCGTGACTTCGCGCCCATCACGGAGATGGACTACCCGATGTCGCTGGACTTCGGCCCGGACGGGATGCTGTACATCTCGGACTACACCACGAAGAAGATCGAGCGTTACGACTGGGCCACCGGTGAGCACCTGGATACGTTCCTGACGACCGAGGCCCCGCTGTCCCACATCGAGTTCGGCCCGGACGGCAAGCTCTACGCCTGCACGTGGACCACGGACATTACGCAGCGCTCGGTCGAGCGCTACGACGCCACGACCGGCGAGTTCATCGACGTGTTCATTCCCGGCGGCGGCGTTCTCTCCGAGCCGCGCGGGCTCATGTTCATTCCCGAGCCGACCAGCGGCCTGATGGTCCTGTGCGGCGCTGCGCTGACGCTGCTGCGGCGACGCTAAGCGCATCGCGGCCCGGGGACGCACCGTCCGCACACGAGACACCGACCCGCTGTCGCGGCGACGCGGCAGCGGGTCGCTTCTTGCGCTTTCGGGCGCTCGGGCCGTGGGCTCGTTGCCCTCTTCTGCTACGCAAACCAAACCGGCATCTCAGTCTATCTCGTCATCGTCAATTGCCTGGTCCGTGAATAGCACGGTGAGAGTCTTGCCGTACGAACCGAGACCGACGACGTCCTCCTTCATCTCGACCTGTGGGGCACCCTCGAACCAATCGTCCATCGAGGCCCATCCATACGCTTTCCTCCCGCTGGAGACATTCGATGACGTCGAATTGAATTTCCTGGTTTCGCATCGCGGCGGGAGGCTCTCGCCCTTGCCGATCCACGTCACGCCCTCCATTCGCCGTATCGCATCCGACATGAAACAGTAGTCTATGAGGGCCCCCGTGCTCACGACGACCGCGACCGGATCATCGGCAAATCGGGCGTAGCGAATCGCCGTCGAGGTAATCGATGTACGACATGTCGATGCCAGCGATTCGATTGCCGCGAAACCGCTCTGAAGCTCACGCATCTCCGCGACAAACAGCTCTCGAGGCATGAGCAAACCGGAAGCGAACCCGTCAGCTTCCTTCTCATATCGATCTCCCGTCGGATTCCAGGCCCGGCTCGCGTGGATGCCGTCGCCATTAGGGAAGAGCGCTTGCGGGTGACCGGGTATGAAGTAGTGACCCAGCTCGTGTGCGACCGTGAATCGAATAAACCCGTCGTTATCGATGTGCGAGGCGTAGTAGACGCCGAACTCCTGGCCTATGCGCATGAGGAAGCCCGTTACCCCCGGCTCCCCGCTCTTGCGTGTCCTCACCACGATATCGTGCTTCTCTGCGAGCGCGAATGGGCATACAGGCAGTGTGGTCAGGCCGTTTGCCTCCAGCACACAGCGTGCCTGCGCCTCACCTTGCTCATAGTGGATCGAATTCCCCACGCGCTACGCTCCCCTGTCCTTGTCCGCAGCTGCATTCTTCTTCGCGAGTTCTTCGGCCATCGCTGCAATGAACTCCTGGTCGGAAGAACTCATCTTCTCGAAGTTGCGGTGTAGGCGGTCGGCCACTGGCCCAGCCGCAGTGGATTCTGACTGGCGTCCGAGCAGGTAATCGATCGATACTCCGAGGGCGTCCGCGAGTCGCCGAAGGTTGTCGAACGAAGGCGAGCGGGTCCGTGTTTCGAAGTGGGAGATCGCGGAGGGCTGAAACCTCGCCCGCTTGGCGAGGTCGGTTTGGCTCAATCCCCTTTCCAGCCGGATCTTGCGCAGCCGATCCGCGAAATTCTCGGACATCCTTGACACCTCATTGACGATGACGTATAAAGAACTATGACGATTGCGTCTCTAGGGCCCAGCGTGGGCCCTTCCTCTGGCACTCATTATATACGGATTCGTCAACATTTGTATCACGAAAGTGAGAAAGTGAGGTCCGAGAATGGCATACACGCTCACGATGGACGGTCAGACGTACCAGTCTGCCGACCCCGTGCTAACGGGTCGCCAACTACTGGAGCTTGCCGGGCGAACGCCGGTGGAGGAGCACGTTGTGCTTCATTTCGGCGAAGGACGACAGCTTGAGGACATTGACCTCGAGGAGACGGTGGACCTTCAGGAACCGGGGCGCGAGCGTTTTCTGACATTCTGCGCCGACCGCCTGTTCAACTTCGAACTCAACGGCCAGCGTCAGCCGTGGGGCGCCGACTCAATCGCCGAGTCGACGCTGAGACACATCGCGGGCGTAGGTCACCACGGTCGCGTTTGGTTGGAGCGGCGCAATCAGGAAGATCTGCTGCTCCAGCCTGGTCAGGAAGTCTCGCTCGACCGACGGGGTCTGGAGCGTTTCTACACCGAACGGGTGCTCACGATCATCGTCAACGGCCGCAGGAAAACGGTCGAACAGAGGACATTGACGTTCAGGGAACTACTCACGCTGGCGTTCGACCCGGTACCGGAGGGCGCCAACTGGCTCTTCACCGCGACCTACCGAAATGGCCCGCCCTGCAATCCCGAGGGGACTCTGATCGAAGGCCAGTCGGTTCACATCAGGAATGGGATGGTCTTCAATGTCACAGCAACTGATAAGTCGTAATCCCGATCTCAAACGACTCCGCGACGAGGGTTACGACGTCTCAATCAGGGCGGGCCACGTGGTTGTTGACCGAGTTCCTTACGTTAGTGGAAACCGCCACGTAGCGTATGGTACGCTCGTTTCCGAGCTGACACTCCAAGGCGACAGAACCACGCGGCCGCGCACACATGTCGTGCACTTTGCCGGAGACTATCCGTGCGACCACCAGGGGCACCCTCTGGAGAGAATCCGGCATCAATCACAGACACGCAGAATCGGCGATGGCCTCACGGTCAGCCATTCCTTCTCGAGTAAGCCGCCAAGCGGATACGCGGACCACTACGAGAAGATGGCTACATATGCGGCCATCCTCTCCGCGCCGGCGGTCGCCATAGATCCGACTACATCAGCAACGCCGTTCCCGGTCTTCAACAGCGACGTGGACGGCAGTGTCTTTCGGTACGTCGACACGGCGTCAAGCCGGGCGGGCATCGCCGACCTCAATGAGCGTGTGGCGGGCGACTGCGTCGCGATAGTCGGTCTTGGTGGGACCGGGTCATATGTCCTCGATCTGGTCGCCAAGACGCCAGTGCGAGCAATCCACCTCTTCGATGACGACTGCTTCTTTACCCACAGCGCGTTCAGAGCCCCTGGGGCCGCGCCCATCCACGACCTGAGAGCGAAGCCAAAGAAGGTCGCCTACTTCGCCGGCAAGTACGGCGCGCTTCATAGCGGCATCGTACCGCACGATTGTCGACTAGGATATTCCAACGTGAACCTGCTGGACGATATGTCGATCGTGTTTCTCTGTGTCGATGACGCAGAGTCGAAGCTACCGATTATTGACCACGTCGAACGTCGTGGAACGCCGTTCATCGACGCGGGGCTTGGAGTGTTACGGCCCGACGAGAAGCTCCTGGGCGTTGTGCGTGTCACGACGAGCACACCTGAACTTCGTGGCCACGTACACGAGAGATACCGGATTCCTTTCGGCGGCGGGCGAGACAATGCATACTCGACGAACATCCAGATCGCCGAACTCAACTCGCTGGCCGCCTCGCTTGCAGTGATCAAGTGGAAGAAGCTCCGGGGGTTCTACCTCGACCTGGAACGTGAACACCACACAACCTATACGATCGACGGAAACACGATTACGAATGAGGAGAAGGCGTGAGGCGAGTCCACGTCCTCAAACATGAATTCGTCGACTTCATTCCGGATCAACTGAACGAGGGCGTCTTGTATGTATCCGTCCGATACGCGACCGCAGTACACAGGTGCTGCTGCGGATGCGGCCGCGAGGCGGTTACCCCTCTGACTCCGACCGACTGGACTCTCATCTTTGACGGTGAAACCGTTTCGCTCGATCCCTCCGTCGGCAACTGGAGCTTTCCCTGTCGATCCCACTACTGGATCAAACGAGACACCGTTCGTTGGGCAAGAAAATGGACTGACGAGCAGATCCGCCTTGGGCGCGCCTGTGACTCGTCGTGCAGAGAGCGGCACTACGCCCGACATAACGCCGTGAAGCCCAATGATCACACGAAGCATGCGGAACGGACGTCTCGGTCTCCCGCCAAACGGAGCATTTGGGACCGTCTCCGCCACCTATTCGGCCGGGAGTAGCCGATGAGTACCTCTATCGACGGTTGTGCGTTCCGATAGGAACGGGGGACGTTCTGGTCTTCTGCAAGGACGAGGGAGCGTTCTGTTTCGCGGAGTAGGCGGCGACGCCCTCCTTCTTTCTGCCTGCGTGCACGCGTCGCCCGGCCCGATCGTGTCCCGTCCACTCTCCATCAGAACACGTGAAGATGCACGGGACTCTGCTGACGGCCTCGCGTCCGCCACGCGATCTAATGCCTCCTTGGCCTGCCGCGCCGTCTGACCTGGATCGCGCGGGCCGGCTTTGCAGCGCGCCCCTTACTCCAGCCCCATCTTTTTCAGCGCCTCCTCGGCCCGCGGGTCGTCGTCGGAGAAGCCCACCCAGGCCATCAGCACCTTGCCCTCGCGGTCGATGATGTACGTGGTTGGCACAGCGCTGGCGTGGTACTTCATCATCGACATCTGCATTGCGTCCGTGGACGAATCCAGGACGCAGGGGAACGTCACCTTCTGCTTGCGCAGCAGATCGAGGGCGATGTCTCGCCGATCGGCGCTGTTGAAGCCCAGCACCACCAACTCCTTGCCCGCGTGTTTCTCGTGCAGCTTCTGCAGGAACACTGTCTCCTGCCGGCACGGTGGGCAGCCCACGCGCCAGAACACGAGCCAGACGAACTTCCCGCGATAGTCCGACAGCTTCGTCGTCCCACCCTCAGCCAGCTTGAGCTCGAAGTCCGGCGCCGGCTCGCCGACAGGCACCAACGCCTGCTCTGTCTGCGGGATCTGCCACAATTGCCAGTCTTCCGGCGGCGTCCAGACGAACTGCTCGTCGGGAATCGGTTCGTTCAGGCGGATGTTCGACCAGACCTCCTCGACCTGGATGGTGTGGGCGACATGGACCCTCTCGCTCAGCTTGCGGGGCAGGTGGTCGCGCTGCGAGATCCACAGCCGCCAGGCCCGCTGACCGTCCATGTAGCTCAGCTTGATCACGTCGCACGGCTCGTCGGCGAAGGTCTCGGTGCCGCAGCCGGCGACGCCGTCCAGCAGCGGTTGGAGGCCGTCGGTGTAGCCGTGGAACGTGCTGAGGTCGAGGATGTTCATGATTATGCCGCTGCCAAGCAGGGCCACTTCGTGGCCGATCGAGTGGTGGGCCAGCGGCGTGGGCTTGGACATGTAGACCTTGTCTCGCGTGGCTTCGTACGTGTCCTGATCCTCCGGGGTCGCCCCGTCGCTGAAATACGGCCTCCCCGACGGCCAGTAGACCCACAAGTTCCTTCCGTCGCCGACGAGCACGCCCGTGAGCTTGCCCGACGAGTGCGTCGCCTCGAGGCGGAAGTAGTTCGGCTTGGCCAGCCATGCCTTGTACCAGCAGGTCGTCCCCGGCATGGCCCCGAGCTTCAACGTGTACGCGCTATCGAAGGCGAGCGTGTCGGCGGCGCGCAGGGCCGCGATCATACGGTCGTACAGGGCGTGGGCGGCGGGTTCGTCGGTCACCGCTTTCGCCGACTCTGCCGGCGCAGTCGTCGGGGCGGAGGCCTCCGCTGCCTTCTTCGCCGCCGCCAGGCTGAAGCGCTCGTCGGACACGTCGATGTTGGTTTCGACCTTCTCGATGCGCAGTTCCTGGACGCTGTTGTCCGGCTCGGACACCGTCTTCTGCACGTGGGCGACCATCACGCCGTCCACCCGGCGATAATCGCTGAGTGTCCGTTCAAACCTCACCACCGCGCCCATCGCCCGCCGCGCGCCGGCGACCTTTGCCGGCAGCCACGACTCGGCGTCGATGTAGTATTCGTCGTACTCCTCTTCGGCCGCCCCCTTCCGCATGAGCTTGAGCTTGTAGACCGGCTTGCCGTCCAGCTCTTCGCGGCCGATCAGCTCAACCTTGTGCCCCATCGCCGCGGCGACGGCGAGCGGGTCGTCGATGTCGGCCTCGTCGTCGTAGACCTCGACCATCTCCGCCGGCGCTTCCTGCGGTTCGGCGCTGCCGAACACCGGCATGATGTGCCACCAGGTCTTACCGTCGCAGGCGATCACCAGGCACAGCGTCCGCCCGGCCAACGAAACCGTGAAACTGGCGCGGAACTTGTCCGGGCGTTTCCACTCGCGGATCAGCTCCGCGGTCTCCTGGTCGCCCTCCCGGGTTATGCGGCAGGTCATGCGCAGCGTCTTGCGGGCGGCGAGCTTCTCCGCTCCGCCGAGCGCATCCACGTAGTGAGCCACGACCTGTTCCGCCGTCAGGGACTCGGCGGGCGGAGGTGGCTTGTCCTGCGGTTGCGATCCGACGAGCGCCGTAGCGCCGATCAGCACCGCACACATCATCGTCATCATGCAAAGCCTCCCGAGTTTCCCGAGACACGAAACGGGGATTTGCCCGGACCGACCGGGCACAGCCTCTCGCGCGACCGCGCCGCGTGGCACACCGCCGGAATTATGCCCTTCACGTCACCCGCCGCCAAAGTCGGATCTTGTCGGATTCTGCGTACATATGCCCGGGCCCGGCGTGGACGACGTCCTCGTGCTTGCCGGGACCTGACGTTGGCGTGCCGCCGCGTCCGCGTATAATGACAGCGGCGCGTGAAACCAGCGTGGCCGCATCACTAAGGACGCGTGAAACGACGAGGGCAGTCGTGCACACCGAGCGGGGTCGCCGAAAGACAGAGTATTCGCCGCAGGGATAATGATGTACATGGGGATCCCGCCATCGACGCTCATCGCGCTCGGGGCAGCACTCATATTGTCCGCCTGCGGCGTGACGCTCCTCGTGCGGACGTGGCGGCTGCGGGAGTCCATCGGCGTCCCGTTGTGCGGGCGATGTTCGTATCGCGTGGAGATGCTGCCCTCGGCGGTTTGCCCGGAATGCGGCAGCGACTGGCAACAGGACGGCACGATCCTGTACTCCCGTGGTGCCTGGCGTGCGAAGGCCGGCGCTGCATGGCTGCTGATGCTGGCGCTGCCCGCCGTGCTGCTCAATGCCGTTCTGCCCCCCGGCTTCTCATCGCCGCCGGCGACCAGGGTAGTGCCCCGCACCGTGCTGCTGACGCCGAAATCGGGCGCGTACCAGTCAGTCCGCATTGACCTGTTGCGTGACGGTCGCCCGCTGGCGACGGACTTCGAAGCGATATCGCTGGCATTCGTCGGTTTGCCGGACGGGCGGCCATTAACGACGGGTACAAGTGTCATCCGGAAGGACGATGCTCGAGGCGATTCGGACGGCTATGGCGCGCTGCAAGCGATGAATGAGCGGACTCTGCTGTACGAGCTGAGTGTGGTGGGTGGTGTTGCCGTCGCCGATGAGCGCGTTCAAGCGGAAGTGCGCGAGCTGCTCGATGCGCTCTGTACGGTGGCGGACGGGAAGGACCTGCAAGCCGTGGCCCAGTCCATGCAGACGTTCACGGCGCGGCCGGTCACGGTGATGACGCGCGGCACACTGCTCACGCCCAACCGGCTGGGCTTCGCACAACTGGCAGGGTGGGGCGGTGTATGGCTGATTGGGGCCTTGCTGCTGTGGGCAGGCGCGCGTGCCTCAGCCAGCCCGGAGAGCCCGCTGGAGGAACACTCCGGGGATGAGTGGCGGGATGCCCAGGACGGTGGTACCAACCCGGGCGACCCCGGCGACGCGACCGATGGCTGCTGGCGGTCGCCGCCTAGCCCACCGGAGACTCAGGAGTAACCGGCGATGTGGTTCTGGGTGCGGGCGGTTCTAATCACGGTGTACTCGGTACTGGCTGTTCTGACCACAGCAGGCGTACTGCCACTGGAGCCGCCGGACTTCTTCGAGGGACATGGGATCTGGGCAATGCTGCTGCACTTCGTTCTGGCGTCTGCAATTGCGCCGGGGTTGTTGGGGGCCATGCACCGGTCGATGGACTGGGATATCCGGTGGTCTCGCCCGAACCGAAACGCTTCCTTGTTCGACATGACCGACCCGGCGCCGGCCATTCACTTCATGGGCTCGTTCCTCCTGTGTGTAGGGGGATGCGCCGTCGTGACGAAGTGGCTGCTGGGCAGGTTCGCGATTGGCATGGAGGAGTGTGGCGTCGCAATGGGACTCGGGACGATCGCCGGCACATGGGCGGCAGTCTGGCTGTACAGGGAGCACTTCGCTCCGACGCCGAAGCGCGTACCCGGCGACCCGGGCGTCGACGGGGACTGTCGACGGAACTAGACCAGAACGATGATTCGAATGACACCGCGGGTCGTGACACGGCGTTGGAAACCCCGTTTGTGTCCGGTCGTGCATTTGGCGGCCGGCCTCGGCTCGTGGTTCGTGTTCCGGCGGCTGCTGACGGTGTTCGATTGGGTGGCGTGCTGGCTGTTCCCCAATTATCCACCGCTCTATGTGAAGTACTGGTTCCCGGTCCAGCTCTTCCCGTGGTCGTACCACACGCAGCCGCTCTGGGCGGCGCAGGTCGTGCCCGTGGCGTTCATCATCCTCTACGGACTACTCCTCAGGCCGAAGTTGTGGCTGCACGCGCTGAGCGGGCTGGTCCTGTCGATCACGCTCTGTGGCACGGAGTTCCTGTACCTGGCTTCAACGGGCAGTTTCAGCCACAAGACTGCTGCAGTCTCCTACTCCCCAACAGAAGTGCTGGAGCAATTGGCGCCGCTGCTCTTCGTCGGTCCCGGCGCGGTCCTGCTGGCATACGTCCTAGCTCGGTTTGTGGGCAGAAACAGGCCGGCACAGTCGAACGCCTCGCGTTGCCGCGAGTGCGGCTACAACCTCACCGGCAACGTCAGCGGCCGCTGTCCCGAATGCGGGGCAGCGGTCAACGAGCACCGGCCCGAACGGCGCGTCACCGGCCGAAACACGCGTCTCCTGAACAACAGGATCGTCGCGGTTTTGCTGATCCTGCTGGCACTCGGCGTCATCGTTTTGCGCCAGCGCAGCTTCACCCTCGGCCCCGGGGGCGCGGGGCGAGGCAGCCACGTTCTCTGCCTGTCGCCTACAACCTACGCATATGCGAAATCGCACCTTGGATGGCTTAGCCTTGGCCACTTGTGGAGCACTGGCGGGTGCCCCAGTGACCCTGCCCCGACGTTCTGGGGCATTGGAGGGAGTTGGGACGCGTCAGAGTCATGGCTGAAAGACGTGTGCGCGCGTAGCGAAACCCATCTCTGGGGACTGCTCCTCGCGCGTGAACTCAGTTTCCGCGGTTCTCTCGTGATGAAGCTGCGGCAGATTGCGATGCCGCATTCCCTGGTCGCCGCGCTGCTGCTCGTGTATCCGCTGATCGTGTTCGCCATCGCCCCGCTCATCCGGCGATGGCTGCCGCGCAAGCACAAGAACGTCTGCCGTGAGTGCGGCTACAACCTCACCGGCAACATCAGCGGCCGCTGCCCCGAATGCGGCTACGACCTGCGCGGCAACACATCCGGCGTGTGCCCCGAATGCGACCACGCCGTCGGCGATCGCGGGCGCACCACGTCCCCTTAACAACCGACCACTCCACAGAGGCCCGGGCTACACCTGAGGCCCGGGTGCGCACCACACAACAACCTGAAGACTTCTGCGTCACGCCGCATCAGGTGAATGCGCCCGCCGAAGGACTATGGTACGATGGCGCTGCGTGGCCGTGCTCGAACGCTGAGGGGCCGGGTGTGGACGGGCAACGGAGTCAGATTACATCTTTGCTCAAAGCTGCCGGAAGCGGTGACGCCGCCGCGGCGGAGCGGTTGTGGCGCGTTGTGTACGACGAGCTGCACCGCGTTGCCCGGGCCCGCATGGCCCAGCAGGGCCGCCGGGAGGACTTACAGACGACCGTGCTCGTGCAGGAGGCTTACCTGCGGCTCGTGGGGCACGATGGAGCCGGCATGCCCGCGAATCGCCGACATTTCTTCGCCGCCGCCGCAAATGCCATGCGCTGTTTCCTCGTCGATGACGCACGTAGACGTGGAAGACAGAAACGCGGTGGCGGTCGGCAGCGAGCCGAACTCGAGGGGCCCGCCGCCGCCTTTGATATTGACCCGGCGGCGACGCTGGCCATCGACGAGGCGATCGAGAAGCTGCGGGCGCACGACGAGCGGAAGGCTGAGATCGTCCGCCTGCGCTACTACTGCGGCTTGACGATCGACGAAACCGCGGAGGTCCTCGGCGTCTCGCCGCGACAGATCGACAGCGAATGGCGCTTCGCCAAAGCCTGGCTCCACCGCGAGTTGTCCTGAGACACGGGGCGGGCCGCCGCTGCCCGCCGGCGGGAGAAGAGGATGAGCGACCCGGGGGCCCGAGATCCCTACCCACCGCCACAGCCGGGCACTTCCGCGGAGAAGCCGCAAACATCCGGCGAGGCCGGCCCGCTCTGGCGGCGCGTGCAGACCGTCTTCGAGCAGATCAGCGCGGCGGCGCCCGAAGACCGAGCGGCGGTGCTGGACGAAGCCTGCGGTGATGATGCGGCGTTGCGGCGGGAGGTCGAGTCGCTCCTGGACCACGACGCCCGCGCCGCCGACAGCTTCCTCGCCTCGCCCGCCCTGCCGTTCCGGCCAGCGGACGACGATGTCCCCGCATGGGCCGATAACCTCATCGACCGGCGAATCGGGCGGTACACGATCACGCGGCTGATCGGTCACGGTGGTATGGGCTGTGTGTTCGAAGCCCGGCAGGAGCATCCGGCCCGGGCGGTGGCGCTCAAGGTGTTATGGCCGGGGTTCAGCGCGCCGTCCGCCCTGGCCCGCTTTCGGCTCGAACCGGAGGTGCTGGGCCGGCTGCAACATCCGAACATCGCCCAGGTTTACGACGCCGGCACGCACCAGGATCCCGCCGCGCCGGGGCCGCCGGTACCGTACTTCGCGATGGAGTACATCGCCGACGCCCGCTCGCTCATCGCGTTCGCCGACGCCGAGAAGCTCAGCACACGGCAGCGGCTCGAACTGTTCGCCAAGGTCTGCGACGCCGTCCACCACGGCCACCAGAAGGGCATCATCCACCGCGACCTCAAGCCGGCGAACATCCTCGTCGGTGCCGACGGCGAACCGAAAGTCATCGACTTCGGCGTCGCCCGGGCCTCGGACGCCGACATCGTCATGACCACGCAGCACACGCGTCCCGGCGATCTCATCGGCACCGTGCACTACATGAGCCCCGAACAGTGCGACGGCCACTCGGCGAACATCGACACGCGGAGCGACGTCTACTCGCTGGGTGTCGTGGTGTACGAGCTGCTCACCGGCACGGCGCCGTACGACACGTCCGGCACGACGGTCTACGCGGCGATCCGAGCCATCAAGGAGACGTCGCCGCGTCGGCCGAGCCAGATCAACCGGCGACTGCGTGGCGACGTCGAAGCGATCCTGCTGCGAGCGTTGGAGAAGGACCCCGCGCGCCGCTACGTCTCCGCCGCCGACTTGGGCCAGGACATCCGGCGGCATCTCGCCGGCGAGCCTATCGAAGCCCGCCGGCCGACGGCAGCCCGGCGCGTCGTTCACTGGCTGGTGCGGCATCCGCTGCTCACGACGTTGGCCGCGTGCATGCTGATCCTCGGCCTTACGGTCGCGGCCAGCGCGATTGCCGTGTGGTACACGACCATGCGGCCGGATCGCGTCGTGATTGTCGGCGACCATGACGCCGTGCAGCTCAGGACCCCCATGGGCGTTGTACTGCACACATGGTGGGGAGGGGCCTTGGACGCGATCGCGTATGCCAAATTCCTCGCCGCGCCGGCGGCGCCGAGCGGCGGTCCGCTGGTCATCATCGGCTATTCGCCGCTCGCCCAGGGAGCCAACAGGAACTGCTTCGCCTTCTACGATCTGAACCGGAGCCGCGAGCGCCCCTATCAATCGCTGCGAATCAAGGACGACGACGTCCCGCTTTCCCTCATTGAGCGGCAGGCTCGCCCGGCGGAGCAGCGGTTCCATGGAGAGGACTTCGGGGCCAAACACGCCATTCTGGCAGACGTGTTCCCGGAACCGGACGGCGGCACGGCCGACGAGTTGGTTGCCGTGTTCCAGCACCCCGGTGTGACCCACGCCGCCATCTGCGTGCACCGGCTTGACGGCACGCTCCTCTACCGCGCGTGGGCGGAGGTAGACGTCAACGACCTATACTGGCTGGCGAAGCCGCGACGCCTGGTTATTGCTGGTGTCAACGGCGAAGCGTTCTACGTGGATCGGTTTGTCGAGAGTGTACCCATCGAGCCGCCCCACCCGGTCGTCGTCTTCGCCATCGAGCCCGTGCAGGAGTTCATCACGCGCGGGTACATCGTGCAGGAACCGGATCCACCAGAAACCACTCCGGCTCCGCTGCGCCCGGTGTGGTACTACTGTGTACTGCCGCCGATGCAGGACGGTTACGCGCCCATACCCCTACCCAAGCATGCCCTGGTCCAACTGGATGACGGCCGGAACGGCGATGAGAGCGTTCACTTGAATGTCCGTGTCGGGCCGACATCCAGCGAACGCACCGACCCAACACGGGGGAAGGCAGGCCGCACATGGCTCATCGACGGAGTCACCGGCGCAGTCACCGACACCCCTAGCCCCGACGTCTACAAGATGTACGAACGCACGCCCGACAAACCCGACAACCCCCTGCCGCCCTACACATCCTGGTATCTCGGCGAACTCCCCCGCAAGAAACCGACCGCCCCCTAGCCGCCGCCAGTGACGCGGGATCGCGCCGAGCAGAGTCCCCGGCAACATGGCGAAAACCGCGGCCGGACACGCCGCCGCGTGGCCCCGGACCGGTTATACTGCCGTGCAGGTCGTCGCGGGCAGCGCCTGCCGCCCGCACTCGGGGCACGATTGAGGGAGGCTTCGCGACAGACATGAACACGTTACGTCAGCTCCGAAACACCGCTGTGCTGCTCGCCCTCGTAATCACAGCCGGCGCCAGCGCCAACGACGGCGAGGATGACGTCCTGTCGCTGCGACCGACCTGGGACGTCGGACAGGAGTTTTACGTGGAATGGCAGGGAGAAGCCGTATTTCAGCGCCTCTCACCCGCCACCACGCCACCGCCGCCGCCCATGCGGGTGACCGAGACGTGGGGCAGCTTGTGCCGCGTACGCGCCCGGCTGCCGGAAGGCGGCTTCAAGCTCGACGTCACCTTCGACCGCATCGCAGTGAACGTGGAATACGGGGTCAACGTCATCCAGGCCGACTCAGACACGATGGACCTGTCCAAGGCAGAGGACCCAGACGCCGCCGCCCTGGCCCACCTGCTGGGACGCACGTACTCCGTCGAGCTCGATCGCAACGGCGTCGTACAACGCGTCGACGGCGCCAAGGAAATACTGGCCGCGGCGGAGCGGGCCGCCGGCGACGATGCGAACCCGGCACACCTTCGGTCGGTTCTCGACAGCGAAGAGCTGGCCACGGCCTGGAACACGGTGGCCATGGTCTACGCGTTCAAGGACGTGCGCGTCGACGACTGCTGGCAACGGACGCTGGAGACCTACCGCGGTCCAGACCGCCACACGTTCAAACTGGAGGAGATCGACCAGGGGCAATCGAACCGCGCCCGCGTCTCGTGCACGCTTGAGCCGGTCGCCTCGTCAGCGCCGCAGCGCGCGGAGCGCCTCTGGGGTGTACGCTACCGCAACCGCCAGTACAAGGACGCCCACGGCTCGGTGGAATTCGACCTCGGCAACCTGGGCCTCATGCGCTTCACGTGGGCGTACACCGAACGGGCGGAGACCGTCGAAACCGCCGACAAGATCGACGACGGCGAACCCAACGTCTCGGAGCAAGAGATGAAGTGGCAGTGCACGATATCCGTCCGCCCGGCGGCGGAACGCATGCGGAGCAAGGCCGCCCAACACAAACGAGACTAGGCCCCCGGCGCTGACCGATACGCAACCGGATTCGCCCCCAACCATCGCGCCCCGCCCCGATGGACACCGCACCCCGTTTGAGCTAGGTTTCGACGGCGTCGCACGTGCGGCAACGGCGGCGACGGCGGTTGGAGTGCTCAGGTGAGCGGGCAGTCTGGCGGACAACGCGGCTTGCAGGCGCCGGCTGGCGGATCTTCGCCGACCGTCAGCGTCGTCGTGCCCTGCTTCAACGAACGGCCCGGCTTGGCCGAGTTGCACCGGCGGCTGGCCGCCAGTCTGCGACAATCCGCGCCAGAACACGAGATTCTCCTCATCGACGACGGCAGCCGCGACGGCACCGCCGACGAGATTCGCCGACTGGTGGCCGCCGACCCGCACGTTCGCGGCGTGCTGTTCAGCCGGAACTTCGGCCACCAGGCCGCGATCTGCGCCGGGTACGACCAGGCCCGCGGCCAGGCCGTCATCGTTATGGACGCCGACCTTCAGCACCCGCCCGAACTCATCCCCGAGTTCCTCGCCCAATGGCGGGCCGGGTACGAGGTCGTCTACGCCTATCGCCGCGGCATACGCCCACGATTCGGCTACCGCCTATACAACTGGCTGTGCAACGTGCAGATCCCGGCCGAGGCGGCGGACTTCCGCCTGCTCGATCGGGCGGTCGTCGACGCCCTGCGGCGCATGCCCGAGCGAAACCGCTTCGTCCGCGGGCTGGTCTCGTGGCTGGGCTTCCGGCAGATCGGCATTCCGTACGATCAGGCGACCCGCCACGCCGGCCAGCCGGCCTACACGCCCCGAAAGCGCTTCCGGCTGCAACTCGACAGCGTCTTCAGCTTCAGCACGGTGCCGCTGCGGCTGAGCATGTTCCTGGGCGCGATCACGCTCGTGCTCGGCCTGGTCTACGCGATCTACATCCTCGGCGTGCTGGTCTTCGTCGGCCGCGACGAGATCGCCAGCGGCTGGCCGGCCCTGATCATCACCATCCTGATCCTCGGCGGCGTGCAGTTGATCTGCCTGGGCATGGTCGCCGAATACGTCGGCCGCGTGTACGAAGAGGTCAAGCATCGCCCGCTGTACGTCGTGCGCGAGCTGGCCGAAGCCAAGCCAGCGCAGCCGGCGCCAAATCACGCCAAGCCGGACGCATCCACCCCATGACCGCCGACGGCGTGCCGGCCACGTGCCCGGCGTGTGGCGGCGGCGACTTCCGCCCGTGGCACAACGTGCGCGGCACGCAACTCGTGCGCTGCTCCGACTGCGGCCTCGGCACGTGGGCGTGGGCGGGCGTCGACCTCGCCGCCATCTACGACGCCGATTACTGGCGGAGCACGGAGACCGGGCGGGGTTATGCGGACTACTTCTCGCTCGCCCAGGCGATGACGCGCACGCACGGGCAGCGCCTGTCGTGGATTGCGCGTCAGCTTCGGCGGGGCGCTTCGCCGGCGGGAGCGCAACTACGCCTGCTCGACGCCGGCTGCGGCCCGGGCTACTTCGTCGCCGCGGCGCAGCAGGCGGGCTTCGTCGCCAGCGGCGTGGAAATCTCGACGTATGCCATCGAATTCGCCCGGCGTGAACTCGGCCAGGACGTGCGCCAAGGGCACATTTGCCGCGCGGATCTGCCCGACGGGCCGTTCGACGTGGTTACGATGTGGGACGTGCTCGAACACCTGCCCGACCCGTCGGCAGCGCTGACCGCCGTCGCCGACGTGCTGCGACCGGGCGGTCTGCTCCTGCTCAGCACGGGCGATGCGGCGAGCCTGGCGGCCCGATTGAGCCGATCGCGCTGGCACCTGTTCACGCTGCCCGAGCATCTGTGGTTCTTCAATCCTGCCAGTCTGCGCCATTTGCTGCGGGGCGCCGGTCTCGAACCCGCCGGCCAGCGCTACGAAATCTGCTGGTACACGCTGCGTTACCTGGTCGAACGGTTGGAGGCGATGGCCGGCGGCCGGCGCTACGTTTCGCCCCGGCTGGGGCCGCTCGGCCGGCTGGTCCTGCCGATGACGCTGGCGGACGTGGTGACAGTGCACGCCGTCAAGCCGCTATCGGACGCAGCCGGCGCCTGAACTGGTGAGCCGCCGGTGCGCCTCATATAATGAATGGAGTCGGTGCTCGGCGTGTCGCCGGGGACCGGCGGGAAGTGGTCGTGTGTCGGCTGCCGATCGTTGGGGGTGGCTGGCCGGCTGGGCGTGTTCCTTCGGCTAACCTGACCCGGGGTATGCTGATGCGTGCTGGGAAAATCGGGCCATACCGGGGCCTGCGTTATCTGTGGTGGGTGGTGGCACTAGCGGCTGTCGCCGGCTGCGGCGGCAGCGGCAACGACAAGACCGCGGCGCCGCCCAAGTACAACGTGCTCGTGGTCACACTCGACACGACGCGGGCGGATTACCTGAGCTGCTACGGCTTCCCGCAGAAGACGACGCCGAATCTCGACGCACTCGCCGCCGACGGAACGCGCTTTGACATGGGCATCGTGCAGGCGGCGCTGACACCCGTGTCGCACGCTTCGATCCTGACCGGCCTGCTGCCGCAGCATCACGGCGTGCGTGTGCTGTACGCGGCTTCGGGCTATCGTCTGCCCGACGCCGTCCCCACGCTGGCCACCGTGCTCGGCGAGAAGGGCTGGCACACGGGCGCCGTCCTCAGCGCGTTCCCCGTCTCCGAATTCTACGGGTTCGATCGCGGCTTCGCCCATTTCGACAACGGCCTGGGCCACGGCGTCGACAACGTCATGACCAAGGGTGAGGACGGCGTGTGGGGCTACGACGTCGCCGCCAACCAGCGCCGCTCCGACGGCACCACCGACGCCGCACTCGCCTGGCTGAAGCAGACGAAGGATCCCTTCTTCCTCTGGATCCACTACTGGGATCCGCACGACGGCGTGCTGGTCCCGCCGGCGGAGTACCTGGACAAGTACCGGCCCGCGCCGGGCGCCTCGCGCGAAGACGAGATGCGCGCCCTTTACACGGCCGAAGTGGACTACATGGACGCCCAATTCGGGCGCGTCCTGGACGAATTGAAGAAGTCGAAGCGCTACGACAACACCATCATCGTGGTCCTGGGCGACCACGGAGAAGGGCTCGGCGATCACAACCACTGGCACCACCGCATCCTCTACCAGGAGCAGATCCGCGTGCCGTACATTGTCCGCCTGCCCGACGGGCCGCGCAACCAGGTCATCGGCGACCTCGTGCGTGAAATGGACATCTATCCGACGGTGCTCGAAGCGCTGGGCGTGGCGTCGCCCGCACCCGTCGACGGCCTCAGTCTCCGCCCGCTCCTCCAGGGCCAGTCGGATCTGCCGCGCATGGCCTACGCCGACGCCCTGATCCTGTACGACCTGAACGCCCAGCGGCTGCTGGCCCGGCGGCCGCTCGACGATTTGCTGCACTGCATGATGAGCCGCGAGTGGAAGCTGATCTTCCGCCCACGCCACCCACAGCAGAGCGAGCTCTTCCACCTCACCGACGATCCGCATGAGGCCCGCAACGTGTTCAGCGAGCATGCCGACCAAGCTCGCCGCCTGCTCACCGCCCTCGAAGCGCTCGACCCCTTCGTCGACAAGCCCTTCGGCGAGGGCATCGACCCGCAGGTGCTGGATCGCCTGCGCTCGCTCGGCTACGTCGGCGACGACGACGGAGGGTCGTGACGCAAACGGCGGCGCCCGCCACCGGTGACGCGTTCGGGTCCGCATGAGCCACACGCAGCCCGACACTGGCGTATCGTCCACGGCGGCGCCCCGTCCGGGTCTGCTGCTGGCCGGCCACGTCGTCTACATGTTCCTGCACTCGATTCTGTTCGCCAACGTGCTGTGGCTGGTGCCGCTGCTGGTGCGGCTGCGCTTCGGCGCCGCCGACAACGACGATCGCGACTGGCAAACGATGCTCGTCACGGCGGCGTTGCCCACGTTCATGATGAGCTCGATCTTCTGGGCAGAGCTGCTCCGCCGCGTGACGCTCCGCCGCTATCTGGTCATCTTCTGGCTGAGTGCGGCGTTGCCGCTGGGCTGCATCGGTTTCGTGCACGGCTACTGGGCCCTGCTGCTCTGCCACGTGGCAGGCGCCGCCGGTTACGCCGGCTGGACGCCGCTCAACGGCCGGCTGCTGAAGCACTTCTACGCGGACGCTGTGCGCGGACGCATGTTCGCCGTGCTGAACCTGGCCACGCTCGTCGGCAGCGTTCTGGCTATCTACGTCGTCGGCCGCTGGCTCGAAGCCGACCCAGAGGCGTTTCGCATCTACTTCCCGGCGGCGACGGCGGTGCAGTTAGCCGGCATCGTCCTCCTGTGGCAGCTCGTCCGCCGCACACAGGCCGACCACGACGTGCTCGCCGAGCCGCCCCGCTCCTGGAAGGTCCTGCTCGAACCGGTCTGGCACATGCGCCGCGTGCTGCGGGCCGATCGGGCGTTCCTGCGCTATGAGATCGCCTTTATGACGTACGGGGCGGCGTACATGATCTGCGACGCCCTGCTCCCCGTGCTGGCCACCGACCGGCTCGGCATGCGTTACGAGGACTACGCCCACTCGACGCTCATGGTCACCAAGCTGGCCACGCTGCTCTGCACGTTGCCGGCGGGCTTCCTCCTCGACCGCTTCGGCCCGATACGGACGTCGGCTCTGTCGTTCGCCGTATTGGCGGCTTATCCGCTAATGCTGCTGGCCGCGGGCGGGCCGGGCGGCGTGGCGGCGGCGTCGGTTGTGTGGGGCGTCGGGCTGGGCGGCGTCATGTTCGGCTGGACGCTGGGACCCGTGACGCTCGCCGGGACATCAGAGAAAGTGCCTCAGTATGCCGCCATCCATGCCACTCTCGTCGGCGTGCGCGGCGTGCTGTTCGAGGGTCTCGGCATGGGGATATACAAGCTCACCGGCAGCTTCGTATGGCCGTTGCTGCTGGCGGCCGTCGGTTTCATGTGGGGAGCCCTGCAAATGCGGCGGCTTCACGCGGACCTCGGCCACCCCGCCGGCGGCTCGACACCTTCCAGGGCGATCGCATCTAAATCGTGGTGTTGCGTGGTGTGGATGCGAGGGGTTTGGGTTGTTTTATGTTTGTTAGGGTTGCGCCAATCGCGGCCGTTGGGTAGGGTCACCGTCCACTGGATCGGCGAGGCCTCGCCAACAACGTCAACTTCGTTGTTGAAAGGAGCTGCAACATGGAAGTTGGAGCCCACTCTGGCCTGCTGCGCCATTTTCGCGATCTTGAGGACCCGCGTGTGGATCGGACCAAACGGCACTCCCTCAACGATATCCTGATCATCGCCATCTGCGCCGTGATCTGCGGTGTCGACGGCTGGGCCCAGGTCGAGTTGTTTGGCCAGTCCAAGCTCAAGTGGTTCCGCACGTTCCTTCATTTGCCCCACGGCATCCCCTCGCACGACACCTTCGGCCGCGTCTTCGCCCGACTCGACCCGCGTCAGTTCGAGCAGTGTTTCCTGAAGTGGATCAACGCTCTGGCGGACAAGCCGTTGGGTCGCCTGGTCGCGATCGACGGCAAGACGCTCCGTGGCAGTTTCGATCGCGTCGCCGGGCAATCGGCGATCCATATGGTCAGCGCCTGGTGCGAGCACAACCAGACCGTGCTGGGGCAACTCGTGACCGACGCCAAGAGCAACGAGATCACGGCGATTCCGCAGTTGCTGGAGTTGCTGGATCTGGACGGGGCGGTGGTGACCACGGACGCGATGGGCTGTCAGAAGGCGATTGCCGAGAAGGCCATCGCCTGTGGGGCCGATTACGTGCTGCCAGTCAAAGGCAATCAGCCCAAGCTGGAAAAGGAACTTCAACTGCTGTTCGATGAGTGTCGGCGACAGGATGCCCACGCGGTCGCACATGACTATGTGGAAGAGGTCGACAAGGGCCACGGCCGGCTGGAGACGCGTCGCTGTTGGATGACGACCGACGTCGATTGGCTGCCGGACGGTGCGGCGTGGGCAAACCTGGGCAGCTTCGCCTGCGTGGAGTCGAGCCGGGAAGTGAACGGTGAGTGCTCCACGGATCGGCGTTACTACATCAGCAGCGTGGAGACGTGCGACGCCGAGCGGATGCTGCAGCGGGTGCGGGACCACTGGGGCGTCGAGAACCGGCTGCACTGGCGGCTGGACGTGGTGTTCGACGAGGACCGCCGCCGCCTGCGTACGGGCCACGCGGCGGAGAACTTCTCCCGGCTCAGTCGGATCGCCCTGAACCTGCTGAAAGCCGAATCGAGCAAGAAAGCGGGCCTCAAGTCCAAACGCCTCTGCTGCGGCTGGGACCACGACTATCTGCTCAAGATCCTCTCGCAGGGAAATTAAGATGCGATCGCCCTGACACCTTCCAGCCCGCGGGCTTGACGCTGGCCGGGGGTCTCTCTAACGTGGCGCGCGGTGCAGTTGTATCGGCGAGACACCCCGGAGGGGCCGTGTCGGGGCGGGCAGGTACATCCTGCCTGCAAGTCGAGAGCATCCGGCCGCCCCCGGGAAGGCACCGCCCGGGCTGAGCCGCACCGAGCGATGAAATCTGCTCAGACCGATAACTGCGGCAATGGCGGCCAACGACCTGGAGTGACAAGGAAGTGGGTGTGAGCGCATCGCCAGAAGGCAAGACGGTCCTGGCCATCGGTGCCCATCCAGGAGCTGTCGAGTGCCTGTGCGCGGGCACGCTGGCCCTGCTGCACGAGCGCGGCTGGCGCGTCGTGGTGGCCACGATGACGTCGGGCGTGCTGCGGGCGAAGGAGCAAGCGAGTAACGCCGGCCACGAAGATCGGCTGTCCCGGGCCCAGCGGGCGGCCGCCGTCCTCGACGCGGAATTCCATTGCATGCAAGGGCCCGGTTTCAACATCTTCTTCAGCGACGCGCCGTGTCGACAAACGACCGGCCTGGTTCGCGCCGCGCGGCCGAGCATCGTCCTGACGCACTCGGCGCTCGACCCCATCCACGATCACGAGGAGACCAGCCGCATCGTGCGGCAGGCCTGCTTCTCCGCGCCGCAGCGATCGTACGCGACCACGTCGTCACCCGGTGGCCGGGAGCCGCTGCCGCGCGCTCCTCACCTGTACTACTTCGATCCGCTCGACGGGAAGGACTTCCTCGGCCGACCGGTTCGCACCGCCCTCGTTGTGGACGTCAGCTCGACGATGGACGCCAAGCAGCGCATGGTCGCCCTCCACGACGACGCCTCCGGCCGACAGGAGCAGGGCGCGCTCGTATCGCACATGCGCACCCGCAGTCAGCAGCGCGGACAGGAGGCCGGCTGCGCCGATGGCGAAGGCTTTCGGCAACACGTCGGCGAGGCGTACCCGCACGATGATCTTCTGCAGCAAACGCTCGGCAAGCTCGTGCACGTGGTTTCCCGAGACTAGTTCACTACTGGACACAGTGCTCGTTCACGCGCGTTCGCGTTTGCGCGCACCGCTTCCGGTCACTCGTGCGCGCGCACGAGACGCAGTTCTGGCGTACATGTCGCCTATCCAGCCAAGCGTGTATTGACTTGCCGCGCCGTATGAGTTATACATCGTAAGCGGTAACGTGCAGGTCGTTTCCCAGCAGAAGGGGGACGCGACCACTTCAAGGACGGGCATTCGGGCCTTTCAGCAGGGACGCACTTCTTTCAACGCGGCGCCGGGCTGGCCGCTGGGTGTGCCAAGTTTGTATCACGTCTGCGCGTCTGCGCGCGGCGGCGCCAGCGGTGCCTGGAGAATGGGGACCGATGTTGGGCGTGTGCTTCTCCTTGCGCGGTGGCTGCAGCGTCAGTGCTGCGCGCTCACCATCGCGCCGGGGCGCGCCGGCACATCACAGACATCACCTCGTTCGCCTCGCCACCCCGGCAACAGACGTAGGGCCAGGTCGGCGTTAGCACAACAGCCACTGACCCGGGCGGAAGGTCTGAGAGAGGCACGGCGCGGGGGCTGCGCAACAGCGCGCCAGGCGCCAGAGGGCAGCATGTAAGGATGGTGAGCCATGTCTACCGAGAATCGCTCGCGCCGGCGTCGTATCTGCTTCACCACGATTGCAGTGTCCGTATTTGTCGCCTGGCTGGTGGACACCCGTTCAGCCCATGCCCAGACGCCAGTCAGCGCGGCCGACTACGCGCGCTTGAAAGCGAACTGCGTTGTAGCCAATGAGCCTACAGCTAATGATGCTACACCAGAGGCGATCGCGGGTACGCTGCGCGCGGTCCCGCTCGGCGCCGTACCGGCACCGCCGGACGGTGGGACGCAGGGGCCGGCCGAGCTCTTCTGCGCGATGCGCCCGACCGACGGCGGCTTCTGGTACTGGAACTGCGGGCCGGCGGGTCGGACGTACGCTGCCCGGCGCATCGCCGAGTTGGGCTCGGGGCCGGCGGCCACACAAAGCCACGTGACGGAGTGCGAGTTCACGTTCGGCGTACGCAGTGCAGCGGCACACGAGATCGTGGAGCCGTACGTGCTCGTCTCGTTCTACACGCTGCCCCCGTCGGGTGACGTGCCGGCGCAACTTCCGGATGCGCCCGTCAGCACGCTGGCGTACCGCTTCGCGCCGCTCGATCTGCCGGCCGCGGGGACGTACGTCGTGCGGACGGGGCTGCTCGACCTGAGCGCCGCCGGCCTGGACTTCACCATCAGCCGCCGTTTCCTGGTCGAGATCTTGCCACTGTCCTGGCAGGAAGGGGAGCCAGGTTCTGATGCCGACGTCTTCCCGGTCTTCACCGATCCCGGGGCCGCCATCATCGGGCGCCACCTCGACGTGTCGGGAAGGCCGGAGGGCGCCGGCCATTGGGCCGGCTCCGGCGCGGGCGTGCGCCTGCGCGGACTGGGTTACCCAAACATGCTGGGGCTATCCGTCGACGACGGCGACGATTTCTGCGTCCCGCCCGAACACGAACTCACGGTCATTCTCTCGCAGTCGAACATGACCGAGGCGATGCGCGGCTTTCAGACTCGTCTGTGGTTCGACGACAACCAGCTCACATTCAAAAACGGCCACTACACGGCAGAACCCTATGGCGACTGGGAGATCCCCATCACCGCCAACGGACCCAACATCGACCTGACGGCAACGATCGCCGACGGTCAGCCCTGCTCAAGCGATGACGCCGACCTCGTTGTGCTGACGTTTATGACCGCGACCGAAGAGGGCCTCGCCTACATCCTGTTCGACCACACGGCGCCGGAGATGCCGTCACTCTTCTTCAGGTGCACGAGCGGCACGTTCCCGCCCACGTTCTGGTACCAGGGGATTCTCATCGATGGCACGGACCCGGAGATCCACTGCGTCGACGAGCAGGTGCAGTGCATGGCGGACATTCCGACGCCCGAAGAGGACATCGAAGACTTCTTCGATGACAACCCGGACAACGGTTGGGTCGATGACGGCAGCGCCGGCTACTGCCCGATCGAAGTGACGCTGTCGAGCGAAGACGTTGAACTCAATGGTGCGGGCTGTCCTGGAGACGTGTACGTTCTCAGGCGTGTCTATCTCGCCACGGACGGTGCCGGCAACACGGCTGAATGCACACGCCGCATCACGGTCATCGACGACACGCCGCCCGAGATCGAAACCGACGCCGACGACGAGACCGTCGAATGCGACGGCCTGGGCAACGTGCAGCCGTTCAATGACTGGCTCGACAACCACGGCGGCGGGGAGGCCACGGACAATTGCAGCGACGTAACCTGGACGGACGACTACGACGAGAGCCTCTGGGTTGCCGATTGCGGCGGCGCCAAGCACGTCGAAGTCGCTTTCACGCCGTGGGACGCGTGTGACAACGAGGGTCCGGCGACCTTGGCCACGTTCTGGATCGCGGACACGACGCCGCCGGAGTGGACGCAGTCACCGCAGGACGAGACCGCCGAGTGCGACGGCGCCGGCAACCTACAGGAACTCAGCGGCTGGCTCGACAGCCACGGCGGCGGCGCGGCGTTGGACCTCTGCGACGACGTGGCCTGGGAACACGACTACGACGAGAGCCACTGGGTCGCTGATTGCGGCGGGGCGAAACATGTCGTTGTGGCCTTCACGCCGAAGGACGATTGTGGCAACGCCGCCGAGCCGCGGCAGGCGATGTTCTGGATCGTGGATACCACGCCGCCGACCGTCGATGAACCGCCGGCGGACCGCACCGTCGAATGCGACGGCGCCGGGAACCTGGACGAATTCGATGAGTGGCTCAACGCCCCACAGGCGTCCGATACGTGCAGCCCGCCCGCCACGTGGCACAACGACTACGAGCCGGAGAACTGGGTCGCCGACTGCGGCGGGGCGAAACACGTCACCGTGACGTTCTGGGCGACGGACGAGTGCGGCAACGGCACCGAGCCCATGTCCGCGACGTTCTGGATCGTGGACACCACGCCACCGGTGTTCGACACCGAGCCCACCGACCAGACCGTCGAGTGCGATGGTGCCGGCAATGTGCAGGAATTCGACGACTGGCTCACGACGCACGCCGGGGCCGAGGCGTCCGACGTGTGCAGTCCGCCGGCAGAGTGGCACAACGACTATGACCCGTCGCACTGGGTCGCCGACTGCGGCGGTGCGAAGCACGTGACGGTGGCATTCTGGGCGACGGACCAGTGCGACAACAGCACCGAGCCCGTGTCCGCGACGTTCTGGATCGTGGACACCACGCCGCCGACGCTGGACACGCCGGCCAGCGACGCGACGGTCGAATGCGACGGTGCCGGCAACCCGGCGGAGTTCGGCGCCTGGCGTGACAGCCACGGCGGGGCCGCGGCCTCCGATCTGTGCAGCGAGCCGGTGACGTGGACCGATGACTACGACTCGGCGAATTGGGTCACCGACTGCGGTGGCGCCAAGCACGTGCTCGTCACGTTCACGCCGAAGGATGCGTGCGGCATCGGCGGCGAGTCCACGTCCGCGACGTTCTGGATCGTGGATACGACGCCGCCGAACATCGACACAATGCCGGCGGACTGCACCGTCGAATGCGATGGCAACGGGAATCGAGCGGAGTTCAACGCGTGGCTCAACAGCCACGGCGGGGGTGAAGCCTCCGACCTGTGCAGCGAACCCGTGACGTGGCAGAACGACTTCGCGCCGGCGAACTGGGTCGCCGACTGCGGCGGGGCGAAACACGTCGTCGTGGCCTTCACGCCGAAGGACGATTGCGACAACGCCGCCGAGCCGCGGCAGGCGACGTTCTGGATCGTGGACACTACGCCGCCGACGGTGGAGCCCGAAGCCACCGACGGCCTCGCCGAATGCGACGGCGCCGGCAACGAGCAGGAGTTCAACGACTGGCGTAACAGCCACGGCGGGGCCGAGGCCTCCGACGTGTGCAGCCCGCCGGTGACGTGGACCGACAACTACGAATCCTTGCAATGGATCGCCGACTGCGGCGGGGCGAAGCACATCACCGTCTCCTTCACACCGTGGGACCAGTGCGGCAACGACGGCTCGCCGACGTGGGCGACGTTCTGGATCGTGGATACGACGCCGCCGACGGTGGACACTGCCCCGGTCGACCGCACCGTCGAGTGCAACGGCGATGTGAACCCGGCCGAGTTCGACGAATGGCTCAATGCCCCACAGGCGTCCGACACGTGCAGCCCGCCGGCGGAGTGGCACAACGACTTCGATCCGTCGCACTGGGTCGTCGACTGCGGCGAGGCGAAGCACGTGCTAGTCACGTTCTGGGCGACGGATCAGTGCGACAACAGCGCAGAGTCCCTCTCCGCGACGTTCACGATCGAGGACACGAGGCCGCCGACGCTGGAATGCGACGACCTGTACCAAGCCAACGACCCCGACGTGTGCAGCGCCAGCGTCGATCTCCTGGCGCTCGTCGAGGCCCATGACGATTGCGACGCCGATCCCGACGTCCACTTCTTCATCGACGACCAGCCCATCACCAGCCCGCACGTGTTCGACGTGGGGACGGCGACCGTCCAGGCCGAAGCGATCGACGACTGCGAGAACGCGAGCCCCACCTGCACGTTCACGGTCGAGATCGGCGACGAGCAGCCGCCGGTGATCTCCGGTCCGGAGCGCTTCACCTTCCCGCCGGAGCCGCCGAACGATGGGGCGTGGCTCACGCCGTCCGTCGATTTCGAGTGCGGCGGTGGCGGTGAAGCCGACTGCATCTCGGCGATCGACAACTGCGCCGAGTTCCTGCAACCGATCACCTACTGGCTGGAGAGCTCGCCGGGCGTCTTCGACGTTTCCCTGCCGCGCGATCTGCCTCACCTGTTCCCGCAGGACGTCGCCACGCTGGTGAAGGCCGTGGCCTCGGACGAGTCGCGCGGAACGGCCGAGCTGATCTTCGAGGTCGTCATCGAGAACGAGCGGCCCGTCATCTGCTGCCCCGGCAACGCCGGCTGCACGGGCTGCGACGAAACATGGTATCCCTCCGGCGATTACGAGCAGTGGCGTGAGACGTGGGTCGACAACTGGGTCGATGAGTACCCGAACGACCCGGACGAGTGTGGGGCCGAGGTGGCCTTCGAGGCCTGGGCCTGCGACGACGCCCCGGGCGTGATCATCCGCTACCGCATCGGCTTCAACGAGATCACCAGTCCGCACTTCTTCCTGGTCGGCACGACGACGGTCACGGTCGAAGCGTTCGACTCGACCGGCCAGCCCTCGGTGCTGCCCTGCACGTTCCAGGTCACGGTGCGCGATACCGAGGCGCCGGAAATCGTCACCTGCCCGGAGGACGTCGTCGTCCCGCAGGATCCGCCGGGGGCGTGCGAGGCGCAGGTGTTCTGGCCGCTGCCGACGGCGACCGACAATTGCAGCGTGACCGACTGGCAGACGAACCACAACCCGGGTGAGATCTTCCCGGTCGGCTCGACGCCGGTGATCTACCGGGCGCTGGACGGTGCCGGCAACGAGTCCGAGCAGTGCATCTTCTACGTGACGGTGGTGGACAACGTTCCGCCGGCGTTCGACGTTCCCGGTTATCCCTGCCCGCCGGTGGAAGCCACCGCCGAGGAACCCTTTGACACGATCAACGCGACACCGCTGCCGGGGCAGTGCGGGGCGTACGTCACCTGGACCGAGCCGCAGGCGACGGACGACTGCGAGTTGATGGGCGTGTCGTCCACGCACTCGCCCGGCGACTGGTTCGAGGCCGGGGTCACGCCGGTGACGTATACGGCGGAGGACCGCGCCGGCAACCAGACGGACTGCACGTTCTACGTCGATGTAGCGCCCTACACGCCGCTGCGCGTCCGCGTGGCCATGCAGGTGGCCTGCGCCGGCGAGCCGAACGACACAGTCGACCGCTGCATCACCTTCGAACTGTGGAACTGCGACGAGCCAAACCCGCAGCCCGAAATCTACGAAACCATGCTCACGTTCGTCGATTCCGGCGACGGCACGCACACGGTGGCCATCGCCGAGGCCCTGCTGCCCGACGCGCCGTGCGGCGCGTTCAACTGCATCACCGCCCGCGATAAGCTGCACACCATTCGCCGCACGGTCGACCTGGCCGTCGAAGGCGACCACTACGCGGCGGAGTTCGTCGGCCCCGCCAACGTGCTGCTGGGCGGCAATGGCAACGACGACAACTACATCGACATCCGCGACTACGGCATCCTCGTCTGTGAGATGTCGCACCCGCACTACGACAGCGACGGCGACGGCGTCGACGACGGCAACACGCCGTGCGGTATGTGGGATCCGCACGCCCAGCCGGCCCGCTACCACGCTGACTTCAGCAGCAACGGCTGCGCCTGGCGTGAGGACTTCGAGTACGTACGCGTCAACTTCCTGGTGTGGTCCGACGTGAACTGCTGCCAGACGTTCAACATGAGCGCGCACTGGTTCGACGCGCCGCTGGAGTCCATCTCCGTCTTCGACCTGCAGGTCCTGGGGCTGGAAGAGCTGGCCATCGCCGACTTGAACGGCGACGGCCGCCTGGATCGCCTGGACCTCGAGGCCTTCGCCGACGGCGCCGGGCCCCTGATCATCGAGGACCACCCGAAGGGATCGACCGTGCCGGGCGATTGACCCGGCGCGACGGCACCGGCCGACCGCCCCGGCGGCGCAGGCCGGTCGCTAAATGGGAACGGAGGACATGCCGACGGTGCCGGGTCGCGCCGTTGGCCGCCGGCCAAGGGCCGGGGTGGTCATTCTCTGACCACTCCCGCCGGCGGTTCGCCGCTGGGCCACGCGTAATGCCGCGTGCCTGCCGGCGAACAAAACGAAGCGAGGACCGACAGCCATGTACCTGCCACTGACTCCCCCCCGAAAACGCGGCGAGACCGCGGGCCTTCCTGCAATCCTGCTCACGATGGCTCTGCTGTGTGTCGTAGCGACGCCAGTCCCGGCGTCAGCCGATCTCCCGGAGCCGCCAAATCCCGACCCGGCGACCGGCGCTGCCTTCGTGCAGCATCTCATTCCCCCGGGCGTGCGGCCGGCCGGCCGCGAGTGCGAGCCGAACACGCTACGCCTATCCATGAACGGCAACGGCTCACCCTGTGTACGTCCGGGCGACACCGTGACGGTCGTGCTTGCGCAAGAGTGCCTGTCGCGCCCGATGCAGGGCTACTTCGCCTATCTTATCTTCGATCCGACACGCCTGACCTTCGTCGAGGGCGCGTACACACCGACGCCCTACGGCCTGCCGGCGTTCACCCCCATCGAGCCATATGGTCCTTCCGGCGAGTACCTGCAACTCGGGGCGGCCGTCACCAGTGACCAGTCGCCCACGCAGGAAGATGCCGACCTTGTGACGCTAACCTTCACCGCCGCCCAGGAGGAGGGACCGGCCACGGTCGCCTTCCGCTTCCCGCCGCCGTGGACCCGGTTCTACGACCCGGAGTTCCAGAACTACTCGGCCTACCTCGAATACACGCAGATCTACATCGACGCCACGCCGCCCGAGGTCACGTGCCCGCCGACGCTCGTGATCTCCTGCCTCGTGGACCTGCCGCCGGCGGCGACGACCACGGCGGAGTTCGAAGCGCAGGGTGGAACGTTCTACGACGCCGGCTCGTCGTACTGCGGCGATCCGACCTTCACGCTCGAAAATGAGACCAGCAACGGCGGCAGCGGCTGCGCCGGTGACCCGCTGGTCATCGAACGCACGTACGGCGTCACCGACGGCGCCGGCAACTATGCATCCTGCACGCAGCTCATCACCATCGAGGACAACACGGCGCCCACCTTCGACACGTTCCCCGAGGACGTCATCGTCGAATGCCCCGCCGAGCCGGGCGAGACGGGCACGCCGACCGCCAGCGATGATTGCGGCACGCCCACCCTCACCTACAGTGACGAGATCATCCCCGGCTGCGGCAATACGGGAACGATCCACCGTACCTGGCGAGCCGAGGACGCCTGCGGCAACTTCGTCGAGCGCGTGCAGCAGATCATCGTCCAGGACACGACCGACCCGCAGTGGGACGATTTCCCGCCCGACCGGACCATCGAGTGCGGCTCAGCCACCGACCCGTCGGCGACGGGCACGCCGACCGGCCACGACACCTGCGGCGACGTCACCATCACCTACAGTGACGACGTCGAGCCCGGCTGCGGCCTGACCGGGATCATCACCCGCACCTGGCACATCGAGGATGAATGCGAGAACGTCGCCGAACGCGACCAGATAATCGTCATCCGGGACACGACCACCCCACAGTGGGACGATTTCCCGCCCGACCGGACCGTCGAGTGCGGCTCGCCGACGAGTCCGTGGGCCACCGGCACCGCGACCGGCCACGACACCTGCGGCGACGTCACGATCACCTACAGTGACGATGTCGAGCCCGGCTGCGGCCTGACCGGGATCATCACTCGCACCTGGCATATCGAGGACGAATGCGGGCTCTTCCGCGAGCAGGACCAGGTGATCACCGTCGAGGACACCACGGCGCCCACGTTCACCAGCTTCCCGGAGGACGTGCTGGTCGAGTGCCCCAACGAGCCGGGCGATACCGGCGCGCCCACCGGCCGCGACGGCTGCGGTGACGTGACCATCACGCACGTGGACGAAACCGTCCAGGGTTGCGGCGACACGTACACCACCACCCGCACCTGGCGTGTCACGGATGACTGCGGCAACTTCACCGAGCGAGCACAGCTCATCGGCGTCAGCGACACAACGCCACCCACCTTCACCAGCTTCCCGCCCGACGCCGTCGTGCAATGCCCCGATGAACCCGGCGACACCGGCACGCCGACCGGCGCCGACACCTGCGGCGACGTGACGATCACGCACAGCGACGAGATCGAACCCGGCTGCGGCGGCACGTACGTCATCACGCGCACGTGGCGCGTCACGGACGAGTGTGATCTCGAGTGCACACAGGTCCAGCTCATCGGCGTGATCGACACGATCGGACCGCAGGTCGATGATCCGCCCGCCGACACGACCGTCGAATGCGACGCGATCCCCGACGCGCCGGCGACGCTCCCGGCGTCGGACGCCTGCGACCCGGAGGTGCAGGCGGCCACCTACGACGGCCAGTCGATCACGCCCGGCTCCTGCCCGGACGAGTACACGATCACCCGCACCTGGACCGCCACCGACGCCTGCGACAACACAACGACGGTGACGCAGCTCATCAACGTTCAGGACACTACGCCGCCAATCCTGGGCACCTGTCCGCCGCTGAGCGCCGACAACGACACGGGCCTGTGCGGCGCCGTCCTCACACTCGCGGTCACCGCGACCGACAACTGCACGGCCGATCCCGAAGTCCTCTACGCGATCGAGAGTGAGCCGGGCTCGGGCGTCTTCGACGAGCCCATCACCAACCCGTACGAGTTCCCGGTCGGGGAAACGACGGTCCAGGCCGTTGCCCGCGATGCGTGCCAGCTCGAATCAGATCCGCAGACGTTCCTCGTGACCATCAGCGACGTCGAGGCCCCGCTCATCGAGGGCTGCCCGCAGGACATCGTCCGCGGTCCCGATCCCGGCGAGATGGGCGCCATCATCACCTGGACCGAGCCCAACGCGACCGACAATTGCGGCGTCACCGTCTGGGAGAGCACGCACAGCCCCGGCGACTTCTTCGAGATGGGCACGAACACCGTGACGTACACCGCCGGGGACGCGGCCGGCAACACCACCATCTGCACCTTCGACGTCGTGATCGTCGATCTCTCCGCCCTCGAAGTGACCATCGAAATGCAGGTCAACATCCCCACCGAGGGCATGCTCGACCGCTGTCTCCTCTTCGAGCTGTGGAACTGCGACATGCCCGAGCTGCCGCCGGTCGAGTACGAGGCGATGCTCACCTTCGTCGATAGCGGAGACGGCTCGCACACGGTCGGCCTGGCCCACGCCGTGCTCACGGACATCCCTGCCGGCGACTACACGTGCATCACCGCCCGCGACCCGCTGCATACGGTCCGCCGCACGTTGAGCGCGCCCGACTTCGGCCTCCAGGACGGCATGTACCGCGCCGACTTCGTCACCGCCGACAAGCTGCTGATCAGCGGAAACGCCAACGGTGACTGCGTGATCGACGTGCGCGACTATGGCGTGTTCGTCTGCCTGTCGGGCACACACTTCGACAGCAACGGCGACGGCGTCGACGATGGGAACACGCCGTGCGGCATGTGGGATCCCCATGCCGCGCCGCCGCGTTTCCACGCCGACTTCAGCGGCAACGGCGTCGTCTGGCAGGAGGACTTCACCTACTTCCGCAACAACTTCCTGGCTCTCTGCGAGCCGGACTGCTGCCTGCTCGGCGCCTTCGGCGGTGACCAGCCCATCCTGGCCATCTCTCTCGCCGAGCTGCGGGCCACCGGTCAAGGCGAGTTCGCGGCGGCGGATCTGAACGGCGACGGCTGGCTCGACGTGCAGGACATCGAGGCCTTCGAGCAGGCGTTGCAGACCCCGACGGAGTCGGCGACCACGCCGGCGGCCCGTCCGTGATCGAGACAACCGTCTCTTCCCGGGCCTGGGTGGACCCTTCCCGCCCGGGAGTAAGTTGGCGGCGCGCGTCCCCGTGGCGTGCGCCGCCCTTTGTGCTCGGGCACGCCCGCGTTTACTTGCGCACGAAGAAGGTCTGCCCGCTGCAAGGGCTCAGCCGTTCCTCGCACAGGCTCGTAATGACCTCGGCCACCTGCTCCGGCTCGAGCAGGTGCGCCGCCGGCAGGTCGGGGAAGATGTTGCGCAGCAGGCCGGTCTCCACGGCACCGGGCGCGACCGCGTACACGCGAATGCCGACGTCCTTGCCCTCCGACGCCGCCGCCTGCGTGAACAGGTTCACCCACGCCTTGCAGGCCCCGTACACGCTGAAGCCGCGGAACGGGTCGACCGACGACAGCGACGACACGTTGACGATGACGCCGCCCCCCTGCTCCACCATCACCGGCCACGCCGCCTGCGTCACGTGGAAAACGCCGCCCACGTTCACCGCTAACTGGTCGTCGAAATCCTCGTGGCTGAGCTCGGGCAGCGGCTTAAGCACGGCGCAGCCGGCGTTGTTCACCAGCACGTCGACCCGCCCGAAACGCTCTCGGGCCCGGACGATCAGCCGCGCCGCGTCCGCCGCTTGCGCCACGTCCGCCACCACCGCCTCACACGTCCCACCTGCCGACCGGATGGACTCCGCGGCGTGCTCCAGGCCCTCTGCCCCGCGCGCGGCGGCGACAACATTCATGCCCTGGCGGGCGAAGCGCAACGCCGTGGCCAGGCCGATCCCGCGACTGGCGCCGGTAATGACGCACGTTTTCGATGCCATGCGTGGTTCCTCATCTGTGGTTCACCGGGTCCGGTGCGTGCCGCCCCCTGCGTTCGCGCTCCGGATCACCGTCCGGGGAGGCTAGTCGGCCGGAAGTGCACCGTCAATCCTGGTCGGCCGCCGACAGCGCAGTAGAATCCTGGAGATGGTCTATCTGACGCGCGAAGTCCGTTTTTCCATCGACCGCGACTGGGCCGGACGCGTCGAGTTCTCACGCCCGGTGACCAACTCGTGGGGCGGCTGGCCGAGCGCCGTCGGCATCGTCCCCTACTTGAAGTTGCGGGCGACCGTCACCGGCGAGCCCGATCCCGTCACTGGCTATCTCTGCAACATTGCGTTGCTCGACGACCTGCTCCGCCGACATGCCATCCCCCACACCGCCGATGTCCTCCGCCGCCACGGCTGGCGCATGACCGCCGAGCGGTTGTTGCAGGACATCTGGCGCCGCGTGGCGGACGCCGCGCCCGCCGGCGTGCCGCTCGTCGCCCTCACGCTATGTGCGACACCCGCCCTCCAGTATTCCCTCGAACGCGAGAATCCCGACATGGTGCATCTGACACAGCAGTTCGAATTTTCCGCGGCCCATCGCCTGCACTGCCCGCAGTTTTCCGCCGACGAAAACCGCCAAACGTTCGGCAAGTGCAACAATCCGAACGGTCACGGCCACAATTACCTCCTCGAAATCACCGTCGTCGGCGAACCCGACCCGCAGACCGGCGCCGTCCTGCCGCTGCCCCGCTTCGAGCAGATCGTCCAGGAGCGCGTCGTCGACTACCTCGACCACCGGCACCTGAACGCCGACGTCGCCGAGTTCCACGACCTCAACCCGAGCGTGGAGAACATCAGCCGCGTGATCTGGCGGCTATTGTGCGAGCAGGTCGCGCCGGCGACGCTGCACTGCGTCCGCGTATGGGAAACGCCCAAGACCTGGGCCGAGTGCTGCGGGGCGTAGCATCTACGTCGCTCTTTCGGAGAGAAGCTGACGTGAACAGCCGTAATCGACTGCTGGCGGCCCTGGCTCACGAACCGTGCGATCGGCTGCCGATGTGCGAAACCACGTTCTGGCCCGAGACGCTTGAGCGCTGGCACGCCGAGGGGCTGCCCGCCGGCGTCGATCCGGTCGAACACTTCCGCCTCGATCCCATCGCCTGCATCAACGACCTGTTTGATCCCTCCTTCGGCCTGCCCGAGCGCACGCTCGAACAGATCAGCGACCGCCGCGTCTACGTCGACCGTTACGGCAAGACCATGCAGGAGCCGCTCGGCACGACCAGCCCGCCGCGGGTGCTTACGCCGGCGATTCAGAATCCCGCCGACTGGCACCGCCTGCGCGAGACGCTCACCGTCGGCGCGGACAAGCTCAACAATCCCGCGGCCGCCGCCGACTACGACACCGCCCGCGCCGCCGGCCGCTTCCTGGCCATCACGCCGGCCGAGCCGCTGTGGTTCGTCCTGGAGCATTGCTGCGGCTTCGAGCGCGGCCTGTTAGCGACGCGCCGCCAGCCCGACCTCGTCGCCGACATGGTCAACACGTACACCGACTACGTGCTGGGCATGCTCGCCCTGGTTCACGACCGCGGCTATCGCTTCGACGCCCTGTGGTTCTGGAGCGACCTCTGCTACAAGGGCGGATTGCTGCTCTCGCCGACAAACCTTCGGCAACTGGTGCTCGTCCCCTGGCAGCGGCTGGCGGAGTTCGCCCGCGAGCACGGCATGTATTTCATGTTCCACTGCGACGGCGACGTGCGTAACCTGCTGCCGCTCCTGCTCGACGCCGGCGGGCAGGCCATCCACCCCCTCGAAGCCCGCGCCGGCAACGACGTCCGCGATCTGAAACAGCGCTACGGCGACCGGCTCTGCCTGATCGGCAACATCGACGCCGACATCGTGGCCACCAACGACCCCGCGCAGATCGAGCGCGAGGTGGCGCAGAAGGTGCCCGTCGCCGCGGCCGGCAGCGGTTACATCTATCACATCGACCATTCCGTGCCGCCGACGATTTCGCTGGACAGCTACCGCTGGTTAATCGAGTGTGTCCGGCGGTACGGCGGCGTTAGCGACTGACGCCGGACGGCGGTTGTCGTCTGGGCGACTGCCGGGGACAATGCCGGCGAACTGGCAGCCGAGGCGGCGCGACGGCGCGGGAAACGACATGGACAGTGGGACCATCCTGTTCGAACTGGTGGCCGTCGTCGCACTAGGCGGCGCCGCCCAGTGGCTGGCCTGGCGCCTGCGCCTGCCGTCCATTCTCCTGCTGCTGCTCTTCGGCTTTCTCGCCGGCCCCGTCACCAACCTGCTGCATCCGGACGAAGTGTTCGGCGGCCTGCTGCTGCCGCTCGTGTCGCTGTCGGTCGCGGTGATTCTGTTCGAAGGCGGCCTGACACTGAACTTCCGCGAATTGCGGGCGACGGGCAACGTCGTCCGCCGACTGGTAACCGTGGGCGCCCTCGCCACGTGGGCCGTCGCCGCCGTCGCCGCCCGGCTGATCGTCGGCCTCGAATGGCGGCTCGCGCTGCTGCTGGGGGCACTGCTCATCGTCACCGGACCAACGGTGATCATCCCGCTGCTGCGCCACGTGCGGCCGAGCGGACCGGTCGGACCGGTGCTGAAGTGGGAGGGCATCGTCATCGACCCGGTCGGCGCCCTGCTGACGGTGCTCGTGTTCGAGGTGCTCTTCGCCGGCAACGTGCAGGGAGCCACCGCGCACGTCGCCCTGGCCCTGCTGAAGACGGTCGTGGTCGGCGGCGGACTCGGACTGCTGGCGGCCGGACTACTCGCGGTGACGATGGCCCGCTTCTGGATCCCGGAGTTTCTGCACAACGCCGTCGCCCTGGGTCTCGTGTGCCTCGCGCACACGCTCTCGAACGCCGTGCAACCGGAGTCGGGACTGCTTGCCGTCACCGTCATGGGCATCGCCCTGGCCAACCAGCGCATCGCCGACATCCGCCACGTGCTCGAATTCAAGGAGAACCTGCGCGTCCTGCTCATCTCCGCGCTGTTCATCATTCTCGCCGCCCAGTTGCCCTTCGACGTGCTCGAAGGGCTCGGGCCGGCGAGCCTGCTGTTCGTCGCCGCCCTGGTATTCGTGGCCCGGCCGCTGGCGGTGTGGCTCTCCACCGCCGGCTCGAAGCTGCACTGGCGCGAACGCCTCTTCCTGATGTGGATGGCCCCCCGCGGCATCGTGGCCGCCGCCATCGCCGCCGTGCTGGCCATTCAGCTCGGCGACGCCGGGCGACCGCTCGTGCCGCTGACGTTCATCACGATCGTCTGCACGGTCGTGATCTACGGCCTGCCGGCCACACTCGTCGCCCAGTGGCTCGGCGTGGCCGTCCCCAACCCGCAGGGCGTCCTCATCGCCGGTTCCCACGAACTGGCCCGCAGCATCGCCACCATGCTCAAGTCCGCCGGCATCCGCGTTCTGCTCGTCGACACCAACCACGCCGAGATCCGCGCCGCCCGCATGGCCGACCTGCCGGCGTACCACGGCAGTATTCTCGGCGACCAGGCCCTCGAAGAGATCGATCTCGGCGGTATCGGCCGCCTGATCGCCCTCACGCCCAACGATGAAGTGAACGTGCTCGCCGTGCAGCGCTTCCGCCCGCTCTTCGGCAGCGCCGCGGTGTACCAACTGCCGGTCACGGAGACCGCGACCGGCCGTCTGGCGCACGCCCGCCATCTCTACGGCCGACCGCTCTTCGCCCCGAAGGCCACACTCGCCGAGCTCCAGTCGCGTCTAACCGGCGGCTGCGTCGTGAAGGCCAACAAGATCACCGAGTCGTTCGACTACGCCGCCTTCCGCGAGCTGTACCCGGACGCGTTGCCGCTCTTCATGGTGAGTGAGGGTCGCCGGCTGAGCGTGTTCACCGCCGGCCAGGAATCCGGGCCGCAACCCGGACATACATTGATCAGCCTAGTCACGCCCGCCCCCGAGAAATCTCCCGCCAGTCCGGCTACGGAGCGCTGAGCACCGCCACCGGGGGACCTTCCGCGTCCGGCGTCGACGCCGGCGGCAGCGGTCGCGTGCTCAGGGCAACCAGCGACAGCACGCCCCAGACGAGCAGCACCAGCCCCACGCCGCCGGCCACCACCGACATCTTCTTCCGCGATTCGTCGCCGACCGTGATGCCCCACGTGATACAGAACGTCACGATGCCGTTGGCGAAGTGGTACACGGCCGCGGCCAGCCCGATGGTGTAGATAACCACCCACAGCCACGTCGGCAGGACCAGCGAGAAGCCGGCGATCGTGAACGCATAGAAACCGGGGTCGGCGTGGGCGGCCGCATAAGATGTCCCGCCGAGCCAGTGGGCGAAGCGGTAGTGCAGCAGGTGCACGACCAGGAACGCGACAGTGATATACGCCGTCACGCGTTGCAGCGTGTACCGCCAGTTATCCATGTACGGATACAGGTTCTGGTTGGGCCGCCCCTGCAAGGCGATGAGCAGCCCGAACAGCCCGTGGAACGCCAGCGGGGCGAAGATGAACGCCACCTCCACCGCCAGCAGCCACGGCAGGCTGTGGATCAGCTCGATGTGGTGGTTGAATTCCTTCTCACCGAGGAAGGCCGTCGAGTTCGCCAGCAGGTGGTTCACCAGGAACGCGCCGATCGGCACGATCCCAGTCAGCGAATGCAGCCGCCGCAGCAGGAAGTCATGGCGTTTCAACAGCGACGTCGTGGATGTGGCCACGGTTGTCCTCTCCGTCGGGGTACCGGCACGATGTCTGACCCGGTTCGTGCCCCGGACCGGGACGATTGGGCGATTATAAAACGACCGCCCCCCCGGGCAAGCCCACGCGACGGGCCCGGGACCTGCGGAAAAAGGGGACTGGCTCCGCGCCCCAGAAATCCCCGAACACCAACCATCGCCCGCAGCGCGGTGCCTGTCCCCTTTTTCAGCGCCAGCAGACTCACGCCCGCCCAACTTGCCCGCCGCGACGCCCCGCCATAGATTCCTGCTCCCTGGGTCCGGCCCAGGCGAGGAGCTCCCCATGCAGACGCCCGCCCCTGTCCGCGTTGTGCTCATCGGTGTCGGCGGCATCGGCGATTACCACGTCCGCCAGTGGCAGAAGATCCCCGGTGCCGAGCTTGTCGGCATCTACGACATGTCGGCGAAGATCGCCCGCACCGTCGCCGACAAGTACGGCGTCAAGCAGGTTTTCGAGTCGCTGGAGGCGGCGCTGGCCGAGCCGAACCTGGACGCGGTCGACGTCTGCACGCCGAACCACGCCCACGCCCCCACAGTTGTGGCCGCGCTGGACGCCGGCAAGCATTGCATCTGTGAGAAACCCCTCGCCGCCACCGCCGCGGAAATCGAGCAGATGATCGAAGCCCGCGACCGTAGCGGCAAGCTGCTTATGACCGCCCAGCACCTGCGTTTCGAGCACCCCGCCCTCGCCCTGAAGAAGCTCATCGACGCCGGCGACCTCGGCGACATCTACTACGGTCGGGCCTGGTGGCTCCGCCGCCGCATGGCTCCGACGTCGCCCGGCCTCATGGCCAAGGCGCAGGGCATCCACGGGCCGGGTCTGGACATTGGCGTGCACGTGCTCGACCTGGCGATGCACTTCATGGGGCACCCGGAGCCCGTCTCCGTCAGCGGCCACTCCGTCCGCCAGCTCGCTCACCAACCCGACATCGGCAATCAGTGGGGCACCTACCAACCGGCGGATTACGAGGTCGAGGATCTGGCGACGGCGTTTATCCGCTTCGCCGGCGGCGCCGTGCTATCACTCGAAGCGAGCTGGCTGCTCAACATGCGCGAGCCGGAAGTCCGCGCCGTCCATCTGTTCGGCACCCGCGGCGGCGCCTGCTGGCCCGACATGACCGTGAATCAGGTCCGCCACGGCCTGCTGCTCGATACGCAGGTCGCCAGCCACGATGACGTCCCCGGCCACCGGACCGAGCTGGCGGCGTTCGCCGACGCGGTCCGCACCGGCGGCCCGTCGCCCGTGCCCGCAGAGCAGAGCCTGCGCGTCGCCCGCATCCTGGAGGCCCTCTACGCCTCCGCCGACGCCGGCCGCGAGATTCGCCTGTGAAACGCTATTGTCGCCGCAGTGGTGGGCGCTCGAAGGTCATGATGACCTGCGACGCGTACAGCGGGTATTCGATCCGGCAGCGGAACGCGCGAAACGCCTGCGCATCCCACCCCACGCAATCGAGGACGTGACGCATGATGTCCACGTACTGCGGCACTTCCGGCACACGCAGGCCGTCCACGCCCTTGCCGGCGGCGCTGATGGACTCGTTCAGCGGCAGGATGTCGCGATCGCGCGTCGCATCGTTGCAGTCCGCGACGCCGTGCAATCCTGTATCGTAGACGCGCAATTGCGGCTGCGCTTCCGGAAACGCCTCGGCGTGCAGCAGCACGTCGAAGACCAACAGCCGTGCCGGCAGCACCACCTCGCTGAACAGACCGGACCGCCGCATGACGCCCGGCTCCTCGTAGCGCGGCAGGGAGTGTCTCATCACTTCGGCGAAGACGATGTCCTCCGCTGACCGCATCCCGAGCGTATCGCTCCGCAGCGTATACAGATCGGCCGTCGTCGTGCGCGCGACCTCCAGGTCGGCCGCCGCAACAGATGAGAACTGCGGCAGGATCCAGTCACTTACACCGGTGATCGGCCGGCCGTCCAGACTCGACGACACCGGGCCGTTCACCGGCGCGCTGACCCGCCGCGATGACAGGTGCAGCTCCACGCCCCGGCGCCACCGACGGAAGCCCTTCACGCCGCGGACCCACGCCGTGTTTATCTGCGTGCCGTCCGCTGAGGGACACGCGAATGCCGCCTCGAACAGAACGTCGCCGGAGAGGCCCTTGATCTGGCTCATCCCCCGAAACACGGTCTGCTTGGCGAGCAGTTCACCCTTGTGCCGCGCCTGCGGCAACCAACCGCTGATGATCAGGTCGAGCGTGCCCCGGTCACCGGCTTCGGCGGCGATGAACTCCTCGAGAGCATCCACGGCCTGGTTTGCCTCCGCGACGACCGGCGGACTCACCGCCTGGTCCGTCGCGGCCCGGAGCAACCGCCGCAACGGCGTCGGTCCTGGCAGCAAATGCACAACCGCGATCGGATCCTCTGAGCGCACAGCCTTCAGCACGCGATACGCGACATCCTTCCCGACGCGCGTCGCGTGGTCGAGCTGACTCGGCCGCATGGCCCGGGACGACTCGAGCAGATGTCCTATAACCTCTCGTAACGAACTCCCCAGCCTGCGACCCAACTCAATGAGTTTCTCTTCGATCGCAGATTCGGTAGCGCGGGGCGACGTTGTCATGCTCGGAGAGTAGCGAGAATGGGCGAAAAACGCAAGAGTAATATCTCCGGGAGATTTGCCTTGAACTCCAATCCGTTTCCTAGTACGATTCCGGCATGCGGGGATCAGCGTAGGAGACCCGCTTCGCCCCATCGGAAGAGGAAGGAGACCAAGGATGTATCGTCAGTGCGCCATTGCCCTTACCGCACTGCTGCTGTGTGCCACCACACCAGCACTCGCGGTCATTTTGTACGTAGATGACGACGCGCCCCCGGGCGGAAACGGCTTCTCCTGGGATTCGGCTCTCACACAACTCAAGACGGCGCTCGATATGTCGTCCGCCGGCCCAACCGAGATCCACATCGCCCAGGGCACCTACTGCCCCGACGAGTCGACCAGTAATCCCACCGGCTCCGGCGATCGGAACGCATACTTCCGCCTCAACAACGGCGTCGTCGTCCTCGGCGGCTATGCCGGGGTCGGTGCCCCCAATCCCGACGCCCGCGACATCCACCTCTACGAAACCGTGCTCAGCGGCGACCTGAACGGCGACGACCAGCCTGGCTTCGTGGGGATGGAAGAGAACTCGTATAAGGTCGTGTACATCTACCACGGCGCTGTCGGCACCCTGCTGGATGGCGTGACCGTGCGGGGCGGTAACGCCGATCGCACCGCCGTCCCCTTCAGCCTGCGCGGCGGCGGGCTCTACGTCCTCGGCGGCGAGCCGACCATCTCCAACTGCTTCATCACCGCTAACGCCGCCGGGCGGTCCGGATCCCCCGAAGGCAACGGCGGCGGCATGTACATCGTCACCGGAACGCCGCATGTCGAGGACTGCTACTTCTTCCAGAACAAGGCCCGCGGCGGCGGTGGTGGCGTGTACGTCAATCAGGTTGGCGCGTGGATTACCAACTGCCTCTTTGAAGAGAATGCCGGCGGCAACGGCGGCGGGCTCGAGAGCTTCGCCGGTGCGGCGGACGTGAGCGGCTGCCAGTTCCTGAGGAACACCGCCACGCAGAACGGCGGTGGCATCAACGTCACCGGCGGCACCGCGACGATCACCGGCTGCTTCCTGGAGGACAACGTCGGGTCGGCCTACGGCGGCGGCATGTACACCAGAGGAACCGTCACCGTGGCCAACTGCCGCATCTTCCACAACGAAGGTGGCTACGGGGCCGGCATCCACAACACCAACTCCAGCAGCTCGGGGAGCGAATTGTCGCTCGTGAACTGCGTGATTGCCGACAACCCGGGTGCGGGCGTGGGAAACTACCGCAGTGGCAGCGGCGTCGTGCATACCACGCTGCAGAACTGCACGCTGACCGGCAACAGCCTCGGCCTGGTGGACTATGCCGGCGCGCAGCCGTCCAACGTGACGAGCTGCATCCTCTGGGGCAACGGCGGGGAAACGGAAGACTATCAGCTCAACGGCGATTCCATCACCATCGATTATTCCTGCGTCCAGGGGTGGACCGGAACCTACGGCGGCACCGGCAACTTCGGTGACGATCCGGAATTCGCGGGCGACCGCGAGAGCAGCGCATATCACGTCGCCGGCACGTCGCCGTGCATCGACACCGGCGATCCCAGCCTGGCCCCCGACCCCGAAGACACCGACATCGACGGCGACGCGCGCGTCAGCGACGGCAACGGAGACGGCATCGAGCGGGTTGACGTCGGCGCCGACGAGTACGTCCACATCTGTGGCGACCTCGACTTCGACGGCGACGTGGACTACGACGACTACGTCATCTTCCTCTCCGCCTTCGGTGGCCCTGTTGATGGCCAGCCGCCGCAGGATGCCATGTGCGACTACGACGACAGTGGCGCCGTCGGCATGACGGATTACGCCGCCTGGCTGGATTGCTATCGCGCTTACATCGGCGACTTCCTGGCCGGTCCGCCGGCGTGCCCGAGCGTTCCGGAACCCAGCGCCAGCATTCCGGCGACGGCGCACCCAGGGCAATCAGGTAGTACGAACAAGGTGAAGGCCAGCGGGGCAAAGCGTCCGTAGATGGTCGGCGCGGCCCGGCGGGAGCTTCGTCATCCGCCGGGCGCGTCGCCGATTGTCGAACGTTCGCATGGAAAACGAGGAGATTCCGAATCCACCGGCCGGCAACGGCTGACCAGGACGCGGAAATCTGCGAGGAGGTAGAAAGTCATGACAATCCAGAAAGGTCTGATCTGCATCGCGACGCTGGCCGTGCTGGCGTGCGTATCTCCGGCTTCGGCCGACATTATTGTGTGGCTCGATCCAGCCAGTTCGACGGTCGACGTGGGCGGATCGGTGAGCGTCGGTCTCATGGCGCACTTCGACGAACCGGTGGTCGCCTGGGGCATGGACCTAGTGCTCGACGAACCGGCGTTCGCCGCCTGGACCGACACCGTCATCGGCGACGACTGGAACCCGACCGCCACGCTCGACGGTGACGGTCTGTCCGGTATGCGCTTCCCTGCCGGCATCACGGGCGATGTGCGGCTCGCCACCGTCACGTTCGAAGGGCTCGTCGAGGGCACGACCACGCTGACCCTGAGCAGTGGCCCGCAGGAAGACGAAGGGTTCCTGCTCGAAGCGGGCAGCCTGGAAACGAACGTCAGCTTCACGCCGGCGAGCCTGACCGTCGTGCCGGAACCGTCCGCGCTCGTGGCGCTCAGTGCCTCAGGGCTCCTGCTCTTGCGTCGACGCCGCTAGCCGTCCTTTCCCAGCGCATCAGCTGAGTCCTCATGAGGAGCCGGGCCGCAACCCGGCTCCTCCTCTTTTTGCGCGCCAGAACCGCGAGTGCAGAAAACGAAATCGGTTCCGAAGCTTCACACAACGCTAATTATTCTTCGCTTACAAACGACATTTCGCGTATCCAGCAACTCTTCTTATAGGTCCCAGCTTGCGGAATCTACCAACTCGACTACAATTCGTGAGAAGAGGCGCGGCCGGATTCATCTCAAGCCGTCCGTATTTAGTCGCCGATATTTTGGATGCTAATTGTTAGCGCGGAGTTATACTTTGGATCCGTCACTGACCCCGCTCCTCGCCCGACCGATCGAGGAAGACATCGCCGCCGCGGTGCGCAGCATCGTCCGGGCGGTTGACCGGCAGTCTCGCTGGCTCGTCGAGGAGCACGGACTCACCTCTCCCCAGGCCGCCACGCTTCGGGCGGCCCTCCGGCTGGACAGCGCTTCCGCGGGCGACCTAGCCCGCGCCGTGCGTCTGAGCCAGCCCACCGTGACGGGCATTCTCGACCGCCTCGAACGCCGCGGCCTCATCAGCCGCAACCGCGACCCGCGCGATCGGCGAAGCATTCTCATCCGGGTCACACCGGAAGGCATCCAGGCGCTGCACGCCGTGCCGTCGCCTTTGCACGAACGCTTTCGACGCGAGCTGAGTCGGCTCGAAGACTGGGAGCAGACCATGATCCTGGCCACGCTCCAGCGCGTGGCCAGGATGATGGGCGCTGACCACGCCACGTCGCCGGAGACGCCGGCCATCGAGCCACAATCCCCCTGCCCCTCCGGGGAGCAACCCGCCCCGCGGGCGGAGGTCGGGGGCTAAGAGGAGTCGGACCATGTCCACCAAACAACGGATCATGATGATCTCCACCCACGGGTACGTCGCGGCCGAGCCGGAACTGGGCAAGCCCGATACCGGTGGCCAGGTCGTCTACGTCCTCGAGCTGAGCAAGTGCCTGGCCCGCATGGGCTACCACGTCGACGTGCTCACCCGCCGCTTCGAGGATCAGCCGGCGGTCGAGGAGGTCGGCGAGCGCATGCGTGTGCTGCGCTTCCCCTGCGGCGGCAAGGAGTTCATCCCGAAGGAAACGCTGTGCGACCACATCCCCGAGTGGGTGGAGAACGTCCGTCAGCACATCTACTCGAAGCGGCTGCGCTATTCGTTCATCGTGAGCCATTATTGGGATGCCGGTCTGGCCGGCCAGGCCCTCTCCAACCGCCTGTCCATCCCGCACGTCCACGTCCCGCACTCGATCGGCTCGTGGAAACGGGACAACATGGACGGCGAGCCAGCGGACCTCGAGCGCAAGTACAACTTCCGCCGCCGGATCCGCGAAGAGAAGGTCATCTACGACGAGTGCGACGCGGTTGTCGCGACGACGCCCGTGCAGCGCGACATCCTGACGAACGGCGCCTACGACACGCCGCGGGAGAAAATCTACGTCGTGCCGCCGGGCTATGACGACTCGCGTTTCTTCCCGATCTCGCGGGCATCGCGTGAGGGCATCAAGCGGCAGTACGGCCAGGAGGGCCGCATCGTGCTGGCCGTGGGGCGCATGGCTCACAACAAGGGCTACGACCTGTTGATACAGGCCATGCCGGTCGTCTTCCAGCGGATCGAGGATGCGAAGCTGATCCTGGCGATCGGCTCGACGCAACCGACGGAACGAGAGCAGGAGCAGATCGAAGAGCTGCGCACGATCGCCCGCGAGCTGAAGATCGCGGACCGCGTGCACTTCCACGACTACATCCCGGACGAGGAGCTGCCCGACTGGTATCGCCTGGCCGACGTCTTCGCCCTGTCCAGCCGCTACGAGCCGTTCGGCATGACAGCGGTGGAAGCGATGGCCTGCGGCACGCCGGCCGTCGTAACGACGGAAGGTGGGCTATGGGAGCAGGTCCGCTGGGGGCTCGAGGCGCTGTACGCCAACCCGTTCGATCCGGAGGCGTTCGGCCACGCCATCTACCAGATTCTGCAACACCCGCCCATCGCCGGCCAATTGGCCAAGTACGGCTCGCAGAAGGCCCGGGCGGCGTTTACCTGGATGGGTATCGCCCAGCAGATGCTCAGCATCCTGCAGGGCTTTCGGATGCGGACGTCGGGAAAAGACCGCGGGGAAGCGCGTGAGACTGACGAGCTCCTGGCCGGCGAGCTCGTCGCCGCCGCCGACTAGCCCCCGCCCGACCAGCCGGCAGAATCTGCGCACGCGGATACACCCACGATCCATCATGGCGCCCTCGCGGTCCACGCCGCGCGGGCGTCTTCGGTTATGATGCCGGTCGCGCCGGGGCGGCCCGGCCTATTCGGCACCCCAGCCGCGGAGTGCGAGCGGCATGAACCTGATCGACGAAGCGTTTGCACGGGCCCAGGACGTGCTGCGCATGAACGTGTCCAAGCGCGGCTTCACCGCCTGCTCGATGGAGCATGACGAGGAGGCCGGCAGCAACTACCGCGCCGTCTGGGCCCGCGACGCGGCCATCACGCTGATGTGGTCGCTGCCGCTGCGCGATCCGGAGCTCACCGCCTGCGGCCGCCGCTCGCTCAAAACCCTGCTCGACGCCCAGTCGCCCGACGGCCACCTGCCCAACTACGTCGAGGTCGAAACCCGCCGGCCGGTCTACGGCGGCACGGGGAACATCGCCGGCATCGACGGCCCCATGTGGGTCATCATCGCCGCCTGGAACTACGTGCAGGCCACCGGCGACACCGCTTTCCTCAACCGCTACTTCCGGGCGATTCACCGCACGGTGAAATGGCTGCGGGCCCACGACTCGAACAACTGCGGCCTGCTCGAAGTGCCCGAAGCCTCCGACTGGATGGACATCTTCCCCCGCTCGTACAACGTCCTCTACGACGAGGTGCTCTGGTACCGGGCCAACGTCGACTTCGTCAAGCTGCGTCGCCTCGGCGACGGCGAGGTCGCCCGCTACGCCGAGCGGGCCCAGCGCATCCGCTCTCTGATCAACAAGCAGTTCTGGCCCACACCGGCCACCGTCCGCGACAGCGTCGAGTCCTTCGCTGAAACGCAGTTCAGCCTGGGCAAGGCCCGCTACCTGCTCGCCCAGATCACGCCCTTCGGCTTCAGTTGGCGCTGCGACGTGTTCGCCAACCTCATCGCCTTCCTGTACGGCGTGATCGACGAGGAACGGGCGCTGCGCGTCTGGCGTTTCCTGCGACAGGTCGGCGTCGACCGGCCCTATCCGGTGCGCGTGCTCTACCCGGCCGTCAGTCCCGGCGCCCCGGACTGGCGGGCCTACTTCCTCGTCAATCTCCAGAACCTCCCCCACCACTACCACAACGGCGGCATCTGGCCGTTCGTCGGCGGACTGTGGGTGCGCTTCCTGCTGCGCCTCGACCAGCGAGCCGAAGCCGAACACGCCCTGCATCGCCTGGCCCGGCTCTGCCGCGACGGAATCGAGCGTCGTTGGGAATTCACCGAATGGGCTCACGGCCAAACCGGCCGCCCCATGGGCAAAGCCTACCAGGCCTGGAGTGCCGCTTCGTACGTGGCCGCCTACCTCTGCCTCCAGGGCGACCACACCATCGACGTCGACGTCCGACACCTCGACGAGCTGTTCGGCCACACGCCCGCGACCACCACACCGGGGTCGCCGCCGCCCGACAGCAACGACTGAAGCCGCCGCGCTCCGCTACGTACCAGGAGCACACCGCCGCAACGCATCCGCCAGCGCCTCGCCCAGCACCGGCATCGCACCGGCTTGTCCCGCCACGAGCGCGCCGACCTCGTTCGCCAGGTGCGCCGCCCGCGCTACCGGCCAACCCTGCACGAGCCCGTAGCTCAGGGCGGCGGTGAACGCGTCCCCGGCACCGACCGCGTCCACAACCTCCACCGGCCTGCCCGCTACGTCCACCCGTTCCGTCTCCGACAGCAGCAGACACCCGCGTCCCCCGCGCGTAACGCACACCAGCCGCACGCCGTAGCGCTCCCTTAGCGCAGCGGCAAATCCCTCCGGCGGATCCGCCGGCAATGAGAGCAGTCTGCCTAGTTCCCCCACCTCATCCGCGTTGAGCTTCACGACGTGCGCGAGACGCAGCGACTCGGCGACGATCTCCGCGGTGTACCATGGTGGGCGCAGGTTCACGTCGTACACGCGCAGCGCCTGCTCCGCCGCCGTCAGCGCCCGCCGAATCGTCTCCCGGCTCGCAGCGCAGCGTTGGGCGAGCGTGCCGTAGCAGACGACGGCGGCGGCGGCAAACAGCTCGGCCGACGGCTCGTCGAATTGCAGGAAGTCCCAGGCCACGTTTTCGTGGATCACGTACGTCGGGTGCTCGGGCCGCGTCGTGTCGACGGTGACCGTGCCAGTGGGATGATGCGGGTCGCGCTGGATCCAGCGCGTGTCCAGACCGCGTTCGCCGACGTAGCGGACGAGTTCGTCACCGCCGGCGTCCGTACCCACGCCGGAACAAATCGCCCCGGCCAGACCGAGCTGGCTGGCGTGGAAGGCCACGTTCGCCGGAGCCCCGCCTGGGCGGCGCCAATCGGGAAAACAGTCCCAGAGCAGTTCGCCGACGCCGATGACGAGTTTCCGTCTTTCTTCGGGCATATGGGTCTCCGGTGCGGGCGGAGCGGGTTACGTGGTCGCCGCACGGCGGGCGCTGCAAAACGGCCCTGGCGACCGGCTGCGGGCCGATGCGCGAGGGAGAAAAGGGTCGCGACTGCCGGCGGGACGTAGCAAACCGCGGTCCAACAAGCTCCAGAATATACGAAAAACAAGGGGGCGCAGTCCTTGACGACATTCTCGTAAGTAGCGTAAATGATAGCAACTGTGTCCGGGTCGACCTGTCGGCGCGGCAGGACGGACACGAATCAGATCTGCACAGGAGAGACACGATGTGGACTTGGTTCGTTGATTTCTTGGTTGCGGCGGTCGCGGCGTTCACCGGCGTGTGGGCGTACAACGCGTTCTTCTAAAGCAACCGTCGAAGCGCGACGACAAGTGTCGCGCCAGTCAAGGTCCGTCAGGTAGCCCCCCGCGGAACGCGCGGGTGGCACTTGACGGTGCCCCGTCTCGACACTCCGGCGAATTGGCCGGAGGCGCTAATCGCCGGACGGGGCTCTCTTTTTGGGAGGCGCGCGCAGTTTGTGGCCTCGACCTGTTGACGGCGAGGCTCTGCGTGACTAGCGTGTTTAGTAATCGCCGAGGTTAGACCCGTCGGCGCGGCGGGACCGGAGCGAGTGGTTCGTTACATGTTTGGAGAGAGAACATGGATTTCTTCGGCAACTGGTGGATGTGGTTGATTTTCGGCGGCATTTTCCTCGTGGCCTACTGGCTGCTCGCTGCCTAGTGCCGCATCCTGACCTGGCGTCGCGCCGCTCCTGCGGCGCGAACACCCGACGCGTCGATCAACTGCCAGTGGGCAATTGCTCGACGCGTCCTTTTTGGCCCCCGCGGGGCACGCCCCCGGGCGGTAACCTTGCCGGCCTTCCACCCATTGCACGTTCTTTGCCGGTTGGGTAATATTTTCTGGCGAATCGGCGGCCGGCCTGCCCGAATGTGGGTCGTTCGCGGCTCCGCCGGCACGTCCGGTGTTCTATCTCATCGTGAATCGCGGCTCGGTGTTACCCCGTCAGCGCGGCGGGGGCCGAGGCGAGTGGTACAAGATTGCAGGGAGTGTTTCGATGTTCAGCAACTGGTGGTGGTGGCTCGTGGTTGTCGGCGGCATCGTGGTGGTGTGGTTCCTGCTCACCGGGCAGAACCTCCTGTAAAGCCAGCCGAACGAGCATCGCGCCGCTTCGGCGGCGCCGACGGTACGCGTCGATCAGCCGTCGCCTGACGGCGAATCGGCGCGTGCCTTTTTTCTTCACCCGGCCCCGCCCGCCGCCGCGGCGTTGGCGCGCTGTCGCCCGTCGCGTACCATGTTTAGCGCAGGATGCACCGTGGTGCCGCGTGCGGCACGGAGCCCTGCTGCCGCCGATCCCGCCTGCGGTGGGCGGGCTCGGGCGAGTGGCTTCGCATTCAATGGAGGAATGTGATGATTAACGAATTGCCGATCTTCAGCGGATGGTGGTCCTGGGTTTGGATCGCCGTTGGCGCCGTCGTCATCTGGTGGTACCTGTCGGGTAGCACCGACCTCATCGCCTAGCAGTCACCTGCTGGCGAACCGGAATTCGCGGGGGCGCCGCCTCCCGGCGGCTGCCCCGAGCGCGTGAACCCACGACCCCACCGGGTAGTGGATTGACGCGCTCCTTTTTCTTGGTGCACACGACACCGACCGGCCTCGCGGTCCGACCGCATTGCAGACCGCCGCCACGGTGCGTACCATCCGCGCAGCAGTTTCTCCCCAGGAGTGAGGCGAGCGATGCCCAGTCGATATCTGGTAACGGCGGGATTGCCCTATTCAAACGGCCGCCTGCATGTCGGCCATATAGCCGGCGCGTACCTGCCGGCCGACATTTTCGTCCGCTACCTGCGGGCCTGTGGCCGCGAGGTGCGTTTCATCTGCGGCAGCGATGACAACGGCGTGGCCATCGAGATCGCCGCCGTGAAGTCCAAGCGACAGCCCCAGGACATCTCCACCGAATTTCACGACCGGCAGCTTCGTGATTTCGCCGGCCTGCGCGTCGAGTTCGACGTCTACGGCGGCACGCACCAGCCCGGCTACCAGCAGATGCACGAGCGGTTCAGTCAGGAATTCTTCAGCCGCATCCACGAGCAGGGCTTCTTCACCAAGCTCCGCACCAAGCAGCTCTATGACCCGCAGGCCGAGCGCTTCCTCCCCGACCGCTATGTCCGCGGCACCTGCCACCACTGCCGCACGCCCGGCGCCACCGGCGACCAGTGCGACAACTGCGGGCAGATGATCGACCCCCTGCTGCTCATCGAACCGGTCAGCCAGATCACCGGCGTGCCGGCCATCGTCCGCGAAACGACCCACTGGCACCTCAGCCTGCACAAGTTCGAGCAACCCCTGCGCGAGTGGCTCGAATCGAAGCAGGGCCAGTGGCGCCCACACGTGCTGAACTTCGCCCTCGGCCAGATCAAGCAGGGACTGCCCGAGCGCTCCATGACCCGCGACATCTCGTGGGGCATCCCCGTCCCGCTCGATGATCCCGACGCTACCGGCAAGGTGCTCTTCGTCTGGTTCGACGCCCCGATCGGCTACATCTCGTTCACCGCCCAGCTCTGCGAGGACACCGCCGGCAACTGGCAGGAATACGAGAAGTGGTGGTGCGACCCCGAAACGCACATCACGCACTTCATCGGCGAGGACAATACGGTCTTTCACGCCCTGATCTGGCCGGCGATGCTCATGGCCGACGGCCGGCACCAGCTTCCGCACGCGGTCGTTGCCAACAACTTCGTCAACTTCCGCCTCGGCGGCGAGGACGAAAAGGTCAGCAAGAGCCGCACACCCGAGGACTCCCCCGTCTGGATCGAGGAGTACCTCAAGCGTTTCGACGCCGACGCCCTGCGCTACTACCTGACCGCCATCGCCCCGGAGACGGCCCGCACCGCCTTCGACCCGGCTGATTTCGTCCAGCGCAACAACAGCGAACTCGTCGCCGCCCTCGGCAACTTCATCAACCGCACGCTGGCCTTCGCCGTCCGCTACTTCGAAGGCCGCGTTCCGTCCGCCGACGCCCAGACCGACCAGGACCGGGCCCATATCGCCCGTGGCGGCGAGGCCCTGGCCCGCGTCGGCGCGCACATCGAGGGGCACCGCTACCGGGCCGCCCTCGAAGAGATGATGAGCTACGCCCGCCTCGGCAACGAACACTTCAGTCTCCGAGAGCCCTGGCGAACGCGGAAGGAAGATCTGCCGGCTTGCGCTGCCACCATCGCCACCTGCATCCACGCGGTGCAACACCTGGCCGTGATGATCTACCCGTTCATGCCCGGGGCCGCCCGTCGGCTGCTGGGCATGCTCGGGCAGCCCGCCGACGAGATACACTGGGAAGTGCCGGCCCCGCTGCCCGCCGGGCACGCGCTGGCCGAGCCGGCGATCCTCTTCGAGAAGCTCGAGCCCGGCTGCATGGGATGACGAGGAGGCTCTCCGAATGACCGCGCGCTCCGCCCGAATACTGCCGCTGGGCTTGGTCGTCCTGGCCACCGTCGGCCTGCCACTGATCCCCGCCTGCGGGAAATCCGAAGCCAACTCGGCGACGACCACCTCCGCGCCGACGATCGACATCAACCTGGCCACGCCGCAGGACGCCGCCCGTAGCGTGCTCAACTGCCTGCTGGCCGAGCGGGCCGCCCTGCACCGCCACGATGACGCCGCCGTCAAGCTCTGCCGAAAGCGATTGCGGTCGATGGTCGCCAGTAACGCAATCCTTCGGCGGTACGAGGACGCCTTCCACATCAAGCCGAGGGACCCCGAGCAGCACCTGGCAACGTATCTCTCCGGCTGGGCACCGCTCATCGGGTTCTACGCCGACGGCCTTAAGCTGGACAGCATCAGCACGGTGACCCCGGTCGGCAGCACCGAGCATGCGTTCGTGCGTGTACCGGCGACGTCGCCCGCTGGGCCGGCCGTCATCAGCCTCGAATGCCAGAAGGACAGCGATGACCACTGGCGCGTGGCCCGCCTCGACTTCGCCGACGTCGCCACGACGAGCCAGCCGGCGTCCGCCCCCGCTCCCTGACGCGGAGGGCCGCTGACATGCAGTTCCCGGCTCTGGACGACACCATCATCGCCGTCTCCAGCGGCTGGCTCCCCAGCCGGATCGGCATCGTCCGCCTGAGCGGGCCGGACAGCTTCGCCCACGCCACGTCGCTCGGTCTGAGCGCTCCGACCGATCCCCCGTCGCCCGCCTGGACCACCGGCCGGATAACGTTGAGCCCGGGGATCACGCTGCCAGCAACGGCCCTCTGGTTCCGACAGCCCCGCAGCTACACCGGCCAGGACCTCATCGAGCTGCACACCGTCGGCTCCCTGCCGCTGCTCCGCGAGTTATCCGCCCACCTGATCGACCGCGGTGCCCGGCGGGCCCTGCCCGGCGAGTTCACCGCCCGCGCCTACCTGGCCGGCAAGCTCAACGCCGCCCAGGTCGAGGACGTGCTGCTCACGATCCACGCCGGCGCCGGCACATCGTCCCGGCAGGCCGCCCGCGGGGTCGCCCTCAGCCGTGAGCGGAGGCTGGACGACGTGCGGGAAGCCCTGGCCGACCTGCTGTCGCTGGTCGAAGCCGGGATCGACTTCGTGGAAGAGGAAGACGTTCGCCTGATAGAACCTGCGGAGCTGGCGAGCCGGCTGGATGAGCTCCTCACCACGCTCGCCAGCATGCCGTCGGCGATCCAGCCACGCCTCGGCCAACCGCACGTAGCCCTCGTCGGCCTGCCCAACGCCGGCAAGAGCACGCTGTTCAACGCTCTCGTGGGCGGCGAGCGGGCCATCGTCTCGCCGATCCTGGGCACGACGCGGGACGTGCTGTCGGCGGAGATCGAGTTATCGGGTGTGCCGGTTGTACTCCAGGATTGTGCGGGGCTCGGCCAGAGTTCCGACGAGCTGGAGCTGGCGGCGCACCTCGCCGCCGAACGCGCCGCCGACCAGGCCGACCTCGTGCTCTGGGTCCATGCTCAGAACGAGCCGTGGACGAGCGGAGAAACGCAGGCCGCGACCCGCACTGCCCCGGATCGGCGGCTCATCGTCGCCAGCAAGACAGACCTCCCCGCCCCAGCGACACAGGCGTTTGCCGACCTCGGCGAAACGCTGCCCATCTGTGCTACAACCGGCGCCGGTCTGCCGACACTTCAGACCGCGATTGCCCGGCGCCTGTCAATAACTCCTCCGCTGGACGTCAGTCTTGGGCCGGGTGGTGAGGAAATCCAAGAATGCGGCCGAGCAATCGAGCGTGCGCGAGCGCTCATCACCCCAAAAGACGTCAACTACCTGGAGCCCGAGCTCATCGCGCTGGAGTTGCGTTCGGCCCTTGAAACACTTACCGGACCTAAGGGCGCCGAGGTAGTGGAAGAAATACTGGGCCGTGTTTTCGCCCGCTTCTGCGTGGGAAAGTGACAGGCTTAGGGTCGATAACTGCCTTCGGGAGCGATCACGGTAGCAGCGGCTTGTCGAGATCTGCACGTTACGTGAACTCGTACCCGGCCCCGCCGTAGAATAGGTGCCGAGAAAAACGTGACTGGAGTCGGACAAAGTGGAGATTTCGCGGGCTTTTTGGAATTATTGCTAAAGTGGCCCGCATATCCTGGCCGATGCTATTGGACGAGATATTTAAGATTATGCCATGATCCTATTGACGAATCGAGATTCGTGGCTACATTTAAGGAGGATAACATAATACCGGACCTTGCTACAGCAACGGTCCACTGAAGTACCTGGCTTCTTTCCCCTCCGGAGAGCACCGGGACGCCTTAGGGCCCCTGGTGCCCTCTTTTTTTATGTGCGTTTCTTCCGTCCCGAGACGGTCCGGCCGCGGCCGCGTCGCGACTTCCTGGACGCCCGAACGTCGCGACCCATCGCCGACGCCCGCGCCGGAACCAGCAGCATCTGCTGGCGCGTCTCGTCCACCTCTGCGACCATGACGCGCACCGACTGACCCACCATGATCGCGCGGCGCGTGCGCCGACCGATGAACGCCGCCCGCCCTTCGTCGAGCTCCCACCGATCGTCGCCGAACTCCGACACCGGCACCAACCCCTCTGCGAGATGCGGCTGGATCTGCACGATCGCGCCGGCGGAGACCACCGCGGTCACGACGCCCTCAAACGTCTGCCCCACCTTGTCCGCCATGAACCCCAACAACAACGCTGCCGTCGCCTCGCGCTCCGCCTGTTGCGCCTGACGCTCGGTTGAACTCGTCTGGCGGCCGATTTCCTCCAGCTCGGTAAACGGCACCGGCGCTCGACGCCGCCCACCCCGCGGTCGGCCGGCGCGCAAGGCGTGATCCAGCAAACGGTGATTGACCAGATCCGGGTATCGTCGAATCGGCGACGTGAAGTGGCAGTAATCCTCGCTGGCCAGGGCGAAGTGGCCTTCGTCCGCGGGGCCGTAGTAAGCCTGGGCCATGGACTGCAGCAGCAGCGTATGCACCGCCGGCTCCTCGGGCTTGCCGCGGACGCGGTCGAGCAGTCGCAGGATGGCGGTCCGGTCGATGGTCGCCGGCAGGTCGTCGCCGAGCACGCCCGCCAACTGTCGGAACGACTTGCCCGGCAATGGCTCGGGCGGCGGGTGAATTCGGCGGAGGTGCGCAAGACCGGCGTCCTTCAGGTAGCGAGAGACCGCCTCGTTGGCCTCGACCATGAACATCTCAATGATCGTGTGCGAGAAGCTGCGGTCCGCCGGGTAAGCGTCGGCGACCTCACCGTCGTTGCCGAGACGAATCTCGACCTCGGGCATCGAAAGAACGATCATGCCCTGCCGGAGTCGGCGTTGCTGGATCCGCCGGGCCAGTGCCTCGGCCTCGCACAGGAGCTTCGTGATACGGGCCGGCGTGGACTGCTTCCCTTCGAGGATCGCTGTCACCTCGTCGTAGGTCAGGCGACAGGCGGAACGGATGACGGTGTTCGCCAGCCGGGTGGCGACGGGGCGGGCCTGCGCATCATAAGTAATGAAGGCGCTTTTCGTCAGACGAGGCTCGCCCGGCTGGAGGCTGCATACGCCATTGGAGAGCACCTCCGGAAGCATGGGCACGACGCGGCCGGGGAAGTAGACGCTGTTACCGCGACGGAGCGCCTCCGCGTCGAGCGGGCCGCCGGTCCGGACAAAGTGGGCCACGTCGGCGATGTGCACGCCGAGCTCGACACGCCCATCGTCGAGCGTGCGAATCGAGAAGGCGTCGTCGAAGTCGCGAGCATCGTCCGGGTCGACGGTGACGGTCAGCGCCTGCCGCAGGTCCTCTCGGCCGGCCGGCGCTTCCGGATCGAAAGCGGCGACGGCACGCTGAGCGGCACGCCGCACCGGCGCCGGGAAATCCTCCATCAACCCGAAACGACGAATGATCCCGAGGATCTTCGTCTGGGCCTCGTCCGGCGGACCGAGCCGCTCGAGGATGACACCGCGGACGTTCGTCGTGCCGAGCGTGCGCTCAAGCGGCTCGACGACGACCAGGTCGCCCGGCCGGGCCGACTTGGCCGTGGGATCCTCGATGTGCACGAGTGGCGTTGGCGTGCGGCCCTGCGGCTGGACAACGTAGCGCCGGCCGGCGCGTTGGAGCACACCGACCCAGCGGATCGGCGCGCGGGTGATGATCCGCCGAACCTCGGCACGCGTCACGGTCTGGCGACCGCGTCGCTGGCGAACGACGCTGGCGGATACGGTATCGCCGTCGAGAGCGCCGCCGGTGTGGCCGCGGCGGATGTAGAGGTCGGCTTGGCCGGGCACGCTGAGGAAAGCGAACCCGCGCGGGTGCAGGTGAATGGTGCCGACGATGGTCCCGCTGTCGGCGGGTAAGGCGAGGGCGCGGCCGCCGGCGAGGCGCAGCGTGCCGTCGCGGACGAGGTCGCGGACGAGGCTGTGGAAGTCGTTATAATCAGGAGTCGGGATGTTCAACTCACGGGCCAGAGCCCGGGTCTTCAGTGGCCGGTCGGGATGATCGGCGATATATTGAAGAATGGCTCTGCGCCACGTTGCGGCCGTCGAGGTTCTGGTGGGCGTGGGCATGCGGGATCGTCTCGGGTTTCCGGTCAGGACCGGCGGGGACGGTTCGCTCGGCGAGGCCGAGGTTCATGTCAGGCAAGGCGATCATAGTGGCACGGCCCGGCCGTGGCCAACGCATGCCGGCATCCTGCCGCGAATCAACGACGCGCTTTCCGGGTTGGAGCGATTGGCGGGCACGGTGGGTCGTACGGCCCGGGCACGGGGGCGACGACCCCGGCTTCTCTGGGCAGGAGCAAAACAATGCCGAAAACCGACGGGGTGAAGAGTGACACGCAGTTCTCGGTGTTCCTGGTGAACAAGCCCGGGATTCTGGCCCGGGTGTGCCAGCGGCTCGCCGACGACAAGGTCAACATCGCCGCCCTGAGCATGATGGACGCGACGGAGCACGGCGTGCTGCGTATGGTGGTCGAGGATGCGTCGCAGGCGCGGGCCAGCCTGGGGGCGCTGGACGTACCCACGGCCGAAACGCAGGTGCTGGTGACCGAGTTGCCGAACCGCCCGGGGGCGCTGGCGGACGTCGTCGAGCGGCTCTCCGTCGGGCACGTCAACGTCAACTATGCGTACTGCACGGCGGGCGCCCCGCGAGGCAAATCGCTCGGTGTCTTCCGCGTGTCTGACCTGAATCGAGCCATCAGCATTCTCTCGGAGCGGCGACCGCGGCGCAAGCAGGAGCCCGCCGGCGTCCGCACCGCCGGCCGAACACGGCGAAAGTGACGTTGAGGCGGGAAGACGACAGCCCCGAAACGGAGCCGGCCGCCGAGCCGGTCGAGCAGACGACCAAAACGTGGGCCGCCCGCGCCATCGGCGCGCTGGTGTTCGTGATCGGGGCGGCGGTGCTGGGGTTGGCCCTCTGGCTGAAACCTGATCCACGCGGCTACGGCACGCACGAGCAATTGAGCGGGTCGCCGTGCGGCTGGCTGCTCGTCACGCATTACCCCTGCCCCACCTGCGGCATGACCACCGCGTTCGCCTACGTCGTTCGGGGGCAGCTCTGGCGGGCGTTTCTCGCCCAACCTGCGGGTTTTGTCCTGGCCCTGGGCACGATCGCGGCGACACTGACCGGCTTGCACATGCTGCTGACCAACCGCTGGCCAATGCGGCTGGCGATGATCGTGACACCATACCGGCTGTGCATGGGGGTCATCATCCTACTGGTCGGGGGATGGGCATTCAAGCTGGTGTACGGTCTGGCAACCGGAGAGCTGCCGCTGAAGTAGCGCAGGGTCACCGGGTTGCTAGACGGGCGCCAGGGTGAGTTCGATCGGCGCTCGGGTGGCGGGGACGCCAGCCCACTTCTCCACCGCGGCGACGGCGTCGTCCAGCGGCAGCTCGTCCATGCAGCTCGGGCACTTGTCGCACACCCGCAGGTAGCACGGCGAACACGGCATCGTGCTGCACAGTTTCGTGCCGCGGCCGTACAGGTCGATCTCCTGCGAGCACGTCGGGCCGAAGAGCACGACGCAGGGGATGTCGGCGGCGATGGCCATGTGCATGCCCATCGTGTCGCCGGTGACAATCACGCGGCAGCGTTCGAGCAAGGCGGCGAATTCGAGCTCCAGCGGCACGCGCCCTTCCCACAACACCGGATCGCACACGTTGAGCACCGCCGGCACGTCCCGCCCGTCCATGGGCAGGGTGAGCTGCTGGCAGGCTTTGGCAAGGTTGCGGTTTTGCTCGACCTCGCCGGGGCCACCGAGCAAGGCGATGCGCCAGCCGTGGCGCTGGCTGAGCACCTCGGCCAGACGGGCGAACTTCTCCGGCGGCCAAGTCTTGTTGGCGAAACCGGTGCCCGCCCCGGTGTTGAGCCCGATGACGGTCTCGTCGGCGTGGACACCGAGGGCGGCCCAGTGCTCGCGGGCCCGGCGGCGGTGGTCGCCGCCGACGTAGAGGCGATAGCGCTGCCCGCTGTAGCGCAGGCGCACGGCTTCGTAGATGAGCTGCTGGTAGCTCTTGTCGTTCTGGCGGAACTTCAGATCGTCGTTGAGACCGAGGCGGAAGTAAGGCACGCACTCGGGATTCAGCGGGAAGATCGTGCCGAACCGGCTGAGACCGATGCCGCGGCGCAGGGCGGCGTGCACGCGCATGGCGAGTGCGGCCGGCCCGGGCTCCTTGTCGAGGCTGAGGCAGAGGTCAAACTGCTCGCACTCGATGTGGCAGATGGACTCGGCGTCGAAGGGCAGCAGCCGGTCGATCAGGGGGTGGTTGGTCAGTACGCGTACGCCGGCCTCGCGCGTCACCCAGGTGATGTGTGAGCGCGGCCAGGCGCTCTTGAGCCCCGGCAGCAGGGCCGCCGTCCGGATCACGTCACCGAGCGCACCGAGCTTGATAACGAGGATGCGGTGGTACATGGACTCGTACTTGGGGCATTCGGCCGGACAGACGCCCTGCACGCCCACAGCACAAGGTCGATGCCCCCGGTAATGGAGGCAGTCGAGCTTGAGCCCTGGCTCCGTCCGAGAACCCGAAGGTAGTCGGCACCGCGTTGCGTCTGCGTGCTTCACAGGCCAATGCTCCGGGCGCACCGACGACGGCGTGTCGTCTGGCGTGTGCCACCTCACGACATTTTCGGCCAACGGTCACGGTAACCTTAGTGGGGAACCGCATCTGGCGATGCTCTGATAACCTCTTGCCCCATAAAAACTTGCGACCGCTGCTTCGCCGGGGTGATCCGGTGGGCCGCGGCGAGCGGTGGCAAATTCTGCCGACAGCGGCAACACTGAGCGCCGCGGACCGGCGCGGGTCCGCCGATCGAGCGCCAGGAGAACGCGACATGAACCGGCCGAAAACGATCATGGTCGATCTGGACGGGGTGATCTGCACGGAGGAGCGCACGTTCGAGCGGCCGCTGGCGGAGCCGATCGCGGGGGCCCGCGAGGCGCTGCAGAAACTGCGCGACGCCGGCCATACGGTTGTGGTCTATACGGCGCGGAACTGGCCCGAGTATCGCGTGACGCGCAAGTGGCTGGACGACCACGGGTTCGCGTACGACGGGCTGCACATGGGCAAGCCGGTGGCCGACGTGTGGATCGACGACCGAGCCATCCGGTTCACGAACTGGACGGAAGTCCTGACGCAGTTGGGGGGCTGAGGGGGAGCGCGTCGTTCGGCATTCGACGACGGCCACAGGGGGCCGGCGCCACGAAGACGTCCGGTACGGAGCCCGGACGCTACCATTCGACGTCGGCCGCGGGGGGCCGACGCTACTTCACGGTCTTGACGAGCGGGGAGCTTCAGCCGCATACCCTCACGTACCTTGTCCGGATCGGTGAGTTTGTCGCGGTTGAGCTCGAAGATCTCCCGCCAGCGCGAACCATCGCCGAGCTTCTCGCGGGCGATGCTGGTGAGCGTATCGCCGTCCTGGACGACGTACGTCTCCGGCGCGGGGGTCGGGCGACTCGCCGCCGGGGTGGACGTCGCGGGCGCTGGCGTAGCACCCTCGGGCGCAGGCAGGTTCAGCACCTGGCCGACCTTCAGGGCGTTGGGATCGATGCCCGGATTGACGGCCTGGATCCGCGGGTACAGATTCGGGTTGCTGTAGAGCTCGCGGGCGATGCTGGACAGCGTGTCGCCGTCCTTGACGGTGTACTTCGTCGGCGTCGCCCGTGGCTTGGGCGCCTCGCGCACAGGGGTGACGGGCTCGGTCGGCGTCGTGTTCACCGGCGGACGCGGGGGCACGACCACCGTTGTGCTGGGCGTCGGTAGACCCGGCACAACCGGCTGTGAGGACGCGCCCGGTTCGGGGCGCTCGGCGCCGGCGATCGGCGCGCTGGTCGGCCCGGGGCGCACGGGCTCCGCGGGAGGCGTTTCCGAGCGCTGGCCAGCGAGCGGTGGCAGCTCCGGCGTGTGGCGCGGCGTCACGGCGGGCTCAGGCGTGAGATGCGTGACCGTCGGTCGATGCGTGGTCTCCTGCGCCGGCTGGCGCGTCGTACGCGCCGGTGGCGTGGTCGACTGTCGGGGCGTGTTGGCCGGTCGCTGCGCAGTTCGCGGGGGATCGGCGGCGGCCGTGCGATCAGTCTCAGGCGGCGTTGTCGCCTGTGCACCTCTCACGTTGAAGGGGATGGTCTCGGCCTCGGTGTCGCCGGTGCCGCTGTTCCGCACCAGGAAGAAAACGACGCCCCCGATGATGACCAGGGCCAACACCAGCCCGACTTTGACTTCCGTGCGCATTGTCGTGCCCCGCTAGAGCCGCCGCTGTCCGGCCCGCGACACCTGTCGCGGGCCGGACAACATTATAGCCACTCTAACGCGGCCGACGAGACGTCAGCCGGGAATCACATCGGCGACAACTTCTTACGGTGCATCTGGACCATCAGCAGCGGGGCCGCGATGGCGACCGACGAGTACGTGCCGGTGAGCACGCCGATGATCATGCAGTAGTTGAAGCCGCGGATGCTGCCGCCGCCGAAGATGTACATGACCACCAGAATGGCCAGCGTCGTCGCCGACGTCAGCAACGTACGCGACATGCACTGGTTGATACTGTCGTTGATGATCTGCGGCGTGACCTGTCCGAGCCGCCCGCGCGTTTCGCGGATGCGGTCAAACACGACGATCGTGTCGTTAATCGAGTAACCGATGATCGTCAGGAACGCCGCCACGATGGTCATGTTGATCTTGAAGTCGTCGATCAGCAGGGCTGCCCCGATCGGGTGCTTCGTGCCGCCAAGCCAGCCGGCGATGCCCACGAAGGCCAGGGCGATGCAGACGTCGTGGATCAGGGCCACCACGCCGGCGATACCGAACATAGGCCGCCCGAACCGGATCCACAGGTAGCCGATGATCATCGCCCAGGAGAGCAGCAGGGCCATGCCGGCCTGGGTCGTCGCCCGGCGGGCAATCTGCGGCTTGAACTGCGAAACGCGCCGGAAGGACTGCTCGGTGTCCAGGGCGGTCTTGGCCAGGTCGAGCTCCGGCTCGGCGAATTGCTGGTACCAGGCGGCCGTATCGTCGTTGTAGCGGAAGTTCTCGTCCACAACGACGACGACGACGCTCGCATACAGGGGGCCACCCTTGTCGTCACGTTCCTCGGTCGGCCGCACGCCGATGACCTTGAACTTGCGGAAGGGGTACTCCTGGTAACCCGGCTGCAAGCGCATGTTCCGCAGGCGGTCGGGCAGCGAGCCGGACACCTCCGGATTGACGCTCTGCGGCGGGTCGAGGTCGTCGAAGAACATGGCCGCACCGTCTCGGTACTCGATGAGCGGCTCCGCGGCCACGCCGGCGGGGAACTGAGCGTTGGGGAAGACGTTGTCGAGCCGCTGGCCGAGGATGGGCAGCGGCCGCTCCTGGGAATCGCCGCGGAAACGGTAGGTGATGCGCTGCTGGCGCTCGAGGCGGTTGCCCAGGGCCATCTCCAGGGCTTCCTGCACCAACCGGCGGTTCTTCTCGGTGGTAGTGACGCTCCAGTAGCGCCCGGCCTTCTCCTCGAACCCGGCCTCCATGACCGAGCCGACCGTCGCCTTGGCGATTTCCTCGCCGGCCTTCCGCACGTCAGCCACTTCGCCCTTCACGAACTCGCGGAGCCAGTCGCTGTCCTGGTTGCCCGCCATATGCACGATGACGGCCTGCTCGTCCGGCAGGGGCCGCATGCCGCCACGCTGAAGTGCGTTCTGATCCTCGAGGGGCTCGGTGAGGATGGCCTCGAGGCGGGCGGCGGTCAGCCCCGGAACGTGCACTCGGAAGGCGGCTGGATCGCCGACGACCGAGCTCACCTCGGCCTGGTTCAGCTTGTCGGCGTCGGCAGCGATCTTCCCACCGGCCTCCACCATGAGCTCGCCGATCTCGACGTCGTCGAGCGCTTCCTCGCCCTGCTGGGGCGGCTTGACCTCGATTTCGGCGCTGACACCGCCGAGGAACTCGACGTCCAGGAACTGATCCGAGCCGCGTTCCCAGAGCAGGAACAGGCCGAAGGCAACGAGGCTGATCGACAGGGGGATGAAGAACTTCCGCTTGGCGTACCAGTCAACCTTGGGCACGCCGATGAAGCGGAGCATCTTGATGTCCTTGAGCAGCCCATACTTGATCAGCAACATGAACAGCGTGCGGGTGACGAAGAGGGCGGTGAACAAGCTGATCACAATGCCCCAGCCCAGCGTCAGGCCGAAGCCCTTGATCTCTTCGCTGCCGACGTAATAGAGAATCACGCAGGTGAGCAGGGTGGTGATGTTGGCGTCGACGATGGTCGAGAAGGCTTTCTCGTAGCCGTTCTTCAACATCAGTCGCAGCGATGAGCCGCGCTCCTTCTCCTCACGCATGCGCTCGAAGATGAGCACGTTGGCGTCGACGCTCATACCGATGGTCAGGATCACACCGGCGATGCCGGCCAGCGTGAAGCGGGCCTGCAGGAGGGACATGATGGCCAGGACCAGCACGATGTTCAGCACCAGGGCCGCGTCGGCCACCAGGCCGCAGACGAGGTAGTACATGGCCATGAAGCTGGCGACGACGATCACGCCGATCAGGCCGGCGCGGAAGGCCAGGTCGCGGTTGGTGGCACCGAGGCTGGAGCCGATGGTACGCTCGGAGATGGGCGTCTCGCGCAGACGGGCGGGCAGCGAGCCAGCCCGCATGGTCTGGGCGAGATAGGTCACCTTCTCGCGGCTGAAGTCGCCGGTGATCTGGCCGTTCGAACGAATCTTGCTCTGGATGTTGGGGGCGGAATAGGCCACGTCGTCGACGAGAATGCACAGCGGGTTGCCGATGTTCTTGCGGGTGAGCTCCTCGAACAGCCCGCCGCCAACCACGTCCAGGGCGAAGTTGACGCACGGTCTGCCGTGCTGGTCACGGGAGATCGACACCGAGCGCAACTGCCAGTTCTTCTTCTCGGCCAGCAGGCCGTCCTCCGGGGAAAGCTTGGCCAGAACGTAGTAATCCTCGCCGTGCTTCTCGACGACGTAGCGGGTGGAGGCCTGACTGAATTCGGCCAGGTCGGCCGGCGTCTTCAGGTCGAAGAAGGACAGCGGGTTGTCCACCTTGAACCAACCGAGTGTTCCCTCCCGTGGCAGGGGGCCGTGCTCCCGGAGCTGACGGCGCTGCACGTCGTACTTGGTCGGGTTCTCCCGCTCGTGCGTGGGCAGGATGCGGAATTCGAGCACGCCGGCACCACGCAGCAAACGCTGCAGATCGGCCGCGCCGTCAAGGTAACCGCTGTTCTTGCGCCAGGCGGCGTGTGCCACGACGACCGCTTCGATCTCCTTCTGCAGCTCGGGGTGCTCTTTGGAGAACTCGGCGAGGTGGTTCTTACGGATCTCCGAGCCCTGATCCATGCTCAGGACCTCGAGGAAGCGAGCGCGGTTGAGGTTGGTCGCCAGGAACGCGGCGTAGGCCTCGTCCATGTCGTCCTCGGCCGCGTTCAGGTCGTCCTCGAGATCAATGCGCGTCTTGGCCGGGGCACTCGTCGGCTGCGAGGCCGGGGCGGACTCGGTCGGCTGCGAGGCCGCGGGCTCGGTCGGCTGGCTCTCGGCAGGCGCTTCCGGCCCACGCCGATATGCGGCCAGGGCCGTCTGATACTCGTCGAAAGCCTCCGCGGCCTTCGTCAGCAGTTGCTCGCGATGCGGCTGGCCGTGGGCCAGGCGGGCGATCTCGGCGGCGCGTGCGTCGCCGGTCATGGCGAAAGCCGTCTCCATTTCGCCGCGCGTGACGTTCCCGGAGAAGAGCTTGTCAAGGCTGTCCGCATAGGCTTCCCGCTTCTCGGTCACGCCGGGCGGCGGCAGCGGGATCTGCACTTCGAGGCGGTTGCGCCCGTGCACGCGCCAGGCAATGTCAAACACGCCTTTCGGGTCGACGCGCTTCTGGAGCAACTGCTTCATTTGCTCGGCCAGCGTCGGGTCGCCCTCCAAGCCGGTGTCGTCGATTTCGAAGATCAACGCCACGCCGCCGGCGATGTCCAGGCCGGGCCGCAGCTTCTCGCTGGGCGGGTAGATGAGCAGGGCGCCGAACAGGATCACGACGCCGATCAACAGCAACTTCTGATTCAGGTTCTTTTCCCACATAGAGGGTTCCTCAACGGACGTACAACGTCGCTTGGACCTTGCTTACGAGCATTCAGGCTACGGCTGCGGCAACAGCGCGAGCCACGGCCGGCCGGGAGATGGCCGGGGAACACCGCACGGCTCAGGCCTGCGGCGGTCCGGTTCTCGTAAGCACGGTGTGGAGGGCGGGATCACGCACGGGCGGCGCATCGCCGCGCGGCAGCGTCCCTTCCGGGGTAGGTAACCACTGCGCCAAGCGCCAGAACGGCGTGGCGTCGAGATCCACAAACGGCCCCGCCGCGCTGGCGGGCGGCAGCAGGGGCTGGCGGGCGGAGACACCACTGCACCAGCCGGCCGTGTCGCGCACCGAAGCCCGGCTGGGCAGACCGGACCAGCGAGCCGGCACCGCATCCGGCAGCACGCTGGTCAGCGTCAGCGGAATCGGCTCGGGCTCGGTGGATCCGTCTTGTTCGGGAGTCTGCGGTTGCGCGGGGGTCGCCGGCGTCGCCGCACGCGACTTCGCCGGCGCGGCGGGCGGTTCGAGCAACTGCGGGCAGACCTTCTCCTGGACGGCCAGAAGAAGCAGCAGCGCTACCCCGCCACCAATACTGATCAGCTTGTCGGCAAGAACCCGACGCATCCCGCCCATCATATCGGCGGGCCAAGCCAGTGCCAAGACAAGGGCTGCGGCATATCGGACCTGCGATCAGAGGGACAGGACCCGGGGCCGCTCGGCCGCCAGTTCCTCCAGGGCCTGCGGATCGACCTCGACACCCAGCCCCGGGGCCCGTAGCGGACGAACCCGCCCGCGATACCCGAACCGCAACGGCCTACGGACGATGTCCCGCCGGAGCAGCAGCCGGCCGAACGCCCCCTCGACGAAGCGCACCTTCGGGCAGGCTTCGAGGAAGCCGATGCCGGCGGCGGTAAGCACGCTCGTCTCGCCGACCAGGCAGCCGAGCTGCACTTCCAGCCCGGAGGTCAGGGCCAATCGAGCGATGCGCAACGCCGGCATCAACCCGCCGTTCTTGGCGATGCGGATGTTCAGCACGTCGACCCCGCCGGCGTGGATGAGCCGCTCGGCGTCGCGAATGGTCAGCAGGGATTCGTCGACGATCAGGGCGCAGCGGGTCTGCTCGGCCAGCCAGGGCAGGTGCTCGTCGTCGGCATCGGAGAGCGGCTGCTCCACGGCGCAGACGCCGCCCTGTTCGAGAATCGGCAGCGCCTCGCTGGCGTCCGCCGCCGACCAGCCCGCGTTGGCATCGACGCGCAGCGACAGTCGGCGGTGCTCCAGCCCCCGCCGGAGAACCGCCCGCGCCCAGCCAAGACGCTCCTCCCACCCCTCGACCGCGACCTTGAGCTTGAAATCACGAAGCCCGTACAGCCGTTGCAGGCGAAGCAGGCCGGCGACCTTCGCCCGCGTGTGACCCACAACGACCCCCGAATACCGGGCCGTGGGCAGGCAGCCGGGCGGGCCGAAACCGGGCAGGCCCATCCAGCCAACGATGTCCGCCAGCCGGCGTCGATAGACGCGACCCGCCAGGTCGAGCAGGGCCAGCTCGACGGCGGTCCGGGCGGCGGTGACGATCCGGCCGCCGAGCTGCACCGGCAGCGCCTCAATGAACTCCAGCGCCTCGGGGAAACTCGTCGCGGTGAACGCCGCCAGCCGCGGGGCGAATACGTGGGTGATGTCCTCGACCACGGAGGCGACCGACTCGCCGGTCACGTACGTACGGGCCAGCGTCTCGCCGAAACCGGCCACGTGGGCATAGGGCGAGCCGGCCCCGAGCTGCACGATGATCGGATCCGCCGTATCACGCGTGGCCGCGGCGTGCTCGAAGCGCAGGCGCAACGGGATGGCCAGTTGGTGAATCTTGACACTGCGGATGCGAAGCGGGGTCATTGTGGCGTGTTGACCGCGGCCCGGTCCCACGCGATCGGCCAGACGTCCGTACGCTCGATCGCCTGGCGACCGCGCTCGCTGAAGAGATACTCGATCACGGCGCCGGCAGGCTCGTTCGGCGGGGCCACGCAGTACACGTAGATGACCTTGGCCAGGCCGTAGCGCCCCGACTCGATCTCTTCCAGCGACGGGAAGGCCGGCGTCCCCGTTCGTTGCATGCGGATGCCCAGGTAACGAACGCCCTCGTCCAGGCCGATGCTGGCAAAACCGACGGCCTGCGGGTCGGCGGCCACGCGACCCACAATCTCGGTGTCGCTGTCCAGAGCGTGCCACGTCGGCTCGGCGAACCAGATGCCCGCCTGCCGCATCAGGACCAAGCCGCCGCGGGTGCATTTGCGCGGGCCGTACAGGATGATCGGGCCGGTCAGGTCGGGAAGCTGCGTCCCGCCCAATTCATGCCAGTCCACGATCTTCCGCTGGAAGAGCAGGCTGATGTGCCTGGCGAAGATGCTGTCCAGGGGATTGCTCGGGTGGACGTATAGGGCGTAGCCGTAGAAGGCGACGCGGTAGCCGTGCACCTCGCGGTCGCCGAAACGCTCCAACTCCGCCCGCTCGATGGGACGGTCGGTGCAGGCCACGTCGCAATCGCCGCGGGCCAGGGCCCGGAACCCCACGTCCGACCAGACCGGGTTCTCCGAGCGGGTCACGTCGAAGCGGTAGGACTTCGCGTCTTCGAGCCAGGACTGGACGAGCTCGGTGGCAATCTGGGCCCCGGTTATCCGAACGTGAACCGTCGGCGGCACGTTCCCCAGCGTGCAGCCCCCGGCCAGCAGCAATAGCAACGACCAGCCGGCGACACGTTGCAGGGTCTGCGCCAGGGCGCGTACACTGTCCGCTCGTTGACCACGCAGCAGAAAGGAACGCGGTCCATGGCGATCGACACAACCATTGCAGAACTGCCCGACCATGTCGGCCAAACGGTAACACTTCGGGGCTGGCTGTACAACAGCCGCTCCAGTGGCAAGCTCCTCTTCCTCGTCCTGCGGGACGGCACGGGCCTGTGCCAGTGCGTGCTGGAGAAGACCCCCGACAACGAGGAGGTCTTCGCCGCCGCCAAGCGCCTCGGGCAGGAGTCCTCGCTCGAAGTCGACGGCACCGTCCGCCGGGAGGAGCGCAGCGTCGGCGGCCACGAGCTGGCCGTCAGCAACGTCCGCCCCGTCCAGGCCGCCGAGGGCTACCCCATCACGCCCAAAGAGCACGGCATCGACTTCCTGATGCGCCACCGGCACCTGTGGTTCCGGTCGCAAAGGCAATGGGCCATCCTGCGCGTGCGGGCCACCGTCGTCGACGCCATCCGCCGCTTCTTCAACGATCGCGGCTTCATCCTGATCGACACGCCCATCTTCGCCCCCGCCGCCGGCGAAGAGACGCAGACGCTCTTCAAGGTCGACTATTTCGGCGACGACGTCTTCCTGGCCCAGACCGGCCAGCTCTACCTCGAAGCGGCCTGCATGGCCCACCGCAAGGTCTACTGCTTCGGGCCGACCTTCCGGGCGGAGAAGAGCAAGACCCGGCGACACCTCACCGAGTTCTGGATGGTCGAGCCCGAGATCGCCTACGCCGACCTGGACGACGTGCTCGCCGTCGCCGAGGACTTTGTCTACGAGATTGTGCAGACTGTCCTGCGCGAGCGGCGGGCAGAGCTGGAGCTGCTCGGCCGCGACCTGGCGGCACTGGAGCGGGTCCAGAAGCCGTTCTACCGCCTGACGTACACCGAGGCCGCCGACATCCTGCACAGCGACCGCGTGCGGCAAATGCTCGAAGAGCAGCTCGCCGCCGCCACCGCCCGCGTGGCCGAGCTGCGGCAGCTCATCCAGGACAAGGAGGCCGAGCGCACCGCTCCCGGGGCGAAAAAATGGCAGGCGGAGAAGCTCGCCCAGGAGGTCGCCGAACTGCGCGAGGAATTGGCCGACCGCGAAGACGACGTGCGCAACATCCCGACGCACATGCAGCTCGCCGCCAACTTCGAATGGGGCACGGACCTGGGCGGCTCAGACGAAACCATCATCGCCCGCCTCCACGACCGCCCCGTTTTCGTCACGCACTACCCCCGCGACTGCCGGGCGTTCTACATGAAACGCAACGAGCAGGACCACCGCGTGGTAAACAACCTGGACCTGCTCGCCCCGGAAGGCTACGGCGAAATCATCGGTGGCTCACAGCGCGAGGACGATCCCGACGTACTGCTGGAGTCCATCCACCGACAACATCTCAACCCGGCCGACTACGAGTGGTATCTCGACCTCCGCCGGTATGGGACCGTCCCGCACGGTGGCTTCGGCCTGGGTGTGGAACGGACGGTGGCGTGGATATGCGGACTGAAGCACATTCGCGAGACGATTCCATACGCCCGCATGCTGGGCAAGGTCTACCCATAATCTGAACCGGCCCGCAAAGGCTGACGCGGACGGCAATTGGAGTCGGAAATTCCGCGGAGTTATCGCCCCTTTCAAGATCCACTGCGCAGAGATTGCGCCTGAATCTTCCAGCTTTTTTGCGCGGCGGAGAAGTTCTTTCAACTTCGAAACGGGACAAATTCCTCCCAGTTTAACGCGACGCGCGTCTCAGAGTCTCGAAACTGTTAAACCGGGGGGAGTGCGTAACATACAAAGGATTTAGGCGACGTCGGCAATGCAGAAGCGGTCGCGTCCCGCACGTCGATAGGTCAAGCGGGTGAGCACTGGAGGTGCTCGTGAGCGAGGCGTGAATTGGAAGAGAATCATGAACACGGTACACGCGACAACAGGCTGGACGGGAAACAGCAGTCGGGTTTGTACTGACGCACTTGCGGCCACACAGCGGCACGCGGCATCGGCCGCGCCCGGCAAGGCGGCCGAAACGCCACCGTCCGGGACGGACGCGGCCTTCCGGGAGGTGCTCGCCACGTGGCTGGCACAGCCGACGCCGCCCGATGAGCTGCGCGTGCAGCAGGTGCGGCAGCAGATCGCCGCAGACACGTACGTTACCGAGGCCAAGCTCGACTATGTGGTCGACGCCATCCTGCGTGAGTTGAAGGCGGATGGCCATGCCCCGGTCACGCAACGCGCCGCCAGCTAGGCACACCCGGCGGTATACGGTCCGGGCCGCCGCCTGGCACCGGCGGCCCGTACCCCCATCGGGGGCCCGAAAACCCGTTGCCATTGGTGGGCGGGGGGATATACTGTGTCATTGGTTGGTTCGTCGAACAGGTCGCGCCGTGGCGCTTGACAGTCATGTCCGCAACGCACTTCCTGGACGCCTCGCACCTTCCGGGCCGGAACGTAGGCCACTTTCACTTACGACCCTGAAAGAGAAAGAACGGGTCGTGCTCGCCAGCCATAGGAGAGCTTGCGGTGGGCAAAAAGCTGTACGTGGGGAATCTGAGCTACTCGGTCAGCAGCTCAGACCTCGAACAACTGCTGGGCCAGCATGGAACTGTTGAGAGCGCGGAAGTCATCACGGATCGGGCGACCGGGCAGAGCAAGGGCTTTGGTTTCGTCGAAATGGCGAGCGAAGAAGAGGCGCAGGCAGCCATCAGTGCCTTGAACGGCCAGCAGCACATGGGCCGGGCACTGACCGTCAACGTCGCCAAACCCCGCGAATCTCGCGGCGGCGGTGGCGGCGGTCGCGGTGGGTACGGTGGTCGCGGCGGGAGCCGCGGCGGGTACTAGACCCCCCTACCGACACACAACGTCCGAGACAGTTGTTCACGAGGCCACCCACGCGGTGGCCTCGTTCTTGTTATCTGTCCCCATTTCCCGTCCGCCTCACTCACCCAACCGCCGACCGGCAATTCCTTATTGCTGAACCCCGCCAACTGAACCGATAGCACTCGTCTGCTCTGACCGGCCCTGCGAGGCCGTCCACACCTCTAATACTGCCCCTATTAACGACAGCTGTCATCTAGTTATCTTTCTATTTGCCCCAGCTTACCCTGTTTCACACACTTCAGTTCGTGGCCCGGGAGCGGTATCGGGGCCTGCTACATGGTTTGGGTGGGCGGCCGGGAGAGAAGCATGTTCAAGGCGTGGGTCGCCAAAACGTGGGGCTGGAAGCGCGCGCTGTCGGTGGCAGTGGTGCTCGTCGTCTCTTGCAGCCTGTCGGGCTGTGGCGGCGGATCGTTGCTGGAGGACGGCGCGGGCGTGCTGGGGGAACTGGGGGAAGGTGGGGCTTGGCTGCGGGCCGACCCAGCCACCCTCGTGTTCGGCGAGTACCTCACTGAACGATCATTCGAGTTGACCAATCTCTCCGGACACGCAGTCACCTACACCGTCAGCAGCGGCGCGGACTGGGTGCAGGCCAGCGCCCCGCAGGGCGATATCGGTGACGAGACGCAGGAAGTCCGCGTAGTCGTGGATCGCGGCGCCCTGTCGAGCGGCGACTATTCAGCCACACTGGAAATCCAGGCCGAGGGCCAGACCACGCTCGTGACCGTACAGGCAAACGTCCCCGACACCGGCGACGCGGAAGAGGGCGGCACCTCGGGTGGCACCGGCGGCGGCGGCCCATCTCCGCTTGGACCGACTGACGACGACACCGGGGGCGACACCGAGGGCGGCCTCTCCGTCACGCCGGAAACCCTCGCACTGGGCTCTGCGGCCACCACGGCGCAGATCTACGTGCGGAACCTGGGCACCGGCGAACTGGCCTACGAGGTGCAGGCCGACGTCGGCTGGATCACGCTGGACAACGCCTCGGGAACGAGTAACGGCGAATACCGGGCCGTGGGCGTGCACGTCAGCCGTGACGGCCTCCCAACCGGGTATTACCAGGGCACGCTGGTGGTGAACGCTGGCGGCGAGCGGGCCTACGTGGCGGTCACGATGGCCGTGGGCGAGGCCGACAGCCAGCCGGTGCTATGGGTGAGCGAAAGCCAGGTGGACTTCGGCCACGCCACGGAGGCCGGTTCGTTCGTGGTGCGCAACACCGGGTTGGGCACGCTGGACTTCTCCGTGAGTTGCGATGAGAAGTGGGTGCGAGTCTCGCCCGAGAGCGGCTCGAACACCGGCGAAAACGACGTGATCAACGTCACCGTGTCGCGAGCCGAGCTGACGCCGGGCAACTACTCGGGGCTGGTCGAAGTGGCCAGCGAGGACGGGCAGTGGGCCGGCGTGGTGGTGCGGATGACGGTGGACCCGCCGCCGGCCGCTCTGCAGGTGAACGTCGACACGCTGGACTACGGTGAAGACGACATCGAGCGACTGGTCGAGCTGTACAACTCGAGTGACCAGACGCTGTCGTTCGTCGTGACGCCGGACGACGACTGGGTCGAACCGGATGTCCGGTCGGGGTCGCTGGGGCCGAAGGCGTGGCGGACGGTCTCGGTGGTGGTGCGCCGCTGTGAAACGAGCTGGCAGACGGGGCTGAACGAGAGCACGTTGGTAATCACCGGCGGCGGCGAGGAGTACGTGCTACCGGTGCTGGTGGAGCGCGCGCCTCCGCCGTCGGATGCGGAGATCGTGGCGGCGCTGCAGCTTCTGCCGCCGTTGCCGAAGGTACACCACAACTTCGGCTTCTACGACTACATGCTGGACGATCCGAACGATCCGGTGCTGTATGAATACGTGCGTGTGACGCACTCGGCCGGGTTGCTCGTGCGCTGGGTGGATGCGCCGGAAGCACGCGCCGCTGTGTACGCGTGCAAGCAGGTGAACGCGACGAACCCGACGCTGCCGGCGACGATCGCTCTGCACTTCTCGCCGTACGCCCACTGGTGGCCGCGGGGCGCGCCGCCGACGTACACCGGGCCGGAGTACCAGGAGGAGCTGGACAACTTCACCTACTACCTCTCCGGCGTGAAGGACATGATCGACGCGGCGAACACCGAGTTCGGCTCGAACGTGCAGGTTTCCGGCATCTTCCTGGACACGGAAATCTGGAAGATCCAGGAGCAGGGCGGCTCCGGGGCGGACACGTGGAATGCGGCGATGGTCGAGAAATACGACGCGATGTACGACATCTGCAAGAGCGTCTACCCGAGCGCGCCTGTGAACTGGTTCGCCCGCGGCCGCGGCTGCTGCAACCGCTACTTCAACCTCGAGGAACAGGGCGACTCGTTCAGCGGCGGATTCTACTCGCAGGACATGGAGGCCATGCGCGCCTACTTCCTCCAGATCTACGACCAGGCGCAATTGTACGGCAACGTGCCCATTCAGCCGTGGTTCTCCCTGGGCGAAGGTACGGTTAGGCTGGACGGCGACCGCTACTTCTACCTGTGTGACAAGGACTACGAGCTGAGCGTCTCGTGGCAGATCGGTGCGGAGCTGAACGACCCCTGGTACGGCCAGAGTCCGGACTATCCGCCGTGGGATTACGTCGACGAGCTGGTCATCTTCCCCGGGCCTCGTCCACGGGCCCCCGACTTCTTCCGCCACTTCGTGGCCTACGTTCGCGGTGCTCACAACATGCCGCTAAACCCGCAGTAAGCCACGGAGCCGACGGCGGCGGACGAGAACCGTCCGCCGTCGCCGGCTATACTGGGGACTGCCAAGGAGTGGTCCCATGTCCGGATGGCGCACACTGTGGATTCTCGTACTGGCGACAGCGGTCAACCTCGGCTGCGAGGCAGACCCGGGCATACTGCTCGCGGCGCGCGACAGCACCGCCGACGAACAACCGGACCTGACCCTCGTCGCCCGGCTCGTGCAGATCACCGACACACACGTCGTGGACGAGGAGTCGCCTGCCCGGTTTCCTGGGGCAAACGCTCTAGCCAGCAGCGCGTGGCGGCCGCAGGAAAGCTACTCGGCCCAGATTCTCGACGGGATCATCCGCACGGTGAACCGCATCCACGCCGGCGGGCGGACGGTCGACTTTCTCATCCATACCGGAGACGCGTGCGACAACGCGCAGGGCAACGAGCTGGGCTGGGTGCTCGCCGACCTGGACGGCGGAACCATCGACCCGTTGACCGGTCCGGATGACCGCCCGGCCGATGAGCGCCCCGCCGCCGAGCTGGACCCGCACGCGCCGTTCCAGGCGCAGGGGCTGTATCGGCAGGGCGTGCACGGGGACTTGCCGTCGATTCCCTGGTACATCCTCCTCGGCAACCACGACGTGCACGGCATCGGCGTCTTCCCCATCTACGAACGGGCGGACGGCCACCGCGTGGCCCCTCTGCCGCTGCCGCTGCGGCCGGGTTGGCTGCTGCCGCTGGAGCTCGACCCCGTTGCCGACGAGACGCACGGGCGAATCACGCCGGCCGATCCCGGCCCTCCCACCCTGCTCGAGTTGCCGGAGCCGGTCACGCCGAATCCAGCTCGCGCCTACTTCAGCAAAGCCGAGTTCATCGACGCCCTCTTCGAATCGGCGACCGAGCCGACGGGACATGGCTTCGCCGGCGCCACCGACGGACATACGTGGTACAGCGTCAGCCCGACGGCAGGGCTGCGGCTGATCGGGCTGGACACGACGGATCGCACGGCGCGGCTGGCGGGCCAGCTCTACCACGACGGAGCGCTATCACGGGCGCAACGCGACTGGCTGCGCGGCGAGCTCGACGCGGCGGTCGCCCGTGACGAGCTCGTCATCGTCGCCTCGCACCATCCAACGCAAGCGGTGTACTCCGGATACGGCGTCGAGGTAGAAGGCGAAGAGCTGCGCGCGCTGCTGGCCGCTTGTCCGAACGTCGTGCTACACGTGGCCGGACACAAGCACCGCAACCGCGTCATCGACCGCGGCGGCTACCTCGAAATCGAAACCTGCTCGACGCTCGACTGGCCGGAGGAGGGGCGGCTGGTCGAAGTGTGGCGGGCGGCGGACGGGCAGATCGTCATCACGTACGAGATGTTCTCACACTTGAACGACACGCTGCCGCCGGTGGGCGACGACCCGCTGCGCGGGCTGCGTGAGGTTGCTCACGAGCTGGCCCGCACCGACAAGAGCGCAGCCGCTCGCCGGCTTGGGCTCGACGCGGATGAGTCGGAACCCGCCGGCACATCGACGGATCGCGAGGGGCATTACATCCTGAGCCGGTAGGCGCTCGGCTCGGTATACTGCGCGACTGGTCGTCTCCCGCAGGGTGCGGCGGCGTGGTATCACCACCCCCATGGAGCGAACCGTGACCGGAGAACCGGTGCGAGTCGGCGTGATCGGCTGTGGCAACATCAGCGACATCTACCTGAGCAATGCCCGCAAACTGCCGCCGATCGAAATCGTGGCCTGTGCAGACCTAGTCGCCTCGCGGGCGGCGGAGAAGGCCCGCCAGCACGGCGTGCCACGGGCGTGCAGTGTGGACGAACTGCTGGCCGATCCGAACATCCAGGCGGTTCTTAACCTCACGGTGCCCGCAGCGCATGCGGAAGTGGCCGTGGCGGCGTTACGTGCCGGTAAGTCCGTCTACAACGAGAAGCCGCTGGCCATCACGCGTGAAGACGGCCAACAGATCCTGACGGAAGCCCGCCAGCGCGGCTTGCGGGTTGGCTGCGCCCCGGACACGTTTCTCGGAGCCGGCTGGCAGACGGTCCGCCACCTGATCGACGAGGGCGTCATCGGCCGGCCGGTGGCGGCGACGGCGTTCATGGTCTGCCACGGGCATGAGGGCTGGCATCCCGCCCCGGAGTTCTATTATCAGCCGGGCGGCGGGCCCATGTTTGATATGGGACCATACTATCTGACGGCCCTGGTCCACCTGCTGGGGCCGGTGCGGCGGGTCTGTGGCTTCAGCCGCATCAGCTTCCCGCAGCGGACGATCACCAGCGAGCCGCTACGCGGCAGGACCATCGACGTCCGCACGCCCACGCACGTGGCCGGCACACTAGACTTCGTCGACGGTGCCCTGGCCACCATCATCACCAGCTTCGACATCTGGCATGCCCACCTGCCGCTGCTGGAGATTCATGGCGCGGAGGGCTCGCTCAGCGCACCCGATCCGAATGCCTTCGGCGGGCCGGTGCACGTGCGTCGTGCGGCCGATGCGGCGTGGAACGAGGTGCCGCTACGGCCTGGTTACGCCGAAAACAGCCGCGGTCTGGGCCTGGCGGACATGGTTCGGGCGTGGCGGCGCGGCCGACCGCACCGGGCCAGCGCAGAAATGGCCTGGCATGTGCTGGATATCATGCACGCGCTGGAGGAGTCATCGCAACAGGGCCGGGCGGTGACGCTGGCCAGCACGTGCTCACGCCCGGCACCGCTGCCGAGCGCTGCGGTTAGCGGGGATTTCGACGACTAGGCGCGGTGCGCCGCCCGGCCTCGACATGTGGCCTCAGCGTCCGGCGGCGCGAGCGCGCGCTCGCCGTGAAACGATGGAGCATATCGCATTTGCGGCATTTCATTCTGGTCTCATGCTTGACTTGAGCGCTACGGCCTGTCTAAGATTCCCTTCAGTTCGGTTGTCGGACGTATCGCGCGGTCCCCGGCAACCGACGGAATTCTCACCCTGACAGTGGAGACACAACTATGGCGAAGGCAAAACGCCGTCGAAAGACAGCAGGCAAGCACACGAAACCGGTCGCTCGTAAGCGCGTCCGGCGCACCCGTAGCCGCGGACCGGCGACGAGCCTGGGCAACGTCATGTCCAACCTCGTCCAGGCCCGCGACCAGTTGGTCGCCGAGCGCGGCGCGCTCGAATCCAAGATCGCGGTGCTCGATCGTGCTCTGGCCGCCATGGGCGCGGCCTCGGCCTCGGTCCGCCGCGGGCGCCGTGGCACGGCTGCGGCTGGTGGTGGCGGCCGGCGCTCCGGCTCGCTGAAGGACCACATCGCCCGGGTGCTCACGACCAAGAAGAGCCCCATGGCCGTCAAGGACATCACGGCCGCCGTCCGCAAGAGCGGCTACGCCACGACCAACAAGACGCTCGCCAAGAGTGTCGGGATCGCGCTCGCCCAGATGCCGGATGTGAACAAGGTCGGCCGCGGCATGTTCTGCATGAAGTAGACGGTTGCCCGGCCACCCGGCCGTCGACCCGCACGGCGCCGGTATCAGGGGACCGGCAGCTCGCGGCACGGCCGGCATCCATCCGAACCAGCGGCGGCAGCGCGCAGAATCGTGCTCGGCAGGGGCCGCCGCCCCGTTCGGTCACATCGTCTTCGGGGGTATAATACCGGGACTATGAACACTGACTTCCTCGCCGACCTGCAACAGCGCGGCCTGGTGCACCAGACCTCCGCGCCGACGCTCGCCGACCTCCTGCGCAGCCAGCGCGTCACCGCCTACATCGGCTTTGACCCCACCGCGGACAGCCTGCACGTGGGCAGCCTCCTGCCGCTCGTCACGCTCCGCCGCTTCCAGCGGGCCGGACATCGTCCCATCGGCCTCGTCGGCGGCGGCACCGGCCTCATCGGCGATCCCAGCGGCAAGGAAAGCGAGCGCACGCTGCTCACGCTGGAAAAGGCTGCCGAGAACCGCGAGGGCATCCGCCGGCAGATCGGCCAGTTCCTCGACTTCTCGGGTGACGCCGTACTGGTGGACAACGCCGAGTGGCTGTGCGAATTGAACCTGGTGGAGTTCTTGCGCGACGTGGGCAAGCACTTCTCGGTGAACCAGATGATCGCCCGCGACTCGGTGCGCATGCGGCTGGAGACGCGCGAGCAGGGTCTGTCGTACACCGAGTTCACGTACATGCTGCTCCAGGCGTACGACTTCCTGGCGCTGTACGATCGGTACGGCTGCCAGTTGCAGATGGGCGGCTCGGACCAGTGGGGCAACATCGTCTCGGGCAACGACCTCGTCCGCCGGCTGCGCGGTGCCGAGACGTACGGGCTTACGATGCCGCTGATCACCCGCAGCGACGGCAAGAAATTCGGCAAGAGCGAGGAGGGAAACGTCTGGCTGGACGCCCAGCGCACGAGCCCCTACCAGTTCTACCAGTTCTGGATGAACACGGAAGACGCCGACGTCGTGCGCTACCTGAAGTTCTTCACCGACCTGCCGGTGGCGGAGATCGACGAAGCGGCCCGCGCGGCCGCCGCGGCGCCGGAACGACGTGACACACAGCGTCTGCTGGCCGAGGAGCTGACACGGCTCGTGCATGGGCCGGACGCGCTGACCCGCGCGCAGCGGGCGACCGAGGTCCTTTTTGCCAAGGACGCCGACTACCGGCAACTTTCGGCGCAGGAGCTGGCTGAGGCGTTCCACGGAGCGCCGACGACGACGCTGGAGGCCGGCAAGCTCAGCACGCCCGACGGGGCCCTGGTGGCCCTGCTGGCCGAGACGGAGCTCTACCCGTCGCGCGGGCGAGCCCGCAAGGACGTTCCCGCCGGCGGCGTCTCCGTCAACAACGTGCCGATCCGCGACGCCGAGTACATCCTCAGCGAAGCGGACGTGCTGCCCGGCGGGTTCGTCATCCTGCGCAAGGGCAAGCGCACGTACCACGTCCTGCGCGTCGCGACCAACTAGCGACCCGCGGCGAACACGAGAAACCCGCGTTGAAACGTCCCCACCGACCACACCGTCCGGCAACGGGCCGCCGCCCGCCGGCAGCGCCGCCTCTTGATGAAGCGCGCTGCCGGGAGCTTCTCGAACAGGCGTGCGATCGGCGGGCCGCCCTGCTGGCCGATCCGCTGACGACGGCCTGTCGCCTGTGCCACAGCACGGCCGACGGTCTGCCCGGGCTGGTGATCGAGAAGCTTGGCGACGTGCTGGTCGTGCAGCTTCACGAGGAGCAGTGGACCGCCGACGAGGAGCTGTCGCGCACGTTGTGTGCTGACGTGGCGGAGCGGCTAAAGGCGCGGGCCGTGTATCGCAAGGTGTTTCCGCGAGATCGCAGCATGTCCCTGCAACGTCTGGAGCCGCAGCATCATGATGCGGCACCGTGGCTCGGGAGTGCCGTCGAGCCGGAGCTGCCCGTGCGAGAGGGCGGGCTGTGCTACCTCGTGCGGCCTTACGATGGGTACGCGACGGGGTTGTTCCTCGAACATCGCGAGAGCCGCCGGCGCGTGCGCGAACTGGCCGCCGGCCGGCGCGTGCTGAACGCGTTCGCGTACACGTGCGGGTTCACGGTGGCGGCGGCGGTGGGTGGTGCGGCCGGAACGGTCAGCGTGGACGTGTCGCGGAAATCACTGGAGTGGGGCAAGTGCAATCTCGCCGCCAACGGCCAGCCGCTCGATGACCACGTGTTCCTGGCCACGGACATGTTCGACTACTGCCGGCGCGCCCAGCGACAGAGCCGGCAGTTTGACCTGGTCATTCTGGATCCACCGACGTTTTCGCGAACGCGGCGGCCGACGCGTGTGTTCTCGCTGGTGGCGGACCTCGAACGGCTCGTCGGCGACGCGGTCGGATTGCTATCGCCGGGCGGGCTGCTGCTACTGGCGACGAACCATCGCCAGACGACGGTGGCCCGCCTGGAGGAAGTTGTGGGCAACGTCGCCAGTCGGTGCGGCCGGCGCTGGCGGACGGTCGAGCGGCTGCCGCTGCCGGTCGATTTCGCCGGCGACCCGGATTACTCCAAGACGATCCTCGTCGAGGTAAGCTGACCGACCGCGTGCCCGATAACGGGAGACGCGCCGCCGAACGAAACGTTACACAACCTTTTTGACGAACGCCCCCGGTCTATTGAACACTTCCGTTCGAAGGACACGGCCTTCCGTTTAAAGAACGGAGGTGCCAAATGGTCGGCGCAAACCTCCCCGTTATCGCCACACCCGTGGTCAACATGGTGCCCCCGCAACCGGTGCGGGAAGCCGAAACACCGCGGGCAGTCGAACAGACCGAGCAGACAGGACCGGAGTCGGCGCAGCAGCAAGGCGTCAGCATGCCACCGGCCATCATCGCGCTGTTGTTGAGCGATATGGAAGACCAGATGGCAGAGATGGCGCCGCCCGGTGACGGCGAACAGGCGGACGGCCGCGTCATACCCGACGTGGGTGCCAACGTCGACGAGTACGCCTAGACCGCCGTCGCATCGCGACCCGCGCGAGGCGAGAGTCCGCAGTTCCTGTCTTCGTCTGGGGGGCGCTATCGGTTCGCGCTGAAGGACCGTCCGTGGCTAGGCTACGACGTGCAGCAGCCGCCGCGCGCAGGCCTTCTGAATCGCCGGGAAGATGAGTGTCTCGGCCACCACGTCCCAACTCATCCGGCGGGCCAGACCGTACCCGGTGCGCAGCAGATCCCGCTCCTGGGCCACCGTGTGCGGCAGGCGATCCATGAGCACGCGGGCCACTTCCACCGCCACTTTGCGTTCCGCTTCACGACGCTGCGGTTTGCCGATGGCCAGGGCCTCTTCGGCGGTCTTCATCTTACCCGCGGCCTGGATGTAGTCGGCCAGGATGACGTTGGGCATAGCCCGGCGGCCACCGACCTGCTTCACGAAGCCGGCGCAGCCGCACGACGTACTGATCACGCAGATTGCGCCGAAGGTCAGCGGCTCGAGCGGCGAGATGCCGAACGGCTCGTACAGACTCAAGCCGAACTCGGCGTCTGTGCCGCAGCGCAGATCCTGGAACTCGACGCTTTCCGGCACGCGGTTGCCGCAGCGCTCGCGGCTGAAGCCGAACTGGTTGATGTAGATCAGGTGACTGTGGCGGGCGCGGGCGTTGAAGGACTGCACGCGCGTGTAGTAGCGGGCCTCGCCGCCGGTGAGGTCGGGCGGGCCTTCGCGATGCGCCAGGGGCCAGTCCCACTCGGACTCCATGCGGCGGATGTCGCCGGCCGGCCGGGAGGGTAACTCCGTGGACAGAACAAGCATGACGGCGGTCTCGCCGCGGGCGGCGAGGGCCGGCTCCATCGCTTCGAGCACGTCCATGTCGCGCCAGAGCGCCTTGCTGACGGCGAGACGCGTGACGTGCGTGAAGACGTAGGTCGGCCGCCAGCCGAGCATCGCCGCGCAGTAGTCGCGCAGGTGCTCCTTGCTGGCCTTGCGTTCGTCGAGGCTGACCTGGCCGATGGGCACCCCGTTGTAGGCGAGCTCGACGTTGACGTCGGCGAAGGCCGCGTTCTGGAATTCGAGCTCGTGGGGGATGTGGTGCCCGACCGCCAGGACCGCATCACAATACGGGGCGGTGTTAACAACGGCGTACTTGAAGTAGTCAGCCTGCGAGCCGAACACGTCGTCGAGCGTGGCCCCCTCGCGCCGGCCGAGCGCCATGGCGTTGTAGAACATGACGTCGTGGCCGGGGTGAGCTTCGACAATGCGGCGGATCGGGGCGGCCTCGTGGGCGTGGAAGAGCGTGCGATAGCGATTGGGGTTGTGGGCCGCCAGCGCGAGCGCGGTCGGCAGGCCCATGAACTCGTGGGCGAAGACGACGGCGGGCTGATCGTCGCCGGCCAGGCGCATGGCTTCCATGGCCGGAACAACCGGGGCGGCCACCTGGACGTACTGCTCGTACTCCCAGATGTGCTGGAAGTGGTCGGACTGCAAACCGTACCGATCCCAGAGCCGGCTCTTGAGGTAGTTCAGCCGATCCTGGTTGATGCCGCGCAGGTCGACGAGCAGCACCTCGCAGAGGCTCCGCCGGGCGGTGGGGCCGTCTTCGAGCGGGCGCCGGCCATAGACCAGGTGCACGTTGAATTCGTGCTCGATCTGCTGGAAGGCGCGGGCGTAGGGTCCTTCGCAGATACCGTCGAGCGAGGAGTACTCGATAATGCCACCCGGACCCAGCCGCTCCGTATTCTCCGGATAGAACAGGGGGCAGACGAGAACGGTGCGGCCGACTTGCTCACGGTAAGGCCGGCTGTTGATCAGGCCTTCGAGGACGGTGCCGATGCCACCGACCTTGTAGACCGCCTCGTGTGTAACGTGGATGACGTTGAGCAACGATAATCCTTCATGCCGGCGAAGGTCCGCGTGGTACTATCGGCGCCTTGGGCTGCGAGCTACAGCAAGAGGCTGCCGGCGCCCGTCCGACTTCGTCCACCGCGCACACCCTGCACCCCGGCCCCGTTCGTCCCCCCTGCCGTGGTACTGCCCTGGGAGCGGGTGATCGGCCCTCAGACGAAGCGCTGCAAGCTATCGGACTATCGCCGGCGGAAACGTGCTCCGCTCCGGGCCGAAGCGGACCCCAGCCGGCAACCGACGACGGGAACAGGCTCAGGAAGCGGCGGCTTTGGCGCGCATCGTATTCAGCTTGCGCGTCAGGCGGCTCTTTTTCCGGGCCGCGGCGTTCCGGTGAATCGTGCCGTTGGTCGCCGCCCGGTCCAGGGCGCGGGCCGCGTCGCACAGCGTCTCGCTGGCGGACTCCGGCGTACCGCGGAGCAGCTCTTCCCGGCACTTGCGAATCTTGGTTTTCAACGCCGTTCGCCGGGCACGGTTCATGGCGTGCCGTTTTTCGTTCTGGCGAATGCGTTTCTTGGCGGACAGCGAATGGGCCACGTTACGTTCCTCTGCTACTGACCAGTCTTCACTTCAGAGCTTCCATACGCCGGCGGGCGTCGCCGTCGGCGTAGTTGTAATCCTGTCGGAGCAATTTGCCATAGGCGCTCCGGGCATCGTCGATCCGACCATCGGCCTCCAGGGCGCGGGCCTGCCAGTACATCGCTTCCCGACTCTGGTCGTCGGAAAGCTCGTCGTCGGTGAGCAGCTCCTTCAGCACCTCGACGGCCTGGGCCGGCGCCTGCTTCTCGTAAAACGCACGGCCGATCAGGAGCTGGCACTGCCGGCGGCTGCGCGGATCGCCCTGCGCAATCTGGAGAACAGGAATCGCCTCGTCGTATTCCTTCGCCGCGAACAGGGTCCGACCGAGCCGGTACTTGAGCCGCAGGTCGGTGGGGTACTTGTCCACGCGCTCGCGGTAGACCTCCATCTCGGTTTGCAACTCCTCGAGCCGGGCGAGGCGGGCCTGCTGAGCGTCCTCGGCGGCGCCGGACTCACGGGCCTGGGCCAGCACGCGCCGGGTCTGCCGGGCGAGTTGCCGCAGGCGCACGTCGTCGGCCCGGACCTTGTAGCTGTAGTCGTTCGACTGCTCGTAGGCCTTCATCAGCACGACGACGGCCTCGTTCTCCTCCTTGGCTACCTCGCGGCGGAGGAGGGCGTCGACCAGGGCGTTGATCACCTTCGGGACGGTCGGCTCGGCCTCCCAGGCCTTGCGGGCCGCGGCTACCACCGCCTCGTACGTGTCCTCGGCCTGCTTCGAGCGGTCGGCGTCGTGCAGCAGCTTCTGCTGCTCGGCATCCTGCAACGAGTCACGGAACGTGTCCGCGTCTTCGTACTTGCCGCGGGCGATGGCCAGCTTGCCGGCCAGGTCACGCTGCTCGATGCGCAGGTCCTCGTCGCCCGGCATGCGCACCAGCAGATACTCGAGCGACTCCACGGCGGCCTGCAACAACTGGCAGGTCATAACCATGTCTTCCTGCGCGTCGGCTCGCTCGGCCGACTCGACCAGGGCGGCGCGGTAGGCCTTGAAGCGGGCGCGATCCGGCTTCTTGTCACGCCTGAGCGACTCCATCACCAGGGGGGCCACCCAGTTCACCGTGTTCAGGTAGCCCGCCTTGGTGGCGTTCTTCAGCAGACTGTCGACGTAGCCGGCGTTGGTCGGGTCCTTGGCCAGCAGGAACTCGGCGTTGAGCATGCACTGCTTCGGGTCGCGACCGATGGTCGACTTCTTCAGCCGCTCGCCCATACCGGGCTTCTTGCCCCCAACCTGCTGCCGCTGGATGGCCAGCGAGCGTAGGGGCATGTGCCCATCCTCGACCGCTTCGGGCCAAAAGCCCAGGCCGGTGATGATGCACTCGATGGCGTAGTCGTACTCGCGGCGTTCACGGCAGTCAGCGGCCTTCTCGAACCAGGCTCGCGCCTTCTTCTGCTCTACCTCCGTGAATGTCACCGCCTTCGCCGACGCCTTATCGTCTTTGTTCGCTTCGGCCATGGCCATCCTTCGTGCCGGGGCCGCTCCCGCCCGTCATTCGGGCCGCCGGACGGCCACCGGCAGAAACAGTGTACTATAACACCCCTTTCACCGCACGGGAAGCGCGGTGGGTCAGCGGGTGGCGGGCTCCGGGCGTCCCTGAGGGCCACCGGCCGGTCCGCCGCCGGCACGAATCGCCGCACAGAGCGCGGCCACGTCCCCGAGCTGCTCGCCCAGCGCCGCCGGCACGAGGCGGCAGACCGCCACGGCCCCGGGCAGGGCCTCCTGGCGGAGTTCGTTGCGGGCCGGGCCCAGCACGAGTTCACCCAGCCGGCAGGCCAGCGAGCCGATCACGATCACCTCGGGATTCAGCACGTCCAGCAGGATCGCCAGACCGCGGCCCAGGTGCCGGCCGGTCTCATCGAACACGGCCAGGGCGTCGGCGTCGCCCGCGCGGGCCAGCCGGGCCAGTTCGGGCATGGTCAGCTCGTCCGCCCGCCAGCGCTGTGGAAACCGCCGAACCGCCTGCCGCACGATGCCCGCCCCGCCGCAAAGCCCCTCCCATGACCCGGCCTTGCCGAAGGCCAGCGGCCCGTCGTCGGCGATGCGCAGGTGGCCAACCTCGCCGGCGAGATCGCACGTGCCGCGGTAGAGGTCACCGTTGAGGATGAGCCCGCCGCCGAAACCGGTGCCCATCGTCAGGAAGATGACGTTGCGGGCCCCGCGGGCGGCGCCGAAGTACCACTCCGCCAGCGCCCCCGTGTTGCCGTCGTGCTCGACATGGACGAGCAGACCGAACCGGTCGGCGAGCAGTTGTTTCAGCGGAATGTCGTCCCAGCCTGGCAGGTTCGGCGGAGCTTGAATGATCCCGGGTTCGATTGCCAGCGGCCCGCCGATGGAGACGGAGATCACCGTCGGGGCCCGGTCGGCGGCGATTGCCCGGGTGCGAACGTCGTCGGCGCACGCGCACAATTCGGCGAAGGTATCGTCGAAGCCGCCTTGGGGCTGGGTGGCAAACTCAGTCCGGTCGTGGATGTGCCCCGCCGAATCACCAAGAACAACCGCGGTCTTCGTGCCGCCGATATCGAGGCCGAGGATGGAGGTCGTCATCGGCGGTCTCCGGCGGACCGGCGTTTCAAGGGATCGACGTCGGCCACGGGGGGCCGACGCTACGGACAACGACGCACCGGATGCAATCCGGTGCGTGCGGAGGTCGGCCGCTACAGGATCAGCGGCTGGCCGGTCATCTCCGCCGGGATGTCGAGGCCCATCATCGTCAGGATGGTAGGCATGACGTCGGCCAGGCGTCCATCCGTGCGCAGCTTGAGGCCGCGGAGCCCCTCCCCGTAGAGATAGAGCGGCACGGGGAACGTCGTGTGCGACGTGTGTGGGCCACCCGTCTCCGGGTCGATCATCAGCTCGAAGTTGCCGTGGTCGGCGGTGATGAGAGCAACGCCGCCCACTTCGTCGATGGCGGCCAGCACGCGGCCGACACATTCGTCCACGACCTTGCAGGCCTTCACCGCCGCCTCGAGCGAGCCGGTGTGCCCGATCATGTCGGGGTTGGCGAAGTTCACCACGAGCAGGTCGTCGACGCGGCTGGCGATGCGCTGGAGTGCCCCCTCGCACACCTCGTACGCCGACATCTCCGGCTGCTCGTCGTACGTGCGCACCTTGGGCGAGGCCACGAGTTTGCGTTCTTCGCCGGGGAACGGTTCTTCACGATAATCGTTAAAGAAGAACGTCACGTGGGCGTACTTCTCGGTCTCGGCGCAGCGGAACTGCCGCAGGCCGAGGCCGCCAAGGTACTCGCCGGCGATGTTCTTCATCGGCGGCGGCTTTGGATAAGCCACCTTGACCGGCAGGCTCTTCTCGTAGGCGGTCATCGTGACGTAGAACAGGTCGAGCTTCTCCGGCCGCTCGAAGCCCATCTCCACGTCCTCCCCCGACTTGTCCCGAGCGGTGTAGGGGAACGTGTCGAACGTGAAGGCCCGGGTCAGCTCGCGCGGGCGGTCGCCGCGGAAGTTGAAGAAGATGACGGCGTCGCCGCTGGTGACGGTGGCCATCGGCTGCCGGCCGTCCTCGCTGATAACGGTGGGCGCGACGAACTCGTCGCCCTGCATGTTGGGCGAGGTGGGTTTGGCGTAGTAGCGGCGGAGGGCCTCGACGGCGCTGGGGGCGGCTTCGCCATGACCGCGAGTAAGCATGCGGTAGGCCTGCTCGACGCGGTCCCAGCGGTTGTCGCGATCCATGGCGTAGAAGCGCCCGCAAACGGAGGCGATGCGGCCGGCACCGATCTCGCGCAGACGGGCCTCAATCTGCTGGACATAGTCGACACCGCTGTTGGGCGGCGAGTCGCGACCGTCCGTGAAGCAATGCACGAACACGTCGCGCAGGCCGCGCTGGGCGGCGAGCTTGGCGCAGGCGTACAGGTGCTCCAGCCGCGAGTGCACGCCGATATCACTGGCCAGGCCCATCAGGTGCAGCTTGGACTTGCGGGCCAGGCAGCGTTCGACGGCGGCGACGAGCTCGGGATTGCGGAAGAACCCGCCCTGCTGGATCTCCTTCGAGATCCGCACGGACTCCTGGTCGACAATCCGCCCGGCCCCCATGTTCTGGTGCCCGACCTCGCTGTTGCCCATCGTGCCTTCGGGCAGACCGACGTCCAGCCCGCTGGTGGCGATCAGCGTCGCCGGCCACTCGGACCGCAATCGGGCATCGACCGGCGGTTTGGCGACCTTGACGGCGTTGGCATGGTCCCAGGAGGGATCCGGGTTATCGCCCCAGCCGTCCCGGATCAGCAACAGGCAGGGCCGGTGTTTCATGGGTTTGGGCACGGCGTGTCTCCTGTCGGCTCAGAACGAGGTAGCGTACCGCCCGCCGACGGTTTTTTGCAACCTGCGTGGCAGACAGCCGGCAACACCCACGGCATAATACCAACAGCATAAGGGGCAAGTGTATTTCGCGAACTCGTCCGCCGGCTGACGATCATCGGCTGGCGCCCTACCGCTTGGTCACGCGTAAACGGGAATCCTGAACATGGTTCTGCTAGAAAGCGGCCCGGCCAAGACCGATCGGTACTACTGGCTGGTGGTTACGATTGCCTTCATGGGTTTCGCCGGCTGGTGTGTCTACGATTGGGCCTATCGCTATCCGGCGGAAAACCGAGCCGCGGCGGCGACGGAACTCGCCCGGTGGACCCGCGTCGCCGACGACCTGATCACCAACCTCCCCGAGCGTCCAACCGAGGAGGACTTCAAACGCGTGCGGGCCGCCAAACCTGACCGCGCAATGCTGGAGAGGGAGTTCGGCAAGCCGCTGCCTCCCAAGGCGGACGACATTGGCCCCATAGACGCAGCGCGCTATGCCAGCGCCTGGGGCATGGTCACCGTGCCGCTCCACGGCGACGGCCGACCAGACATCGCCCGCACGACCTGGCAGTCGTGGGCACACAGCCCGGGCGATATCAAAATGCAGCTCTACATGGCGATCATCGTTGGTGTGATCGCCCTGTACTTCGTGCTCCGTGCCTATCGGGCTTTCACGCTCCGGGCGGTGATCGATGATGACGGGATGACGTACGGGAGCCGGCGGATCCCCTTCGAGAACATGGTCTCCCTGCGCGACTACAACCCGAAAGGTTGGGTGGACCTGCATTATCGGACTTCCGGCGGCAACGAAACGCGCCTGCGCATCGACAACCAGAAAATCGCCTGCTTCAGCGAAATCGCCGAACTGATCTGTGAGAAGAAGGGTTTCGAGAACCCCATCCTCGCCGCCCAACGGGAAGACGAGGAAGAGGACGAAGAGCAGGACGAGTCGGCGACGGACGAGACGACCGAGGCCGAGGGCAACGACGACACGCAGGCCTGAGTCTGGCTCGAAGGCCGCATGGGGGACCACCAGTCGCGCCGTTGCAGATCTACACGAAGATCACGGCGACGTCGATTCCTGCCGCTCCCCGTTCATCTCCACCAGCCGCTGCTTCGCCTCCGCCAGCGTCGGCACACCGAGGGCACGGCGATCATCGTCCGTGACAGCGGTTTCGTCGATCGTGTACAGCTCCAGCGGACCGTCCAGCGATCTTCGTATGTACTGCGTCCCGTACCACTGCGGCAGCTTGCGCGACATCTGCCAGCGATCCCACGTGGCGGCGATCAGCCACTTCGCCACGGGATGTGAGCTGCCCAGCTCGACGCCCTTCTTCGCATACTGGTGCGCTCGCTCGTAATCCTCCGGCGTGCTGCCATGCTGGAAGATCATCGCGGCGTGGAAATAGTCGTTGCCGGTGCGGATCAGCCCGGCTGATTCGAGTTCGAGCACGCGAGCCTGTCGCTCCTTGTCGTTCTTCGCGACGACGGCCCAGTTAATCTTGCCGTCCTCCGTCATGCGCTCTCCCTGGTCGGCCTCGAACATGGCCTGGAGTTCCTCGTTGTCGGCCACGGCGACGGGTTCGGCGGCCGGTGTCGCGTCCGAAGCAGCCGGGCGTTCTGGCGTCCGGCAGCCAACGACCGCCAACACCAGGAGCGCAACAACCATGATGATCGAGTGCCGACAGCGATTCATATGCGTCCCCTTCATGCACGATTCCTCTGACGCAGCGCGACGTTGTTGCCCGCGGCGAGGACATCCGCGCCACACATCATGAGTATGACGCAAATCGCGATTTCGCCATAGCCCCGCCGGAATTGGGGCTTTGCGAACATCCCCTGCCCGCGGACCAAGCGAAAACGCCGGACCCGAGGGCCCGGCGCTTTCGTATCATCTCGCGCTCTCGCCGGATCGAGCCCGGCGAAGTCCGGCGGAATTACTCGCCGTACTTGGCGATGATCTGCTCCTTGGTCTTGCCAAGGATGTCGTACTTCTTGCCGACCTTGGTGAAGGCCGCGATGGCCTTGTCAATGTGGCTGAAGTCGTGGGCGGCGGACATCTGGCAACGGATGCGGGCCAGGCCCTTGCCGACCACCGGGTAGAAGAAGCCGATCACGAACACGCCTTCGGCGTACATGTCGCGGGCGACGTCCTGGCTCAGCTTGGCGTTGTAGAGCATGATCGGAACGATCGGGTGCTCGCCGGGCTTGATGTCGAAGCCGGCCTTGGTCATGCCCTCGCGGAAGCGCGTGGTGTTGGCCATGACCTTGTCGCGCAGGGCGGTGGACTCGGTGATCATGTCGAAGACGGTGATCGACGCCTTGACGACGATCGGCGAGACCGTGTTGCTGAACAGGTAGGGGCGGCTGCGCTGCCGGAGCAGCTCGACGATCTCCTTGCGGCCGGTGGTGAAACCGCCGGAAGCGCCGCCGAGGGCCTTGCCCAGCGTGCCGGTGACGATGTCGACGCGGCCCATGACGTTGCAGTACTCGGTCGAGCCGCGGCCGGTCTTGCCCATGAAGCCGGTGCAGTGGCAGTCGTCGACCATGACGAGGGCGTCGTACTTGTCGGCCAGGTCGCAGATCTTGTCGAGCTGGGCGACGGTGCCGTCCATGGAGAAAGCGCCGTCGGTGGCGACGACGCGATAGCGGGCGTCCTTGGCCTCCTGGAGCTTGGACTCGAGGTCGGCCATGTCGTTGTTCTTGTAGATGTAGCGGCTGGCCTTGCAGAGGCGGATGCCATCGATGATCGACGCGTGGTTGAGCGCGTCGGTGATGATCGCGTCTTCCTTACCGAAGAGCGGCTCGAACACGCCGCCGTTGGCGTCGAAGCAGGCGCAGTACAGGATCGTGTCTTCGGTCTTGAAGAACTTGGCGATCTTGGCTTCGAGCTCGCGGTGGATGTCCTGCGTGCCGCAGATGAAGCGGACGCTGCTCATGCCGTAGCCGTGCGTCTTCAGGGCTTCGTGGGCGGCCTCGATCACGCGCGGGTGCGAGGAGAGGCCGAGGTAGTTGTTGGCGCAGAAGTTGATGACGCCTTTCTTCGGCGCGCCCGCCGGATACTCGACCTGGATGTCCGCAGACTGCGGTCCCAGGATGAAGCGCTCTTCCTTGTACAACCCGGCCTCGCGAACGGCGGCCAGTTCCTTCTGCAGGTCCTCTTTCATCTTGCCAAACATAGGGTCGCTCCGCTCTTACTCGCTATTTGTCCCGCACGTGCACGCGTGGGAAACCGTTCCTGACACCGCCGCCCGGTTTCGCCGGGTTCTGGCCGTTACTTACGCCGCTTCAATGCCGCCTGGTATTCCTTGTCATCCGGGAACAGCACGACCTTGGCGCTGTTCCGGGGCCGCTCGATCATCTTGCCGAACGCAGCCTCGAACTCGCCGAGGGGGAAGAGGTCCGTGATCACCGGCGTCGGATCGAGCCGGCCGTTGGCCAGCAGGTTCCGGTTGCGGTACCAGGTGTCGAAGATCTTCCGCCCGTTGATGCCGTGGATCTGGCAGCCCTTGAAGACGATGCCGTTGTTGTAGTCCACCGGCAGCGGCGACTCGGCGGCGATACCGAAGGCCGTCACGCGCCCCGCCTTGCGCACCATGGCGAAGCAGTCGTTGATCGAGTCCTGCGAGCCGACCATCTCCAGGGCGATGTCCACACCGTTGCCGCCGGTGTGGTCCATCACGAACTGCAACCGCTCCTGGGCGGTCGTCTTGTTCGTGTACTGCTGGAAATCGGCGCCCATCTTCTTGCCGATGGCCATGTTCACGTCGTACTTGCCGAAGTGGAAGATCCGGGCCACGCCGGTCGCTCGGGCCACGCCGATGGCGAACAGGCTGATCGGGCCGTCGCCCGTGATCACCATGGTCTTGCCGGCCACGTCGGCATCCTCACCGAGCACCGCGTAGCAGGCGTTGCCCAGCGGCTCCTGAATGCTGGCGATCTCCGGCGGAATCGAGGGGTCGTTCGGCCAGCAGATCGACTCGGGCAGCGCGAAGTACTCGGCAAAGCAGCCGTCGTAATCGACGCCGAGGATCTTCATGTGCGCGCCGACGTGGAACGAGCCCAGCATGCTGGTCAGGTCGCCGGGATCGTAAATGTGCGTCTCGGCCGAGATGTAGTCACCGACCTTGATCCGCTTGCAGTGCTGGCCGACTTCGACGACCTCGCCGGCCACCTCGTGCCCGAGGATCTGCGGCAAAGCCTTCGCGCCGATGCGACCTGCGGACCACGGATCCCACTTGTAGATGTGGACGTCCGTACCGCAGATGCTCGTCGCCCGCACCTTCACCAACACCCAGTCCGACTTCAGCTCCGGAATGGGCTTGTCCTGCATCTCTGCGCCCAACTCCGGTTTCGTCTTGACCACAGCCTTCATGGTCGCCATGAACAATTCTCCTGTGCGTCGCACCACACCGCCGCGTCGCGCCCGCGATGAGGATTCGGCACCGCTCCCCCAACCGATCCCGTAATCCCCGGGGTACGTCACCGTCCCCGCGCCGTCAGCGCTTCCTTCGTGGCGGTCGCCGAAGCAGAGAGTCTATGCGAAGCGCCCCGCCCCGGCAAGATGGCCCCCGCCGCGCCAAGCGGGCTGTGAGACGGTAGCATACGGCGGTTGTCACGCTGGAGACTTGATGATGCCGAACCTGTCCTGGATGATCGTCATGCCCGCCCTGATCCTCACCGCCAACCCGCCCGCCACCACCCAGCCGGCCACCACCACGGCCACCGGCTTCCTGTTCAAGGAGACGACGCTCGACGAGCAGACCTATACCTACTGTGTCTATGTCCCCCCGGAATACACGCCCGAGCGTTCCTGGCCCGTTATTCTCGCCCTCCACGGCTCCGGCGAACGCGGCAAGGACGGCTTCCTCCAGACCGACGTCGGCATCGGCCGGGCCATCCGCCGGCATCGTGACTACTTCCCGGCGATCGTGGTGATGCCCCAGTGCCGGGCGGGCGCCGCCTGGACGGATCAGATGGCCGCACTCGCTTTGCACTGTGTGGAAATCACATCTCGGGAATATCGCCTCGACCCGGATCGCGTCTACCTGACGGGCCTCTCGCTCGGCGGGCATGGGACGTGGCTGCTCGGTGCCCGGTACGGCGCCAATTTCGCCGCTCTGGTGCCCGTGTGCGGCTTCGCGGAGCTCGGCCAGGACACCGGCCTGCCGGAGAAGCTCGCCCCGCACCTGAAGGACATCCCCATCTGGTGTTTCCACGGTGCGGCGGACACGCACGTTCCGGTCGAGCAATCCCGCCGATTCGTAGCGGCCATTCGCAAAGAAGGCGGGAACATCCAGTACACCGAGTATCCCGCCGGCGGCCACAACGTCTGGGACCAGGCCTACGACGACGCGGAGTTGTGGAAGTGGCTGTTCGCCCAGAAGCGCCAGCCGCGCGAAGACAAGCCGGCCGAACCCTGATCCCCGCCGCGGCCTACTGCGGTGGTTTGCAGTGCGAACAGGGCTCGTAACCGCGGGCCTTCGCCTCCCGCAACGTCATCGGCGTGCCCTTGTTCCGCACGTGGTAGCAGTCCGCCCGGTGGTACTTCTTCCCGCTCGGCGTTACGTAGACGATCTCATCGCCGTCAGCGGTTCCGCCGGCAGCCTGCTCACCCGCTTCGCCTGCAGCCTCACCTCGACCCGCGGCTGGCTGTGAATCCGTCACGACATCGACGGGCGCGGCCCAGCGCCCCCGGCGGGACTCCCGGGCTCGCCCGGCGTAGCGCTCAAACAACGGCCGCTGGACGAACTCGCCGTCGGCCACGTCGGCATAGCCGTCGCGGACCAGTTCCAGGTTGATCAGCAGCCCTTCCGGCGCCCGGTAGAGGTACGCCGGGTAGCACAGCGACTTGTCGCGTTCGGGCTGGCCGGACGGATACTCGATGTAGACCTGCTCGCCGGCGATGAGGTCCGCGAGGAAGCGCTGGGCCTGCCGTCCCGCCGGTTCGGCCAGCGAGGGGACACGGACACCGACGAGCCGCAGTCGCCGGGCCTCGCCACCGTCGCGCACGATAACCATATCGCCGCTGACCACGCGAATGACTTCGCCCTGCGGCAGACCGCCGCAATCCACCCGTGCCGGCGCGCCCTCGTCCCCGGCCAGGGCCAACGTCGCGATCGCCACGAGCAGACCGGTAGCGCCGAGCGCAGCCGCCGCGGCCGCCTTTCGATTACTGATCCCCATGCGCATTCCCCACATGCAACGCGTCCCGACGTGACGCCCCTCAGGTGCGGACCTGAGGGCTCACACCTGTCAGCTAATCTACCGTCGGCTACCGTCCGTGTCCAACGGCGGCTTGACGCTGGCGGCCGCCCGCACCTAACCTTGCCCGCAAACCCCATCGCACGGGTGTCGTCTTGTCCACCACGCAGCGAGCCATCGAGACTCTGCACGAACGCGTCGCCGCCGCCCAGCGCGACCTGGACGCGCTCCAGGCCGCCCGGGCCGCCGAGGTCAGCCCGGGCGAGGGCCTCCCGCCGGCAGTGGTGCAGCAGCTCGAAGAGCTCGCCGCCGAGCGGGACCGGTTGCAGGCGGCCCTGAGTGCCCTACTGACCTCGCGACAGTGGCGCTGGCAGCGGCGAGCCCGCAAGCTCCGGCAACTTCTGGCTCCCTACGGCACACGCCGGGCACGCTGGTTCTGGACCCTGGCCGACGTATTAGCCCGGCGGCCCCGGCACCTGCGCGGCCGCGCTATCACCGGCCCCGCCGAAGAGCTGGCCGCCATCCTGGCCCGCCACCCCGACCGCCGCGGCATCATCGTCCACCCCGCCCTGACCGACTGGGGCTGGATGAAGCAGCGCCCGCACCACCTGATGAGCCAGTTCGCCCGTGCCGGCTACCTCGCGTTCTACTGCCCGCCGCAGACTCGCACGGATTACGTCCCCGGCTTCGCCCGCGTCGGCGAACGGCTGTACCTGTGCGGCCAGATCGACTGGCTCTACAGCCTACGCGAGCCATTGGTGCTGCTGAGCAAGCCGCAGGACGAGCGCCTCGCCCGCGGCTTCCGCGACCCGTCCATCATCTACGACTACCTCGACGAACTCTCGATCCACTCGCCGACCGGCCGCGTCGGCCGCCGCCTGCGCCAGCAGCACGAGCGGCTATTGCAGACGGCGACCGTGGTCTGCGCCACCGCGACCGAGCTCTACGAAGACGCCCGGCGAACCCGGGCCGACGTGCTGCTCTGCCCGAACGCCGCCGACTTCGACCACTTCCACGCGGCGGCAGCGCCGGCGGTGCCCGCCGATCTCGCCGACCTGGTGCGCTCGGGCCGGCCGCTGATCGGCTACTACGGCGCGCTCGCCCCGTGGTTTGATTTCGAGCTGCTGCGGGACGTCGCCCGCCGCCGACCGGACTGCGAATTCGTGCTCATCGGCCCGGACTACGAGGGAGCGCTGGCCCGGCAGGACGCCACGCGCCTGCCCAATGTGCACGTGCTCGGCGAGAAGCGCTACGCGGACCTGCCGGCGTACCTGCACCGCTTCTCGGTGGCGATCATCCCGTTCCGGCTAAACGACCTGACGCGGGCCACGTCGCCGATCAAGCTGTTCGAGTACATGGCCGCCGGCAAGCCGGTGGTGACGACGCCGCTGCCGGAGTGCATCCGCCACGAGCTGGTGCTCGCCGCGGCCGACGCCGCTGACTTCGTCTACTGCCTCGACCGGGCCCGCGAGCTCGGGGCCGACCGCGAGCACCGTCACCGGCTGCTGGCCGCGGCTTGCGAGAATAGCTGGCTGGCGCGGTTCGATACGTTGCACGCCCGGCTCGTGCCGGGGCCGGTGCACGCGCTCGCGGACGTCCTCGCCCGGCGACCCGCGCCGCACGGCACGATCATCTTCCCGCGCGGCATCGACTGGAACGTCGATCTCTATCAGCGCCCGCACCACCTGGCCCGCCACTTCGCCCGCCGGGGCTTCCGCGTGATCTACGTCGGCGGGAAACGCGACGGCCACTATGCCGGCTGCCGCGAAGTCGAGCCCAATCTGTACGTGTACCGCGGGCCGATAGACGCACTGCGAGCGGTCCCCGATCCGTTGCTATGGTGCTTCTGCTACAACTACCACCACGTCGACGGCTTCGCCCCCGGCACGCGGACACTCTACGACCTCATCGACGAACCGGCGGTGCACCCGGGCCGACAGCGCCTGCTGCACGCCAACCATCGCCGGGCCCTGCGCGAGGCGCTGGTCGTGACCTACGTCGCCCGGGCGCTCGAACGGCTGCTGAAGCCGCGGCCGGACGCGGTCTACCTGCCCAACGGCGTCGAGGTGGACCGATTCGCCGCGCCGGCCGCCAGCACACCAGCCGATCCGGCGTTGGCCCCGCTGCGGGAACATACCGGCCTCGTCGCCGGCTACTACGGGGCGCTGGCGAAGTGGTTCGACTATGACCTGCTCGCCGAGGTGGCCCGCCGCCGGCCGGAGTGGCGGTTCCTGCTCATCGGTCCGGACTACGACGGCAGCCTCGCGAGCAGCGGCCTCTCGCGCTGCGAGAATGTCGTGCGGCTCGGGCCGCGGGAGTACGAAGACCTGCCCGCGTACGTCCGCCTGTTCGATGTGGCCATGATCCCCTTCCGCATCAACGACATCACGCGAGCCACGTCGCCGCTGAAGCTCTACGAGTACTTCGCGGCGGGCAAGCCGGTGGTAACGACGCCGCTACCCGAGTGCCAGCGGCATCCGGAAGTGCACATCGCCGCCGACGCCGCGGGCTTCTGCGCCGCCCTCGATGCGGCGAGCGAAGAGGTGTGCAAGCCGAAAGCTCGCGCGCGACTCGCCGAGCTCGCCCGGCAGAACTCTTGGCCACAGCGTGTCACCACCGTCATCGAGCACCTTCAGCAGGCCGGCTGGCCGCCGCCGCGGGCACAGGAGCCATGATCCACCTGGTCTCGTTCAGCGCCGTGACGTGGAATTTCCCGCTCGTGGGGCGAACGCGCATGCTGTCCGAAGCGTGGCAGCAACTCGGCCAGCCGACGACGTTCGTGCAGGTGCCGTATGTACGGACGGCGATGGAGAAGCTGTGCCCGTGGGGACGGCCAGCGGAGTCTGTCCGCGTCGTGCGGCCCTGGCCGGCGGCGCCGCGGCGACTGTGGCCGTTGCTCGGTGCGCAGCGCGTCAATGCGTGGAGCGCTCGGCGGGCCCGTGCCGTCCGCCGGCAGTTGGACGGCCTTTTGGATTGGGACCGCGCCGCCGCCCTGGTCGTCTCGCCGGTGTGGGCGCCCTGGCTCGACAGCCTGCCGTTCCGCGCCGTCGTCTACGATTGCATCGACGAGCCCAGTGTGCACGTCCCGCGTGCGTCGCTGCACGACATGTACATGCGTTGGGAAGCGGAGCTGGTCGCCCGCGCCGACGGAGCGATCGTCACGGCCGAGCAACTGGCCACCGACCTACGCCGTCGCCGGCCTGATCTGCCGCAACTTATGGTCCGCAACGGCGTCGACGCCGAGCGGTTCGCCGCATTGGCCGCCCGCGACCCGCAGCCGACGGACCTGCCCACCGAACGCCCCATCGTCGGCTTTGTCGGGGCGATGTACGACTGGCTGGCGTGGGACCTGATGGCCGAGACGATCCGCGCCGTGCCCGAGCTCGATTTCGTCTTCGTCGGCCCGCACGACGGCCGCGGCGCCGTCGAGAAGATCGCCGGCCTACCCAACGTGCACCTGCTTGGCCGCCGGCCGTACGAGCGTGTACCGGCGTACGTCCGGGCCTTCGACGTCTGCTGGGTCCCCTTCCAGCCGGGCGACGTCGCCACCGCCGCCAACCCGGTCAAGATCTACGAGTACCTCGCCCTGGGCAAACCGGTCGTGACAACGCCCGTCGCCGACACCGACACGTTCGGCGACCTCCTGCACGTGGCCCGCACACCGGCGGAGCTGGCCGCGGCGCTGCGGTCAGCGGCAACGACCCCAGCCAACGACGCCGCAACTCGCATCGCTTTCGCCCAGGCGAACTCATGGCCGGCGCGTGCCCGGGCCATCGCCGACTTTGTCGAGCACCTCGTGACCGGCGAGCACACCTAGCCGCACAACCGGTTGCGATTGTACGTCACAGCCGCGCTGGCTATATTGCGGAGGACAACTCGTCTCCCTTGAACATCACGGAGGCGTTCCATGAACATCCTGTTGATATTGGGCGGAAGTGCCGGGTGCCTCTGGCTCGGCGCGCGGTTCTACGCGCCGCTGATCGCCTGGGTCCTCGGTGAGCGGCGTGATCGGCAGACGCCCGCGGTCGCCATCAACGACGGCCGCGACTACGTCCCGACGCAGACGCCCGTCGTCTTCGCCCACCACTACGCGTCGATCGCGGGCGCCGGCCCGATCATCGGCCCGGTCCTCGCCATCTATTACGGCTGGGGCCCTGCGCTCATCTGGATCCTGCTGGGCGGCATCTTCCTCGGCGCCGTGCACGACTTCGTCGCCACGCACATCGCCGTCCGCGAAGGCGGCAAGAACCTCGCCGTCGTCACCCGCCGCTACATCGGCCCGGCGGCGTTCGTCATGATGCTCGTGCTGCTGGTGGCCCTGTTGGTGCTGGTCTGTGCGTCGTTCCTGGACCTGTCGGCAAAGGCCCTGACCTCGATGGTCCCGCTGTCCGCCCTTCAGCTCGAGGCGGGCCAGACGATGTTCCGCATGCAGGATGGCGAGGCGGTCATCGGCGGCATCGCCAGCACGTCCGTCGTGGTCATCACGGCGTTCTCGCCCCTGTTGGGCTTCCTGTACATCAAGCGCAAGACGCCCGTGTGGGTGTGCAGCCTGCTGGCCATGGGCATCTGCGCCATCTCCATCGCCATCGGCCTCGAATGGCCCATGGCCGTCCGCCCGCAAACCTGGCAGTGGCTCATCGCCGGCTATGTGCTGATCGCAGCGGGCCTGCCGGTGTGGCTCTTCCTGCAAAGCCGCGATTTCATCAACGTGCACATCCTCTACGTGGGGATCGTGTTTCTGATCGTGGCCCTGATCGCGGCGGCCGCGCGCGGCGGAGGCGTACTGAATAGCGGCGACGCCATCCCGATGAACAACTGGGCGGAAGCCGGCAGGAAACTCGGCCCGGGCTGGCCCGTGCTGTTCGTCACGATCGCTTGCGGGGCGGTCAGCGGCTTCCACAGCCTCTGCGCCGGCGGTACCACCTGCAAACAGCTCAAGAGCGAACCCGACGCCCGCCGCGTCGGCTTCTATGCCATGCTGCTGGAGAGCTTTCTGGCGGTTTGCGTGGTGGCAGCGATGATGGTCGGGCTCACGAAGACCGGCTACACCGACTACTGCTGGCCCACCGGTGCCAAGGGCAACCCCATCCTGACCTTCGCCGTCAGCGTCGGGCGCACCGCGTACACCGGCCTCGGCGTGCCGGTCGCCTATGGCACGGTCGGGGCGATGCTCCTGCTCGAAGGATTCCTGGTCACCACGCTCGACACGGCGATCCGCCTGACACGGTACATGATCGAGGAAGCGTGGGCGACGTTCTACGGGCGGTACGACGTCTTCGCCGAAGCCGCCACCGCCCAAGCCCGCGCCGGCGCGTCGCAGGAAACCGACCGCGGAGCCATCGAGATCACCGGGACGGGCGGTCTGACGGTCGAACCGCCGGCGATTCGCTACGCGACGGAGCCGAACCTACCAACCGCCCCCGTGCCGACCTCGGGGCCGTTCCGCTGGCTGCTGCTGTTCCTCCGGCAGTACTGGGTGAATTCGGGCATCGCCGTCGGGCTGATGCTTCTACTGGCCCTGTACGGCTACGCGAAAGTCTGGCCGCTCTTCGGCTCGGTGAACCAGCTTCTGGCAGCGCTGACGCTGATCGTGGCCACCATCTGGCTGGCGAGCCACCGCCGGCCGATCTGGTACACGCTACTACCCGCCCTGTTCATGCTGGCCACCGCCGTCACGATGCTGATCCGCGAGTTGACCGTGAAGTTCCTGCCGGACTGGCCTGACTCGGCCGTGCTGGCGGTGGTGACGATTATCGTGCTCGTCGTGACCGCCGGCATCGTCGTGGCCACGGCCATCCGCTGGCTCCGCCCGCCGAAGACGGCCACGGCGTCAGGCTGAATGGCGATCGACGAGGGGGTAGCGTCGGGCTCCAGGGCCCTGGAAGCCCCGGAAACCGCCCCAGACGACGTGCCTGGGCCTCTTTTCGACGCCCCGCGGGGTCCGTTTTGGGCTGGTCCAGGGCTTTGGTCGATGTAGAATGTGGTAGGACGCTGGGGAGGCTTCGGTTCCCGCCGGATGGGTCCGGCGGCGTTTCATGCTCAAGGAGTAGCACCATGACCAGAGGCCTGATGATCGCGGCGATTGCCCTTCTGCTGTGTGCCCCGGCGATGGCCCAGGCTCCCCTGTCCAACCGCAACCTGCCCACGCCCCCGCCACAGGTACCAAACACGCTCCGTCTGCTCAACCAGCGGATCCCCGAGGTGAGCTTTGAGAGCGTGCCCTTCGAGCAGATCATGGAATGGGTAGGCGAACTGACCGGGGCCAACGTCGTCGTCCGCTGGCAGATCATCGAGGACGCCGGCATCGAGCGCGACAAGCCCCTCACCATCCGCGTCAAGAACCTGCGCCTCTCACAGGTGCTCTGGATGATCATGAACGAGGCCGCCGGCAGTGACGTCCGCCTCGCTTACCGGGCCGCCGGCTCGCTCCTGATCCTCTCGACCCAGGACGATCTCGGCCAGGAAATGATCGTCAAAGTCTACGACGTGGCCGACCTGCTCACGTCGGCGCCGCGCTTCAACAACGCGGCCACCATGGACCCGGCCCAGGCCCTCAACCAGTCGGGCGGCCAGGGCGGCGGCGGCGGCAACAACCAGCTCTTCCAGAGCAACCAGAACAACCAGAACGAAAGCCGCGACCAGGAGGGCACCGGCACCGACATCCAGGTCATCATCGACCTGATCCAGGGCACCGTCGAGCCGGACTCGTGGGTCGCCAACGGCGGCCTGGGGCACATCCACCCCTTCAACAAGTCGTTGGTGGTGTACAACTCGTTGCTGGTCCACCAGCAGATCGGCGGCTACGTCCAAGACGAAGCCGTCGGCCCCTGATGTCGGAAGCCGGCCGGACCGGCGCGCTGCCTGCCGAGCGTGAGACGCCCAACCGTGACGCATCCCACACTGATAGCCGGCGCTATTGTCGCTGACGGCACGAACTTCAGTTCGATCGCCAATGTCGGGCTGTGGCTCGCCGTGGCGGCCGTGCTCGGGCTGGGCGGGCTGCTGGCAACCCGGGCGGCGAAGCGATACGCGCGGCAGGAGCAGCGTTCGGAAGCGTTTACGCTCCAGGATCTCCGCGAGATGCGGGCCGAGGAGAAGATCACCGAGGACGAGTTCAGGACGCTGCGCGCCGCCCTGCTCGGCCAGGTTGAGAGCGAATTGGCCGCTCCGCTGGACGACGGCACTGCCGACGTGGAGAGCGACGATCCCGCCGGGCGAGAAGACCACTAGGCGCACGCGCTGCGCCCGGGGGACTTTCCGCCTTGGAACGACGCCCCGTCCATACTAAAATAAAAAATGTGCGGACGGCGTGGTCCGTCGATAGGGAGAGTACGGACTCATCCTCCGCAAGCACGGCTACTGAGGCGACCTGATGAGCAGCAGTCGGACGACGTCGGGCGGCCGCGGACGACGCGGCAACGTGTGCAGCTTCTGCGGCAAGAGCCACCGCGACGCCGCGCCCATGGTCGAAGGGACCAACGACGTCTTCATCTGCGCTTCCTGTATCGAGCTGTGCTATAACCTCGTTCGGGACGAGCGCCGCCGGGCGGGCCGCACCGCGCCACCCCTGCAGTCCATCCCGAAACCACGCGAAATCGCCGAATTTCTCGGCCAGTACGTCATCAGCCAGGAGCTCGCCAAGCGCACGGTCTCCGTGGCCGTCCACACGCACTACAAGCGGCTGTCGCACCTGGACGCGATGGCTGCCGAAGACGTTGAAATCGACAAAAGCAACGTCCTGCTCATCGGCCCCACGGGGTCGGGGAAGACGCTGCTGGCCCGCACGCTGGCCCGCCGGCTCAACGTCCCCTTCGCCATCGGCGACGCCACGACGCTGACCGAGGCCGGCTACGTCGGCGAGGACGTCGAGAACGTCCTGCTCCGCCTGCTCCAGAACGCCGACTACGACCTCGAAGCCGCTCAGCGCGGCATCATCTACATCGACGAAATCGACAAAATCGGCAAAACCTGGAACAACGTATCCATCACCCGCGACGTCAGCGGCGAGGGCGTCCAGCAGGCCCTGCTCAAAATGCTCGAGGGCACCGTCAGCAACATCCCGCCCCAGGGCGGCCGCAAGCACCCCGAGCAGCAGTACATCCAGATGGACACCTCGAACATCCTGTTCGTCTGCGGCGGGACGTTCGTCGGACTCGAAAAGATCATCCGCAAACGTCTGGGCCGCAAAACGATCGGGTTCAAGTCGGACGCCACCACCGTCGACGACGTGCGCGAGCTTGGCCAGACCCTCGAGCAGGTTACCCCTGACGACCTCATCGAGTTCGGCATGATTCCCGAGTTCGTGGGTCGCCTGCCGATCATCTGTTCTCTGGCCCCGCTGGACCAGTCGGCGCTCGTCCAGATCCTCACCGAGCCGCGGAACGCGGTCGTCAAGCAGTTCGAGAAGCTCTTCGAACTGGAGAAGGCGACTCTGAAATTCACCCCCGCCGCCCTCGAAGAGATCGCCGCCCGCGCCCTCCAGCGCGACACCGGGGCCCGCGCCCTCCGCGGCGTTGTCGAGCAGATGATGCTCGATTACATGTACGACCTGCCGGACCTCAAGCCCGGCGGAACGTACACGGTCACGCCGGACGTCGTCCGCGGCGAGGTCGACCTGCTCGCCAGCGGCAAGTATCAGAAAGAATCCGCCTAACCCCCTATCCAGCAGCGCAACAGGTAGGGCGGGTTTCACCCGCCGACGCTTCTATGCGCAACCAACGTTCACCCCGCGAAGGAACGACCTGCCGGCGAAACGACGATCGGCGGGCCGAGCCCGCCCTACGAATCGCGCGGAGCCGAACTCCTTTCCCCCTGCCGTGCGCTACTTGATCTCGCTGATCTTGACCGCCGCCCGGTGCTTGGCCGCCAGGAGGGCCGCCTCCAGCACGCGCTGTGTCTCGTACGCGTCGGCGAAGTCCGGCAACGGCACGATGGGCTGTTCGCCGGCCAGGACGGCCATCATGTCGGCGACCATATTCACGAAGGTGTGTTCGTAACCGATCACGTGGGCGTCGGGCCACCAAGCGCCGGCGTAGGGATGGTCGCCGCCGCTGGTGCACATGATCCGCCGCCAGCCGGCCGTCCGCTTCGGCTCGCGGGCGTCGAAGTACCACAGCACGTTCATGTCTTCGAAGCCGAAGCGGATCGCGCCCAATTCGCCGTTGATCTCGATCTGGTTGTTGTTCTGGTGTCCGCTGGCCAGACGGGTCGCCTCGAACGTGCCGATCGCACCACCGTGGAAACGCGCCAGGAACAGCACAGCATCGTCCACGTCGCTCTTGCCCACCTGCCGACGACGACGCGTCACCGCTCCCGACGCAGCCTTGCCCGGCGTCTGCGGCAGCGGCCGCTCGTGCACAAACGTCTCGGCGATCGCCCCCGTCACCTCTACAATCTCATGCCCTGTGATGAACCGGGCCATGTCGATGATGTGGGCATTCAGGTCACCATGCGCCCCGGACCCGGCATATTTCTTCTGAAACCGCCAACCCAGCGGCGTCTCCGGCCCACCCCAGCTCTGGAGATAGTTCGCCCGCACATGGTAGATCGTCCCCAGGGCCCCCTCGGCAACCAGCCGGTGCGCGAGCGCTACGGCCGGACAACGCCGGTAGTTATACCAGACGAACGTCTTGCATTTCTTGGCCCGCACGGCGGCGTTCTTCATGGCCCGGGCGTCGCGGAGCGTGCCGGCCAGTGGCTTCTCGCAGGCCACATGTTTCCCCGCCGCCAAAGCCGCCAGCGATTGCTCCCCGTGCATGTAATTGGGCGTGCTGACGTCGACGAGGTCGATCTCGCTGTCCTTGACGACATCCTTCCATTGGGTGCTGTACTTCTTCCAGCCCCAGCGGTCGGCGAACGGCGCCAGCGAGATGAGGTCGAGACCGGCGATGGTGTGCATCACGGGCCGCTTCGGCAGGTTGAAGAACCGGCCAGCCTTGAGATAGGCGTTGCTATGCGCCCGTCCCATAAACTTCTGCCCGATCAACGCGATGTTGCAGACGTCGGACATGGGGCGATCCTCACGACCTGTTCACGACTCCTCAGGGCGGGGATCATATAAAAGATGAGGCTTTCTGTCGACCCGACCGGGGCAAGCCGTATCCGTCCGCCCGGGGGCCGACAGTTTTCTACACCATTATCAGCGTGATTTCCGCCTCGTACCCTCCGAAGCCCCAATTGCTGAGTTGGGGGGATCAACCCTCGGCGACGAAGCGGCCCGCGGGCTCGTCGTCGGTCGCCGCGGGGGCCGGAGCCGGCTCAGGCTGGAAGCTCGACGGCTGCTGCCGGACCTTCTCCGTCAGAATGGCCCAGGTCTCCCGCTGGTGCCGCAGGATCCGCAAGGCCTCGTCCACGGCCACCACGTCGCGGTTCATGGCCGCGTCGACCAGCCGGCGGTAGATGAACGCGTATAGCGCGGCCATGCGGTCCACAAGTTCCGGGTTCACGTCGCGGACCAGACCGCCGGAGAGCTCGAGAAGGATCCGCTGCGCCCGGTCGAGGGCAGTGAAGGTCGTCTCGTGATCCTGGCGTTCGATGGCGTCGCGGGCCTGGACAGTGAAACGGATGGCGCCGTCGAGCAGCATGAGGTGCAACTGCTCGGAGTTGGCGGTCATGACCGCGTTCTTGAGGTACTCCCTGGAGCCATCCGGTGCGTAACTCATGTCGGCAGTATCGGTCTGTCGCGGTGCTCCCGTTAGTACGTCCCGGCCGCGCACGCGCCTGGTTCTAGCTCGAGTACATCGACGAAATCGAATCCGAGAGGTTCTGCAAAGCCGTTTGCTGCGACTGCAACTGGCCGAGCGTCTGCTCCATGGTGATGAACTGGTTCAGCATGCGCTCGCGTTTCGCCTCCAGCAGCTCGTTGAGCTGCTCGACGCGTGTGCTGAGCATCTCGCGCTGCGATTCGAGGGCACTGTCCCGCCGGTCGAGCAGGCCCTGGCTCTCGGTCATGTACTCCAGTTGATCCTCGAGCTTCACCGCCAGGCCGTTATCCTCTGCGGTGAAAAAGCGAATAACGTCTTCCGGATCCTCATTGTAGGCTTCGAGAAACTTCGTCTCGTCGAAGGTCAGTTGCCCCTCGCTGAGCTTCACGCCGACCTGCGATAGCCGCGTGATGAGGCTGCCGGCGCCGGACACGCTGCCGTTGAAGGAACGCATCAGCCGGGTTTCGACCAATTGCAGCGTCCCGTCGCCCAGCAGGATGCCCGCCTCTTCCGTTTCGGCGTTGTAGCCGCTCAGTTCGTCGATCCGGTCCATCAGGCTGTTGTACGACTCGACCATCCCGGCCAGCGTCGTGGTCAGCGTGCTCAGGTCACGGTCCACGGTGATGGTGACCGGCTCGTCGTCCACGGCCGTCAGGTTCAGCGTCAGCCCGGGCACCACGTCGGTCAGCGTGTTGTTCGAGCTGGTCACCAGCACGCCGCCGTTGACCGAGTCGCCGAGCACGACGCTGGCATCCTGGGCGCGGGTCATCGTGGCGAAGTCGAAGTCCGTGTCGCCACCGTCGAGGATCAGCTCACCGACCCGCCCGGTCATCCGCGAGGTGATGCTCAGCCGGTACGGGGCGACGGCCGAGCCGTCGTTGATCAGGCTGGCCTTGGCCAGCGTGGTGCCGTTGATCTGGCTGACCAGGTCGCTGAGCGTCTCGCCGCCGTGGCTGGTGATCTCGAACTCGAAGGAGCCGTCGAGGCGGTCCTCGTCTGCCGTGCCGAGCAGGTTGAGGTCGGCGGCGGTCGAGCTGCCGTCCTCCTCGATGGTGAGTTTCCCGGTGCCGCCGGCGGTGTCGATAATCACCAGGCCGTCGCCGGTGTCGTTGATGCGAGCCTCGACGCCGTTGAGGGCGTTGATGGCGTCGATCACATCGCCGAGTGTCTCGGCCCCGTCGGTGGCCAGGTTGATGACGCTGACGGCGCCGTTTGAGTTGGTGATCCGCATCTTGCCGAGGGTGACGCCGTCGCCGCCGTTCAGGTCGTCCAGCAGCGTATTCTCGTTCATGTACTGGCGCTGAAGGTTGGCGCTGCGCAGGTGCTCGGCGCTGCCGGCCAGGCCGGTCGCCTCGGCGAAGTCACCGTCGACGTCGCTGATGGTGATCGTGCCGGGATCGTCAGTCGTGCTGTTGATCACCAGGCGCGTGCCGGCGGAGTCGGCCAGGGCCTCGATGCCGAGACCGTGCGTGGCCGACGCCTCGTTGATTCGGTCGATGACGTCACGCAGCGTCTCGGCGCCGCTCAGGTCCACGTCGGCGGCGGCGCCGTTGGCGGCGATGTGAATCGTACCGCCGGTGAAGCCGTTGCCGCCGTTCAGCGTCTTCAACATGGTCGTGTTGATGCCGCCCATGACGCGTTTGCTGGCCAGGCCGTTGCCCGTGGCGTCGTACTCGCCCGGCTCGAAGCCGAGATCGTAGAGGGCCTGCGAGCTCTCGCCGGCCTGGATGATCGTCTCGGGGAACGTGCCGCCGCCGTTGTCCCGGATGGTCAGGCGGTGCGTCTGCGAGTCGAGGAAAGCCTCGATGACGGGCGTGCCGCCCTCGTCGGTGACGTTGCCTTCGCCGTAGTTGATCGCGGCGATGACGTCGGCCATCGTGTCCACGTGGAGAATCTGGCGGCCGGTGATCTTCGTGCTGGTGGCGGTGCCCAGAATACCGAGGTCGCGGGCGGCGTGCCCGGAGGCGTCCTGCACGACGAGATCGCTGTCGGTCGCCCCGCTGGTATCGCTGAGCACGAGGTGATCGCCGGCCATGACCAGCGACACGCCGGAGACGGCCCCTTCAATCGTGTCCTTGATGTCCTGCACCGTCTCCGCTTCGCTGAGATCGACCTCGGTGGTGACGCCGTTTCGCGCGGTGATGCGGATCGAGCCGAGCTCGACGCCGGCGCCGTGGTTCAGACGGGCCAGCTTGGTCGAGCCCTTGAGAATCTCGCTGAGCTCGACTTTGACCTGCACGCCGGGCGTGCTCGATTGAATCGTGAAGTCGGTGCCGGCGGCCGCCCGCCGAATGCCCAGCCCGTCGTTGAGGGCGTCGAGCGGCGTGGTTTCGGAGAGGAAGAGCACGTCGCTGCCAGTGAGTTCGCCGCCGGCGTCGAAGGTGTGGCCGGCGCCGAAGCCGAGGTCGGCGGCGGTGTGCCCGCCGTCCACCTCGCGGACGCGGATACCGCCGGAGCCGCCGCTCGTGTCCTGCAAGACGATGCCCTCGCCGCGCAGCTCGGCGGTGACGTCGATGTCGGCGGCGTTGATGCGGTCGAGCACGTCGTCGAGCGTGCGGGCATCGCCGATGCTGATGACCGCCTCGTTGCCCTCGCCGTCGATGATGCGCAGCGAACCGCGCTGCACGCCCGTGTAGCCGTTCAGCTCGTCGAGCGTGGTCTCCTGGTTCACGCGGGCCTGCGAGGATTCGATGGTGAACGTGCCGGCGGGCACCGACGCCGTGGGGCTGGAGAAGCCCCGGCTCAGCAACTGGTGCCGGGTGGCCAGCGAGCGAACGACGAAGCTGTACGAGCCCGCCTCGGCCCCCTCGCCGGCGGTCGCCGACATCACGGCCGAGTTCGACGAGCTGGCCACGTTCGTGCGGAAGAAACTCGGCTTGGTCAGCGTTTTGATGCGCGCCAGGACGGCCGAGATACGCGCAGAAATGTCCATGTACGCCGATCTTTGCGCGTCGATATTGCTGATCCGCGTGACGATCTGGTCGCGCGGCGCGGCGTCCAGGGCGATGAGCTGGTCCACCAGGCTGGCATAGTCCAGCCCCGAATACAGCCCTACACCGGTCGTAATCGTGCCCACGGCAATCCTCCTGGGGCGTGCGTCGCGGGCGGCGGCGCACGGTGAGCCGTTGTCTGGTCCGACTATCGGTGTGGTTTAGAGCAAGCTGGATTCCACCCGCGCCCACCACTGTTAATTAAGGCTGGCTGTCCGATAACCCAGCCCGCCGAAGCAGTCAGCCGAGCAGCTCCTCATCGCTCAACGGCGGCGTGGGTGCGGTGGAGAGGAGGGCCTGCCAAAGGCGCTCCGTTAGTTCCGCCCGGCCGCTCATCTGCCAGAGGGGCAGGTCGTCGCGCTGCCCGTCGCGGGCGAGGGTGATCACCCGCGGCAGGCGTGCCCGCGCACCCGGCAGCCGCTGCACGAGCACGACGGTCCCCGCGCTCATGGGGTAACTGCGAATATTCGGCTTCCCCCGGCCAAACGGGAACGTGACGATTTGCACCATGCCAGGGGCCAGGCGAATGTACGTGGGTCGAATCGCCGACCGCCAGACCCAGGCGGCTGGGAGCGTAGCAGCGGCGCACAAGAACATGAAGAGCGGTCCCACAGGGTCTCCGCCACTGGAGAAAGCGGAGTACGCGGCACGCCCCGCCGGGAACGCGAAGACCAGCGACGCCAGCCCCGCCAGCCAGAGCTGTCGCCCCAGAAACCGCGTCGGCGTGATGATCACCGGCTCGAAGCGATAGTCGCCGATCTCCGGCAAGTCGACCCCACCGATGCAAACAAGGCGAGCCCGCGGCGGATCCGCTTCCGGCGCGCCACCGATGGCCATCAGCGCGGTCTTGACGTGGAGCAACGCGTGCGGCGGACTCCACAGCGCCGAGAGCGTTCTGGCAAGCGGGTCCGCCTCCCATTCAGCGAACTGCGCCGCGTGCGCTGCTCGCTCTAGACCCGCGCGCTGCATCTGCCGGTCTTGGAACCACGCGACGAGGCCGGACAACACCACCGTCCCCAGCAGAATCTTGCCCGACAGCGTGAACCACTTCTCCGGCCAATCCGATCCCCCGATGACAAGGAAAAGCACCGCCAGGAGCGCCAGCACTGCGGCCGTCCCGACGGGGCCCCTCTTCGCCGGCGGCGGACCCGGCGGCGGCACGCGCGTGATCAACGGCGGAAGGCGCTGGCCGAGCGTTTCCTGGATCGGGTCTGCCATACGGACGAATCCTGCAATCCTCAGCCGAGTAGTTCCTCGTCACTTAGCGGCGGCGTTGGCGCAGTCGAAAGCAGCGCCTGCCAAAGGCGCTCCGTCACCTCCGCCCGGCCGTGCATCTGGTGGAGCGGAAGGTCATCCCGCTGCCCGTCGCGGGCGAGGGTGATCACCCTTGGCAGGCACGCCCGCTTGCCCGGCAGCCGCTGCACGAGCACGACGGTCCCCGCGCTCATGGGGTAGCTGCGAATGTTCGGCTTTCCCCGGCCGAACGGGAAGGCGACGATCTGCACTATGCCGGGCGCCAGGCGGATGTACGTGGGTCGGATCGCCGACCGCCAGACCCAGGCGGCTGGGAGCGTGGCGGCGGCGCACAAGAGCATGAAGATCGGTGCCACAGTGTCTCCGCCGGTGAAGAATGCAGAATACAGGGCACGCGCCGCCGAGAACGCGACGATCAACAACACGAGAGCCGCCAGCCAGAGCTGCCGTCCCAGGAATCGTGTCGGCGTGATAACCAGTGGTTCGAAGCGATAGTCGCCGATCTCCGGCAAGTCGACCGCACCGATGCAGACGAGGTGGGCTCGCGGTGGATCCGGGTCCGGCGCACTGCCGATAGCCAGCAGAGCGATCTTGGCGTCGAGCAACGAATACGGCGGGCTCCACAGCGCCGAGAGCGTCTTGGCCAGCGTGTCCGCTTCCCATTCGGGAAACCGCGCCACGTGTGCCGCCCGCTCCACAGCCGCGATCCGCATCTGCCCGGCCAGAAACCACGCGACGAGGCCGGACAACACGACCGCCCCGAGCAGAACGCCGCCCGCCAGTGTGAACCATGATCCCCCGACGAAAAGCAGGAACACCGCCAGAAACGCCAACACGATAGCAGTTCCGATGGGCCAGCCCTGATCCGGCGCCGGCTCCGGCGCCGGCACGCGCGTGATCAACGGCGGAAGGCGCTGGTCGGGTATCTCTTGAGCCGCATCCCTCATGCTGGCGAACCCCTCCTCCATCAGCCGAGCAGGTCCTCATCACTCAGCGGCGGCGTGGGCGCGGTGGAGAGCAGCGCCTGCCAGAAACGCTCCATCAGCTCCGCCCGACCGCCCATCTGCCAAATGGGAAGGTCGTCGTGCTGCTCGCCGCGGAGCAGCGTGATCGTCCGCGGCCCCCGGATCCCCGGCAACCGATGCACGATGACCAACGTCCCCGGGCTCATGGGGTAGCTGTCAATCTTCGGCTTTCCCTTGCCGAAGGGGAAGCGCACGACCTGCACAATGCCGGGGGCCAGGCGGACGTACGTGGGGCGAATGGCCGTTCGCCAGATCCACGCGGCCGCAACTGCTCCGCCCGCAATGAAGAAGTACAGGAAGGAGGACATCTTGAACAATCCGAAGAAGGCAGGAAGCAACCGTGCTCGGCGAGCCGCCCACAGCGCAAGGAGCGCGATGGCGATCACAGTCAGCCAGAGCCGGCGACCCACGTACTGCGTCGGAGTGATGAATCGCGGCTCGAAGCGCAGTTCGCCGACCTCAGGAACCTCCATCACGCCCAGGCAGATAATCCGCGCGCGCGGCGCGTCCGGTGACGACACCTGGCCGATGGCGGCCTGCACGGCGTCAGCGCCGGGCGGTTTGTCCGGTCGTTTCCATCCCGATCGCAATGCGCGCGCCAGCGGATCCGCCTCCCACTCGGGCAACTGCGCCAACTGCGCCGCGCACGCCTGGGCGATGCGCGACCATCGCTTGGCGGCGAAGAACCACAACAGACATGCCGTGCCCGCCAGACCCATCAGGACGTGCCCCGTCGGCACAAGCCACGTACCGCCCCACGTCGGTCCCGGGCCGAATGCCGCCGCAAGCCCGAGCAGCATCAGGATCACAGCCAGCCACAACGGCCAACGGCGTACCGCCCGCGGCTCCGGCACCGGCACCTGCGTAATCAGCGGCGGAAGGCGCTGGCCGGGTGGTTCTCGATCGGGATCTGCCATGCCGGTAAACCCCTGTCTCCATCAGCCGAGCAGTTCTTCCTCACTCAGCGGCGGCGTGGGCGCGGTGGAGAGCAGCGCCTGCCAGAGCTGCTCCATCAGTCCCGCCCGGCCACTCATCTGCCAGACGGGAAGGTTGTCGTGCCGGTCGCCGCGGGCCAGGGTCATTACCGCCGGGACCCGGGCAACCGGCGCTTGCACGACAAGCACCACCGCCTCCGCGTCCATGGGATAGCTGCGGATGTTCGGCTTTCCCTTGCCGAACGGGAAGCGCACGATCTGCACGACGCCGGGGGCCAGACGGACGTACGTGGGCCGAATCATCGTCCGCCAAACCCAGGTAGCCGCGACCACGCCGCCGGCAAACAGGAAGTAGCTGAACGAACCGAGGTTCACGCCGGGGTAACGGGGGAGGATGTGAATGACCTCCGCCAGCCAGACCGCCACAATCATCACGGCCGCCACCACCAGCCAGAGCCGCCGACCCACGAACCGCGTCGGTGTGATGATGACGGGCTCGAAACGATGGTCACCAACCTCCGGGATCTCCACGGCCCCCAGACAGATGATCCGCGGGCGAGGCGGCTCCAGGGGCGGCACCTCGTCCAGGGCGGCCCGCACGGTCTTGATGTCCGGTATCTTGCGCGGCCGCCATTGCGACGCCAGCTTCTGCGCGAGGGGGTCGGCGGCCCAGTCCGGGAACTGCGCCGCATGCGCTGCGCGTTGCGCCTCAACGCGTGCTCTCGCCCGGGTCCAAGCCCAGGTCACGATGGCGAACACAACCAGCCCGTTCACCACGGCCAGCGCGATCAACCATTGTGGGCCCATCACGAGCGTCAACACCAAAACGGGTACCGCACTCACGACCACTACCACGACCAGCAGCGTCGCCAACTGGCCAATTAGCGACTGCGGCGCCGGCGGCGGCACGCGCGTGATCAGCAGCGGAGGGCGCTGGCCAGACGTTTCCGGAGCGGTGTCATCCATGGTGATCGGGTATCCCCTGGTTTCCACGACCTCCGAGAAAGCGACGGTGGCCGCAGGGACCGACGCTGCGGTGCTTGTCCACCGGTGCGATGCACACGCGACCCTGACAGCCGACGCGGAAATCGGTTGCCACGTTGCGAGTCGGACGTCGTTCGGCATGCGACGTCGGCCACGGGGGGCCGGCGCTACATTCCCGCCGGACGCAGGGCCGCTACGGACGAATGCCGGTCGTCGTGCCCAGGCCGGTGAACCGCCGCGAGCCGACCGTCCACTCGGGAATCCCCTCCGGCCAGACCGACAACGAAACGGTGATGTCGTCGTCGATGCGGTCGTACTCGACGCTGACCGCCACGTACCAGCGCGGGAGCTTGCGGACGTAGCCGAACGAGATTTCGCCGATGTCGCCGCGGTCCACGTCGAACCAGGTGCGCACGGTCGTGATGTGCTTCTCGGTCAGCTTGTAGTTCCAGCCGCCGCCGATCAGGTCCAGGTCGATGTCGCCGGCGTGGCGATAGCCAAGGACGTACGCCAGCCGGGGCAGGCGCTCCACCGCCAGCGACACGTTCTGCCGATCGAGGCTCCAGTCGTCCGTGTCGACGTTGAACTCGTACAGCAGGTTGGTCGTATCGCTTAGACGCCAGGTCACGTCGCCGCCGAGGTAGTTGCGAGCGCGGCTGTTTTCGGGTCGCAGCGGATTGACCCAGCCGTTCGACTCCTCGTCGCGGCCGTCGGTGTTGCCGAAGAAGCCGGCTTCGAGATTGAGGGTGAGCAGATCGACGGTGCGCCAATGGTCCGGCCCGCCGCGCTGCGTCTGCCACGTCTGCCGCAGGGCAGCGCTGGCCCCGTAGAAACCGTCGATGGTCTCGATGCCGTAGTCAAACGGCGAGATGAGCTCGCTGCGCGTGTTGCTGTGCCCGAACCAGGCCACGAACTCGGGGCGGATGATGTGGCGGATGCGGTGGATGTCCAGCAACGCCGACTCGATGTCGTCGTACACGCGGCTGAACACCGTCCCGCCGCGCATGCCGTACACACCCAGTCCGCGCCACAGGCCGCCGTCCCGCATGCGGCTGCCGTCCCAGTACGTACCGCGGAACGACGCGAACGGCACCAGGTTCACCGGCCCCAGCCGTAGCGGCAGCTCGACTTCCTGCCGCGCATCCACGCGGAAGGTCGTGTCCGTCGCGCCGCCACGCCGGCCCGGCAGCCCCGTGTACTTGTGCTCGTACAGCCACAGCGGCAGATCCTCGAAATCGAGCCCCGCCGGCCGATACCGCACCGCCCCGATCCGCGACTCGTGGTACAGCACGAGCGGCGAGAGGAACGTGTCGCCGATTCGGCGGTACGCCAATTCGGGCAGGTGCTCGGTCTGCGTGAGGAAGTCGAGCAGCCGCCAGTTGGCCAGCAGCGTCACGGCGTCGACCTCGCCGGCCCGCTTGAACTGGATGAGCGTCTCCTGCTCCTTGCTCTCGTTGAATTCGGAGCGCTCGTACTCTTCGAGGAAGTTCTTGTCGCTGAGGTAGGCGATCTCGAACGTCGCCTCCCAGTCGTTCGGCAGGAAGTGCCGATGCCGCCAGAGAAGCCGGCCGCGGTCGTCGTTGTCGGGCTCTTCCTGGTTACGACGGAGCGGGCCGAGGTCGTCCTCGCCGTCGTCGTGGATGTAGTAGGAGCGCCACAGGCCGAAGTAGTCGTCACGGGCGTAATCGACGTCGACGCCCGTCGCCGGTCCGCGCTCGGAGAAGTAGTCGAGTCGCCACGTCGTGTCGTAGCCCTCGGGCTCCAGGATGCCGAGCATGTTCAGCAGGTGCCAGCGGGTTTCGAGCTCGACGCCGCGATCACCGCTGTAGCCGGTACGGAAGCTGCGCAGGCTGGTCTCGCTGGCCTCGACCCGGCCACGGGTGTACGGCCACCACAGCAGCGGCAGACCCTCGACGTTGGCCGTCGCGTCGTGCAGTTCGTACTCGCCGGTCGCCGTGCCCACGGCCTGCCCCGTCGCATCGCGATCGGTCAGATCACGCAGCACGACGCGCTCGGCACCGATGTGATAGTGCGGAGCGTAGAACTCGCTGGTGGTCACCCGCGCGTTCTCCGCGGTGAACTCGGTGGCCGAAAGCTGGCGGATCTCGTCGGCACGGATGTACAGCGGAATCTGTCGGCCGGGGACGTCCGCGCGGAAGACGGCGTCGAGGATCATCGCCCGGTCGTGCTCGAAGTCGTAATAGAGCCGGCTGGCCCGCACGAAGCTCGTGCCCAGCGACAGCACCACGTCGCCTTCGAGGTAAACGCCGCGAACGTTCTCCACCAAGCCGCTCGGCAGCAGCGAGCGCTCCCCCGGCTCCTGTTCCGCCGCATCGGCAGGAGGCTGAACCGGCTCGACGGCAGCTTCGCCGGCGGCGGGCTCCTCGGCGGCCGGCTCCGTCGCCGGCGTCTCTTTCGGCGTGCGGCGTGTCAGCCCTTCACCGGGGAACACGACGGCGTTGTCCGCCTGGATTTCGAGCATCGGGGCGTCCGGCCCGCCGTCGCGCGAGAAGTACACGCGCCGCGATCCGTCAGCCCGCGCCACGAAGACCCGCATGCCCGCGGGCGTCTCCGCCGGATCCACGTTCGGCAGCTCGTAGCGAATGATCCGCGGCGGGCGATCTTCCTCGATCAACGCCCGTGTCTCGCCCGGATGCGTCACTTCGACCGGTTGTGCCGGCCGGCTCGTCGCCGGGCGGACGCCGGATTCGATCTCTGTCCGATGCCGCAGCGCCTGCTGATACAGCGGCGATTGCTCACCGCCTTCGAGCGCGTGAGCATCGTGATACTTGATGACGCGGCCGTACGTGCGCAGGTTGCTGACCAGCAGGACGTTGTCCTCGATGGTCGTGCCGCCGAACTCCTGCACCTGGGCCTGTTCGCTGAGGTAGACGGTGAGGGCGTAGTACTTGCGGCCGGCGGCCTCGTCGAGACTGGGGACGATCCAGACGACGCCGGCGTTGGCCGTGAAGTGCCGCAGACCCATGTCGAGCTGGAAGCCGCCGGTGAGCATGACAACGAGCGTGCCGTCCGCTTCCTTCCACTGGCGGGCGTAGCGGCCGCGGAGCTCGACGTCGTTGGAGGAAATCTCGGCGGGCAGGAGCGGCTCTTCGAGGTCGGACTGAGCTTGGACCCAGTTGGCGGTCAGCAGGAGCATGGCCGCAGCCACGGCCGCCCGCAGCACGAACCGTTGGCGGCCGGCGTTGGACCGCGCCGCGACGACCAGACCCGCAGATACGAATTCAGACCGCACCACTCGCACTCGTTTGGAGCCGAAGACCTCGCTGGCTGTGCATTATCGGGACCGGCCCCGCCGGGTCAATGGCCCCGCCGACCGGGTCGGGATTGCGGCTGGGGCCCCGGGCCGGTATACCGTGGCAATGGTGCTCGAAATCACCCATCACTGCGGCCTGTTCGGCATCGCCGCCCACCCTGATGCCGCCCATCTGACCTACCTGGGACTGTACGCCCAGCAGCATCGCGGGCAGGAATCGGCGGGAATTTGTTTCGCCGACGGCCAGCAGCTCCATCGCCTGGCCGGCATGGGCCTGCTCACCGACGCCATCGACCAGCGGCAACTGGCCAACGTCCGGCACCCGCTGGCCATCGGCCACGTACGATATTCAACAACCGGCTCCAGCCGCGAAGCGAACATCCAGCCGCTGCTGGTGTCCTGCTCGATCGGGCAGGTGGCCATCTGTCACAACGGCAACCTGGTCAACGCCGCCGAGATCCGCCAGGCGTACGAGGCCCACGGGCACATTTTCGTCACCACCTCGGACACCGAAGTGATCCTGCACATGCTGGCCGACCAGCATTTCGCCGAGCAGCCGGACCCGCTGGCCACGGTGCTGCGGCACCTGCGCGGGGCGTACTGCCTGCTGCTGGCCTACCCGGACCGCATCGAGGCGGTGCGCGATCCAACCGGCAACCGCCCGCTGTGCCTCGGCCGCAAGGGCGATGCCTGGATCGTCGCCAGCGAGACCGTCGCCCTGGACATCATCGAGGCGGAATACGTCCGCGATGTCGAGCCCGGCGAGATCGTCACGCTGCGCGTCAACAGTATGAGTTCGCGCCGCTTTGTCGACGCCGACAGCCAGCGCCGCGCCCACTGCATCTTCGAGCACGTGTACTTCGCCGATCCGGCCAGCCTGGTCTTCGGCGACAACGTGCACCTGGTGCGCAAGGCGATGGGCCGGGCCCTGGCCCGCGAAGCGCCGGTCGACGCCGACCTCGTCATCCCCGTGCCCAACTGCGCCCGCTGCGCCGCCCTCGGCTATCACGAAGAGTCCGGCATACCGATGGGCCGCGGTTTCACGACGAACCACTACGTCGGCCGCTCGTTCATCCAGCCGACCCAGACCATCCGCGATCTCACCGTGCGGCTGAAGCTCAACCCGATTCGGGCCAGCGTCGAGGGCAAGCGGCTGGTCGTCGTCGAAGACTCCGTGGTGCGCGGCACGACCACCCGCGGCAAGATGGACTCGCTCCGCCGGGCCGGCGCCCGCGAGATCCACCTTCGCGTCGCCAGCCCGCCCATTCGCCACCCCTGCTACTACGGCATCGACTTCCCCAGCCGTGAGGAGCTGATCGCCAACGAGCGGTCGGTCGAGGAGATTCGTCAGTTCCTCGGCGTCGACTCGCTCGCCTATCTCTCGCTCGAGGGCCTGCTGGCCGCGGCGCGCACGCCCGATGCGGACTTCTGCCACGCGTGCTTCACGGGTGAGTACCCCATCCCCATCGACCCGGCGTTCCAGAAAGACCTGTTCGAGGATCGGCAACTGCGCTTCTTCGAAACCGCAGCGACGAGCGATGCCGCCCATCCGTCTCAGACATAGCCGCACGCGTTACGGCCGGCGCTGCCCTTCCAGCATGCGCAAGCGAGCCGCGATGCGCTCGGCCACCGCACGCTTGCCCTGGTGCTGAGCCAGCGCCAGCGCTTGTCGGCCGAGCTCCAACGCCCGAGCAACATCTCCCCGCGCCCCGTGCACGATGGACAGCGTGTCCAGACATTCCGGATCCTGCGGGGCCAGCGCGACGCACTGCTCGGCCAGCGCCAACGCTTCTTCCCGCCCCGCCGCGCCGGCCTCCGGCACCATCGCCAGCAGCGTGGCCAGTTGCCGCCGCAACGACACATCCTCGGGCAGCGCCGTCACCGCCGCCCGTAACGCCTCGATCGCTTCGCCGTTCTTGTGTGTGGCGACCAGCACCTGCCACAGGAAGCGATGCGCCGCCGTGAACCGCGGGTCTTCGGTCAGCGCCTGCCGGGCAAGACGGACCGCCTCCTCACGACGCCCCAGCGGACCGAGCACGTTGGCCAGGTTAACCAACGCTCCGGGCGAGTGCGGTTCGAGCGCCAGCCGCCGCCGCAGAAACGGCTCAGCCTGGGCGAACTCGCGGCGTCTGGCGTAGAGCGCGCCGAGCCGGCTCAGCGCCGGGCCGTATTCGCCGGGCAAATCCGCCGCCCGCTGGTAGCAGGCCAGCGCTTCGTCGACGCGTTGCTGCCCAAGCACGGCGTCGCCCAGCCGGCACCACTTGCGGGCGTTCGTCGCCACGCTGCGCAGGCTGTCGCGGTACTCGCGCTCCGCGTCGGCGAAGCGTTGCAGCTTCAGGTACGCCTCGCCGAGCACGGCGTGCAGCTCGTCCGATTCCGGGCTCTGCTGCGCAAGCGGTTCGAGCAGCGCCACCACGTCGGCGGAGCGACCCTCGGTCAGCATGCGCCGGCCGGCGAGCAACCCGCGATGCACGTCCACCATGTCCTTCGCGTCGCGCCGCGGCGTGTCCGATTCCGGCATCTCGCCGGCCACACCCACGTAGCCGAGACTTTCGAGCGCCTGGATGTCCTCTGCGTCGAGCGCCACCTGCCGCGCCGGTGAACTCTCCCAGCCGGCCACCAAATCGGCCAGTTCCGCACGAAGCTGCGCGGCGACGTCGGCGTGCGCATCCAGCACGTTCGTTTCCTCGGCCGGATCCGCCCGCCAGTCATACAGCTCCGGACGCGGCGCATCGATGTACTTCCACTGGTCCATGATGCAGCAGCGCAGCGGCGCCCAGCCGAAGCCGACGCGCGGGTACTGCGTCTCACCGTAGACCGGACGGCCGGCCAGTGCCTTACCGGCCAGCGCCGACCGCAGGCTCTCGCCCTGCCACGCCGCCGGCAACGGCCAGCCCAGCAGCTCCAGCACGGTCGGGGCGATATCCACCAGGCGCACGCTGCCGGCCACAACGTGCCCCGCGTTCACGCGCGACGGGAACGAGAAGATCAGCGGCACGCGTAGCGTCGTGTCGTACAGGAACAGCCCGTGCTCGGTCTCACCGTGCTCGCCGAACGCCTCGCCGTGATCGCCCACGACCACGATCAGTGTTCGCTCACGCAGCCCCTTCTCTTCGAGCCAGGCCACCAGCCGCCCCACCTGGGCATCCATGAAGGCAATCTCACCGTCGTACGGATCGGCGAGCTTCGCGTCGTACGGCGCCGGCGGCGCGTACGGATGATGCGGATCGAAGAAATGCACCCAGGCGAAAAACGGCTTGCCCGGCTGCTCCGCCAGCCAGGCCAAGGCCCGGTCGCAGACGTCGTCCCCCCGGCGTTCGAGCTGCTCCACGGCGCCGGCTTCTTCGCCGCCGAGCTCATCGTCGTAGCGATCAAAGCCGCGGTTCAGGCCGAAGCCGGCGTGCAGCACCCAGGCCGCGATGAACGCCCCGGTCCGATACTCATGCGCGTGAAACTGCTCCGCCAGCGTCGGCCAGCTCTCGGCCACCACGCCGCCACCGTTCATGCGAATGCCGTTCGCCGGCGGATAGGAGCTGGTCAGCAACGCCGTGTGCGACGGCAGCGTCAACGGCGCCTGGCAATAGGCTCGCTCGCAACGCACGCCGCCGGCGGCCAGCTTGTCCAGCACGGGTGTCTGTGCCGCTGTGTGGCCGTAGCAGCCGAGGTGGTCGGCTCGCGTCGTATCCAGCGTAATCAGCAGAACGTTGGGATGATCGGCTGATCCCGGGCCGGCGCTCCCGGCCGGTGGCCGATCACAAGCCCCGACCAGCAACACCCCCGCCAGCAGCGCGCCCGCGGCAAGGAGATTCCATCGCATGGCGCGAGTCTATCGCCCGCGCGCTGCGCCCGTCAAGAAAATCACGCCCCCGCGCCTACGGCAGTGCCGCGATCGTGTACGTGTAGGCCACGTCGCCGTTGAGGCCATCCCCCGGCAGATAGGCCCGCACATACTCCACGTGCACCTCCGCCGGCGAGACAGTGACGCGCAGATGCCCGGAATTGGCCACTGCGTCGCCGTTGACGTAGTGCCCGTCCCACAGGTGCCCGAAGCCGTACGTCGCATCGCTGGGCTGCGGGCATTCCTGGTACACGACGCCATCAAGCTCCTGCCGTACGAAGACGTGATCGTGGCCATGGAAGACGATGGTCACACCGTTTTGCACCAGCAGATCGTGCAGCGGTACACCCCAGTGCGGCCGGTACTCGGCGAAGCGCTCGCGGCCGTACAGATCCTCGCCGCCCCACTCATACGAACCGCAGCCACCGAGCGCGTGACTGGCGGCCTCGATCCCGCCGCGGCCGTACCACGTTACGCCGCCGGTCAACTGATGCGTGAACACGAACTTGTACTTCGCCGGGCTCGCCGCCAACGTCGCCGCCAGCCAGTCGTACTGCGCGTGACCGAGGCTCCAGTCCCAGTTGTCGCCACTGCCCGGCGGCCCGCCCATCGGCAGGAAATGCGGCTTGCGCGTTGTATACCAGTACGGATCCAGCACGACGAACAGCGCATCACCCCACGTCCACGCGTAGTAGTCCTCGCGCAGGCCGACGAACGCCGTCACATCGCTGTTGCCGGTGTAGAACGAACCCGGGACCGGCAACGGATAGACCAGCTTCCGCGCGCCGGCCGCCCAGACCGCGACGTTCTCCGCCGTTCCGTCCAGGCGCCAGCCCTGCTCACCCTCGTGGTTGCCCAGCGCCAGCAGCAACGGCGACGAGTGCGCCACCGCGTCGAAGTACAGCCGCTGGGCCACGTGCCGCTCGACCGCCTCCACTCCGTCGAGCACGTCCCGTCCGCCGTAGTCCTCGCAGAAGAACGTGTCACCCAGGTCGATGTGGAAGTCCGGCCGGTCCGCCGCCACGTTCGCCAGCGTCAGCCGGTACAGCGTGTCGCGGTCCGCATCCGGCCCCAGCGAACCGGCGATCATGTGCGGATCCGACTGCACCGTGAACACGAACGACCGCCCCGTTTCCCGCTGCGTGCGAAAACAACCTTCCGGGCCGGCGACGTACGCCTGTGCTCCGGCCCGTCGATAGCGCACCCGGTAGTAGTACTGCGCGTTCGGCGACAGGCCGTCGACGATGATCTCCAGCGGCGCGCCGCCCGCCGCCGACACCGGTGACGTCGCCCGCGTGTAGACGTCGGGCATCACGCCGTACTCGACGTACGCCTCCAGCGGCAGCAGGGCCAACACGTTCAGCGTAACGGAGTGATCGGTCGGACAACCCAGCAGCTCTTCGCCGAGGAACGTGTCCCGCGTCGAGCGGTAGAGCTCCAGCCGCGGAGCGATCACCGCTCCGGCGCAGCCGGCATGATCGACCTCGTGGTAATCCTCGATGACGACGAAGTTCCCGTCGGGCGTGCCGCCGTCCTCGATGACGATACCCAACGTGTGCCCTTGCGATCCGGTGCCCCAGCCCGGCCGCGCCAGAATCTCGTTGAGGATCGGCGAGATGTCCGGGCTGTACCGCCAGAGCGGCCAGCACTCGCGGTCGCCCGCACCGGCGGGCCAGTCCTCGTCGAGCTCCCACGCCACACTGGCCAGCGTCTTGGGCAGTTGCGACGGGCGACCACTGGTGAAATCCGCCACGCCGTCCTGGTTCACACCGACGAGCCGCAACGCCACGTGTGAATCCACCCAGCCGTCATCGGTCACCGGCAGCGCCAGGCGGGCGTACACGAAGCTCTCGCCCTGCCCGATGTTCGGTAGATGAAAGCGCAGTCCGGTCTCGAAGCGCAAGCCGCCTCCCAGACCGAGCCAGTTGCGCCCCGTTCCGCAGCAGCCGGCGCTATCCCACACGCGCCGATCGATCTCCGTCCCGTCGTTGCTGTCCGCGAGCACCGCCACCACAACCGCCCCCGACCCGCCGTGCGCGCTGTGGACGCTCTGTGTTCCCGATATGCTGATCTCACTCGGGGAGACGGCGTCGTTCATGGCCACGCCGACGTCGACGCGCTTCTCGCCCTGCGTGGCGGTGCCCTGTGCGAACACCGACATAGGGGCCAGCAGCGTGGCCGAACATACAAAAATCGACAAGTGCGCCACACGCGACATGTGCAAACGCCGGCACGATGCGGGCTTCGTCAGACCTGAGCGCCGCTGAGCCCATTCTAAGTCGGCGGCGGGATGAGGCTCAACGCGAATCCGTCGGCGGGGCGACTATTTCGTCCGATAATTCCCAGCCCTATCCCCACAATACAGCAGGGCGAGCCGCACGGGCCCGCCCTGCAATCGTCACTGCGATGTTCTGCATCCAGACCGGCGACTACATCCGCTCGGCCAGGATCTTCTGCGCCGCCGTCACGCCGGCGCCGAGCTCAAACTTGTGCCCCAGCTTGTGCAGCACCTGCTCCAGGGCGGCGACGACGGTGATGGCGTCCATCTCGTCCACGTAGCCCATGTGCCCGATGCGGAAGATCTTGCCCTTGAGCTGGTCCTGGCCACCCGCCGACTCGATCCCGTAACGCTTCTCGAGTTCCTTGCGGATGTCCTTCACCGCGATGCCGGCCGGCGGCATGAGCGCCGTCACCGAATCCGACGGCGACTTCGAGAAAGTCTTGCAGCCGATGGCTTCGCCCGCGGCCCGCGTCGCCGCCGCCATCGCCGCCACGCGCTTCCACACGGCTTCGATGCCGTCTTCGAGGATGATGTCCAGCGCCTTGTTCAGCCCGCGAATCAGCAGGTGCGCCGGGGTGAACGGCGTGTCGCTGCCCTCGGCACTCTTGCGGGCCTTCAGCAGGTTCAGGTAGTAGGCGTGCTGGCTCTTGTTGCTCTCGATCACGCTCCAGGCCCGGTCACTGACGGTGAGGAAGCCCAGGCCCGGCGGCAGCATCAGCGACTTCTGCGCCCCGGTGATCGCCACGTCCACACCCCACTCATCCGGCTTCAGCGGCAAGGCCCCGGCCGACGTGATGCAGTCCGCCAGCAGCAGCTTGCCCGCCCCGCGGACGACCTTGCCGATCGCCGCCAGGTCGCAGGCCGTGCCCGTCGACGTTTCGCTGTGCACGACCATGACGGCGGTGATCGCCGGGTCCTTCTTCAGGAGGTCGGCGACGACGTCGGCCTGCGGCGCCGTGCCCCACTCGATCTCATGACGGATCACGTCGACGCCGTACTGCTGGGCGATCTCGCCCCAGCGCTGGCCGAACTTGCCGCCCTCGATCGTCAGCATCTTCGAGCCCGGCGGGTTGCAGCCGACGATGGCCGCCTCGGCCGCCGCCGTGCCCGAGCCGGTGATGATGATCGCCGTTTGCTTGGTGCACATGACCTGCTGGAGCTTGGTCGTCGCCTCTTTCATGTACCCCTTGAACCAGTCCGTACGGTGATGATGAAATGGCCGCGCCATCTCGATCAGCACTTCCTCAGGAACCGCACAAGGACCGGGCGTAAACAGACGGAACTTTCTCATGGCAGGACCTCACACTTGCTTGAACAAGCCGCTCGTCCGCTCGGCGGACAAACAAACCGCCATTGTAATCCAGGGCCCCCCGCCGGTCGAGCCGCCTACCGCCCGGTGGAATCCACCGAGACGACGGCCCGGCATTTCGGGCACGTCACGGTGGGCGAACGGAACCCCGGGCTGAGCTGGATCGGGTGCCCACAGCGGCACTTGAACGATTCCCACCCACCGCCTTTCCGCTTGTACCGGATCGTCGCCGACTGGGGTGCCGGCGGCGTCGGCTTAGCCGCCTTCTTTCCCCCCTGCCGGACAGCGCCCGCCGCCGCAGTCACCACCGCCAGTTCCGCCACCGGCACCTCGTGCTCCCGCCCGCAACGTGGACACTTGATTTCCGAACGCTTGAAGTCCGGCGGCACCTTGATCCGCAGGCCGCAGACGCAGGCGATGAACAGGAAGTTCGCCAGGCCGGCCGCCAGATCCCCCGCCTCCCGTGCCCGGGCCACCGCATCCGCCCGCTCGTCGGCCGTCACGCTCGGTTCACGGATGGCGACCGCCTCAGCCTCCCGCAACGTCCGCTCGCCCAAACAGTGCTCCTTCTGACCGATCTCCCGCTGATACGCCGCCTCGTACTCCGCCAGCCCGGCCCCGCCGCCCATACTGCGGAGAATCCGGATCCGCTTCTCCGTTGGCGGGTGCGTGGCCAGCAGCCCGACCGCCCCGCGGGCCTGTAACGGATTCACGATGAACATCGGGGCGACCACGCGATTGGCCCGGGCCCCCTTCACCGGCGAACGGCCGACGTTGGTGGAGATCTTCTCCAGGGCGCTGGCCAACCCCGCCGGGTAGCGGGTGAAGCGGGCTGCTGACGCGTCGGCCAGGTACTCGCGCTTCCGCGAACAGGCGAAGTACAGGATCTGGGCCAGCAGCGGAGCGGCGATGGCCAGCACGATCGCCACGACCAGGAGGATGAGCTGCGCCTGACCGCCGCCGCGGCTGGAGCGCGAGCTGCGCCGCCCGCTGCCGTACCACAACGAACGCAGGAACAGATCGGCGATGAGGACGATGCTGCCCATCATCACGCCGGCGATGGTCAGGAATCGCACGTCCATGTTGCGGATGTGGCCGATCTCGTGGGCGACGACCCCCTGCAGCTCGTCGCGGTTCAGCCGTCGCAGCAGGCCGGTCGTGACGGCGACGGCCGCCTTTCCCGGTTTGTAGCCCACGGCGAAGGCGTTCGGATTGTCATCTTCGATGAGGTAAACGCGCGGCACCTTGCCCAGCCCGGAGGCGATGGTCATTTCCTCGACGACATTCCAGAGCTGCGGGGCGTGCTCCTTGTCGACGCGCTTGGCGCCGGCCGCCGACAGCAGGATGTCATCCCCGCCGGCCACCGCCACCAGCCACAGGATGAGCCAGATAGTCAGGGCGATGCCCGCACCCCACGCCCCCGACACCAGCGGATCCACACCGCCGCCCCGGTGACCCGGGTCCAGGTAGTGGTTGCCCGCCGGCGGCACCAGCGCCGCCCCGATGACCGCCCCCAGCGCAACCAGCAACATGCCCATCAACCCGATGAGCATCAACGACCGTTGCCGGTTGCTGGCGATCGCTTCCCACATGACTCATCCCAACTCGCGTTCGCCGCGTGCGGTCTCTGCAACTGCGCCGTCTCGTCGGCTCGGAGCCAGTCCCCTTTTGCGACGTGCCGCTAGAACTTCACCTGCGGCACAGCCCGCTCGGCCTGGTCTTCGAGCTCGAAGAAGGCCGCCTGCCGGAACTGGAACATGCCGGCGACGACGTTCTGCGGGAAGCTCTCGATGCGCGTGTTGAAGTGCATCACCGTGTCATTGTAGTACTGCCGCGAAAAGCCGATGCGGTTCTCGGTCGAGGTCAGCTCTTCCTGGAGCGCCAGGAAGTTCTGGTTCGCCTTGAGGTCAGGGTACTGCTCGACGACGAGCATGAGCCGGCCCAACGCGCCGCTCAGACCGGCCTCAGCCTGGGCCTGAGCCTCGACGCCCTGTGCCGAAACGGCCGCCGCCCGGGCCCGCACCACCTCTTCGAGCGTGCTCTTCTCATGGCCGGCGTAGCCCTTGACCGTCTCCACCAGGTTCGGGATCAGGTCGTGCCGCCGCTTAAGCTGCACGTCGATCTGCGCCCAGGCGTTCTTCACCTCGTTACGCAGTTTCACCAGCCCGTTGTAGATGCCGATCAGCCAGAACGCGACCAGCAGCGCCAGGACACAAAGCCCCAGCAACGCAAATCCGAGAGGTCCCAACATTCCGAGAGGTCCGAACATGCTCATCCTCCGTCGGGCTCGTCCGCCAGATCGTGGCGGAACATGTCTCCAAAGAACCGGGCCACCGCCCCTTCCTCACCGCCGGCAAACGACCGCACCACGGCCCGCAGCTCTCCGGCGTCCAGCCACAGCCCGTGGCCGATCGGGCACTGATCCACGGTCACCGGCTCATCCGTCCCCAGCGTCACCAGGTGCATCTTCCGCCCGCAGCGCGGACACCGCCGCTGGCCGCGCTGGCCCTTGCCGGCCGCCGCCAGTGCCGCCGTGATCTGTCCGGGCGCAATTCCTGCGATCTCCCCAATCTGCTCGAGTTCGCCGGCGTCGAGCCACGTCCCTCCGCAGCCCACGCAGCGGTCGATCTCGATGCCTTCCAGCTCGAGCACGAGCATAGGTTCGCGACAGTCGGGGCACACGGGCATTCTCCCACATACTCGTCTGCGACACGCGCAGCATACCCGCCGATATCGTCTATTGTCTCGTCAGACCGTCCGATTTGCCGTTATAGATCGCGGCGTTCTTTCGAAACGCTTGCCGCCTGCGCGGCGTAACGCTACGTTGGCCGGCGTCGATCATCGCGCACGGCTTCCGGAGGATTTGGCCGCTCCATGGACGCCGCCACTTGGTTCTGCTATCGCCTGGCCCGCTACCTGCACCGCCGCCGACGGCCCGGCGCTGCCGGCTGCAATCCCGCCTCGTTCCGCCAACAGGACTACGACGCCTGGCGCAGCCAGACGCTCGCCGAACATTACGACCGCTACTTCGGCGGGTTCGATCTCACCGGCCGCGACGTGCTCGATTTCGGCTGCGGCGACGGTAGCCTGGCCCGCCACGTCGCCCGTCGCGGACCACGCCGCGTGATCGGTATCGATCTGAAACCCGAGCTGATCGACCGCGCCCGGGCCGCGCCGACGGACCTGCCCACAAAGCCCGAGTTCGTCCTCGGCAGCAACGATCGCACCATACCCCTGCCCGCGGCGAGCATCGACGTCATCCTCTGCTTCGACGTGCTCGAACACGTCATGGCCTACGAGGCCATCGTGCGCGAGTGGCGGCGTATCCTGCGGCCCGGCGGCCGCGTGCTGATCCTGTGGGTCCCCTGGTTCCATCCGTACGGTCCACACATCAACAGCCTGGCCCCCATCCCCTGGGCCCACCTGCTGTTCTCCGAGCGCACGCTCCTGCGCACCTGCGCCCTCATCTACGACGCCCCCGACTTCGTCCCCCGGCACTGGGACCTCGACGAGCACGGCCGCAAGAAGCCCAACAAATGGCGCGATCTCGACGAGCTGCCCGAGGTCAACCGCCTCACCATCGGCCGCTTCGAGACGCTCTGCCGGCGGGTCGGCCTGCACATCCGCCGGGCCGAGCTGAAGGGCTTCGGCGGCCCGCTGGCCCGACTGGCCCGTGTCCTGCCGCGGCTGCCGGTATTGAGAGAGCTGTGCACGTCGCATACCGTGTACGAACTGGAGCGGCCCATGGGGGGCCGCCCGTCGCCTGTATCTTCGGGGTGTGACTGAGTGCTTACCGACGCGCTCGAGGCCGTCCGCCTGCCGAAGCGTCGCCCGCATTGGGGCACGTCGCGGCTCTGGCGCGAATGGTGCTTCGTGCGCGCCGCTGTGCGCCACTTCCGCAGCCGCCTGCTGCTGATCGTGCTCCTGATGCTGGGCGGCGCGCTGGCGTTCAAACACCTCGAACCCGAGAAGCAGCACTCGCTGCCCAAGGCCGTTTACTTCACCTGGTCGCTGATCTTCGGCGAACCACCCGAGGCGTTCCCCACTTCGCCCATCCTCCAGGGGCTGTTCTTCGTCCTGCCGGCCCTTGGGCTGATCGTCATCCTGGAAACCCTCGTCGATTTCGCCCTCCTGCTCCGCGACCGCAGGCGCAACGAGCGCAGTTGGTGCAAGACCATGACCGCAGCCCTCTCCAACCACATCATCCTCGTCGGTGTCGGCAAGCTCGGCTACCGGACCTACCGGCTCCTGCGGCGGCTCGGCGAAGCCGTCGTGGTCATCGAGCGCGACCCCGCCAACCAATTCCTCGAAGACCTCCGCCGCGACGGCTGTCCGCTCTTCGTCGGCGACGCCCGCCGCGAAGCCTTTCTCGAAGACGCCAACGTCGCCCGGGCCAAGAGCATCGTCCTGGCCACGAACCACGATCTGGCCAACCTCGAGGTCGCCCTCGACGCCCGCCGCTTCAACCCGGCCATCCGCGTCGTCCTGCGCATGTTCGACCAGAACATGGCCGACAAGATTCGCTACGGGTTCAATTTGCAGGTAGCCATGAGCCAGTCGGCGATCAGCGCCCCCACCTTCGTCATGGCCGCCATCGACAGCTCGATCGTCAACAGCACCGTGATCGACGACCAACTCGTCGTCATGAAGCGCTGGTACGTGCACCGCGCCGGACCACTCTGCGATCGCACGGTCGCCGAGGTCATGGTCGAGTATGGTGTGGGCGTCGTGCAGCGCACGCCGCGCGGTGGCACCGTCCAGCTCATGCCTCCGCCGGACACACGCCTGGTCGACGGCGACGAGCTGCTCGTGCAGGGGACGTACGAAGTGCTGTCCGAGCTGCGCAACCAGGAGCGCGCCCCGACCAGCAATGGCGTGCCGTCGCCCGACGAATCCGCCGCCTGACCGGCCTTAGCCGGGTGGCAGAGGAGCCATCGGCGGCTGTTGCGCGCCATCGGTCTGAAGGTAGGCATCCAGCCCGCGAAGCAGCTCCTCGCAAAACGCCCGTTGCAGCAGGAACGTCCGCCGCGCCTCGACCAGGCCCGCCACGCGTGGCAGCGCCCCCGGCTGCTCCGGCTCGATCTTGAGGTTGTGCAGCGTCCCGTCGCGCAGCCGGATGCTCACCGTCACCGGGGCGTTCAGCAGCCCCGCCGCCGCCAGGTCCGCGTTCTCATATTCGAGGAAGAGCTCGACGCGCATGCCGGCCACGCCCGCGATTAGCTCCTTCACCTTCGGCTGCGCCAACTTGACGAACGGGTCGGGCGTGAACTGCCACTGGCCGTCCTCCTGGGCCAGCTCCAGCGTGCCCCCGGGTGCCGCGACCGTCAGGCCGACGACGTCCTCGGGCGCGAAACTGAACACCTCCCGGCGGATCAACTCACCGGCCAGGACCTTGTACACCGTCTCGTCCAGCTCGAACACGTACGGCACATCGTCGAACTGCGCATAGACCGCCTCGACCTGCCGCGCCACACGCAGCACGTGCTCCACCGGCTGCGTCGTCGGCGCCGAGGTCGGCTGGCTCTCGGCGGGCGGAGCCTCGGCCACGGTGAAGTGCACCGTCACCGCCGGCTCGTCCAGGCCATATCGGCCATCGTCGCGGGCGGCCACGACGCGCCGCGCCCGCAGACGCGACAGATCGCCGACCAGCACCCGCACGCTCAGCACATCGATCGGCGCCCCGGCCGGCTGCTGGAACGTCCAGGTATCGCCGGTGCGCGACAGCTCGTAGTGCTGCTTGCCGCGCTGGAGGGTGATGCGCTGCACGTCCCGTTCGCTGGCGGTGAAGATTTTCCGCGAACGCAGCGACAGCGGCGTTACCATCAGCCGCCGCACTTGAGCCGTGCTGACCACGAACACCGTCGGCTGGTCGTCACGCATCACGTACGTGTTCAGCCCGCTGCCCGACGCATCGCCCACCAGCACCCGCACCGGCGACACGGCGCCGCTCGTGGTAACGGCAATAACCGCTCGCGGCTCGGCCAAACCGTACCGGCTCAATGGGTCCGGGCTCGACAGAAAGTTCATGGCGCTCAGGTCCTCGAACGCCTCCAGCACGTCCTGCACCGCGGGAAGCTCGAGGTCGGCCAGCGCCCCTTCACCGCGCCAGGTCGCCCCCTCTTTCCACAACGTGGCGCTCTCGCCGGCGACGGTCAGCTCCAACCGCGTCGCGTTGGCGGCCTTGACCCGCGTGATCTGCGGGTCACGCAGCTTGTTCAGATCCGGTAGCAGCCCCTCCACGTCCTTCTGCTGTAGCTTCACCACCCACGGCTGGTCGGCCAGCTTGGCGTAGCGGGTCGTGCGCTCCAGGTCGGCGTAGCCACCGATCAGCACCGTCACCGACTGGCGCTCCACCTCGTACTGCGGCTCAGCCGGCTCCGTGGTCGGCCCTTCCTGCGTCGTCGGCACGGGCCGGCGAGTCTCCGTCGTGACCGAGGCGGTCAGCGTCGGCTGGTCCAACTCGTACGGAGCCAGATCCGCCGGAGCGTCCTCGGCGAAGTCCGTCGCCCGCAGGTTGCCGATACTCCGCACGAGTTCCAGCACCTGATCCCGCAGGGCGTACGCCTGCACCGGCGCGTCGATGACCCAGTTCGGGCTGTCCGCGCTCCGCGAGAAGATGCAGGACTCGCTCGGCGTGGTAATCTCCACACGCACGGCGTCCACCGCCTTGAGCGTAACCAACTTCTTGTCGCGGTAATCGTTGAAATCCTTCCTCAGCCCGGCAAACAGATCGGCGTTTACGACGTGCACGGTCTTCTTCCCGCCCACACGCATGTACGTATCGTCGCCCACCGCGGCCTTGGCGCCGATCTCGAGCGTGTAATCCTTACCCTCCTTGTCCCGCAGCGTCACCGTCACGCGCGGCGGGTTGAGCCCAACATCGGCCTCACTCGGTGCCCCCGCCGCACCCGGCTCGAACTGCTTGCTCGACGTCATCCCCGTCAGGCTATAGAGCAGGCTGTCCAGCGGCATGACCGGCACGGTCAACGGCTCCACCGCCCGCCAGGACCCCATCCGCGCCGCTTCGCCTTCCTGCGGCTCGCGAGCGAACACCAGCTTCGGCTTGTCCGGCCGCGCAATCGTCACACCGACAATCGTCTCCGGCGCCGGCGACGGGTCGAGAACGGTAGCCTCGGTCGCAGTGATCTCCTCGGGCACCGGCTTCGCGACGTCGCGTTGGTCGTCTCCCGGGTAGAGCATCCACACCACCCCGATGATGATGACCAGCAATGCGAGCACAGCGGTTGTTTTGTAGTTCATCCCCGCCTACCTCCGCCGAATCAGCCACACGCAGACGCCGATCACGAGGATAGACGCCGGCCAGATACCCACGAGGAACCAACGCACAAAGAGCGCCCCCGTTTCATCGAGTCCGGTCAAGCGCGGCACGCTGGCCCGGCGCGGCCCGACGGCGATGCGGTCGGCCTCGCCCGTCAGCCAGTGCAGCGTGTTGATGAACAGGTCGCTGTTCGCCGGATAGACCTGCCCCAGCACGACCGACTTGCCCACGGCCATCAGCCCCGTGGCGTTGGCCAGGCCGTCCTCGGCGAACTGCGAGCTGCCGAAGACGACCACCTTCTTTCCGTCGGCGTTGGTGGCGGCCATGGCGACGGGGAACGGCGTGCCCAGATCACCGTCCATCTGTCGCGTCCCCTCGTTCCGCCTGAACTCCTCCTCAAACAGGCGCTGCAGGTCGACGATGGCCCAGGCGTCTTCCGTCTTCCGCACCTCGACGACCGTGTCCACTTCCAAACCTTCCGGCCGCTCTTTCTTCGGCACGGCCGCCAGCGGGGCCGTCATCCAGAACGCTGCCCGCGTTGTCCGGAGCGACGCGCTGATCGGGTGATCGGTCAGTCGCAGCACCCGGTCCGTGGTCAACAGCCACGGCTTCTGCCCCGCCGGCACCCACCAGCCCGGCTTCTGCGGATTCGGCATGAACGCCAGCGCCACGTATTCGCTGCGCACGTCCACGCCCCACTGCTCTTTCAGATACGAGCCGTACTCGTACATCTCCGTCGCCCCGGGCAGCGGCGACTGCGGCAGCCTCCACCCCACCAGGAACACCGCCATCCCCGACGCCTCCACCGCTTTCTCGACGAGTTGCCGATCCTCGGCCGTCATGCCCGTCTCCGGCGACGGCCGCATCGGATTCGGTCGCGGCGGCGGCGACGGCCGGAACACCACGTACACGGTGCGCGCCGCGTCCCCCACCACCGGCGGCTCCTTCACTGCCTCGACGTTCCACTCTCCCGTCAGGAAGTTCGCCTTTTCCAGTCGCTCGACCAACTCCTGGTACGGCGCCCGCGGCACCTGCTGCATCGCCGGGTTCATCTGCGAGTAGTCGGGCTGGATCGGCGACGGACCGCCGTAATACGTGAAGACCACCGCGGTCCTGTCGTGCTGCGTCAGTTGCAGGATCGCCGACGAGATGGCCGCTTCGGCCGCGAACTCGCGGGTCTCGCCCTCCGGGCCGGGCCGGATGTTCCGATCGAGGGGGGCCTGCCAGATGTCGTTGAAGGGAATGACTCGGGCTTCGTGCTCGCTCTCGACCAATACGGTTGCTCCGTCGCGCCAGCGGGCCAGCTCCTGGTGGAGGTCTTCGAGCTTCACTTCCTTCAGCTCCTGCGTGTCGGCCAGGAGCTGGTCGATCTCGGCAAGCACGTCGCTGTAGCGCGTCATGGACTGCTCGAAGAACTCGCGCAGCTCCGGCGTCAGCCCGCCGATGCGCACACCGTCGCTGGTCATCCAGGTGGACACGCCGCGCAGGGCCTGCTGCACCTGCGTCAGGTAGGTGCGCACCTGGCCGAGGGCCTCGCCGTAGTGGGGGATCTCGCCGCCTTCGAGCATCTTCAGTTCTTCGGTGACGCTGTCGGCCACCTCGACGATCGACTGGAGGCTGTTGAGCACCAACTCGAACGTGCGCTCCTGGGCGACGGCGGGAGCAGCGGCGGCCAGTTCGCGGGCCTGCTGATACTCACCGCCGGCCAGTTCCGTCACGCGCTGCTTGAGCGGCTCGAACCTGGCGAGAGCCTCGCGGTGGGGGGCAGCCTCGTCACGGTAGGCCGGCAGGTTGGCCAGCCGCTTGAGCAGCTCTTCGGTTTCAGTCTTGGCCAGGGTCGGTTCGAGCGTGCGGGCGCTGACCTTCGCCCCGCCGGCCGAGTCGTACAACTCGAGTATATCGCGGAGCTCGCGCCAGCGCTTCCGCTGGAGCGGCTGACGCTCCTGGTCCGGCTCGGCGAACAGCGACGTGATACGGATGTTCTCCGGCAGCGTGTGCAGGAGGTTCACCGTGCGTGGACTGAGGCTGTTGAGCCGCGCGCTGGTCCAGTCCGCCTGTGCGCTCCACTTTCCCGCCAGCCAGATCACGCCGATGGCCACGATGATGGCCAGCACGGCCTGCACGACCGCGTTGATCCCGAACGCCACGCGGCGCTGGGCCGCGCTTGTTTCTGCGTTTACCGCCATCGCCTGGACTCCACGACTTTCACGCTGAGGAACAGGAAGAGCCCGCCGAGGACGAGGAAGTAGGCGATCGCGTCGGTCTTGACCTGCCCGCGCGCGAACTCGCCGAAGCGTCCCATTACGTTGATCTGTTGCAGCACCTGGCGCATCCAACCCTCGGGTCGGTCCGCGACGTAGTACGCGAGCCAGGCGAACAGCAGCAGCGGCACGAACCCCAGGATCCAGGCCACGATCTGGTTACGCGTCAGGCTGCTGGCGAACACGCCGAACGCGGTGAAGAACACACCGACCAGCACCAGCCCCAGGTACGCCGCCAGGGCCGCGCCCCAGTCCGGATCGCCGTAGATCTCCATCAGCACCATGTACACCAGCGTGCCGGTGATCATGATCAGGTAGAACACGAGCGACGCCAGGTACTTGCCCAGCACCATCTGCCCGTCGGTCAGCGGAGCCGTCATCAGCGTCTCGATCGTGCCGGAGCGATACTCCTCGCAGATCGTCCGCATGCTGATCGCCGGGATGATGATGGTCAGCACCAACGGCGTCCACCAGAACACGTCCCGTAGCATCGCCGGCTTGCCCGGCTCGAACGTCGCGCTGACCCAGACCAGCACGCCCGTGATCAGCCAGAAGCCGGCGATGACGATGTAGGCAATCGGCGAGCAGAACAGCGACAGCAGCTCGCGCTGCATGATCGCCAGCATGTTTCTCATGTTCGCACCCTCCCCGCACCCGCCCCTTTCACGGTCTGCACGAAGAAGTCCTCCAGCGTCGCCGCGTCACGCCGCAGTTCGCGCAGGGCCCAGCCCCGCTGTGCGACGAGCGCGGCGACCGCCGTCCGCACGTCCTGGTTCGCCACCACCGTGGCCCGCGTCCAGCCGTCGTGCAGCGCGGTGCGCACGTCGCTCACGCCCGCCACGGTGCGCAGCGCCGCATCCACTTCCTCGGCCGGCGCCCGCACCTCGACAATCGCGCCGTGCCGTTCGCTGAACCGCTCGCGCAGCTCCTCGGGTGAGCCCGACGCCACCAGCCGCCCCTCATGAATGAAGATGATCCGCTGACAGGTGGCCTCCACCTCCGGCAGGATGTGGCTCGACAGGATCACCGTGTGCTCCTGGGCCAGCTCCCGGATCAGCGAACGCGTCTCGCGAATCTGCGACGGGTCCAGCCCCACGGTCGGCTCGTCCAGGATCAACACCGGCGGATTGTGCAGCAGCGCGTCGGCCAGACCCACGCGCTGCCGATACCCCTTCGACAGGTGCCCGATCGGCCGGTTGTACACGTCCTTGAGCCAGCAACGCTCGGTCACCTCGCCCAACGCGGTTGCCCGCTCGGTGTAGCTCAGCCCGCGCAGCTTGCCCCGGAACCGCAGGTACTCCCGCACCCGCATTTCCGGGTACAGCGGCACGCTCTCCGGCAGGTACCCCACCGACCGCCGCACCGCCAGCGACTCCGTAAACACGTCGTGGCCAGCGACGCTGGCCGCCCCCGCCGTCGCCGGCAGGAAGCACGTCAGGATGCGCAGCGTGGTCGTCTTACCGGCACCATTCGGGCCCAGAAAGCCGACGACCTCCCCCTCATTCACGCGGAAGGAGATGTTGTCGACCGCCCGGTGCGCTCCGTAGTGCTTCGAGAGGTTTCGCACCTCAATCATGGCTGTTACCTCCCACCCAAAGCTATCACAGACTGCTGGCGTGCGACGAACCGGTCAGCTTTCTGGGGATCATGGCGCTGAAGACCCCGCACCGCACCACTGGCTGGCAGGACAACCGCTTAGCACAATGCAGCTCCGGCGGTCAACGCGGCGTGTCATTCTATGTGGCCCCCCTCAAGTGTCAACCCGCCCCGGCCCCCCCCTCCCATCACGACAGGGACCAACTCCGCGCCCAACGTAGGGCGGACTCGGCCCGCCGTTTCTCCCGACGCGGGAAGTCTCCCCCGCCAGCCCAGGAGCGCCCCCCTCTATGGCGACTGGCCGGACCCGAAATCGACCTTCGGCGCTTCCTTGGCACCCTGCTCGGCCTCGAAGTACTCCGCCGACGTCACCCCCGCCCAACCCGAGTACATCTGCCCGAAGAACCCCCTGCAGAACAGGTTCAACTCCTTCACCGCCAGGTTATACCGCCGGCGTTCCACGCTGATGCGGTTCTCCGTGCCCTCCAGCGAGTCCATGAACTGCTGGAAGCTGGCCTGGGCCTTCAGGTCCGGATAGCGCTCCTGGAGCACCAGCAGCCGCGAAAGGGCCCGTTCCAGCCCGTTCGCCGCCGCCACCTTCTCGTCGCGACCGCCGGCCTGGAAGTACTTCTCCCGGCTCTTGGCGATCTCGGTGAAGATCTCCTTCTCGTGGCCGGCGTAGCCCTTCACCGTCTCCATCAGGTTCGGGATCAGATCGTATCGCCGCTGGAGCACGACGTCGACCTGTGCCCACTGGGCGTCGACGCGTTCGGAGAGGTTGATCGCCTTGTTGTAACCGCTCACGGCGCAACCGCCGATAACCAGGGCGAACACCGCCAGCACCACGATGAAGGCCAGGACGATCGCGGCCACACCCGCTCGCCGGTTCATGCTTGCCACCTCATTTCCAGACACGTTTCACCTGCTACCAACCGCCCGACGCCCCGCCGCCGCCGAACGAGCCGCCACCCCCGCCACCAAAGCTCCCCCCGCCGAACCCGCCGCCCCCGAAACCCCCGCCGCCGAAGCCCCCGCCGAACCCGCCGTGGGAACTGCCTCCCCAACTGCTATGCCGTCTCCCGGCGCTCATCCCGCTGAGGATTAGCCATGGCAGGATGCCGCCCGAACCGCCGTAGTATCGGCGTCGACCGCCCCGGCCGCCGCCCAGACCACCCAGGATCAGAAACAGCACCAGCAGCGGAATGAAGTAGCCGAAACCGCTGCCGCATTCTCCGCCGCTACTCATCCTCACGCCGCTTGTCCCCGCTCCGACGGGCACCACGGGCATGTCGGTGACCTGCACGTTGGCATTCTGCGCCACGCGGCCGGCCAGCGCCACCACACCCTGGAACAGCCCCTCCCCGAACTGCCCCTGCCGGAAATGCGGCCGCATGATCTCGCGACCCACCTGCCCGCAGAACTGATCCGTCAACACGGGCTCCAGCCCGTACCCCACCTGGATCGTCCAGGCCTTGTCATCCACCGCGATGACCACCAGGGCCCCGTTGTCGATGCCCTTCTTGCCCAGCTTCCACTTCTCGGCGACGGCCAGGGTATAGTCGTTGATCGCCGCCCCGTCTGTCGTCCGCACGGTCAGCACGAGCAACTGCGCCTTCGTCTTCCGCTCGAGATCCTGGAGATAGCCGTTGAGCCGGGTCTCGGTGGCGGCGGAAACGACATTCGCCTGATCGACGATGTAATCGCGCGGCGCCGCCGGCACCTGCTGGGCGCGCGCCACGACCGACAGCGCCACGCCAAGCAGCAACAGGGCCGCCCAGTGTCCCGCAGCGAACCGGCCTTCAGCATTCCTGACGCCCATGTTCATCAACTCCCGATCCTATCCAGTCGACTCCGCCCCGCCCATTACAGCCGGCCGGCATTGTTCTAAGCGCCGACCGCCCCGCTCGGCGTCAGTTGGTCCACATAGTGGGCGAGCGCCGCCACCTCGTCGTAGCACCGGCGAAAACCGTCGAAATCCAGGTGATCTGCCCCCGCCGCCGCCCGCGCCAGCGTCACCAGCCGCAGCCCGGCGACTTCTGCCGCCGTCTCCATCACGTTCAGCACCAGCGCCGGCACCTCGCGACCGACGAGGTGCAGAATCCCGCGCAGCACACGCACGCTGCGCTCCGCCGCCCCGGCGCACAGCTCATCCAGCGGCCCGCGCTTGCCGGCCGCAGCAATCAATCCCTGCCGCATGCGGATCAGTTCGCTCTTCAGCTCCCGCTCGCATTGCAGCCGCAGATCCGCCGGCGCCAGCGAGAGCGACTCGAAGTGATCCGCCCCGCATACGACACGGTGAAGCTGTTGAATCTCCAGCAATTCCAGCGGAAAAACGTCCCGTGACGCCTCGATGTACTCCGACGTCATGATCAGCGGAGCGGCCACATTCCGCCGACCGAACCGCCCGCCCACCGACGCCAGCCGATCCAACAGGTTCAGATCGACCTCGCGCAGTACGAGCACGCCCTGTGCCGGCGCCCGCTCGTAGAAACGATCGTCGACCACCCACCCGCCGCAGGCGCACAACCCGAGCAGCCCATCGCCCGCCATCTGCTGAACCGTGCGAGCGAACTCGGCGAATACCTCGCGCCGCCCCGCCGGCAACGCGTCGACCCGGATTTCATCCACACCCATGCCGTCACCCATGGCGATGCCGCTGCCCCGCCGGCCCTACGCCGGCAGCCCGTTCGCCAGAACGTCTTCCACCGCCTCGCAGAACATATCCAACTCGCCGAGCGTTGTATACACGTTCGGCGTCACGCGCACGCCCTTCACCGATTCGTGATTGATGGGAATCACATAAATGTGGTGCTTGTTCCACAGATGAGCCACAAGCTGACCGTTGTCGATACCCTCGATGGCGAACGTGGCCACGCCGGTCGAATGCCCCGGCTCGAGCCGGGCGAACAGCTTCACGCGTCGATCCTGCGACACACGTCGGGCCCAGTAGTCGCGCAGATGGCGCAGCCGCGCCTCCTTGCGTTGCGCACCGATGGCTTCGTGAAAATCGAGCGCTTCGCAGATGGCCAGCCGCTCGGCCACGCGGTGCGTGCCGATTTCCTCAAATTTGCGAATGTCCTCGCTGCGCGGCTCGGGCGCGGCCATCAGCGGCCACAACTCACCGATCTTGTCCTTCCGCACGTACAGGAAGCCCGTGCCCAGCGGCCCCGTCAACCACTTGTGCAGGCTCGTCCCGTAGTACGTGCACTCCAGATCCGCCTGCTTGTACGCCAGGTGCGCGAAAGCATGCGCCCCGTCCACGATCACCGGAATCCCATGCTCCCGCCCCAGCCGGCAGATGTCTCGCACCGGGTAGATCTGCCCGGTGAGGTTCACCACATGACAGCACAGCAGGACTTTCGTCTTCGGCGTGATGTTCTTCGCGAACGCCTCCAGCAGGTCGCCGGGATCCTGCGCCGGCGTCGGCACCGCCACCTGCTTGAGCACGACGCCGTCGCGCAGTTCCCGCTGCTTGTACGTGTTGATCATCCGCGGATAGTCCTGGTCGGTCGTCAGCACCTCGTCCCCCGCGGCCAGATCCATCCCGTAGATGACGATCTGGAGGGCCTCGCTGGTGTTCCGCGTAATGGCCATCTCCTCAGGTGAACACCTGAAGGCCCGGGCCAGCCGCACGCGGCTCGTCTCCACCTGCGGGTCGAGCAGCCGCCACATCGACCGTGCCGGGGCCACGTTGGTGAAAATGTCGTGCTTGCGGATGGCTTCCTGTACGATCCGCGGTGAGGGGCAAATCCCCCCGTTGTTCAGGTAGATCATGCTGCGGTCCAGCGAAAACGCCTGCTGGACCTGCATCCAGTAGTCCTCGTCCGTGGCCACATCCTCCGGCGGCCGGCCGCCCGCCGTCTGGCCCGCGGCCAGTACCCGCTCCACGGCGTCGTCCCGCAGGGCCATCGCCGCCAGCGCCCCCAAGGTCATCCCCCGCTGCAGAAACCGTCGCCGTGACTCGTCCATGTTCGGTGCCTCCCGGGCGATGTCGCCCCGCCGTGCACGCCGCACGGCCGGCCCATTGTACAGCCGTAGCGGCGTCCCTTCCCGGCGGTGGACTTTCCGGTTCCTTGCTGACACGCTATTATCATCTAGTATTATCGGTCTCGGCTCCCGGAGGCCGGGTGGGTTTCGCACAAGGCTCGCGGCGGCGAGCAGAGAGCGAGGTACGCCCATGCCCGCCAGTGGCAAGCCCATAGGCAAGCGCCGCACAGGACAGCGAGACACCATTCTTAGCGTGCTCGTTACGGCCAAGGGTCCGCTTACGGCCAAGGAGATCCTCAGCCGTGCCCAACGCCGCCGGCCGCGCCTGGGACGCGCCACCGTCTATCGCACGATCCAGCTTCTGCTGGTCCACAAGCGCATTCGCTCCATCACGCTGCCCGACGGCTCCACCCGCTATGAACCCACCGACCGTGGCCACCATTGCTTCTTCCGCTGCGAGCAATGCGGCACGGTCTACGTGCTCGAGGTGTGCCTCGTGTCCCTACCCGCCGGCTCGATGTTGCCCGACGGCTGCCGCGTCACCGGGCATGAGTTGATGCTTTTCGGCACGTGCGGCCACTGCATGACCGACACCCCCTGACCCAACGACGCCCAGCACGAGGCCCGAACGCTGCCGCGTGAGGCGTGTCAACGCCGATCCGAGCCCCGAGCGGCAGCGACGGGTTGCCGCCAGCAACGCGCCGTCTGCGCAAACCACTCCCTCCCGGTCGCCGGGTGCCACTGGTGGCTTGTCCACCGGTGCCGTGCAAACCCGCGTCATATGCCCGCTGCAGAGTTCGGCCGCTACCCGCGAACCGGCGGCAGCGCCGGCAGCCGCTCCGGATGCGGCGCCCGCGCCCGCACCAGATACGCCTCCAGCCAGCCGCGGGCCCGGTCCGGATGCACGAGCGCGTACAGAATCGACTCGTGGTCCAACTCGTTGATGCGGTCATTCGCCGCCCGGATCGCGTCCATGTTGATCTTCAGGGCCACGTCCACCGGCATGCGCTCCGGGTTGATGTCGATCCCAAAGTACCCCTGGTAACCGTGCATCTTCAGCGTATACAGCAGGGCCTCGGTCTGCTCCGGCGAGATCACGCCGACGTTCTGGTCCTGGTCGTAGTTGCCCAGCGGCTGGCTGTTCCAGTGGCTGTGCGCCAACCGGCCCTGCGACAACGGCCAACTGAACGCGTAGGCCAGATCCTCGAACCCCATCAGCACGTGCCCAATCTCCGGGTTCAAACAGCACAACGCGTGTCCCGCCTCCAGCAGCCGGCGATTCTCCGTACTGCCCAATAGCGCCTCGACGTGATGGCCGAGCAGCACGCCCTCCGCCGTCGTCCCGAACAGAATGCGCCCGCGCGGCTCGTACGGCTTCGGCTCGAACGCGATGCGCACGCCCGGCACCGCATCCATCGCCTCGGCCAGCCCCTCGGCGAAACGCTCGCGCATACCGGCGAAGTCGATTCCGAACGGATTCTCGTACCCGTCGATCCCCGGCCACACCACCGCGAAGTCGGTGTCCAACTCCTTGTTCAGCCGCAGCGCCTGCTTCGTCCGCTCGATCGCCACCTGCCGCTGCTCGGGCAGCGGGTTCGATAGCGACCCCCACTCGAACTGCTCATCCCAGAACAGCAGCGGAATCACCGTAACCAGGCGCAGCCCCGTATCGCGCGTGAACTGCTTCCACAGCGCGAGGTTCTCCTCGTTGATCTCGTTCGGGTAGTGCGCCTCGAGCCCGACGAGCCCATAGTCCTTCAGACCGGCGGCGATCTCCAGCCGCTCGGCAATGTCCCGCCCGCCGCCGTACGTGTCGTGAAACCGGCTGCCCGGCGGCGAGAAATACCAGATCCCCGCGGTGAACTTGAGCTCCAGCTCGAACTGCCGCAGGTGGCGGAGCATCTCTTCCGGATCGCGCCGCATCGCCTGAGATCGCAGGTCTGCCAGGGCCATAGACAACTCCTTTCGCGGCTGGCCGCCGCTGTCAGGACTCCCCGGCCAGAGTATAGCCGCCCCCGCCGCCAGCCCCCAGCGCCCAGCGCCCAGCGCCCAACAAGAAGGGTCCCCGGTGCGCGGGACGCAACCGGGGACCCGGGCCAGTCATGTTAAGCACAGGCCGGCGTTCAATTCACCGGCGGTTGCCCGATCACGGGGACAGCAGCACATCCACGAACGGGCCGATGTCGAAGTTGTCCACGCCGCCGTCACCGTTGATGTCGGCCAGCATGTGGTTGCAGTCCGGGTACATCGTGTAGTACTCGGGGTAGTCCGGCGGCGTGCTGGTCAGGACCAGCACGAACGCGCTGATGTCGAAGTTGTCCACGGCGCCGTCGCAGTTCAGGTCGCCGGGCAGGTAGTAAGGCCCGACGGGCAGTGCCTTGATGCGCACGTCGTCGATGTTCCAGCCCGAGTAGGCCCAGGCCGCGGAGCCCACCCGGTAGCCCCAGCGGATGTAGACCGTGTCGTGCTCGTCGACCAAGCTCGCGATGTCGTAGGTCTTCGTGGACCAGGCGCTGTCCTCGATCTCGTCGCTGCCGTTGTCCCAGATCTCCGTCCAGGCCGCACCGTCGGTCGAAATCTCGACCGTCGCCGTGACGTAGGGCTGGTAGTCAGAGTTCAGCCAGCGATCGAAGAGCAGGCTGGTCTGGGTCATGTCGCTCAGGTCGAGCGGGCCGAGCGTGAGGTAGTACGGCCCGCCGGGCGTGGTCGAGTAGTCGCCGGAGAGGTTCACGCCGTAGACGTTCGACCCGGTGGCCCCGTCGGTCGGGTCGGGATTGCCGTGGGCGCTCCCGCCCAGGCCGGTCGGATGACCGAACTGCCACTGACCCTCGACACTCCAGCCGGGATCGCTGTCGAGCGTCCACTCAAACTGGACGGTCGGCACGCCCACCCGCAGCGTGACGTCGCGCGTCGTGTCGCCGACACCGCCGGTCAGGTTCGCGAAGGACACGACGTCCGCGTAGTCGCCGTTGGGCAGGCCGTTCGCCGTCGCGTTGATCGAGACGGTCACGACGGTCGTCCCGCCGGCCGGCAGGGTCCCGCTCGTGTTGGTGACCGAAACCCAGGCCTCGCTGTGCGTCACCTCGTAATCCAGAGGCGTCGGATCCAGGTTCTCGAGCAAGTAGTCTTTGTGGTCCGGCGTGAACGGACCGCCGAAGAGACCCTCGGCGTTCAGGTCGCCGCTCGGCGTCACGCGCAGGCCGGTGGGCGGCTGGGGCGTGCCGACGACGCACACCGTCGGGTCGCCGAAGATGTGCCAGCTCATGAACGTGCCCGGGCCCGTGCCGTAGGTGCAAGTGCCGGGGTAGTCGTCGATCATCGAGCAGCTGCCGGCGTAGCACAGGGCGCCGTACGTGTGGTAGCTCTCGTTTACGTACAGGTAGTTGAACTCATCCTGGCCTTCCATCGGCGGATCCCACGGCTGGTTGATCGAGGACATGTAGGCCCCGATCGCCCCGGTGGGCTCGCCGTTGTGCGTGGCCCGCAACCAAGCCTCGCCGAAGCACGTGCTGCCGCTGAAGTTTCCGTTCAGGCAGGCCACCGAGCAGATGAACGGCAGCATGTTGTCGTTCGTCAGGGCGTCGATGTGGCTGTTGGCGAAACCGGTCGTGCCCCAGTCCGTCGTGCCGCCGTGCCCGCAGTAGTTGATGATGCCGCGACCGGCGTTCAGGGCGGCAGCGACCTGGGCGGCCGTCGGCGAGCCCGTGCCGTAGAACTGGTCGACCTGCGTGTAGCCATGGGCCAGCAGCATGTCACGGAAGTTGTCGATGTGCTCCCAGTCGTACTCGCCGTCATCGCCGGTGCCGTACTGCGAGCCGATGCCCGTGCCGCGCCAGAACCATTCCTGCTGCGTCGCCTGCATGTTCTCGTATTCGATAGTCCGCAGGACCTGCGTGTCGACGTCTCCGGCCGACTGGGCCGAGAAGCGGCCGACGATGATCTCCGGGTAGTAGTCCGTACCGGCCAGCGTCGAGTAGGTCGGATCCGACGCGGCGGTGTACGGGTTGACCGAGATCATCGGCGTGGCCACCTGGGACGCGTCGCCCACCAGCAGCACGAACGCCAGGTTCCGTCCGGGATCGTCATAGACGCTCTGGATGTAGTTCTTGATCGCCGTGCTGGTGTTCCCGCCCGGGATCGTGGACACGCCCACCAGCGAGGTGTCGATACCGATACCGAGCTTGTGCGTCACCAGCGGCTCGACGTTGGCCAGCCAGGCGTCGTGCGCGATGATCAGCAGCTCACCATCCTCGTTGAGCGGGGCGTAGCGGTCCTCTACCTCGTAGTTGAGGAAGTGCCGGGCGTAGATCTCGGAAAAGGCCCGGCTCAGCGGTTTGTCCTGCCGCGTGGCCGCCAGAACGGGCTGCACGGTGGGCGCCGCCGGATAGACTTCCAGCGTCACGTCGGTGTACACGCGCATCACGCCGGTGACCGGGTTGTACTGGAACGGCCGCAACTGCACGGTCACGCCGTCGAAGTCACGGAACGTGTAGGGCGTGCCGAGCACGGCCAGGTCACCGGGGAAGAAGGCGTCGGTGCCGTACGCATCGCCGAACGTATACGGCACGGTGTCCGGATCGACGTTACGCGAGATCGGCCCGCGCGACGGCACGATCTGTGCCCGCACTTCGTAGTATTGCGCATCCAGCACGCGCACGTCCCACGTGCTGCCCGTATCGATGATGACGCTGCGGCAAACCTGCGGCATCGCCGGCTCACCCACCTCCTGCATCACCGGCTCGCTGTCGAAGTAGACCCGCTCGTACACGCCGCCGTCGATGGCGACGGGCGCCGAGCGGTAGTCCCCCAGCGTGTACTGCAGGACAATGCTGTCGCGGCTGTCCAGGACCTGGACATCCACCGGCGAAGCAGCGGCCGCCAGCAGCGGCATCAACCCCAGCACGACGCCCAGCAACACTCGGCGACGAAGACACGCCCTCATGCCACTCTCCTTGTGAACGAGCCCGTCGGCCCCGACGCCCAGCGCATCTGAACGACCGGCTCTGTCAGCTTGAATACCTGCTCCACGGCCACCGCGGCCGTGCGGCGACGAGCGCAAACACACGCGATTATAGAACCGACGTGCGGGCGGGATGGAACGGGGCCAACGGCGCACCGCCGGAGTGCTTATCGAGCAACCGACGCTGCCGTTCGAACTGAAAACATGCAGCCTCTTCCCCGCCCCCCACAGGCCCACACACCCTGTTCCCAGCACACATTTCTCCGAGCTCCTCGGAGCCGTGCGTCCCGAAAAGAAACGCTCGATCTTAGTCTAACGGCCCGATGCGTCGCCGTGCAAGGCAAATACCGGCCCTGCCCCGCACGCCGCCGCCGGTGCCACGTGCCCGCCACGACCCACCCCGGCCCCGCGCCACCCACCTCTTCAGCGATTCATCCCCCGGCCCGATAACTCCGATGGACTCCGCCCCGTAAGATAATGTGGTGGCCGGACCAGGCACCGGCCGCGCCGAGGCCAATATGATCCCGCTGAGCGACCCACCGCCGAACTCGCCACCGGGCGCCGACCCACCGCCCGTCCTCTCCTACGCCGCCGCTGCGCCCCCTTCCCGGGCCGTCCTCTACCCCGGCACCTATACGTGGTTCGTCTTCCTGGCGTCGCTCGACGTGATGCTCACCTGGATCATCCTGCACTTCGACGGCTCCGAGCTGAACGTCCTGGCCGACTGGATCATCCGCCACTACGACCTGCGCGGCATCGTCGTCTACAAGTTCGCCCTGATCGTCCTGGTCGTGCTCGTCTGCGAAGTGGTCGGCCGAAGGCGTTATGCCACCGGCCTGCGCCTGGCCCGCTGGGCGGTGGCCCTGACGGCGTTCCCCATCGTCGTGGCGGTCGTCCACCTGCTCGACCTCATCATCGTCGCCGCCGGACACCACGCCGCTCACTGATTGCCGCATCGCAACTCGTCGCGACCCGCGCCCCCGACTACACTACACGGGCTCCATCGAGAACCGAACGTGAACGCCGACGTCCTGCGCATCATCGACGCCAACACCAACCGGGCCCGCGAGGCGCTGCGGGTGATCGAGGACTACGCGCGCTTCGCCCTCGACGACCGCGCCGCCGCCGCCGCCGTCAAACGCTGCCGCCACGACCTGCGCCAGGTCGTCGCCGATCTCGACCCCGCCGGCCTCCTCGCCGCGCGCGACATCGGCGGCGACGTCGGACGCGACGTGAAGACCGCGGGCGAATTGCACCGCGCCGCCCCGGAGGAGGTCGTGCGCGCCGCCTTCGCCCGACTCAGCGAAGCCGCCCGCAGCCTCGGCGAGTATGGCAAGCTCGTGTCCGCTCCCGCCGCGGCCGCCGCCGAAACGCTCCGCTACGCCGCCTACGAGCTCGAACAGCGTATCGTGCTGCGCGGGACGCTCCGGCACCGGTTCCGCGGCGTGCGCCTCTACGTCCTGCTGACCGAGTCGCTCTGCCGTCAACCGTGGCTCGAAACCGCGCACGCCGTGCTGCACGCCGGCGCCGGCTGCCTCCAACTGCGCGAGAAGCAGCTCGCCGATGCCGAGTTGCTCCGCCGAGCGCAACAGCTCCGCGAATTGACCGCCCGCCACGGCGCGCTGCTGGCCATCAACGATCGCCCGGACATCGCCCGCCTGGCCGGCGCAGACATCGTCCACGTCGGCCAGGATGACCTTTCCGTCGCCGACGCCCGCCGCATCGCCGGCACCGGCCTGCTCGTCGGCAAGAGCACGCACACGCCCGAGCAGTTCGCCGCCGCCCTCGCCGAGCAGCCCGACTATCTCGCCGTCGGCCCGATGTTCCCCAGCGAGACAAAACCGCAGGAGCACATCGCCGGCCCCGACACGCTCCGCGCCGTCCGCTCACAAACCGAATTGCCCCTCGTCGCCATCGGCGGCGTCACCACCGCCAGCGCCGCCGAGCTCCGCCGCGCTGGCGCCGACTGCCTCTGCGCGTGCACGGCGATCATCAGCGCAACCGATCCCGCCGCCGCCGCAACCGCCCTGCTCGCCGCCGCCGAGGAGCACGCCTGATGCTGCGCGACCTCGACATGTCGCGCGCCCACGTCGACCCGCTGGCCGACACGCTGCCCCCGCTCGTGCTCGACCGTCAGCGTATCGTCCACTGCGCGGCGTTTCGACGGCTGCTCCAGAAGACGCAGGTCTTCGTCGCCGTCGAAGCCGACCATTTCCGCACACGCATGACACACACGCTCGAGGTCGCCCACCTCGCCCGCTGCCTCGCCGTGCGGATCGGCCTCAGCCCCGATCTGGCCGAAGTCGTCGCCCTAGCCCACGACCTCGGACATCCGCCGTTCGGCCACGCCGGCGAAGCCGCCCTGACGGCCTGCCTCCACGACCACGGCGGCTTCGAGCACAATCAGCACACACTGCGCATCGTCGAGGAGTTAGAGCACCCCTACCCGGATTTCCACGGGCTCAACCTGACCCGCGTCGTGCGCATCTGCCTGGCCAAGCACTCCACGCCGCACGACCGCCCCGGCCCCCACCCGCTGCAGGACGGCACGCCCGCCCCGCCCGAAGGCCTCATCGTCGACCTCGCCGATCGCGTTTCCTACGCCCTGCACGATTTGCAGGACGGCCTCTACGCCGGCGTGCTCACGCCGACGCAGGTCGCCCAGGCCGGGTTGTGGACGAGTACCGACGCCGCCCCGCCGGCCGACGAAACCTGGCCCCGGTACGTGCGACCCTGGATCGACCGCACGCTGGCCCGCGTCCTCGACGACGTCGCCGCCAACGACGCCGGCGGCGCGCACCCCACCGTGCACCTGTCGCCCGCACTCGACGCCTGGTTCGAGCAACTCACGCGACTCCTCAAGGAGAACATGTACGGTCACTCGCGACTGGTGCGCGCCGACACCAAGGCCCGCCGCATCGTCACCGCCATCTTCGAAGCCTATCTTGCCGAGCCCCGCCTGCTGCCCGCCCGTTTCCACCGGCGCATCGGCCAGCAGAGCCCCCACCGCGTCATCACCGACTACCTCGCCGGCATGACCGACCGCTTCTGCCTGAGTGAATACGCCCGGCTCTTCGAGGCCGGCGCCGACGCCTGACCGCCGGTGTCAGCCCGCCCCGGCCCCCTCCGCCGATTGCTTCCCGCGTGACAGCAAAAACGTCGCCGCGAAACCGATCACGACCGCCACCGCCGCCTTAATCAGCCGCTCGGCCGAATACGACGACTGGCCGCGCTTCGCCCAGTTCTCGGAGATCTGCTCGCGCAAATGCCCGGCGAGCGTCTCCTGCTCGGCGTCACTCAGCCGCTCGATGTCTACGTCTGCTACCAGCTTCGCCACGCCCGGGATGGCCCAGTCTTCCCCGAACGCCCGCAGCTCAGCAGCATTGCGCCGCTCCAGCGCCTTCTCGCTCGGCGGCTTGCCGAACGGCCACAGCCCCACCACCGACCCCAGCAGAATCCCCAGCAGCACCCCGACCGTTGGCCGCGCGTAGCGGTGCAGCAGGAACTTCAACACGTTCGACAAGGCGATGATCCCCAACACCGCCCCGATCCCCACCGGGATGATGATCCACATCGCCGCCTTCACCGCGCCGAAATCGCGGTTCTTCGCGGCGTCCTTCAAGTCGTGGATCGAGCCCACCACACGCTCGTACTGGTCCATCACCAACAGCATGTATGAGCCCGAGATGCCCGGCAGCACCATCGTCGTCGAGCCCACCACGCCCGAGACGAAGTCCATCCCCGTGTTGTGCGGCATGCCCGACCCGCTCTTCAGCAGCGACACGCCCAGCATCAGCCCCAGGCCCACCAGCGTCGAGATGATCGCGTCGGCCCGCACCGGCCGCAGCAGCCTCAAGAGCAGCGGCGCTCCGCCGAGCGTCAGTCCGATGAACAGCGCGAACATCGCCGTCGTGTGGTGAAACAGCAGGTAGAGAATCACCCCGGCCAGCCCGACGATCGACCCGCCGGCGAATGCCGCCAGCACCCCCAGAAACACGATCCGCCGTAGCGAGAACTTCAGCCGCGTGACGTCCGCCACCGAATCGATGAACTCCTGGTACAGACCCATGGCCAGGATCATCGTCCCGCCCGACACACCGGGAATGAGATTGGCCACCCCCATCAGCACGCCCGCGACAGCGATGCGCAGCAAGCGAACGGGGTTCAGAGACGCCGGCGCGCCGGCGGCAGCAGTCTGGCCGGCTTCCGCCGGCGGCGTGTCAGGTGTCGAGCTCATGCGCTTCCGGTCCTCTTAGCGGTTCGATGGGCCGTAGCATACCGTCCCGCCGCCGGAGGACAATGAACCCGCCCGCCGCGTCACCACGCTCCCGGAATGACCTCCCCGCACGAGAAGCACGCCCCGTCCTTCAGCCGGTTGCGCAGCACGCGGAATCCCCGCCGCTCGATCAGCAGCTCGTGGCAGCGCGGACAGCGCGTGTTCTCCGTGTCGCCGAGCTGCCCGGGCAGGTTGCCAGCGTATACGAACTTCAACCCGGCACCCGTCCCGATCGCGTGCGCCCGCAGCAACGTCTCCGCGGGCGTCGCCGGCGGGTCGGTGAGCTGGTACATCGGATGAAACGCCGTCACGTGCCACGGGATGTCCGGCGACACGTCCACGAGGAAGTGGGCGATCTGCCTCAGCTCCTCATCCGAATCGTTCAGCCCCGGCACGACCAGCGTGACCACCTCCACCCAATAGCCCATCTCCCGCGCCAGCCGAATTGTGTCCAGCACGTGCTGAAGCACGCCGCCCAGCCGATGGTACGTCTCGTCGTCGAACGCCTTCAGGTCGATCTTGAAGAAGTCCACGTGCGGGCGCAGATACGCCAGCACTTCCGGCGTGCCGTGACCGTTGCTGACCAGCGAGCCGCGCAGACCGTGCGCAGCGCCCGCCCGGAAGATCGTCGCGGCCCACTCCGCGGTGATCAGCGGCTCGTTGTACGTGCTGATCAACATCCGGCATTGATGGTCACTGGCAAGCCTCAGCAGATCCTCGACCGTCACCGGGTGCACGCTGGTAACGGCCCGTTCGTCGCGCAACGTCTGGCTGGTGATCCAGTTCTGGCAGAACGGGCAGTGGAAGTTGCAGCCCACCATGCCAAACGAAAGGGCGTTGCTGCCAGGGTAAACATGAAAGAACGGCTTCTTCTCAATCGGATCGGCGCCAAGGCCGGCCACGTAACCGCTCGGCACGCGCAATTCGCCGTTCTCGTTGAAGCGTACGTGGCACACGCCGTGCCGCCCCGGCTGCATACGGCAGCGATGGGCGCACGCCTGGCAGCGCACCACGCCCCCCTCCTCCCGCAAGACCAGTTCTTCCGCCGCGGGGACGGTGTGGCCGGCCAGTATCTCGCGAAGATCGCTGGCGGGTTTGGACATGTTCGACACCTCGCTCCCCCGGGTGTCAGCGCTGCCCGGCGGCGACGGGCCGCACCGGCGGTCGCCCCACGCTGTAGTACTCCCACTCATGCCGAGCCATCGTTGCCGGATCGTACACGTTGCGTCCGTCGAAAATGAGCGGCTGCTTCAAATCCCGCCGCATCCGCTCGAAATCCGGGCTGCGAAACTCGTTCCACTCCGTGAAGATCACCAGGGCATCGGCCCCGCTCAGCACGGCGTATGCGTCCTCCGCGAACGTCACGCGCTCGCCGAGCACCGTCCGAGCGCTGGCCGTGGCCCGCGGATCGTACGCGGCGACCTCGGCGCCCGCGGCGAGCAGCGCTTCGATGATCGTCAGCGACGGCGCCTCGCGCACGTCGTCCGTCTTCGGCTTGAAGGCCAGACCCCACACCGCCAGCCGCCGCCCGTGCAGGTCCGCACCCAACCGCCCGCGAATCTGCTCGATCAGCGCCTGCCGCTGGCTGACGTTGCGGGCGTGCACGGCATCGAGCAGCGCGGGTGTGCCGCCGGCCTCACGTGCCGTGCTGGCCAGCGCCTGCACATCTTTCGGAAAACAGCTCCCGCCGTAGCCGACACCGGGATACATGAAGTGGTGACCGATCCGCTCGTCGGCCCCGATGCCCCGACGCACCTCATCCACGTTCACGCCACAGCGCGCGCAGATGTCGGCGATCTCGTTGATGAAGCTGATGCGCGTCGAGAGGTACGCATTCGCCGCATACTTGGTCAGTTCCGCCGCCGCCCGGCTCATCCGCAGAATCGGCTTGTAATTGCGCACAAACGGCTGGTACAGCTCGGCGACAAGGTCACCCGCCGCCACATCCTCCGCCCCGATCACCACCCGGTCCGGCCGCTGAAAATCGTCGACGGCGTTGCCCTCTTTGAGGAACTCCGGGTTGCTGACGACGTGGCATACGTGCGCCGTCCGCGCGCGGATCAGCGTCTCCAGCCGCGCCCCCGTCCCCACCGGCACCGTGCTCTTCACCACGACCACCGCCGGCCCGCTCAGCGCATCCGCGATCTCGCCGGCGACCGACTCCACCGCCGACAAGTCGGCCGACCCGTCCGGACGTGGCGGCGTCCCGACGGCAATGAACACCACGTGCGCCCCGCGCACGCATTGCGCCACCTCGCCCGAGAAGCTCAGCCGCCCCGCCCGCAGGTTGTCCGTCAGCAGCTCCGCCAGCCCCGGCTCAAAGAACGGGCAATGGCCGGCGGAAAGCTGAGCCACGCGCCGGGCATCACTGTCCACGGCGATCACGTGATTGCCCGAATCCGACAAACACGTGCCCGTCACCAATCCGACCCAGCCGCTGCCGACCACGCCGATGCGCATGCTCTGCTCCTGTCACATGCCGCTGCCGGGCCGGCCGTCGTGTCTACCGGCGTAGCTCGCTATAATCGCCCTTCGCGGCCGGCGCGGACTCACGCGCCGCCGATCGCTCCCACCCGGCCTGGAGGTTGGCTATGCGCGTTCTCGTGACCGGTTGCGCGGGGTTCATCGGCTACCATCTCACGGCCCGCCTGCTCGCCGAGGGACATGACGTTGTCGGCCTCGACAACTTCAGCAGCGGCAGCCGGCGGAACATCGACGACCTGCGCGCGGAGCCGCGCTTCCATTTCACCGAACACGATATCACGAATCCCCTCCCCGTCGAGGGCCCCCTCGATCTGATCTGCGACCTCGCCTGCCCGGCTTCGCCCGTCGATTTCGGCCCGCGCCGCCTGGCCATCCTCGAAGTCTGCTCCACCGGCGTCCGCCGCCTGGCCGAACTGGCCCGCGCGTGCGGCGCCACCATCCTGCACGCCAGCACCAGCGAGGTCTACGGCGATCCGCTCGAACACCCGCAGCAGGAAGGCTACTGGGGCCACGTGAACCCGATCGGCCAGCGCTCCTGCTACGACGAGGGCAAACGCTTCGCCGAGGCGCTGCTCGTCGCTTATCGTGACGTGCACGGCGTGCGCACCCGCCTCATCCGCATCTTCAACACCTATGGCCCACGCATGCGCGGCGACGACGGCCGGGCCCTGCCCAACTTCATCAATCAGGCCCTCGCCGGTCAGCCCCTCACCGTCCACGGGGACGGCAGCCAGACGCGCAGCTTCTGCTACGTCGACGACCTCGTCGAAGGGCTCCTGCGGCTGGCGGCCAGCGACGTGACCGAGCCGGTCAACATCGGCAACCCGCACGAGATCACCATGCTCGAGGCCGCCCGCGAGGTCATCGCCCTCACCGGCAGCAGCAGCCAGGTGGCCTTTGCCCCGCGTCCCCCCGACGATCCCGCTCGCCGCTGCCCCGACATTTCTCGGGCCCGCGAGCGACTCGGCTGGGAGCCGACCGTCGACCGCCGGGAAGGCTTCCGGCGGACGATCGAGTGGTTCCGGACGGTCCGCTGAGATTATCAGACAACTCTGACCGCGAGCGTCACATATACGCAGCCCGTATGTAGCGGTGTCCGCACCCGCATACAGCTTGCGCAAGGGGGTCCCCGGCCTACTCGATACAACGTGGGAAAGACGACTCGCCGACGGTTGGTGTGCGTCAGTGTTCTCGGAAGCTCAGCCTCAACTGTGGCGGCCTTGCGCCGCGCGAGCGCCCACGGGCCGTTTTGCCCGTTGCCGGGGGAGGGCGTGATGGCTCGGATCGTTATCGCGGAGGATCAGGCATACCTGCGGCACGTCCTGATGCGCTGGATCGCCCGGAGCGGGCACGAAGTGGTCGGCGTGAGCGACGGCCGCGAGGCCCTGGCCTGCGTGCAGAACGAGCCGACGGACATGCTGGTGACCGACGTGATGATGCCCTGCCTCAATGGTATCGAGCTGACCCGCAAGGCGCTGGCGACCTGCCCGTCGCTACGTCGCGTGTTCGTGGTGACCTCGCTCTGCGACCCGCAAGCGCTGCTGGACCAGTTGCCGGACCCGCGTGTCCGCATCTTCCCCAAGCCCTTCAGCCCGTCGCAGCTCCTGCGCGAGATCGATCTGGCGACGACGGTCGCTCCGCAGCCCGAGGGGGGACGTGCATGAGGCGCCCGCTGGTCAATCCCGCCGCCACTGCCCGGCCGTCGCTCGACGACGCCGCCGTGCTCGCCGAGCAGATGCGGCAGGAGAACGAGGCCCTCGGGCTCGAACTGCTTCGCTGCTACGAGCAGCTCAATCTCGTCTTCGACATCACCGAGAACATCGCCACCCTGCGCGACCCGGCAACGATCCAGCGAGCCCTGCTGCGCCGCTTCGGCGAGATGCTCGGCGCCGGGGCCATGTTCGTCGAGAGCGACCAGACCTGCCAACCGATCGAGGCCCTCGAGGGCGTCGGTCGGCCGATCACCGTCGACAGCGCCGAGCTGCGCCAGTGTCTCAACCACGACATCGCTCTTGTCCGCCGCACGCACCGCGCCCGCGTGGCCCGCGCCGTGGACCTGCCGGACTATGGCGACGGCCGCCCACACGTGCTGCTCGCCCCCCTCCGCCAACTCGACGCCGAAACCGCCGTCGTGATCGTCCTGCGCCCGCCGGACGTACCCGCCTTCGACTCGGGTGACGTGCTGGCCGCAGAATCGGTGCTCGGCTACGGCGGACACATTCTGGCCAACGTCGTGATGGTGCGCCACCTCCAGCAGACGGCCGTGGAAACGGTCCGCGCCCTGGCCAACGCCATCGACGCCAAAGACAACTACACCTGCGGCCACTCCGAGCGCGTCGGCTGGCTGGCCCGCCTGGCCGGCATGGCTCTCGGCCTGCCCGACTCGCAGATGCAGGTCCTCGAATGGGCCGGCATCCTGCACGACGTCGGCAAGATTGGTATCTCCGACCGCATCCTGAAAAAGCCCGGCCGCCTCAGCCCCCGCGAATTCGAAGAGATGAAACGGCACCCGCGCCGCGGCTACGAGATGCTCAAACCCGTCGCCAGCCTCGGCCCCGCCCTCGACGCAGTCCTCTACCATCACGAGAACTGGGACGGCACCGGCTATCCCCAGGGCCTTCACGGCGAGGACATCCCGCTCTACGCCCGCATCATCCGCGTCGTGGACATGTTCGACGCCCTGACCTCCACCCGCTCCTACCGGCAGGGCTACACCATGGCCCAGGCCATGGACATGCTGGAACAGGAGGCCGGCCGCGGCACCGACCCGCATGTCACCGCCGTCTTCCTCGACGCCCTCTGCCTCTACGTGCGCACCAACCGCCGCGACTTCGAGCGACGCTTCGTCCACGCCGTCGGCGCCCGTGACCTGGCCCGGCAGCTTAACTCACCCGAGCCCGCGATCATGGAGGATGAGCCCGCATGAGTGCAGCGCCCCACTGGCAGTCACGGACTCTGCGCGGAGCCGCCGCGGCGCTCGTCGTCGTCGCGCTGGCCGTCTGTTGCTCGCTGCGCTGGTTCGCCGTGCACAACGCCACGGCACTCGTCTTTTGCGCCCTGCTGGTGCTCGGTGGAGCGGCCGCCATCCTGGCCCGCGGCATCGGTCCGCGTCCGGGCCTGGCGCTCGGCGCCGGCATCGGCCTGGCCGCCGCCCTCGGACTCGTTGTCTCCGCCGCCAGCGGACCCCTCGGCAACGTCCTCGCCTTCGTCGGCATGGCCACCGGCGTCGTCGGCCTGCTCGGTTACCTGGCCGGCGGTCTCCGCAACGAAGCCGTGCTCACGCTCGACCGCCCATCGCCGCCTCCAAGACCGGTCGAACCACCGCCGCTGCCGCCCGTGCCTCTTCTCACGAGGGACCCGGCCCAGGCTCGCCGCGATGACGACCCGGCGGCGCCGACCGTGCTGGCCGAGGAGATGCTCGGCGCCCTGATCGGCGACCTGTTCGAATGGACCGATTCGGAAGCAGGCCGGGCCTGCCTCACCGATGTCGCCGACATGACGGAATTCGCCGGCTTCCTGCGTAACGCCCTGCGCGTTCGCCTGGGCGCGGAAGGTGCGCGGCTCTACCGCGTCTCCGCCGACGGCGAGCTCCTAGAACCCGTCTGTCCCGACGCCGGCTCGCGGGAAGAGTGGCCCTCGCGTCGCCTCGGCCTGATCGGCCACGTCGTGGCCACGGGACGCGTCTACGTCGAAGGCGACGACGGTCAAGGCGAGCTCATCGCCGAGCTGGCCGCGGGCGTCGACGACGAGGCCGCCGACGGCCCCGCCGACGCACAACGCTGGGCCTGGCTGCTGCCGCTGCGTACCGATCGGCGTACCTGCGCCCTGATCACCGTCGACCGTGTGGACAGCGTTCGCGCCGGCGTGGCGTCCATGGCCCACGCCGTCCGCAACGAACTGGAGCTTTTCTGGGCCCATGTGCGTGGCCAGCGGGCGCTCGCCCGCCACGGACGTCTGGACGCACAAAGCGGCCTGCTCAACCGCACCGAGCTCTTGGCCCGCCTCCCGGAGGCCGTGGCCACCGCCCTCAACGAACACCAGCCGCTGGTGATGCTCGTGCTCGCTGTGGAGGGCCTGCGCGGCCTCGACGACAACGGCCGCTGGGTGGAACGCGACGCCGCCATCCGCCGCATCAGCCGCACCCTGCGCCAGAAAGTGCGCCAGGACGACATCGCCGGCCGCTTCAGCGACGAGCACTTCGTCGTGATTCTCCGCCAGCTGGATTCCGCCCTGGGCACGGTGGTGGCGGAGAAGCTGATGGAGGCGGTGCGGACGGCGGTGCTGGACGTTCCGGAGAATGTCCTGCCCACGGTGAGCATGGTCTGTAAATCCGATAACACGCCGTGCGTGCGGGTCGGTCTCGCCGGCCTGACGCCCTCCGCGTCCACCGACGACGATGTGGCGGAGACCGAAAACGGCTCGGCCGAATCACCAATCGGTTCCAAGGACGCGCAATTGTTGCTGACGCGCGCCCTCGGCCTGTTGGCTTACGCCCGTCAGCAGCGCATCGACGTCGCCACCGACCTCATGAAAGGGCTCCCGCCGGAGCTCATGGCGCGGAAAGACCCCGCGGATTGACGCGATCCCGGGTCGCTTGAGGCCGAGTCGGTGGCCGGATCCCGGCACCTCGAACCGCCCGAACAAGCGCCCCCCCACACCGGTCGATAAGAAGGGCAGCGGGGCTGCGCCACGGTGTGCGGCGGAGCGTTTCTCCGCCGGCGGAGACGACCGCCACGCCACCGGTCGGCCACGGCCACGCAACGAGGTACGCAGCGATGAAGTCCGCCCTCAGCATCATTGAGCTGATCGTGGTCGTCCTGATTATCGGAATCATCGCGGCCATCGCCGTCCCGCAACTCTCCCAGGCCGCCGGCGACGACGAAAAGGACGATCTGCGCCAGAACCTCAACGCCATGCGCTTCGCCGTCGAGCTCTACTACTACGAGCACGGCGAATATCCGGGCCAGCTTGGCGACGGCATAAACGCCGCCGGCACGGCCGAGGCCGTCATCAGCCAACTGACGGGGATCACCGACGAAAACGGTCACGTGAGCGCCGAACGCGACGCCCAGCATCACCTGGGACCGTACCTCCGGCTGGGGATGCCGCCGTGTCCGGTCGCGCCGCGACTTGGGCGGACGGGCCTGTGCGTCGTGGATGGAGCGCCGCGATTCGCGCCGTCGGCAACCGAGGCGGGGTGGGTATACAACTGCCGGACCGGCGACGTCGCCTTCAACTCTGACGTCACCGATGCGGCGGGCACTCGATACGACGAATACTGATTACCTGCTCATGATAGTGCGACACGCCGGCTGAAGTGGTCTTTGGCACTGCTGCAGTCCGGCGGCGTAACAGCCCGCGGCAAGCAGGGCAGAACAGGTATCTACTTGTAAGTACTTGTATCGGTTTGTAAGCAGATGACGTCGCACCTGTTGTGAAGCACCGTGCGTTCTTGAGCACGCACTCAGACACGTTCGTGAGCAGGAAGCCGCGGATATCGCTGTGGCGGGGCTGTTTTCGCCCGCGTCAACGCGAATCCACTCACGTGTCCTTGAGCTGCCTCGGCCATCACTATCCTGGTATACTGCCCCCTGTGAACATGCAAGTCCACCCGGGGCTGCGTTGCCGCGTGAGGAACAGCTTCACTCCGTTTCGACGTCGGCCGGCCCGCCGGTAAGAGGGTCCTACCGTCGGCTCTTATCCAGGAAACAGGAGATACGGGATGATCAGTCCTCGGACTCTAACCTGTGTTTTAGTGTTGTGTCTGGTGTTGCCGGGATGCGTGGTCCGCGATGGTGACATCTCACCGCACGTAATCGAGTTCCTGCCGGACAGCGACGATGATGGCCTGCCTGACGCGATGGAAGCCGAACTCGGCATCAACGCGGCACTGACGGACACGGACGGGGACGGGCTCAGCGACTACTGGGAGGTACGCAAGTACCAAACGAATCCACGACTGGCCGACAGTGACGGCGACGGAACGCCGGATGGCCAATGGGATGAACGGGCTGAGTACGCTCGGACAATACGGGCTGTTGTGGATCTACGGCCGCCCTTCGACGTGCCGGACATGAACGACTTTCATCAGGACGCTCGCGTCGTCGAGCAGATGGCGGATGACGTGACGCGCGTGGAAGTCGTGCTGTACCCGGATGCAGCGCCGGTCATGAATGTCGCGGCGTATCGGCCGGTGCATTGCGAGCATACTGCTCCGACGCATTTGAAGAATTACTCGCCCGAAATGCGCAGAAACGTCCGCCAGCGTCTGCGCGGATGCGCCACCGACGCTCAGGCCGTGGCACATGTGCTGCAGCTGCTACGCGAAGCGCGGCACGTGAGACTGGAGCGAGATCTGGGTTGCGAGAGCAACCTGCCAATTCATTTCTACATCCATCGCGGGGAAACTGGGGAGCTGATGGAGAATGCCATTCCCGTCGGGTCCTGCACAACCACCGACGCCGTGAAGGCCGCGGTGGTCTATGCGGATTCGATGTGGCGACTGGGCACGCGTGGTGCTTGCGGATCAACCGCCACACTGCGCGGGGCGCTGCTGCGAGCCGCCGGCATCCCCGAGCGAACAATCATGACGATTCCGTTGCTGTACTCCTACGAGACGGACGGGACGATCGTCGAGGTGCAGAGCGACTACGACCTGAGCATGTTGAACATACCCGCCGACAGCAACTACATCAGCGACCACTTCTTCAATGAGGTCATGATCGGCAACCAGTGGGTCCGGGTAGACAACCAAGTCGGCATGAATGGCATCATCATCTACGGCAAGGTGCCCGGAATCAAGATATACGATTGCCACGATCCGACTGAGAATAACCTGTACGAGTACTGGAACTACACAACCTGGCAGTCCAAGCGACCGTACAAGTATGTCTCCGTCGTGGAACGCCCGGCGAAGAAGTAACGGTGCCTTCGCAGTCGCGGAACCTTCCGCGACGTGTGCGCGCCGGAGCAGGGGACCCGCTCATTCAGCGGAACCAGTAACGATGCCCCGAAGTCGGTTGCCTGAACCGTCGATCTGAAGGACGACCCGCCCCAGATCGCCCGAGCACACGAGAGGTTCGCCAAGGCGCATCGCCAACGATGCGCTACACGCGATGCGTACCCTGAAACGCGCGGCGGTCTCACACCAAACGCGGCCCCAGGCACGTACGCGCCAACACCTGTTCCGCCCTGCACACGCGCACCATTGAACCGCGCACACCAACAGCGCGAAAGGTCGCTTTCGCGCAGTGGTCGCTTGATCGTGAGCAGCCACGCAGGCCGCTGGGCAGCCTAGGCGTCGTCTTCCGTGTCCTGCTCCGTCGCTGGGCGGCCCTCAGGGGGGGCTCGGAACAGAACGTCATTAATGGACTGCAAGCCGGACTCGTCGCCCGGACCATGCAGACCGCCCCGGCGTTTCTTGCGCGGCTGGGCAGCCTCCGCCGGTTCGCCCTCGTCGCCTTCGCCGGCCCAGTCGGCCCGCTTCTTCGACAGGCCGATCTTCCGCTCGAGCGTGTCGACGCGGAGGATCTTGACGTCGATCTCTTCGCCGATCTTGACCACGTCCTGCGGGTTCTCGACCTTGTGGTCGGCCAGCTCGGAAACGTGCAGCAGACCCTCGAGATCGGGCTCGAGCTCGACGAAGACGCCGAAGTTCGTGATCTTCGTGACCTTGCCGCGAATGACCATGCCGGGCTGGTAACGCTCGGGGATGGCCCGCAGCCAGGGGTCCTCCATCATCTGCTTGAGGCCGAGGGCGACGCGCATCTTCTCCTGGTCGACGGAGAGCACCACGCAGCGCACCTGGTCGTTCTTCTTGAGCAGCTCGGAGGGGTGGCTGACCTTCTTGGTCCAGCTCATGTCCGACACGTGCAGCAGACCGTCGATGCCTTCCTCGATCTCGATGAACGCGCCGTAGTTGGTGAGGTTGCGGACGGTGCCCTCGACGACGGTGCCCGTGGGGTACTTCTGGGCGACGGTCGTCCAGGGGTTGAGCTCCGTCTGCTTCATGCCGAGGGAGATCTCCTGCTTGTCCTTGTTGACCTCGAGGACGACCACCTCAATCTGGTCGTCGACGTTGACGACCTCGGACGGGTGGTTGATCCGTCGCGTCCAGGACATCTCGGAGATGTGCACCAGGCCTTCGATGCCCGGCTCGAGCTTCACGAAGGCGCCGTAGTTCATGATGTTCACGACGTCGCCACGGACCCGGGCCCCGACCGGGTAACGGACGGCGACGCGCTCCCACGGGTTCTCTTCGCGCTGCTTGAGACCCAGGGCGATCTTCTCGCGCTCGCGGTCGATGTTCAGAATCTTGATCTCGATTTCCTGGTCGATCTTGAGCAACTGGCTGGGGTGCTCGATCCGATCCCAGGACATGTCCGTGATGTGCAGCAGCCCGTCGATCCCGCCCAGGTCGACGAACGCGCCGAAGTCGGCGATGTTCTTCACCACGCCGCGGCGAAGCTGACCGACCTCGATCTCGGCCATCAGCTTCTCCTTCGCCCGGGCCCGCTCCTCCTCGAGCAGCTTGCGCCGGGAGATGACGATATTGCGGCGTTCGGTGTCGATCTTCAGGATCTTCGCCTCGATCTCCTGATCGATGAACTCGCCGATGTCCGCCGGCCGGCGGATGTCCACCTGCGAGGCCGGCAGGAAGACCGGCACGCCGATGTCGACCAGCAGGCCGCCCTTGATCTTGCGCAGCACTCGACCCTTGGTGTGGTCGCCTTCCTTGGTGGTCTCGACGATACGGCGCCAGTTGAGGATGCGGTCGGCCCGCCGCTTCGAGACCTGAATCAGTCCGGTGTCGGACTCAATGTCCTCGACCAGAACGTCGACCGTGTCGCCGACGTCCACCTGGGACGAATCGTCCCACTCCTCGAGGCCGACGATGCCCTCGCTCTTGAGACCGACATCGAGGATAACGTCGCGGTCGGCGATCTTGAGCACACGCGCTTTGATGATGTTGTTCGGGCTGAACTCGCCGAGGTGCTCGTGGATACTCTGATCCATGAACTCCGTGCAGGACTGGTCACCGAAAGCGTCCTGCAACTGACGATTCAGTTCATCATCGGTTACGTCGATTTCCTTGAACAAGGCTGGGTCGAGCATGAAGCATTCCTAGGGATTGCCCGCAGGCCAAGCGGCCCCACCCCGAGAACCACGACTGCGTGGGAAGAGCAAGGGCAAACAGGCGAACAGCAATACGCGCGCTCCTCGCGCCAGACCACCTGGCGCGGCTTGAAGAGCCGAACGCGTCACTATAACAGCTATTTGCAAACCCGGCAACGGGCCGCCCCGCCCCAGGAAACCGCTTTCTGGCGGCCGACCGTCACCACCCCTCACGCCAGGATCAACCGGACGCCCCCCGCCACCAGCAGCGCCAGGAACACCCACCGTAGCCACTGCGTCGGCAGCCGGTGCGTCAGCCCCGCCCCGCACCACCCCCCCACAAGCGCTCCCGGAGCCAACCCCGCCGCCAGATACCACCCATCCAGGAAGTTCACACCCGGGAACCGCGAAACCGCTACCGACTGCGTCACCGCCGTGGCCATCGCGACGACGACGATCATAAGTGTTGAATTGGCAATGGCATTACGTAAACGGATCCCCAGGAACAGCCGCTGGGCGGGCACCGCCCACACTCCGCCGCCGATGCCCAGCATGCCGGCGATGAGCCCCGCCGGAAGGCCGACGATCGTTCCAAGCACCCCCCGTCGGCTGGCCATTGGACAGCAATTGCAGAAGGCAACCTCGCCGTGCGCGGCTCGCCGGGCTTGGTAGATGTTGAAAACCACCACCAGTTCCAGGAACACCCCGAAGACGTTTTTGAGCAGCCGCGTGTATTCGCCGGAGAGGTAACTCGCCCCGACCACGCCGACCAGCACTCCCACAATCGCCAGTGGCAGAATGCCGGGGAGCATCCGAAAGACGACGGCGCGGGCCCGGCTGTGGCGGATCGCCGCCGGAATGGACAGCACGATGGACGTGGCGATGGCCGCCAATTTATAGAGGTGAAACGAATCGGGACCGAACCGGTCCTGTAGCAGCTCGGCGAGGGCAGGGATCATGATAATGCCCCCACCGATGCCGAGCAGGCCACCCAGCACGCCGGCCGCCCCACCCACGAGCACCAGTTCCAGCCAGATCACGATGTCGAGTGAGGTGAGCATGGCAGCGCCGTCCGAGGGTCGCGGGAAGGCGGCCTCGGCCGAGCCGCTCCGACCCAAACGTCGGGCATCCTACTCGCGTGACGGCAAAAAAAAAGACGGCCGCTGCCCGCCGGTAAGCGAGCAGGGCACGGCCGTCATTTTTTGGCGTGATCGACACGCCGTTCGCTGAAGGGCGAACTATTCGATCCGGTTACCCGCCTCGCCCGGCGACGGGCGGACTCCGCCGCCAGGACATCGCCGGACCGCGGGCCCGGACGAAGAGAGTGTTGAAAACGAACGGAGGGAATGCCAACGCCGCTTCGGTTTGTTGGGTGCAGAAGGTAGACTGCCGACCCGGACGGCGGAGGTTGCACGGATGAGACCGATAACTCATGGACACGGACGGATGCTGACGAGGGCCGTGCTGGCGGCCGCCATTGTGGGCTCGCTCGCCTTCACGCTCGTCTGGCCGGACCACCCGAAGCGCTTCGCCCCGGTCGTCGACGGCCGGCTGTATCGCTGCGGCTCCGTGACACCCCCACAGCTCGCCTGGGCCCGCGACGAGTACGGCATCCGCCGGGTGCTCTGCCTCCTGAACCCGGCAGCGGTCGAAACGCAGGAGGAACGGGCCGCGGCTGAGCGGCTGGGCCTGGCCTGGTCCAACGTGCCCCTGCCCGGCAATGGGGCCAGCACCCCGGAAGATCGGCGGCAGATCCTGGCCTGGCTGCGCGAGGCGGATGACGGGCCGGGGCTGGTGCACTGTGCCGCCGGCGTGAACCGCACCGGCTTGGCCGTGGGGCTCTATCGCCTGCACGTCGAGGGCTGGCCGCTCGAACGCGTCCTGGCGGAGCTGCGCGCCAACGGCTTCGAGGACGAACCGAAGCACGAGAACCTCCGCCAAGCCCTAGCCGCCGAGGCAGAGTTGGCGAAGCAGGCGGCGGCCCCGCGCGAGGAGTAAAAGGGGACTGGCTCCGAGCCCGGACCGCGCACAGCCGGCGGGGACCGCACACGGACCAGTGCCTGTCCCCTTTCACGTCAGCGCGTCAATCAACCCATCGATGGCAAAAAGCAAGCCGGAGGACCCGTCATTTACCGGGGCCTCCGGCCGGAGAGGGAGGTACCAGACACGATGAGAGTTCAAGCTACGAGGTCGCAGGCCGTGTCCGCAAACCGGGCCCGCAGTTGGTCCATGATCTCCGCGTGGCGCTGGCAGACGCGTGACTCGCTGACGCCGAGCACGGCGCCGATCGCGGCCATCGTCAGTTTTTCGTAGTAGTAGAGCGTGAGGATCAAGCGATCCTGCTCTTTCAGGCCGCGAGTGAGATACTCGCGGATGAGTTCGCGTTCGGTGTGGTGCATAGGCCCTGGGGCGGGGTCGGCGGGGACGAGCGAGCCGATGCGGGGGTCGTCGCTGCGGTCGCTCGTGGATTCGAGCGGCACGCAGTGCGACGCGAGCACCGTTCTCTTCATCTTGATGAACTTGCCGAGGGATAAGCCCATCTTGCGGGCGAGCTCCGACGACGTCGGGGCCCGGCCGCGCTCGGCCTGGAAGCGCTCTTCGGCGCCGTTGAGGGCGCGCTCGAAGTTGCGACCCGAGCGGCCGAGCGGGTCGATCTCCCGCTGCCAGTCGCGGATCGCACCGAGGATGCGCTGGCGACAGAATGTCTCGAACTTCACGCCACGCGCGGGATCGAAGCTCGTCACGGCGGCGATCAGCCCGTCGTAACCGGCGCTGGCCAACTCGTCGGCCGTCACGCGCGGCCACAGCCGGCGGGCGATGATCTCCGCGAGCTTGTTGACCAACGGCATGTAATGTTCGACGAGTTCGTTGCGGGCTTCGACGGCGTGCGTTCGGTGGTACTTCCGCCAGAGGGTGGCGATCCTACCTTCCTTCTGCTTTGCGACTTTCACGTTCCTTGCCTCCCGCTCTCCCCACCCTTTGAGCGGCATGTCCCGGGGCTTCCTACTACTTGTAAGGGTGGGCGCTGTTGACTACTCGCCGACTCCTTCTCCCAGACTTCGAGCTTATTGGCTTATCGAACCGTGCGCGTTTGCCTCTTTAGTCAAAATCACAGTTCGATGGCTCATCAACCTTACCTATCTTACCCAGATGTATAACACACAAGTTAAACTGTGTCAATTATAGGAACCTGAAAAGATCCAGAGACCGGATAGATTAACAAACCGGTCATGCGGTTCACGACACAATGTTAAAGTGGGTAGGATTACTGGGAGATTGCGGAGAGGGCCTGATCGTCCTCCCCGGGCTGCGTGAACAGGCACGGGCGCTTGTACTGCTCCGATGTCGAACGCCGGCGAGCGATGAGCGCGCGGTCCATCGCCACGATCGCCCCCCCGGGAAGCGAGCGAGTCTGTAACACGCCGAGGCGACGTGACTTGCGGCGGGACGCGTACTCCTCATTCTGCGCGCATAGCGCCGCATCCACCTCCATCGCGAGATCGTCCGGAGCCGCTCCCTCGACGCTCAAGCGATAAAACGGAGGATCATCCCATTGCGGAGCGACAATGAATTCCAAGCCCTGAATACCAAGTTTGTCGCACGCCTGATGGACCGCTTCGACCACTTGGTGCTCTGTGATTTTTTCTCCGGCCACGGAAGAAATTCGCCCGGCGCGATGCAGGAATTCGATGACCGGAGCCTGCCCTTCCCACCCGTGCACGCGCACAACATCGTCCAACCGGTAGCGAACGAGACCGGCAGTGTTCGTCAGAACCACCGCGTACTCGCGGCCCGGCTCGACCTCCCAGGCCCAGAGCGTGTCCGGGTCGGCGTCGAGGGCCTGCTCGGCGGGGATGAATTCAAACAGCGCAGATTGCGCGTCCACCACGCCGGCGGCTGAATCGTCGGCCAGTGGGATGCTGACCCGCCCCTCGCTGGCCAGCAGCCCGACGTCGCGGACGGGCAGCGGGCCGTACCAATCGCGCAATCGGGGTAGATAGTGCCCCATACTGCCGCCCGTCCAGCAGGCCAGGAAGACAAGGTCCCAGAACTCGCGCGGCCGGAGCACGCCGTGCGCGTGTCGCAGCCGGTCCAGCTCGGCGGCGCGGGCCGGAGAGGGCCGCAGGCCGGCTGAGAGCGTCGCCCGCAGGCTAGGCTCGGGCACGATCGTTGATGACAGCGTGCCATCGTGGACGTCGCGAATCAGCGCGTCCGCCTCCTCGGCGGCGGTCTTGGCCATCTGGATGAGGGTGGCGGGGTTCGCCGTAATCGCGAAGGCGACATCCCGGACAATCCCCAGGCGAACGAGCGTGTAATACCGCGCACGCGGTTCATCCAGATGCGCAACCTCAGGCCGGCCAACGTAATACCGCCGAACGATCCGCTTCTGCGTGCGGGCCAGCAGGCCGGTGATCGCCCCGCAGGGCACGCCCGTCGGCGAGTGGCTCTCGTCGAGCCGCCCGCTGCCCTGGAGGATGGGCCGGAGGATAGCGCGCGGGTGATCACTGAGCATTTTGAGGCCGAAGGTGTTCCAGCCCCGGCGGTAATCCTTGACGAACTCCGGGGTTACGGGGATTCGCTTCGGTCGGGCGGTCGTGCCGCTGCTGGACGCGAACATGAGGATCGCCTGCCCCGGGGCAAAGAGGGCCCCGGTATCCCCGTCCCACACGCGGTCGAGCCACGGACTGAGCTGGTCATACGTCTGAAGCGGCACGGCTCGCCGAAGGTCGTCGGGAGCGTGCACGCGGGCGAGATCATGCTGACGCCCAAACTCACTGCTGCTGACGAGACGCAGCGCCCGCTGCATGGCCCACGTCTGCTCCTGCCGAACGCGAGCCAGGGCGCGGGCGAAACGACCGTAGACTCGCCGGGCATGAAAGGCGGCGAGGCGGGCGGTAACGTGGTCCAACAGGGAGGGCATGGCGCTGCCCGGAATCAGGTGCGGGTGGCCAGGCGGCTGGCCGACCGGCGGGTGCGGATCGACGCGGCTCGCGGTCGCTCCGCCGCCGGTGTCTCATGATGGGCCGGCGGGGCCGCGGCCAGGTGCCGATCGAAGAAGCTTCTGATCATCCAGGCATATAACTCCGGATGACGCGCGACAGCCTGGTTGTGGCGGGCCTCGGGGGCAATCCAGAGGTATTTCGGCTGGCCAGCCAGGGCGTACAGCCGGCGGCTGCTCTGCTCAACGGGCAGGTACGAGTCCTTCTCGCCGTGGATGAACAGGATCGGCCGCGGCCGCATCTTCTGGATGACCTTGCGCACCGACGGGAAGCGGCATTTGAACTCACGCCGGGCGAAGTGCATCATCGCCCAGCGCAGGAAGCGCCAGAAGACCGGCGGGTGGTTCTCGTACACCATGCGCACCCTGGCGAAAATGTACGCCCAGCGCTTCATGAAGTACTCGATGGTCATGTCGGTGCTGTACGCACCGTCGGCCACGATGGCCTTGACCTGGGGGTTCTCGGCGGCGACCAGGATGGCAGCGCAGGCCCCGCGGGAAATGCCGAACGCACCGATCTCGGGCGGGCGGCCCTGCTCTTCCAGCCAGCTCTGAATGAAGGCCACCGCACCGCGGGCGTCGTCGAGGTCGTAATTCGTGACCCACTGCCGCGGAACGTAGTCGGGGGCGCAGGCGGATTGCCCGTGGCCGCGGAAGTCGAAGGTGAAGATGTCGTACCCGGCCTGAAGCAGCGGCCGGCAGTAGCGGGCGTTCGAGTGCATGTTCGAGCAGAACTCGTGGGCGAACAGCACCAAACCGCGGTGAGGAACGTCGGGGTCGGCTCGGATGATCATGCCGGCCAGTGGCAGGCCGTCATACGCCGGGAAGGTCACCGGTTCGCCTTCGAGCGGGGAGAAATCGAGCGGGCCGCGAGCGAGCGGGGGCTTGGTGGTGCGCATGATGTTGAGTGAGATGCGCACGTACTTCATGAGGATGAGGGACGGCACGATAGTGAGGATGATCATCGTGGAGATGATGGCGACGAGCGCCCAGTTGCGAACGAGCGCATCGATGACGAGCCAGGCCGGAGACAAGCTGTGCTTTCGCCTCTATGTGCCGGAGCTGCCCGGCCGCCCGCGCCGGTCGCGGACCGAGCGCCGGAATCCTAGCTGTTCTGAACAGGCACGTCCATCGGGCCGGTGAGCCCGCCCGGTGGCCCCGAAGCAGCCCGATGGCGACGCCGGGCTCAGGCTCCGCCGGCGATCGGGGCCGATTGCAGCAGGACCGTGGCCCAGCAGGCGATGGCCTCGCCGCGGCCGATGGCGTCGAGGCCCTCGTTCGTCGTCGCTTTCACGCCGACGCAGGTGGGCGGCAGGGCCAGCAGATCGGCCAGACTGTCGCGGATCTGGGCTTTGACCAGCCCGAGCTTGGGCTCCTGGGCGTGGATGACGAGATCGACGTTGACAGGTGCGAAGCCGGCGGCCGCCACGCGGCGCAGGACCTCGGCGAGCAATCGCCGGCTGTCGGCGCCGGCGAAGGCGGGGTCGGTGTCGGGAAACCACTCGCCGATGTCGCCGAGCCCCGCGGCCCCGAGCAGGGCGTCGCAGATGGCGTGCAGAACGACGTCGGCGTCGCTGTGGCCGAGCAGGCCGCGCTCGTGGGCGACGCGAACGCCGCCGAGCAGCAGGGGCCGGCCGGCGACCAGCCGATGGACGTCGTAGCCGATACCGGTGCGGTGGCCGCTCACCGTATCACCGCGGAGAGGTTTGCGGAGGTCATGGCGGCATGATAGGGCGAATTGTCGCAGCCGGACAGCATCGGTCCGCCCAGGCTGTATCGACCGCGCATCGCCGCCGTATAATCCGGTAGAGGAGCGTCAGGGAATGTACGATCGGAGGAAACGCAGCGCATTCGCCGACTACCGGTCGGTGCTGTCGCGGTCGGGCGATGTGGAGATCGGTGTGACTGCGCGCCGGCGGCGGCGGCGGGCCATCACGTTGAGCGTGGTGGGCGTCATGCTGGTGGCGGGGGCGGTGTGGTTGTACGAAGCGCTGGGTCCGGGGACGAGCGTGCCGACGAGGAAGGTGCCGGTGAAGGTGAAGTGCATCCGCGAGGAGTGCGGCTACATCGGCACGATGCAGATCGAGCCGGGGACGCGGTACCCCGTGGATTGCCCCCAGTGCAAGCAGCGATCTTGCTGGGCACTGTGGCGCTGCCTGGATCCCCGGTGCGGCAAGGAATTCGTGCCGGACGTGCAGGGGGATGTTGTTCGGTGTCCGTTCTGCGGCTCGGAGAACGTGGGCGCGGCCGCTCCGGATGAGCCGTAGGGGGTGTCGGGAGGAGTCCGCAAGAGTGCTCGCAGAAGAGTCGATAAGGCAAGCGCGTAGAAGCCGCGATAAACGTTGACGCAGGTTATCGGGGCATCTAGCATCAAACGCCCGGCCAGCGCCATCCCAGGCGCAGGCGAGCGTGAGTAGCCGGGACCGGTTTCGGCGCCGCAGTTGTGGGCGCCGACGTGCTGCGAACCGTCAGGGAGACGAACTGATGGCCAAACAAGATGAGATTCTGGCGATCCTGGACCAGCACCTGGACAGCGAGACGTTTCGCCAGCAGCACTGGGAGGGGACATTCTGGGACTATCTCGAACTGGTTCTGGCCAATCCGCGGCTGGCGCGCAACGCGTTCCAGCGCGTGTATGACATGGTGCTGTCCTTCGGGTTGGAGCGCTATTCCCACCTGAAGGAAGACTATGTCCATTACAAGTTCTTCGACGACACGCTCGACCACGGGGCCGACGCTGTTTACGGACTCGACGTGGCGCTGATGCGGCTGGTCGAGTTCTTCAAGTCGGCGGCCCAGGGCTACGGCACCGAGCACCGCATCCTGCTGCTCCATGGACCGGTGGGTTCGAGCAAAAGCACGATCGTCCGCCTGCTGAAGAAGGGGCTCGAGCACTACTCGCGGCTCGACGAGGGCGCCGTGTACACCTTCTGCTGGAAGGTGGACGACGGAGAGGGCCACACCGAGCTGCACCCCTGCCCCATGCACGAGGACCCGCTGAAGCTGATTCCGCGGCGGGCCCGCCGGGACGTGCTGCGGAAGATCAACGCCGACCTGTCTGAGGACCGGCAGGTGCGCATCGAAGGCGACCTGGACCCGTTCTGCCGGCGGACGTTCGAAGAGCTGCTGATCCGCTACGGCGGCGACTGGCGCAAGGTGATGGACCACGTGGTCGTCCGGCGAATCGCCCTGTCGGAAAAGGACCGCGTCGGCATCGGCACGTTCCAGCCAAAGGACGAGAAGAACCAGGACTCGACCGAGCTGACCGGCGACATCAACTATCGCAAGATCGCCTTGTACGGCTCGGATTCGGATCCGCGGGCGTTCAACTTTGACGGTGAGCTGAACATCGCCAACCGCGGCCTGTGCGAGTTCATCGAGGTGCTGAAGCTCGAGGTGGCCTTCCTGTACGACCTGCTGGGTGCGTCGCAGGAGCACACCATCAAGCCGAAGAAGTTCGCCCAGACGGACATCGACGAGGTCATCATCGGGCACACGAACGAGCCGGAGTACAAGAAGCTCCAGTCGAACGACCTGATGGAGGCCTTCCGCGACCGCACGATCAAGATCGACATCCCCTACAACATCCGTCTGTCCGACGAGATCAAGATCTACGGCAAGGACTTCGGGCGGGAGAAGGTCAAGGGCATTCACATCGCCCCGCACACGATCGAGGTGGCGGCGATGTGGGCCGTGCTGACACGGCTGGAGGAGCCGAAGAAGGCGGGGCTCACGCTCCTGCAGAAGTCGAAGCTGTACGACGGCAAGCACATCCCCGGCTTCACCGAGGATTCCATCAAGGAGCTGCGCGAGGAGGCCCCGCGCGAAGGCATGCAGGGCATCAGCCCGCGCTACATCCAGGACAAGATCTCGAACTCGCTGGTGAGCGAGCAGGCCCAGGAAGACCGCTGCATCAACCCGTTCATGGTGATGAACGAGCTCGAGGGCGGCCTATCGCATCATTCGCTGATCACGGACGAGGAGCAGAAGAAGCGCTACAAGGAGCTGCTCGCCGTGGTGCGCGAGGAATACGAGGACATCCTCAAGACCGAGGTGCAGCGGGCGATTTCGGCGGACGAGGAGGCCATCGCTCGGCTGTGTGCCAACTACATCGAGAACGTCCGGGCCTTCACGCAGCACGAGAAGGTGCGCAACAAGTACACGGGCAAGGACGAGGAGCCGGACGAGCGGCTGATGCGCTCGATCGAGGAAAAGATCGACATCCCCGACGCCCGCAAGGATGACTTCCGCCAGGAGATCATGAACTACATCGGGGCGCTCGCCCTGGACGGCAAGAAATTCGAGTATCACACGAACGCCCGGCTGCACAAGGCGCTCGAGCTGAAGCTCTTCGAGGATTCGCGGGACACGATCAAGCTGAAGAACATCGTCTCGGGCGTGGTCGACGACGAGACACAGGCCAAGATCGATGTGGTCAAGCAGCGGCTGATCAAGTTCTTCGGCTACAACGAAACGAGCGCCACGGACGTGCTGAATTACGTGGCGAGCATCTTCGCTCGCGGAGATGCCAAAGGGCAGGAATAGGTCGTCGCGCCACCCCGGCGTGCCGGGCTCGCTTCTGTGCCTCGCTGCCTTGTTGCCTCGTTGCCTTCTTTAAGCCATGAAGATTCAAAAGGACCATCAGCGCTTCCGGCAGATCGTCAAGGGACGGATCCGCAAGGATCTGCGCCGGTTCCTGACGCATGGCGAGCTCATCGGCAAGGAGGGTAAGCACCTCATCAGCATCCCCGTGCGCGGGATCGACCTGCCACACTTCCGCTACGGCGACAATAACGACGCCGGCGTCGGACAGGGCGACGGACAGCCCGGGCAGGCGGTGGACGGCGACGAGGCCGGGATCGGCCCCGGCGGCACCGATCCCGGGCGGCACATTCTCGAAGTCGATATCACGCTCGATGAATTGGCCGACATCCTCGGCGAAGAGCTCGAGCTGCCCCGCATCCAGCCCAAGGGCAAGCACAGCATCACCAGCGTCAAGGACCGCTACAGCAGCATCCGCCAGACCGGCCCCGAGTCGCTGCGCCACTTCAAGCGCACGTTCCGCCGGGCGCTGCGGCGAATGATCATGTCGGGCATGTACGACCCGAACAACCCGACGATCATCTTCGAGCGCAGCGACAAGGTTTACCGGAGCTGGAAGCCGGTCAAGAAACCCGACGCCAACGCGGCGATCGTCTACATGATGGACGTGTCCGGCTCGATGGGCCACGAGCAGAAAGAGCTCGTGCGCCTGGAAGCCTTCTGGATCGACGCCTGGCTCCGGCGGAACTACGAGGGCATCGAGAGCCGCTACATCGTGCACGACGTCCACGCCCAGGAGGTCGATCGCGAGACGTTCTTCCACATCCGCGAAGACGGCGGCACGAAGATCTCGAGCGCCTTCCGCTGCTGCCAGGATCTGCTGGACAAGCACTACAACCCGGACGAGTGGAACATCTACCTGTTCCATTTCTCCGACGGCGACAACTCGTCGGAGTCCGACTCGCGCGACTGCTGCGCCATTCTCAAGGAGCATCTGTTGCCGGTGGCGAACCAGTTCGGCTACTGCCAGGTGGCCAGCGCCTACGGCAGTGGGGCGTTCATCAACACGCTCCGCGAGCAGCTCTCCGACGCCGAGAACATGGTCACCACGCGGGTCAACACCAAGGACGACATCTACGACAGCATCAAGGAGTTCTTCACGGCGGGCCGCTGACGAGCGGGGCCGGTAGGACTTGGGGGATCGTGCTGGTGGCGGATGCGCGCCGCGGCGCGCTCAGCTCCCCGCCCGCAGCAGTGCTTCCAGCAGTGAGCCGGCCGGCGCGGCCACGTCGGCCGGGTCGTCCTCACCGCCAGCGGCGGGCGGACGGCCCAAGTCCTCGATGTAGCCGTACGAGGCGGCGTCGGTGGTCATGAGCTGGAAGTCGGCGGTCAGCAGATTGCGGAAGATGATCTGGAGGCGCGGCGGATCGGGCGCGCTGGCCGTGGGCAGAATCAGGCTCGGCTCACTCTTGTGGAACGGGCGCAGCGAGGAGAGCCATTCGAGCCACAGCAGGGCCTGCATGCCGTAGGGCGTACCGCGGGCCAGCGGGCAGCTCAGGGCTAGGTCGCCGGCCGCGCCGGCCTGTCCGACCCAGCGGCCGGCCCGGCGCAGCAGTCCGCCGAACCACGCCCCCGGTTGCATGCCGCTCAGACCGGTCTGCGAGAACCACTCTGTGAGCGTGATCTGGCGAGCCTGGGCGGCGAGGGCACGCGTGCGCGCGGCCAGGTCGTCCAGCCGCGTGGCCAGCGTCAGCTTGGCGTAGAGCCGGTAGAAGTCGCCGCCCGAGCCGAGCGCCGACAGCCGGCCGTGCAGCCGGTCGAACTCCTCGTGGATGGCCAGGCAGGACACGCAACGCTGGAAGCGGTCGTTGCCCAGCGCGTCCGCCGGACAGACGATGAACAGCGCGAAGGGGAACTGGCGGCCGAGGCTGTCGCGGCTCTCCCACACGCTGGCCACGACCCACTCGCGCGTCTCCGGCCAACGCAGGGCGATCCGCGAAGTCCGCATCGTGCCGCGGACTCCCTCATCCTGGCCGCGCACCCAGGCCAGCCGTCCCTCGTCCAGCCACTGCGAGAACGCCGTCGGCACGCCAGGAGCCACCTCAAGCCGGCGATACTCTGCGTAGAACGGCAGCTTGCCGTACGCGCGCAGCAGGGCTCCGTGCGAGCCGGACTGCCCGGCGAACAGCTTCCCGAAGAATTGCCCTACGCGGCTCATAGTCTCCTGCCAACCGCCCCGCGATTCACTCGCCGGCCGGCGAACCTGTCGTTACGGCCTGCGGCCCGGCTCCACCTGCAAGTAGCGGTCGGCCGCGGTCATCTTCGGCGGTGCTCCCGGGTCCGCCATCGGCGCGCAGGGGCCGGGGAAGGTCCGCTCGAACTGGATCGCGAAATCGAAACCGATCTTCTCGTCGGCCGCCTCCAGCAGCACGGGAATCGTCCATTGCTCGCCGTTGATGCGGTTGGCCGGGTCGGCCCCGATCAGCAGCAGCAGCGACACGGCACTGCCCGGAAGTTGCCACTGCGAGCGGAGCTCATCCGGATACGTGGCCCGGACGTTCGGGTTCTTTTCCCAAACGCGCAGGCCCGGCGCAGCGTAGCTCTGCTCAACGAACAGGTTCCAGCGATAGTCGAACTCGGTCTTGCTGGCCAGCGCGTCGATGGCCTTCGGCGGCAGCGATTCGCCGAAGCCGCTGCGGACGTCGGAGTCGATTGATCCGGCCGCCTCGCGTCCGCCCTGTGTGAGCAGCGGCAGCGTGATGGTCACGTTCGTGTAGACGCTGCCGGCGGAAGCCGTGCCCTCGTGCTTCGAGATGGCCCACTTCACCTTCAATGGCAACGGCTGATCGTTGTGCAGGCGCCCAGCGTCGGCCCCGTACAGGAACGCGACCCAGGCCGCGCACTGGTCCAGCACGCGGATCGAGTTGTGCCCGCTATCCGGGTGCAACGCCCGTAGCAGTTCGCCGTGCTCCCGCTGGAAATCGTCCGCTTGGCGCAGCAGGTCGAGAAGCTGTCCGGGCGACGCGGCGCCTTCAGCCAGCCGCCCCAGCCGCTCGAACGGCGCTTCATCGCGAGCGTCTGCCACAAACGGGTAGTGCTCGCGTACCGGTTCGAACAGCGTGGCCAACTGGCGATCCAGATGGTTGGCCAGCAAAACCTCGCCATAGGCGGCGATGTCCAGCAGCGGGCTGGTCAGCCGGAAGTCCTCGAGCTGCATCCGCCGTGGGCGGAGCAATTCCTCGAGGTCGGCGCGGAGCTTCGCGCGATTGGGCGGCGCCTTGGCGCCGGGCGCCTCGCCGAAGCCCTTCACCTGCTTCACGTAGGTGTTCCAGGCGTCATAGTAGCCCTGTCCGAGGACACGCTCCGCGTCGTCGCCACGACGGACGTCGCGCGTTCGACGGCCGATGTCTTCGAGCCGGCGCTGGAGATCGTGCTGGGGACCCAACTGCTTCAGGCGCTCGGCCACGCGGTCGAACAGCGCATTGCCGCGGTCGCCCTCACCGAGCGCGTCCTGGAAGAGCACCACCTCGCGCACCATGGCCTCGAAACGCAGGCCGAGCTCCCTGGCGATATCGCGGCCCTTCTTGCTGATCGCCTCCTGGAAGCGGGGCCAGTCGTACTCGCCCTGCTGGCAGGCCCGCAGCAAACGCAGCGTCTCCTCGTCGAGCAGCGTCATGTAGTCGTCGTAGACGCCGTTCCAGTCGAGGAAGTAGTGGTCGATGTAGGCGTCGGCCGCCCTGTCGAGGACGGCGATGGCGGGCTCACCGCGCTGGCCGAGCGCGGCCATCGACGCGTGCACGTCGTAATAGGCTCGCAACGTGTCGGCGAGGAAATCGCGCGTGTGGTAGCGCACCAGCGCCGAACGCTCCTGGTCCGGCTCGACGGGCTCTTCCGCAGCCGGTGTCACCTCCGCCGGCGCCGGAGCCCGGCGCGGCCGTCGCCAGTCTTCGTCCTCTTCTTCCTCCGCCGGCGGCGGTTGCTCCGTGGCGGGCTCGGCGGGTTTCTCCGCCGCGGCACCTTCGAGCTCGACCCGGCGGAAGGGCAGATCGTCGACGGTTTGATCGAACCCCGGCATCAACCGGGCCAGGCCGGGCAGCTTGTCCGCCGCCGTGGCACCGTCGCACGCCTGCTGCATGCGGGTCAGCACCGCGCCGATCGAATTCCGCTGGTAGCCCAGCCACGTCGCGTCGGCGAGGGAATACAGCTCCGCCGGCCGCCAGAAGGGCTGCTCGACGAGCCCCGAAGTCTGCAAGATGGTCTCGTCGCTCGGGTGGTGCCCGGCGCGCTGCGCCTTGGTGAACCAGTTGTTCAGCATCTCGCCGCGGGGCATGCCGCCCTGACCGGTGGTCAGCAGCGACGGCCATTCGGTCAGCGGGCCGAGCTCGCCGCCGGTTGCACCGGCACTGATCGTCTCGCGCAGCTCCAGCAGGTATTGCCGCAACTCCTTGTTGCGTCCGAACGGCTGCGACACCAACTGCACGGACGCCTTCGGAGCGTTGAATGAGCGGTTTGTGTCGCTGAACTCGTCGAGCTTCAGCAGGCCCAGATCGCCCGTACAGTAGCCGACGAGCTCTTGGTCGGCGGGGATGCCGAGCCGGGCCATAATGTCGTCCCAACTCTGCTGGTAGCTGCGGGCCAGCGTGTTCTTCGCCTCGGCCACGGCATCGTAGACGCGCTCCTGCGGCGGAGCGTTCTCACGCAGCGACGCCGCGTGCAGGGCGTCGAGCAGCGGGGCGAAGCCGGTGTCCCATTCGCCCTTCACTGCGGTCAACTGATCAGCGAAGCGCAAGATGGTCTTGGTCTCAGTCTGTGGCACCTCGTTGTCGACCAGGAAGACGCGCAGGTTGTACCAGGCCCGGGCCAGCGTGTCCGGCGGTGGCTCGCTCTTGTAGTCGCCGAGGAACTCGACGCCGTCGGTGAGCAGCTCGAAGCGCTGCACGGCCTCGCCGTAGGTCGCCGGGTCCTGGAAGCGCGGGCCGAGCTGAAGCGTCTCGTTGTAGACCTTCTGCAAATCCTGGATGCGGCTGGTGACGCCGAGCCAGTAGCTCAGGAACGGGTCCTGGGCGGGCTCGAGGCGGGTCAGCGGCAACCAGTGCTCGCGAAGATTGGTCACGACGGTCGTGAGCACGGCGGTGAGGTCGTCGGGCTTGAGGTCGAGCGTGCCGGCCAGAATCTCGGGGCCGAAGGCGCGGGACGGTGCCGCCAGCGAGCTCAGGGCCGCGGTGAGCTGGGCCACCGCCCCCTCCCGCGTGGGTCCGTCCGCTTCGAGGAAATCGAGCAACTGGCCCAGTTCGCGGCCGCAACGTTCGGCCTCGGTCTCGGTCAGAGCCTCGACGTGCGCGGTGCCGACCAGTGCCGCGTACCAGCGGGCGTAGACGCTCGCTGCGGCGACGTAACGATCGTAGCTCTGCGGCCCGCGAACCAGCTCCTCCGGCGACTGCAACCGCTTGCCAGCCTCGCGCAGGACGGGGGCGAGTACGGTATCCAACACGAAACGGGCATGCACCAACCGCACGTCCTGCCGCGGCACATCGATGTTCGCCCCGATGAACAGGGCCCGGGCTCGCAGCCAGGTAAACGAACGATCGTACGCCCGATAGTGCTGTTCCAGTTGCTGGGCCAGCTTCAGGTTGTCCGCCAGCGCCGCGTACGACGCCGGTTCCTTGGCGGCCTGCTCGATCCGCTCCACGGCCCGCGCGCAATCCACCTTCGGCCCGTTCACCAGTTCGCCCACGCCGAAGAAGCCGAACGTGAACAGGGCGATCATCGCCAGCAACACCCCCACCGTGCCCACCCAGACCAGGCGGCGCATCCGGCGGTTGAGGGTCACGTGCTGGGCCGAGCGGAACACCAGGCCCGACTCGGGGAAGACCTTGCGCTCGTAGAGGTCGTGGATGAAGAACGCCTTCGAGTCCACCGCACGCGTCGGCCGCTCGGGGATGGTCACGCCCTTCCGTCCGCGGCTGAACACGTCGAAGATCGGCGCCCCCTCCTGCACGGCCGACGTGAAGTAGAACCCGCGGAAGAACGGCGGCTCGAGCAACGGGCTCTTCTGGAAGATCGTGCCGATGTAGTCGTTCAGCGGCTCACGCAATTCCCGGAAGGCCTCGGGGAAGGTCACCACCAGCCCCAGCTCCTCCTCCGTCGCCTTGCGCTGCAGGTAGCGCATCGACCAGTCGCGCAGCCGGCGGTACACCAGGTCAAAGGACTCGCCGAAGCCCGACGGCTCGTATGGGTCCTGGAACTCGCCCGGGCGCGACCAGCCGAACATCTGGTTGCGCTGCTGCAAGTCGACGCGAATCTCCTCGAAGAACTCGCCGAAGCCGCCCACCAGGTCCATCTTGGTGACCAGCACCGACGTCGGGAAGCGCACGCCGAGGGTCTGGTGCACCTGGCGCAGCCGCTCGCGGAGAATCGTCGCCTTCTGGGCCCGCTCCTCGGACGTGTCGCGCAGCAGCTTGTCCGCCGGCAGCGCGATGATCACGCCGTTGATCGGGCAGCGCTGGCGGTTGTGCTTCAGCAGCTTCAGGAAAAACTCCCACTCGACCTTGTCCGTGGTGCCCTCTTCCTGAAACGCGATGCGGCCGGCAGTGTCGAGAATGACGGCGTCGTTGGTGAACCACCAGTTGTAGTTGCGCGTGCCGCCGAAGCCGGGCACTTCGTCCTTGCCCAGCGGGAAGTCCAGGCCCGAGTGGATCAGGCTCGCCGTCTTGCCGCAGCCGGGCTCACCGACCAGCACGAACCAGGGCAGGCGGTAGACCGACAGGCCGTTGGCCTTCAGCTCGGCCAGCTTGCCCTGGAACTTAGTGCGGTAAACCTGCTCCTGCTCGGCGATGTCGCCACGCGTCGGCCCCTGCGACTCGAGGGCCCCGGCCAGCTTCGAGGACTTGCGCCCGAAAAACAGCCGCCGCAGTCCCCAGATCAGCAGCACCAGCACCAGGGCGCAGCCGGCGATGATCAACAGCCAGATCCGCCCCTGCTTCGTTCGCAGGGCCGGCAGCAGGAAGTAGATGATCGACGCCATCGAACCGAAGCCGGCCACCGCCAGTGCCATGCGCACCGCCGGCGGCAGGTTGAAGAACTTCTGGAGCACGGAGTTCATGCTGGTCATGTTGGCGGTCTCCCGCAGCGGGCCGGCCCGCCGGGCGCGGCCCGGGAAGCTCGATCAGTTGGTCCCGTCGACGTCGGTGGCCGGCCGCTCCCGGGCGGTCAGCTCCTCGGCGGTGGCTTCATCGATGACGGCCGATCCGTTCTCGGGGTCGGTATAGCCCTGAAGCTCGCCGACCATGGAGCTCCAGTAGCCCCACGTCGCTCCGAAGTAGAGGGCGACGATGAAGAGGAACGCCAGGAACACGTAGAGCAGCCGCATCACCGGCTCATAGTTCGGGTCGAGTTGCACGGTGTGCTGCTCGGTCTCGGGGAAGAACTGCCGGGCCCGCGTCTGGGCGTAGGCCGGCAGCTTGGCGAACAGGTGCGCCTTGTATTCACGCCAGGCGTCAAGATCGAGCGCGTAGCGGCCCTTGAACCCGGTTTGCAGGGCCACGTAGAAGATCATCAGCACCTCGACGCTCGCCTCGTAGTCGCGGCGCTCGTGCCGCTCGGCCAGCTCGAACTGGCGCAGGGCCTCGTCGCACTCGGTGTAGAAGTTCTCGCCGCCGAGGGCCTCGGGATGCCCGAGCAACGTCACTTCGAGGCAGTCGTTGGCCCACTCGTTGCGATGGTCCCACGGGCAGTTGAGGATCATCACCTCGTCGATCAGGTAGACCAGCGGGACCCGGGCCTTGGCCCAGTGGTCGAACAGCCCGGCTTCGCCGTGGCTGCGCTGATCGAGGTCGCCCAGCAGGTTCAGCACCTCCGCCCGCGCATCGGCGTAGCTGGGGCTCTCGCCCTCGGCCGCGCGCCGCTGAAAGGCCACGAGGTACAGCACCACCTCGATCGCCAGATCGTATACCGTCGTCGCCAAGCCCATTCCTCCTCAGCCGCGGACGGGCACGCCTCAGCCTCGCAGCTTGACCGCGAACAGCGAAAGCCGCAGCGCCGCCAGCTTGGGCATGTCTGCGGGCGGCATGCAGATGAAGATGCCGCGTTCCCGCTCGCAGTGCTCCCAGTACGGCGCCGTGCGCGCCACGCGGAAGTAGAACTGATCACTGCTCTTCGGCAGATTGGCCACCGCCCCGGCGCTGCGGAACTCCAGACCCGGCAGCCGCCGGCGGAACACCTCCGTCGCGTCCCGCGGCGAGGCCAGCTTGAAGTTGATCGCCCGGAACAGGGCCAGGATCTCCTCGAGCTGCATCGAACCGCGGATCCCCAGGTACAGCTCGTAGTTCGGGCTGAACCACTCGGCGTCGAGCTCTACCCCGTACCCGCCATCCTTCGCCTCAAACGGCCGCTCGACGTAGTCGCGCGGCAGCATGCCGTTGACCAGGGCCCGCAGGTAACGCACCAACTCGTCGAACACCGGGCCGCAGTCGTCGTGGTCGTACGCCGGCAGGTCCCGCGGACGCCGCAGGTCGTCCCACAGCGCCACCCGGGCAATCCCCGCACACAGGGTCTCGTACAGCGCGTGCGGGTGCAGTTCCGGCGAGCTCGCCAGAATCCCGAAACGCACGGTCAGCTCGTTGAGCGCCTGGAGCTTGAGAAGCTGCTCCATATCCCCCGGCGACGCCGTGGCGAAGGTCAGCCCGCGGCCCGCGGCGTCGGCCCCCAACTGCTCCATCCGGGCTCGGATGTCGTTCCACAGCACGTCCACCGCCGTGCACAGCGGACCCCAGGCCTGCATGCGCAGCAGCGGCGGCACGACCTTGTCAACCAGCCGCGGTCCGGCCGCCGAGCGTTCCAGCCGGCCCAACCGCACGCACTCGAAACCGGCGCGGTCCTCCTCGCCGAGGAAGACCGCCCCGCGCAACCGGCGTACCTCCACCGATTGCGGGTTGTCGCCGGTGTTCTCGTCGTAGCGCTCCATCAGGTCGATGGCGTAGCGCGGACTGCGCCCTTCAATCTCTTCGCCGGGAACGAGCACGTTCGGCCGCACGGCCTGTACCTGCGGCACGCCGACGTAGACGTCGACCGGCCCGGGCGATTTATCGAGCACGCCCTTCACCTCACGCGGCGGCAGCGTGCAGTTCTCCGGGACAACAACGTGCGTGCCGTCCCGCAGGCGCAATTCGCAGGAGCGAATCTCGATCAGCCCGTTCTCGATAGCGTCGTGAGCCAGGTCCAGCGACAGGAAACCGCGGGCGTAGGCATGAATACCGTCGACCGCCGCCGCTCGCCCGGTCTCGATCTGCCGGAACGCGGCCTGCAAGTGATGTGGCCGAAGGAACTGCCCCTCGGACCAATGTACTTCCGGCCAGAATCTCATGGATCATCCCTGCTCGCCGCAGCCGCAGAGCCACGGCCGACTCAACACCGGCCCGACAGGTCCACAGACCGACATTCTAACAGACCGGCAGCCCGCGAACAGCGCCGACCGACGATCACCGCCGCCGCAACTAGCGGTCGGCCAGACGTTCGAGTCCGGTGCGACCGACGCCGATGACGATTTCCTTGTCCCACGCGGGCAAGGGGTGGATCAACACCGGCTGCGTATTGAGAATGCCGCCCTTGCCGTCATGGAAGCGGCCGTAGATGACGATGGCCGACTCCGACGCCAGCGACTGCGGATGCTGGAAGGAGATCGAGAACTCGTGGCGGTCGGTGCGGCGGCCGGACACGAGCGGCGGCCCCTTGAGCGTATCGTGCGGGCCGGGCTGCCCGTTGCGCAGGGCGAAGATGCGCTTATCGAGCTTGCGCAGGCGCTGGTCATTCTGGTCGCGGGCGGCGAACCAGTCGCGGGACCACCAGGTGCCGTCGGCCAGTTCGGGAAAGTCGGCCGCGTCCTTCTTGGTCAGGCAGACCACGTCGACGTTGAGCTGCTCGGCGGCGCTGTCGCCCTTGCCCCCGTCATTGATGACGTCCTCCACCTGGAACGTGATCGTGTAGTGCCCGCAGCCGACGCCTCCCAGCAGCAGGGCTGCCATCGCCACGCAACATACGCCGCTACCCTTCATGGCTGTCTCCATGTTGATGTGCACACTCGCTCCGGGCCGGCAGTCCGGTAACCGGACTCTCTGCGGGCATTATGGACGCTGCCCCTGTGGGATCAAGCGCGCCGACCCCCGCCGGCCTTGCCCTGGCCGGCAAGCGGACTATAGTTTCTGATAGTTCTGAAACCCTTCGCGGAGTGCCGCGTGCCCGCTCCCCTCGACGAGTGCCAGAGTCTTTTCATCCGCCGCTGGGGCGAAATGGGCGGCTATTGGGGCATCAACCGCACCATGGCCGAGATCCACGCCCTGCTCTTCGCCGGCGGCGAGCCCCTCTGCACCGACGACGTCATGGCCCAACTGCACGTCTCCCGCGGCAACGCCAGCATGAACCTGCGCGGCCTCGTCGACTGGGGGCTCGTGCAGCGCGTGCACAAGTTCGGCGACCGCAAGGAGTACTTCCAGGCCGACACCGACATCTGGCGCATGTTCGAGACCATCCTCCGCGAACGCCGACGGCGCGAAGTCGAGCCCATCCTCGATACGCTCCACCGCTGCCGGACCATGCTGCCCGAACCCGGCGGCGAAGCGGGGACCGCGCCGGCGACTGTGCCCGCGTTCGCCCGGCGGTTGGCCGAGCTGGAACGCTTCCTCAATACCATGAACACTCTCTTCGAGCTGGCCCTGCAATTCGGCAGCGACGGCGTCGACGCTCTGCTGGAGCTGGCCTCTGCGACGTCGCAGGCGGCCGGCACACCGCCCCCCGCGCCCGAAGCACCACCGGCTCGCCGCACGCGCCGTCACGCCCGGCCGCCGCGAACCCGATCCAGAAAGGCAAACCCATGACCGACGCCGAGCTCGCTCAAGCGCTCAAGGACACCGCCCTGCTGCACGGCGATTTCACGCTGCGCAGCGGCCTCAAGAGCAAGTACTACCTGGACAAGTACCTCTTCGAGACGCAGCCCGTCATCCTGCAGGAGCTGGCCCGGCGCTTCGCCCGCTTCGTCGATGAGAAGACCGACCGCATCGCCGGCGCCGAGCTCGGGGCGATCGCCCTGGCGGCGGCGACATCGCTCGAAACGGGCAAGCCGTTCGTCATCGTCCGCAACGCGAAGAAGGCCGGCTACGGCACCGGCAAGCTCATCGAGGGCAAACTCAACCGCGGCGACCGCGTGCTCCTCGTCGAAGATGTGGCCACTTCCGGCGGCCAGGCCGTCGAGGCCGCCCAGACGTTGCGAGCCGAGGGTGCCGTCGTCACCGCGGTCATCGCCACCATCGACCGCCAGGAAGGCGCCCGGGCCACGGTCGAAGGCGCTGACCTGCGCTTCGAAGCCCTGTTCACGACCGCCGATCTGGGCATCGAAAAGCCGACCTGACGCCCGTCCGCTCACACCACGACCAGTGTATGCGCAGCGTGTGCCCGATTGCTGGTGTAATCCGGCTGCTTGAGCCGCGCCAGTAACTTGCCAATCCGCCCCCGCCTGCTGGTGTGGCACCGGCCAACTGGCCGGTGAGCGCCTTTCGTCTGCTCCCTTGGTATAGCGGTGAATGCCCCCGAACGAATCGGCGGGTGAAACCCGCCCACCCGCCCTACAGCCCCGCCAGCGCCTCGAAGAACCCCGGTAAGCTCTTCGTCACGCAGTCGGCGTCGCGAATGGTGATCCCCCCCGCGGCCAACCCCGCCACGGCGAAGCTCATCGCCATCCGATGATCGTCATACGTCGCCACCGCCGCTGGCGTGATCGTCGCCGGCGGGTGAATCGTCAGGCCATCGTCCTGCTGCTCGACGCGGGCTCCGAGCCGGCTCAGCTCCTCCGTCAACGCCGCCAGCCGGTCGGTCTCCTTCACGCGCAGGTTGCCCACGCGGCGAACCGTCGTCGGCCCTCTGGCGAACAGGGCCACGACGGCCAGCGTCTGCACTGTGTCCGGCATGGCGTTCAGATCAACATCGATCCCGTGCAGTTCGCCCGGCGCCGGCCCGGCGACCGCCAGCCCGCCCGCCTCTTCATGCACCGTGCAGCCCATCTGCGCCAACACATCGATGAAGCCGACGTCGCCCTGCCGGCTGTCGCGATCAAGCCCCTGCACGAGCACGCGCCCGCCCGTCACCGCCGCCGCTGCCCAGAAGTACGTGGCGGCGCTGGCGTCCGGCTCGATGGCGAACGTGCCCGCCCGATAGCGCTGCCCCGCGGCCACGACGTACCGCCGGCTCTCCGCCGACAGCACCTCGACGCCGAGCGCGTGCATGACGTCGGTCGTCATGGCCACGTACGGCTGGCTGGGCAGCGGGCCCTCGATGGTGAGATAGACGTCGTGGGCGGCGTAGGGCGCCACCATGAGCAGGGCGCTGATGAACTGGCTCGACTCGGGGTCCGTCACCCGCACCCGTCCGCCGGCCAGACCGCGTGCCTCGATCGTCAGCGGCGGGCATCCCGGCGTTGCCTCGTAACCGATCCCGGCCCCGAGCGACTGTAGGGCGCCAACCAGCGGTCCGATCGGCCGTTGCCGTAGCCGCGCCGAGCCATCCAGCCGAAACCGACCGTAGCCCAGTGCCGCCAGCGCCGTCAGGAAACGCAGGGCCGTGCCGGCGTGACCGACGTCGATCTCCGCCCCCGTCGCCGGCAGGTTCCCCCGGCACCCGCGGACCTCGAGCTGCCGGCCGTCGTCGCTGGCGTGCACGGGCACGCCCAGCGCCTCCAGGCCAGCGATCATTCGCTTCGTATCATCCGAGCAGGACGCCCCCTCCAGAATGGTATCCCAGTCGGCCAGGGCGGCGCACGTGAGGTGGCGGTTGGTCAGGCTCTTCGAGCCGGGCGGCCGGCACACACCGTGCACCGGCCCGCCGGGGTTGATCCGCACATCCTGGCCCAGGCGCTCGACGCGCACCGCGCTCTCCCGTCAGGCCGCCGCGAGTCGATACAACACGTTCAGCGACCAGCAGACGTTGCCTCGCCGCAGGTGTTCCGCCTCGCCATCGGCCAACCGGCCAAGGCGAACACCATCCTCATCTTCGCCGAGCCAGATGCGGCAACGGGCCGCGCCGGGCTCGACCAGGCGGCTGACCGCCGGACAACCGACCTGTGGCTTGCTGCCCGGCGTCACCAGGGCGATGTCGCCTTCCTGGAACATCGGCTCCATCGACCGGTCCCGCAGCCGCACGCCGAACATCCGCGGGAAGCACTGCGCCAACTCGACGCTGTGCAGGCACAGCCGCGGCTGACCCGCCTCCGGCGCGAGCGTCACCAGCTCCACCGGGCGGAAGTCACCATCGTGATACTGGGCGGCCGGCTCGACGACGCGAGCCGCGGCGCGCACAGCGCCGGCCAGCGCCCGGGTCGTCAGCACAAGCGGGAACCCTCCCGCCGGCTCGGGTCCGTCGAGACCGTCGATCCGTGCGGGCAGTTCGTGGGCTTCGAAGATGGGGATCAGTGCATCCGTCGGCGGCGCCGGGAGCATGGCCGCAACGCGGCCCTCGGCCTGGCGGCCCTGAGCCAGCAGGTCGACGAAGGATTCGATCGGGGCGGCGAGCGTGGGGTCCTGGTCGAGCAGGCAGGCCAGCCGGGCCAGCAGCTCCTGGTGGCGCGTGCGAGCCTGGGAGATGACGACGGTGCCGCGGGCGGCGACGCCGGTGAGAAGCCATTGCAGGTCTTCGCCGGTCGCCTCGCATATACGGATGAGGGTTTCGCCGGGGGGTAGCGTGCCGCGTTCGTAGCGGGCGTACTCCTCCTCCGGGATGCCCAGGCGGCGAGCGAACTCAGCCTTGCCGCGCGGACCGAAATGCCGGCGGCGCAGCTCCCTGATCCGCTCGGTCAGCGCCTTCTCCGCGTTCTTCACGACCGTACCCCGGTGTCACGTCTGCACGGCGCATGTTCAGCGGTGGCAGCACGAGGCGGTGCAGCGGGCCATCCCAGCCCACGCCACGCTCACGGCCGCACGGGCAAACACGACGCCCGGGCCGAGATTACGCCAGTGTCGGGTCTTTGTCGAGAGCCGCCCGGGGTGCGTCACGGACCGTAACCCAGCGGGGTCAGAACGAAGCTCGCCCGGCCGGCCGATATCTCGAGGCTGTCGATACGGAACCGGCGCTCGCCGTTCGGCCAGACCGCATCGTTCGGCAGCCGAATGGTCGTCCCGTCCATCATGTCCAGCGCGCCTTCCTGGGTCTGCAGTGCCCGGGCGACGAGCGACCGGGGGATGGGCAGCGAGCCCGCCCGGACCGCCTCCATGTGGAGCAGCAGGTTCTCCTCGGTCACCTCCAGCCGCAGCGTCAGCGACACGACGACGGAAAGCGGACTGCGCGTCGAGGTGGCGCCGATCCGCACGCAGTCGCCGTCGAGGAACTGCACCTGGGGAAAACTGGCCCCCTCGATCTCAAACTCGACGCCCACGACCGGCCAGATTTCGTCGCGGGCCGCGAGCCAGCGGTTGAACTGGGCCTCGTCCAATTCGCAGCGGAAGGGCTGGCCGGCGTTTAGGGCATCCCCGATGCCGTCGACGAGCGTGACCAGTTCCTGTTTATCGGCCTTCAGCCGAACCGGGTCCACGGTCGCCGGAACGTACCAGCTTGGCCGGCACGTGACCGCCCCGACCACGAACACGATCACCAACAGAGTGGTAATAAGGCTGATGATCCCCCAGGTGCGTAAGTAGCGGCGCCGTAACCAGGTGAACAATCGCCCAGACATCAACCGCCGTCCCACCGTTTACACACGATGCCTGCGGGCCACGAGGCGGCGGCCGCCCCCACAGAACGTGGCCGTGGCCCTACGGAAGGTCCTTGTCCTCGTCCAACTCGTCGAGCGAGGAGATGGCCTCGTCGATATCGAAATCCCCCTCGCCCAACTCGAAGACCTCGCCTTCGTCGTCGTCCAGCGAGAAGGAGGGGCCCGACGGGGCCGCCGCAGCAGCCTCGACCTCGGCGTCGGTCGGCTTGATCTCGGCCGGCTCGCCGTCGATCTGCACGATGAACACCACCGGCCCGACCGTCAGCCGGTCGCCGGGGCTCAGGGCCTTCTCCGCCACCCGCTGGCCGTTCACGAACGTGCCGTTCGAGCTGCCGAGATCCTTGACGAGGACAGCGCCGTCCTTGACCACGATCTGGCAATGCTGGCGGGAAACGTCGCTGGACGCCACGCGCAGCGTGCTGTCGGGCCTGCGCCCGAGCATCGTCGTTTCGCCGCTGAGCGTGAATTCCCGACGCTCGCCGCTTCTGAACCTGACCAGGACGACTTTCATGCCCACTGCCCTCTGGGCGGGTACCCGCCGATTCACTCTCCGCCCGGTCTCCCCGGGGTTGATCCCGGCGCCGCAGGTTCCGAGCTACAATCGCCATGCGCTAGTGCGCATCACCTATGCTAAACGAAGTGAGCGCAGATGACAACGCCTCCGTCCATCCGAGCCCTGTACGTCCACGTGCCCTTCTGCCGCACGCTCTGCGGTTACTGCGACTTCTACTCCGTTGTGGCTGAACCCGGCCGCCTCGAATCCCTCGTCGTCGCCCTGCTCGACGAGCTCGACCGGGCCGCCCGGGCCCTCCAGCCGCGTTTCGACACCATCTTTGTCGGCGGCGGCACGCCCACGGTCCTGCCGGAGCCGCTGCTCCGCCGGCTGCTGGACGCCTGCGCCCGGCTGGCGGCCCCTGCCGCGGACCGCGAGTTCACCGTCGAAGCCAACCCCGCCACCGTCAGCCCGGGCACAGCCGCCGTCCTGGCCGCCGCCAGCGTGAACCGCGTCTCGCTCGGCGCCCAATCGTTCCAGCCGCGTGAACTCCTCACGCTTCAACGCACGCACACCCCGGAGCAGGTCGCCCAGACCGTGGCCGTCTGCCGCGCCGCCGGCCTGGATCACCTCAGCCTCGACCTCATCTTCGGCATCCCCGGCCAGACGCTGGGCTCCTGGCGAGACAGCCTGAGACAGGTGGTGGAACTCAGCCCCGAGCACCTCTCCTGCTACGGCCTGACCTACGAACCCGGCACGCCCCTTCACGACCAGCGCGACGCCGGGCAGGTCCAGCCGGTCGACCCCGATCTCGAAGCCGACATGTACGAGCAGGCCATCGACGACCTCGCCGCCGCCGGCTACGAGCAGTATGAGATCAGCAACTTCGCCCGCCCCGGCGCCGCCTGCCGCCACAACCTCGTCTACTGGCACAACGAGCCCTACCTGGGCATCGGGCCGGCGGCGGCGGGCTACGTCGACGGCGTCCGCTATCAGAACGTCGCCGACGTCGACGCCTACACTCAGGCCGTTAGCGCCGGCCGTTCACCGCGTGACAACGAGGAGCGCCTGGACGCCGCCAGCCAAGCCGGCGAGACGGCGATGCTCGCCCTGCGGCTCTGCGCAGGGCTCGACCGCCGGCGCTTCACCGAGCGCTTCGGCCGCGACCCGGTGGACCACTTCCGCAAAGCGGTCGACCGGCATGCGGCGGATGGTCTGCTGGAAGTCACACCCGAGGCGGTCCACCTGACGCGCCGCGGTCGGCTGATCGCCGACCGCGTCATCGCGGACTTTCTCTGAGGTGCGTGTCGGGGGGAATGACCCGCGATCAGGCCAGATTCATGGTCATGAGGAAGACGGCGTTCTTCTCCGTCTTCTCCAACCGACCGCGGAGCAGCTCGACCGACTCAACCGGGTTCATGTCGCTGAGCACCCGGCGGAGCATGTAGACCTTCTCCAATTCCTGCGGGTCGAGCAGCAGCTCTTCCTTACGCGTGCCGCTGGCCGAGATGTTGATCGCCGGCCAGATGCGCTTGTCGACGAGGCGGCGGTCGAGGTGGAGCTCGGAATTACCCGTGCCCTTAAACTCCTCGAAGATGACCTCGTCCATCTTGCTGCCGGTGTCGACCAGGGCCGTGCCGATGATGGTCAGGCTGCCGCCTTCCTCGATGTTGCGGGCAGCACCGAAGAAGCGCTTCGGCTTCTGCAGGGCGTTGGCGTCGACGCCACCGGTGAGGATCTTGCCCGAGTGCGGCACTTCGGTGTTGTGCGCCCGGGCCAAACGCGTGATCGAGTCGAGCAGGATGACCACGTCGCGGCCGTACTCGACCAGACGGCGGGCCTTCTCGATGACCATGTCGGCGACCTGCACGTGGCGGCTGGCCGGCTCGTCGAACGTCGAGCTGATGACCTCGGCCTTGGTGGCCCGCTGCATCTCGGTCACTTCCTCCGGACGCTCGTCGATCAGCAGGATGATGACGTAGGCGTCGGGATGGTTGTTCGAGATGGCGTTGGCCATCTTTTGGAGCAGGACCGTCTTGCCCGTACGCGGCGGAGCGACGATCAGCATGCGCTGGCCGAAGCCGATCGGCGTGACCAGGTCAACGATGCGCATGTTCATCTCGCGCGGCACCGTCTCCAGGAACACGCGGCGATCCGGGTGCAGCGGCGTCAGGTCCTCGAAGTTCGTCTTCTCCGTGACGATCTCCGGGCTCTGGTAGTTGATCGCCTCCACCCGCAGCAGCGCGAAGTAACGCTCCGACTCCTTCGGCGGACGAATCTGCCCCGCGACCACGTGCCCGTTCCGCAGGCCAAAGCGGCGGATTTGTGACGGACTCACGTAGATGTCGTCCGGGCAAGGTAAATAGTTGTATTCCGGGCTGCGCAGGAAGCCGAAGCCGTCCGGCAGGATTTCGAGCACGCCCTCGCCGTAGAGCAGGCCGTTCTGGCTGATGCGCCGCTTGAGGATCTGGAAGATCAGGTCCTGCTTGGGCAGACCGACGTAGTCCTCGATGCCCTCGTTCTTGGCCACTTCGTGCAGCTCGGCGACGGACATCTTCTGCAAGTCGGTGATGTGCAATTCGCCGCGCTTGACGCGCTCGTACTTCTCGTGCGTCTCCTTGTCGATAGCGCCGCCGCCATCGTTATCGCGACGCTTCGAGCGGCCCTTGCCCTTGTCGTCGCCACCGGAGGAGCCCTTGCGGGCACCCTGGTCGGGCGCAGCTTCGGCGACGGCCGTGGTCTCGGCCGACTCGCTCACCGCAGGCTCGTCAGCCGTGCTGTCTGCCTTGGTGTCGGGTCCCGCGGCCGCTACCGGCGCGCTCGCGCCGTCATCGGAGATGCTCTCGATGACGTCTTCGAGCTTCTTCTTGCCGCGGGAACGAGTCGTTGCCTTTGCCATGGGAATACGCTCCGGAACAGGGACTTGCGCTGTGCTGGCGACCGCAAACAGCGGCGCCAAGCTTCGCGTCGGACGATGCCTCTTAGTCGTCAGAGGCGTGCTTCAGTACGATTTTGTCAAGAATGTCGGTCACTTGCGGTCGTAGACGCCCCGGGGGACCTTCGTTGTCGATGACGTACTCCGACCGCTCACGCTTGTCGGCCAGCAGCAGGTGCCACCGCTCCCGCTCTTGCAGCTTCTCCTCGCTCCAACCGCGCCCCTCAGCGAGACGAAGCAACCTGCATGCCAGACCGGCGTCAACAAAGACAACCGTATCACATTCGCGATCGAGGTTGCTTTCAAACAGAAGCGGGGAGTCGAGGATGATGGCCTTGACCGCTGGGTCTCTGTTTGCCGCAAGTATCTTAGTCGCTCGTAACTCGGCAATCAAGGGGTAAACCAGCCCCTGCAAACGCCGCCGTTTCCCATCATCTGCGAAGATCAGCGCGGCAATCTGCTCTCGGTCCGGCGTGCCTTCCGCCGTCACCACCTGTGGTCCCCACCACTCGCGCAGCTCCGCCAGAACCTCCGGTCGTCGCAGCACCTCGTGGTTCAGACGGTCCGAATCGAGTACCAGGCAGCCGAGTTGTTCAAACTCGGCAGCGACCCGGGACTTCCCCGCCCCGATGCCGCCACACAACCCTATGATCGGCTTTTTACGGGCCATACCACCAGTCCGAACCGGCAACCAGCGGGGAACGTCATCCAGAACCCTGGCGGGCTATCGTCCTGGATCACCCCGGCGGCCACCAGGACGCGGCGGCTGAGCCGACCGGTCCCGGGGCGCCTGCGGCTGAGACAGCGAGCCAGTCTGGGCAGGCCGGCGCGGCTTGTCAATCCTCCCCCAGCGAGTAAAGTACTCCTTTCGTCCACGTTGTTCCCGACCACGCCCCCCGCCGTGGAGGACCCATGGATCGCCCCGTGCGCGTGCTCATCTCCAAGATCGGACTCGACGGACACGATCGCGGAGCCAAGTTGATCGTCCGCAACCTCCGCGACGCCGGCATGGAGGTCATCTACACCGGACTCTGGCAGACGCCCGTCTCGACCGTCCTGGCCGCCCTCCAGGAAGACGTCGACGTTCTGGGCGTCAGCCTGCTCTCCGCCGCCCATATGACCATCATGCCGGAGGTCCGACGACTTTGTAACGACGCCGGCCTGACCGACCTGCCGGTGGTCGTCGGCGGCATCATCCCTGCCGAGGACGGCCAGGCCCTGCTCAAGCAGGGCATCGAAGGCGTGTTCAACCCCGGCACGCCCATGAACGACATCATCGAGGCCGTGCGCGCCCTCGCCGCCCGCCGTCGGGAGCGTGTACGGGCCGGCGGTCCGCCGGACGTCGGCACCGCTCCCGGGCTCGCCCGAGCCATTACCTGGCTCGTCGAGGGTCGCGGCCAGGAGCTGCCCAGCCTGCCCAAGGCAACGCAACCATCTGTCGTCATTGGCGTTACGGGCTCGCCCGGCGTCGGCAAGAGCACCTTCATCGGCAAGCTCGCCCGCAGCCTCCTCACCCGCGACCTCCGCGCCGCCGTCATCGCCGTCGACCCGACCAGCCCCCTCACGGGCGGCTCCGTCCTCGGCGACCGCCTGCGTATGATGTCCAGCGAGCCGGAAGATCGTCTGTTCGTCCGCTCGCTCGCCTCGTCGGGTCAGAGTGGCGGTCTCGCGCCGCATGCGGGCGAAATCGCCCGCCTCCTCGCCGCCGCCGGCTACCAGGTTATCCTCGTCGAGACGGTCGGCGCTGGGCAAAACGACACGGACGTGCGGAATCTCGCGGACGAGGTCCTGCTCCTGGTCATGCCCGGAGCCGGCGACTCGATCCAGTTCAGCAAGGCCGGCGTGGTCGAGATTGCGAGCGGATTTGTCGTGAATAAGGCCGACCTCACCGGCTCTGACGTGACCATCCGCCAACTCCGCGACTCCCTGGCCGATGAACGCCCCGTCTGGAGCGTAAGCTCGCTCCGCGGCGAAGGGCTCGGCCCGCTCGGCGACTGGATCGTGGAGCGCCTCAAGCGTTAGCCGGTTCGCACACCCGCCGGGCAACACAACCGCGTGCACCGTCGCCACTTACGTCCCGTAACCTCGCCGTAGGGCGGGCTCTGCCCGCCGATCGTCCCGCTGCCGGGAGAACGCCGGGTTCGCGTCAAGCGCTGTTTCACACAGAACGCCGCGGCGGGCAGAGCCCAATGGTACTAACCTTGGTCTTGACAGAATAGAGTCCTCGCTGATCTAAGTTGGTTATTGAGCAAGACTTAGTCAGGAGGACTCGCCGATGTTCACGGATGAACACAGACGTATCGTATGGG
>JASFQK010000001.1:0-266202 GCA_050115495.1 Phycisphaerae bacterium | reverse complement strand
TCGTCTGTGTTAAGTGTAGATCACGAAGACGCGTGGTGACGGAGGGGCGGGGGGGATTGGCGGAGTTTGGCGTGTTCTGGCGGATTCTGGCGGGGATTGCGCGGGCCATGTCTGCCTGCCCTACGTCTTCCCCCACCATCGTCGCCAGAAGGTGGGTTTCGGCGGTGCCGCCGGGACCGGGGGCCCATCCCGCTTCCACGCCGCATAGCGCGACACCACGTACTCGCCGGCGGCGAAAACGACCGCGCGAACCAGCCGAGCCCAGGCTTCGTCCGTTACGCCGGCGTGGCTGCCCTTCGCGCTCGCCACGCTGTACGCGCACAGCAAAACGGCGTTCTCATCGCCATCCGTGAACCCGCTCGCCAACAGAAATTCGCGATCCGTGCTGAACGCCACGAACACCGGCGATCCGTTGCGAACGCGAACCCGCGACTTGCCCGGCGTTCGGCGTTCCACCGCCTGGGCGACGCCGGCCACCAGTCCCTCCAGGAACGACCGCGCCTCGTTGACGGCGGCGTGCCAGAACCCGTGTGCCGCCGTCGCGTCCGACTGCTCGAGGTGATAGGTCAGCGTGTGCAAGTCGAGCTCGCCATGCGGGCGCAGTTCATGCGCCAGCGCCGTCAGCAAGACGTCCGGCGGCGCGGCCGCGTCTTCCACCGCAGGCCGCGCCACGCTACGGGCCCTGTCCCCCGCCCCCGCCGTGGGGCGGACCGTGCCTGCCACAGCACAGGTCGTGCCCGCCACGGAATGGGCCACTCCCGCCGGTTCCGTCGCGGCGGCGACGACGCTCGCGTTCATTTCGCCCGACTCTGGCGGCCCGGGCGTCCCACTTCGATCTTCCTTACTGGCGTGGCGGCCGCCCGCCGCTTCGGCCGGCGGCGGCCGCGGTTGATCAACGGGGCGTCCATCATCAGATGAAGGCATTCGGCGATGACGCCGAACAGCGTGTCACGGTCGGCCTTGCGCAGCGTTCGCCCGAGCCAGGGGGGCGGTTCATCATAGCGGGGCACCTTGCCGGCGATGGCGTACCGGATGAGGATCAGGGCGTGAAAGACCCTCCGGTACGGCGGCGGCAGGGCATTCCACCACGCCTTGAATTCCTTCTCGTCGAACTGCCAGCGATCGGCCATCGTGTGTCCTCCTCGCGCAAGCAAGGCGAGCCGTGCGCGCCCTACATTCGCGTACCGTCCCCGCGTCCTGTGCTAACCGTGTGAGGCTTACCGTCGGCGGCTCCCCGAATAGAAAACGGGCGCCACCCGATGCGCTAAAGGCTGCGGACAAACCGTCACGTCTATCCACGCGGCCCCGCGCACCGGGTAGCGCCCGCATGATAGGCGCGGACACTCACCCGGGCGAGGCTGTCTCGGCAGGATAGACAGGCGACACGCGCTCTTGAGCCAGCGGACGGTCGCAGTGACGGTTTGTCAGCCAAGACACTCTGCCACGACGCATCTCGAAGCGTGCTGCTCCGGACGCGTGGCACACCTACGTATTGTCTAGTAATATACCGCATGATGTCGTTGGTGTCAAGGAAAAGTTCCGATTGTCGATACCTAAGAATCGAAAGGCGGAACTCTTGCTGGTAGTCAAGCTCAGGGAGGCCATGGAAGCGTATCGCCGTCGCACCGGCGACCGCATGACGTATGCCAAGCTCTCCGAGGTGACGGGTATCGCCGTGTCAACCTTGAAGAAGATCGGCTCCAGGCTGGGCCACCACACAACCATGGCCAACTTGGAGAAGCTGTGCCGCGCCCTAGGTGTATCGCCCGGCGATCTGCTTGAACTGATCGACGACCCGCCCAAAGCGAAACCCAAGCCGAAACGCAAAACGAAGAAGTAGCGGCCACCCCCGCGGTAGCAGGCAACCTTGTAGGGCGGGCTGCGGTGGGGGGGAAGCGTGGCGACGTTCACGCCTTGAGCCGCGCGCGAAGCTCGGCAACGCGGGCGGCGTCCTTCTCGGCGTCGGGGTGCCCGATCTCGCGCTCGTAGTCCACGCAGACTTGCATCAGCTCGACCGCCCGGGGCAAATCGCCGAGCTTCTCATGCGCCAAGCCTGCATTCCAGCAGGCAGTGGCCTCGCCGCGCCGGTCGCCGATCTCACGGGCGATGACCAGTTGTTGCTCGTAGAACTCGATGGCCCGGCGGGGTTCGCCCAAGGCGGCGTAGGCGAGGCCCAGGTTGCCCAAGTCGGCGCCCTCGCCGCGCCGGTCGCCGATCTCGCGGTCAATGGCTAGCGCCTGCTCGTAGAACTCGATGGCGCGGCGGGGCTCGCCCAAGGCGGCGTAGGCGCTGCCCAGGTTGCCCAAGGCGTTGCCCTCGCCACGCCGGTAGCCGATCTCGCGTGTGATCGTCAGTTGCTGTTCGCAGAACTCGATGGCGCGGCGGGGCTCGCCCAAGGCGGCGTAGGCGCTGCCCAGGTTGCCCAAGGCGTTGCCCTCGCCACGCCGGTAGCCGATCTCGCGGTCAATGGCCAGAGCCTGCTCGTAGAACTCGATGGCCCGGCGGGGCTCGCCCAAGTCGGCGTAGGCGTTGCCCAGGCAGCCCAAGGCGTTACCCTCGCCACGCCGGTCGCCGATCTCTTGCTTGATGGTCAGTTGCTGCTCGTAGAGCTCGATGGCCCTTCGGGGCTCGCCGAAATCGGCATGGGCGACGCCCAGGTTGCCGAGATGCACGCTCTCCGCACGTTTGTCAGCGAGCCGCCGGGCGGCGGAGAGGGCGGCTTCGCGCCACGCGATCTTCTCGCGGGGATGTTGGCGCAGGTCGAGGCAGTAGGTACCGGCGTCTGGGTAGTCGCTGCACAGCCGCGCGGCCGCATCATCCGTGACGGCGTGAGCCTGTGCCCAGGCGAACCCGGCTGCGATGTTCGGCCACTCCAGATCGAACAGCGCCAGCCCCTTGGTCACGCCTTCAGCGCTACCGAGGTAGAGCTTGGTGGTCGCCGCAGCAACCCCACAGTAGTGTGCCGCGTGCCGCTGCTGGGCCGCGAACCGCTCGTCAGCGGCAAGTTGCTCGCCGGCATAGAGGCGGACGAGGTCGTGCAGTCGGTAGCGTCCGGTCGCTTCGTTCAGATCGAGCACGCTGTAGTGCAGCAGATCGCCGAGCGTGTTCTGCGCGAGGTCCGTCTCCACGCCCCAGACGGCCGCCGCCGCCAGCAGGTCGAACGTGCCGGGGAAGATGGACAACGCATACCACGCATGACGCAGTTCGTCCGGCAACAGCGCATCGCTCAAACGAAGCGACGCGGCCACCTTGTCCAGATGCTTGAGCCGCTGCTGTTCGTCGGTCAGCCGGCGCACGTAGTCGTCGGGCGACAGGTTTCGCCGTCCGGCCAGCGCGCTGCCGGCCAGTCGCAGGGCCAGCGGCAGACGGCCGCATAGCTCCGCGATCCGCTCCGCCGCGTCGCCGATACGCGGGCAGATGCGCAGCAACAGGTCGCGTGCGTCCTCCGGCGACAACGTATCCAGGTTCTTCACATACAGACCGGGTAACGCGAACTGCTGCCGCGATGTGACCAGCAGTACGCATCCCGTCGGCGGTGGCGCCAGCGGCTCAAGCTGCTCTGCCTCGGCGGCGTTGTCCATCAGCAGGAGAACACGCTTCTCGTGTAACGTGGAGCGGTAGAACCCCTGCAAAGCCGACACGTCGTCCGGGAGCTTCTGCTCGGCGTGGAAGCTGAGGATCACATGCCGGAGCGCATCGGCCGGCGAAACCGGCGTTTCCTGTGTGCCTCGGAGGTCGAGGTAGATCTGTGCGTCGGGGTACTGCCCGTCCAGCCGCTCGGCCAGCGCGAGGGCCAGTTCGGTCTTGCCGATTCCGCCGAGGCCATGTACGCCGGTGATGGCCACGCCGCCGGATTGCAGCTTTTCGAGCAACTCGTCGATTTCGGCGGTGCGGCCGGTGAAATCCGCCACGGGCGGGCGGAGTTGGTGCAAGCTCCGAGTGGGAACGCTGAACGCGTAGTGGCGCTCAAAGACATCCGCGTGTTGTTCGTACAGGGCAAGGATGTCGTCCCAGAAGGCGACTTCCACGGTGAAGGGCTTGTGTTCATCCTCGTTGAACTGCCGGACGAACGCCTGGATCGTTGCGTCACGGGGGGCCGTAGTAGCCAGAATGAAGCGAGCGATGCGAGGCTTGAACTTGGTGGCCTTCTTGATTTCGCCCCGTAGTTCCTTCTCTGCGGCGGCAGCGCTGAGATTGCCCTCGTGTAGCTTGCATTGGACGCCGTGATAGTCGTCGCCCTTCGGTTGGCCGTAGATGTCCACACCGTGCTGCGGCTGGCCGGTACGGCCGTGCATGGTGGCGGTGGCCCCCCAGTGGGCCTCGTACAGGTCACGCATGTTGCGTTCGAACCGCTGCCAGTCCTTCGGCGGTGGAACCTGCGTGGAAGATGGACGGAAACTCATGAGAGACCTGCCCTCAGACCGCCCCGCGTGGTCGAAGCAGAATGACGAAAGTCCCGGAAGATAGGCCCTGCCGACCCGCGGCTCGGCGAAGGGTAGTGTAGCGTGTTTGTGGGGGGAGGAAAGAGGAGGGAAGACGGGAGAGGGGAGTCAGGAGACAGGAGTCAGAAGATGGTGGGGCGGGAGTGGGGAGAGGATCGTGAGGTTACGCCGCGGCGGAGTGTATCACTAGCCATTGGCAGGTGCCACACGAGCAGGCGAGCGCGGCGATCTATGCGAACGGCGTGCAGTTCACCGGCTTCACCGTGACCGGGGCCGGCTGGGCCGAGGCCGGCATCCATCTGTGCGCTGCGGACGACTGCACCATCAGCGGCAACATGGCCACCGACAACTACTACGGCATCGTACTGAGCTGGGCGACGGAGTACGGCCCGGGCTCGTGCGACAACACGGGCGCGGTGCTGGTGTGCCCTAATCCGTCGCCACGCGCAGGACGCCGGTGCCGTTGATGCGGTCGGCCTTGAGATCCTGGAGCGCGCGGTTGGCGTCGGTGAGCGGGTAGATCGTCACCTCGGGGCGAATCGGAATCTCCGCCGCCTCGGCCAGCAATTCGCGGCCGTCTTCGCGCGTGTTCGCCGTCACCGAGTGCACGTCGCGTTCGTAGAAGAGGTGCTGCTCGTAGTTCAGCACCGGCACATCGCTCATGTAGATCCCGGCCAGAGCCAGCGTGCCGCCTTTCTCCAGGGCCGCCAGCGCCGGCGGAACCAGCTCACCCGCCGGGGCGAAAATGATGGCGCTGTCCGCCTTCACCGGCATCTCGCTGGCCCGCGGGCCGACCCAGGCCGCCCCCATCCGCCGGGCGAGATCCTGGTGGTTCGCGCTGCGGCTGACGACGTAGACGCTGCACCCGCGGTGTTGAGCGATCTGGATCACCACGTGCGCCGATGAGCCGAACCCGTACAGCGCCAGCCGGCCGCCACGCGGTAGTTGACAGCGCTTCAATGCTCGATAACCGATGATCCCCGCACACAACAGCGGCGTCGCTTCGGCGTCGGCGAACACGTCGGGGATCTCATACGCGAAATCCTCCGGCACGACCGCCAACTCCGCGTAGCCGCCGTCGGCGTGATAGACGGTAAACCGCGCCGTTTCGCAGAGGTTCTCCTGCCCCCGCCGACAGAACCCGCATGTGCCGCACGTGTGCCGCAACCAGGCCACGCCGACGCGTTGACCGATGCGCAGCCGCTGGCAGCCAGGGCCGAGCGCGTCCACGACGCCGACGATCTGGTGCCCGGGCACGATCGGCAGCGTGTGCCGCGGCAGGTCACCCTCGACCACGTGCAGGTCCGTCCGACACACCGCGCAGCAGCGTACGCGCAGCCGCACCTCGCCCGCCGCCGGCTGCGGGTCCGGTCGCTCCTGCAGCCGTAGCGGCGACGTCTCGATCGGCCCCAGCTTCTCCAGCACCATCGCCTGCATGCCAAACCCTCCGGCCCGTAGCCTCCGGGCTCCGTAGCGGACGTCTTGTAGCGGCCGGTCTCCGTGCCGGCCGTCCTCGGAGTGTGGCATGCCGAAGCTCTAAGGCGCCGGCATGTCTTCCTTGCCTGATCTCCTGCTCTCGCGCAGCGCCCCGTTGCCACGCCCGGCCGCCGTAAGATACCATGGTTGTCGTACTGCTGGCCTCATGCGAAAAACCGCCATGTCTCAGCATTCTGCTTCAATCCGGCACATTCGGCGCGCGGCGACCTGTAGGTGCCGCTGGTGGCTTGCCCACCGGTGCTCGCGAATGCTTGTCCTGCCAGCATTGCTGCTCGTGGCGAGTTGCAGTCCCGGCGCCCGGCCCGCCACGACACCCGACCAGGCCGCCCAGACCGGAGGACCGCCCATGTCCATCACCGTCACCAGCTCGGCCTTCGCCGCCGGCGAGACCATTCCCATCCGCCACACGGGCGACGGCCAGGATGTCTCGCCGCCGCTGGCCTGGACCGGCGTTCCGGAGCAGACCAAGGCCCTGGCCCTCATCTGCGATGATCCCGACGCCCCGCGCCCGGAACCGTGGGTGCACTGGGTCATTTATCGCTTGCCCCCGACGCTGACCGGCCTGCCCGAAAGCGTTCCCGGCAAGTCGAAGCTCGCCGAGCCGGCGGGCGCCCTCCAGGGCAAGAATAGCTGGGGCACAATCGGCTACCGCGGTCCCGCCCCGCCGCCGGGCCATGGCATCCACCACTACCACTTCCGCCTCTACGCCCTCGACGCCGCCCTCGACCTGCCCGAAGGGCTTAGCAAGGATGATCTGCTGGAGAAGATGAAGGGCCGCATCCTGGCGGAAGGCGAGACCATCGGCACGTACCAGCGGCGGCAGCGGTGAGGGGAGTGTGGGACATCGACGTCGCCCGCCGGCGCACGTTTCCTGCCCTCTTCTGGCTCGGCCACGGCCCATTGACCGCCCAGGCGCCCGCAGCTATAATACCTAACGAAATACGAAAAAGGGGCCAAGGATGAACCGACAACAACTGGGCACGAAACTCACGTTGGATGCGCTCGATGTCCCGCTGGACCTCGGCACTTTCGACGGCCGCTTGACCATCCAGAAGTCGACCTACCTGGCAGCCGCGGCGGGCAGCGACTGCGGCTACTACTTCCGATGGTACTTGCGCGGTCCATACTCCCCCGAACTCACGCGCGATGCGTTCAGCATCAAGGCCGACGTCGACGGCGGCTTAGACGAGTCTTCCAGGTGGGTGTTCGACGATGCCGCGTTGCAGCGGCTCGACAAAGCCAGGAAGCTGATCCCCGCCCGAGGCACTCCCGATAGAGCTCGCAAACTGGAATTGCTGGCGTCGGTGCATTTTCTTGTTGACCGTCGGCAGGTCCCTCGCGCTGACGCGAAGCCGATCACAGGGCTATTGAGGAAATACAACAAGGACTACTCAGAAGAAGAGGTGGCTGAGGCGCTAACCGAGCTCCGTCGCCATGAAGTGCTGCCCGCGTAGCGAACATCGGCGAATCGTCGTCGATTCAATTCACGGCGATATTGAACTGACTCCGCAAGAATGGCGCATTGTGGATACTGCGTCTTTTCAGCGGCTGCGCTACATCAAGCAGCTTGGCATGGCGCACCTCGTGTATCCGAACGCCACGCACACGCGCTTCTCTCACAGCATCGGCGCGTTGCGGATTATGCAGCGAATCCTCCAGGTTGCGGACAGCTTCGGACTCCCGCTCGACAGGGACACCCAACAGCGTCTACGACTCGCGGCGCTGCTGCACGATGTGGGCCACTATCCATACTCACACCTGATGGAGGGGATCGACAAAGTAGTGCTCGCCGAGCAATTCGTCGACGGCGTTGACGCAGCCAAACAGGTGTTTTCGTCCCCGCCGCCGTATCCCCAGCACGTTCGGTGCGGCGAACTCGCCGTGAAGCACCAGCAGGACCTTATCGAGGAAATCGGTGGCGAAGAGGAGGCGGCGAGGGTCGCCGACTTGTTCAGCCGCGGCGGCGCCGCCGATCCGCAACTGAGCAAGTTCGTCAGCAGCAGTTTGGATATGGATCGGCTCGACTACCTGCTCCGAGACGCGCGCGCCGCCGGCGTGCCGTATGGCGAAATCGACCTGAATTACCTCCTGAATTCCTTTCGTGTAAGCAAGGACGGAGTCGTAGGGATCTCGACCAAAGCGCTTCCGGCGGCGGAGCACTACCTCTTCGCACGCTACTGCATGCACCGCGCCGTCTACCACCACAGGACCGTACACGGCTTCGAAGAAGCCGCCCGCCACCTCATCCGACGCATTCGGGACCGTGATCCGAAGCGATACGACCTTCCCGCGGACGGCCGGGAAGTTGAGGCATGTGTGGTCGGCGACGGCTTCAAGAGCTTCACCGACTCGTTCCTCGATCGTCTAATGCTGGAAGCAGTGGACGATCCTGACCCCATGGTATCAATGACGGCACGTGCGCTCCGCGAGCGGCGCCCGCCGCGCCGACTCCGCGAGATCGTCTCCTTGCACAAGACGGGCACAACCGACCCCGTGGCGGCGCGGTTTGAAGTGGCGTGCCGCGCGCAACTGAGGAAGTTGGCAGAGAGCCACCGTGTAGCACTTGATCGCTTCATTTTCTCCAGAACGCGACCGTTGTCCGTGGAGAAGCACCTCATCGATGATGGTGGAGAACAGAACAGCGAGTTGCTTCGGGTCATCGAAGAAGGTGGCATGGCATCGCGTCCGCTGGTGGACGTGGACGAAAGCGTTGTGAGATTGCTGGACGACTTCGATCTCTCGCTTCTTCGGCTCTACGTCATCGACGACAGTGAAACAGAGACGAGGATGTACGAGCGACTGCGGAATGCGGTATCCGCTTGGGGAACGTAGGAAGACAACCGAGCGTCTTCACCGCATGCCCATGCCATACGCGGCTCAACAACGTGACACACTGCGACCGCGTCACGCCTTCTGACGGGTGGGCCGCCGCGGCGGAACGTCACAAGAACAGCACTTGAACGTACAGCACGCCGGTGGCTGGGTCGTATTTGACGCGAACGGGCTGGCGGTTCGGCGATTTGCCCCGCCAAGTGGACGCGTCGGAGATCTGCTCGGGCGTCCACCACTCGGGGACGTTGTTCGTCGGCGGCGCCAGGGGACCGCGGTAGTACGGCCCGCGGCCAGCTTCCGCCGGCAGCGGGGGCGGGTCCTGATTCCCGTTTATCGCGGCCAGAATCGCCCGGAAGCCGGCGTCATCCGTGCGCAACCGCACGCAGTAGACCGGATCGCGCGCCCACACGCAGAACGAGCGGGCGTCGCTCACCTGGAGCGGAGCGTCCGTAACGTACTGGCGGATGATCCGCTCGGCGGACGGCGGACGGAGCAGCAGCAACGCCACACCCGCCGCCAGCAGATGCGCCCCGACCAGCAACACGGCCAGCTCCCGGCGCTTCAGCGACGGCAGCCACCGGCCGCCGGCTCGGCACAGCAACGCCATCACACCGAACGAAACCGCCGCAATCGCCACGCCGGGAATGATGCCATAGATGAAGCGACGCAATAGGAAACCGACAACGGCGCCCGTGATCAGCACTGACACGAGAACAAGTGACCGTGACGCGCCCGGCCCCCGTCGAGCCGGCGACACGATATCGGATGTGCTCGTTGTCATCGCAGGTACACTCCCTCGCACCCGCCGCCCCCGCGCCACCTACCACCGGCGGACCGCCCGCCGGGCCAACGGCGTCTTCCGCTCCCGCACCCTATTCTACGCCGCCCGCCTCGTCGCGTTCACGTGTACTCGAAAGCCCGACCCCTCCTGCCTAAGGGTCCTCGTAGTAAGACCCCATCAACTTCTCCGCCTCACTCCACCAGGCCTCGAACGACTCCCTGGTGGCCGCGGTCGCCGGTTCGAACTGCGTGACCTCCAACAGGCATCGCACGCGCAGTACTGCCCTCGGGTCCAGCACACGTGACGACCACACCATTGATGAGTCCGGGGCATAGCGATCGAGCGCAGCGATGAAGTCGGCGACCAGACCGGACTCACAGTCCTCACGCACGCGCATGACGCCGGTGCACATGATGCTCCTCCAGGCATGCGCACCCTGACCAGCGGCTCCTCGCCGCGCCAACACTCTGCTCACAGGAGTGTCTGTTCCGCGCGACCAGATGGTCAGGCCCTCCGCGCTACCCGGCAACCGAAAGACGACCCGCTGCCGCAGCGCCCCCGTCAGGCAGCAGACCTCAGACGTGCCACGGACGCACGTGCACACCACAAGAAACAACACTGGAAGAGCAAATGCGGAGATCAACAAGAGCAACCGCGCCTTGCGGCCTCCGCCAGGCGGCTGTACTGCGTACGGCAGCTTGCTGTCAGATCTCTCCGGCATTGCTCGATCCAAATCCGTGCAGGCCATCCGGGTACTCGACGACCGATGGCGCTGGCGGAAGGCAGCGGCGCGGTCTGGGCCCCATTATTCCCCATCGTCCTACGAACACATCAAGGCGCCAACGGTATGACCGTCTCCACGTGCCAGCGATGAACCGGCGGGCGCTCCTCGCTTGGCCTGCTGTCCGCCGCTGGTTCGTCCCACCAGCGCTGCGTGGGCACGAGCCGCAGATCCGCGCGCAGGACCGGTCTCGATGTTGCGTCCGCAAGCGCTGTGCGCAGCTCGTGGCTAGCCGGGAACTCGAGCGTACTCTGTACGCTTCCGCAGTCAAACATGGGCTGGAGCCGACTGATATCCCGCGCGTGACATAGCTCCCGCCCATGCCACACGATGGACACGTTCTCCAACTCGTACGTCTGCCCCGGAATGCCCCACCTCGCGCACAGCGTCACACACAGCCGCACCGTCCCGTCCGCCGACGCGGCATTCGCGGAGCTGCACGCCAGTATGCACGCGGCCTCGGTGATTCGTGCCGCCACGGCCGGGTCATCCACGCCACGCGCCAACGCCGCCTCGACCATTGCGAGCGGCTCCATGGCGACCGTAAACGTGCTGCGCTCCAGTTCGTCGAGCGCGGGTGTGAGCATGGTGCGCTCTGTCTCCGAATCCAGTTCTCCCGCTTCGAATCGACGAATCAACTCCCACTTCGCGTCCCGCGACAGGTAGCCCTGCTTCAGGTGCAGGAGGATCGACGTCGGCACGATACCGATCCAATACGATGGCCCCGGGCCGGCGAAGAGGTTCATCAGGACGACACCCCACGCGCCGACAGCGACGACGGTGCCGAACAGGCATACGAGGATCGCCCGCTTTCGCCGGTACATCGCCGCCGCGCCCGGCTTGGTCAGGTCGGCGCCGCATTCCGAGCATCGCGGCGAATCGGTGCCGCGCAGGTCGTAGCCGCACCGCTGGCAGAACAGCGACGCGCTGCGCACGCGCCGTCGCCAACCGAAACGGACGAGCAGAAGCCCCCCCGCGCCGGCCAGTAACCAGATCACCAGTTGCACCCAGTACGACGCAGACATCCGCCCGCTATCCTACAGGACGCGGTCGGATTCGGGGGATGCCAGGCGGGGATGGCGGATCAGAAAAGGGAAAAGTGGCGATGGGACCCAAATCCATGATAAGCGAATGTGCAATCCACTCGCCGATTCCACAAATACCTCAGCCACCGAGAGTTACGGCGGCTCACCCGCCACCCCCGCCTGCTCCCCCGCGAGTTGCACCCCGATTGCCCCGCGGACGCCGACCGGCGACGGGTCGTAACAGCGGGGCCAGCATTGCCCGAGCCTTTCAGCCCGACTTTCCGCCAGCCAGTGGCTTCCCGGCTCGCGTTCGCTGACCGGCTGCCCGCGTCAGGTGTGGTGCTGCGCATCATGCCCGACGCACGCAGCCAACCAACCGACCAGACGGCGGGCCGCTAGTGGCAAGAGCGGCTCTGCGGCAACGCGAAGCGCCTGGCGGCGACAGCGACCACCAGGGTCGCCAAGGTCAACATCCCGAGCGTCCCCGTTTCCGGAACCGGTGTCGGGCAAAGCGAGACGCCGAAGAAGGGAACCTGGTCCGGGTTGACGTTGAATACATGAAACTCGACGGTCTCGCCGAGTTGCACCGGATCAGCCAGGTAGAGGAGATCGATGCTGGGGCCCACCACATCGTTGTCGATCGTCCACGTCAGCGGATCCTGGGTGCTGTATGGCACGCTGGGGTCGTCGATCCAGTGGATGTTGGAGATATCCTGGTCGCCGATGGGGTCGTAGATCTCGAAGTGAAAACCGCCCCATGGCTGGTTGCCGCTGTTGGTCACCGTGAGATTGAGCCAGCCGGCCCACAAATCGGCATCCTCATGCACGAAGTCCTGTGGCGTGAAATCGCTGAAGCTGATGTCGTAGAGCGAGTAGTCGTGACCCGATGCCGGTACGGCCAGAAGCAACACCATACAGGAACCCAGCGCAGCCAGATATGTGGTCTTGATTGTATGCATCCCGCATCTCCCAAGGTGCTCTGCACAAGCGAACAACAGCTTGTCGCTCCCTGCGGGCGTTCAATTAACGCCGACCCGTCGTTTGCAGGCAGGGGGCACGACCCATTGCGGGAATCACAAGCATTGTGTGTGCCAATGCGCAATGACCCGCCTGCTTTCGGGGGAAATCCCCGGTCGCGAACGGATATCGGCAGCGCGTCCGTCGTGACGCAATCGTCAGTCGTGGCGTGCGCGTGTAGCGCGGCGCGGCGTGCTGCGCTGCCGCGACCCCTCAAGTTCAGGTTGACCTGCCCGTTGATGCATGTTCGCGAGTCGCCCCGCCTGATCCATACCGGACGTACCGTCCGGAGGGAGGCAGGACCAGACGAACACGCGAGAGTGGAGTCGTGTAGCCGACGTACCGATCGATGACTGGACGGCCGCGCCGGACGGGCTGCCGAGCCTGAGGCCGCTCGCTCCCAGCCAGGAACCTTCGCGGGCAACCAGCACCGAGAATGCCCGCGCCGAAGCACCGCCTCCCGCCTGTTTCCCCGACAGTTGGAGCGCGATTCGCAGCGAACGGGCGCGAAGCTGTGCGGAACAATGCGTTAGAAGGGGGGAAAGGTGGCGATGGGATTCGAACCCATGACAAACGGATTTGCAATCCGCTCCCTTAGACCACTCGGGCACGCCACCAGCATTCGCCCGCCCGCAAGACACCCGCCCACGATCCGGGCGGTCGCCGAGCGGGGCCGGCAAACGGTTATTCTACCCCATTCTTCGGCACAGCCGCAAGCTGGCACGAGCGCCGCCGACGTGGAGGCTCAGAGCTCACCCGTACCACGCCGGCAGGGTGGTTATAGGGCCGGCGCGGCCTCGCCCGCGGCGGGCTGTCGTATAATCACCATGGCAGACCGCCGTCATTCTGCGAGGAGCGTGAGAGCCGATCATGCCGACGTATGAGTACCAGGCCGTTGAGCCCGACCAGGGCTGTGCCACGTGTCGCGGACGATTCGAGGTCCGCCAGTCCATGCGCGACGAGCCACTCCAGCACTGCCCGGATTGCGGCCGGCCGGTGCAACGGGTGATTTCGCTGTGCAGCGTGTCGACCACACAGTCGGAACGCTCGATGCTCAGCGATCGCAACCTCAAAGAAAAAGGCTTCACCAAGCTCGTCAACGAGGGCGGCGGCAAGTTCCGCAAGACGGTCTGAGCCCCGCGGTCCCACCCTTCAGGCCGGGCCACACCATCCGTGACGCCGCCGCCGGCACGTCCCCGTATTTTCATTTGACCCCGCCCAAAAGTTAGGGTAATATTCGGATACCAATCCAGTTCGCCGGCCGGGTGGCGTGCCCGTCGGCGGGCGGGTGTTGGGGAGCGAGTCGGCGGCGTGGAGCCGGCCCGCCCGAATCAGTGTGAACGGAGCCTGGTTTTCGCTCGACAGGCGCTCGCGGCGCTGTGCGCCCGGTCCCTGCGCGCGGAACAACCGGAAGCGGGAGAAACCCTGGTGCTTACGGAGCAGGGTGAGAAGCGCGGGCGGCTGGACGAGACCCGTCCGGAATCGCCTTTGTCTGGAAGGATGCGGAGATGACCGCAGCCGTGGCGCAAACCGGTCTCGTCGTGGTTCGCCAGGAAGGGACGGACCACGGCGGACCGGTGCCGGCGGTTGCTGGCAGCCCACCTTCGTCGCCGACGAAACGCCAACTGGTCGCGTTGGTGGAGCAGGTCCGCCGGCGGTACGGGGCGCAGGCGCGAAAAGGGAAGCGTTGTGCCAGCGGTCTGGCGGCGCTCGATGCGGCGTTGGGAGGCGGCTTCATGCAGGGAGCGATCCACGAGCTGCTCGACAGCGGCACGCGGGCCGCCGCCCGTTCCGTAGCTCTGTTGGCCGCCGGCCGGGCGGCGGAGGAGGGACGTTGGATCTTCTACATCGACACACAGCAGGACTTCTACCCGCCGGCTGCCGCCCAGTTGAGCGTGCCGCTGGAGCGTTTGATCGTGCTGCGGGTCTCGCGGCGGGCGGAGGCCCTGTGGGCCTTCGAGCAAAGTTTGCGCTGTCCGGGCGTTGGGGCAGCCGTCCTGCCGCTGCGGCGTCTGGAGATGCAGCTTTCCCGGCGGCTGCAATTGGCCGCAGAAGCCGGCGGAAGCCTCGGCCTGCTCCTCAGCCGCGAAGTCGACAGCGGCTTCACGTTCGTGACCAGCCGGCTGCGCCTCGAGCCGCAGGCCGATGCGGGCCGGGGCCGCCGAGTGCGGGTCACGGTGCTCAAGCAACGGGACGGGCCGGCGGATCGGCAGCTCGAACTCGTCCTGCCCGAGGCCCCTGACGTCGGCCGCGGCGCACTGCTGACGCCGGCGCCGGCGCGCGGGTTGGGGTCGGTCGGTTAAGCCGTACCCCACGAAAACCGCTGTTATTATCGGGTGATCCCCCCGCCTGTGGGCGGGCCTAGAAGGCCATCTCGTCGTCGCTGGCGGACGCGGCCGGCGTTGAGACGCCGAGGATGGGGGCCAGTACGTCGCGGATCTGCTCGGGATGGAAGGGCTTGCGCACGAAGCCGCGGGCTCCGGCGGCCACGAGCTGCTGGATGCGGGTTTCGCTGCCCTCGGTCGAGGCGATGACGACCGGGATGTTCTTCAGGCGCGGGTCGTCGCGAATGCGCTCGACCAGTCGGACGCCGCTCATCACCGGCATGTTGATGTCGAGCAGCACGGCGTGGACGGTGTGCTCGGCCATGCGGGCCAGCGCCTCGATGCCATTGGCGGCCTCGAGGACCTCGCCGACGTCGAGGCCGCTGATCTCCAGCGTGCGCTTGATCATGCGCCGCATGGTCGTTGAGTCATCGACGATCAGAACGTTCGCACCCATGACAGTATTCCTACTTACTCGCGGCAAAGAGCTGCCGAACGGATCTCAGTTCCGCGACGATGTCCGCGCCGATGGTCTCCAGGTCGCGTTGTCCGAGCCCTTGGCGCTCCAGTGCCGCCGGTGAGGCCCGGTAAGCCAGCCCGTCGACCGCTCCGCCACCGACGCCCATCAGCATGCCGATTGTGTTCGCCAGGTGCACGCAATCGACGAGTGCGTCAGGGGTTTCCATCTCATCCGGATCATGGTGGTAACGAATGCACTTGGTGATTACTTCCGGCAGGGACCACACTTCGGCCAGTCGCGCCCCGGCCTCGGTGTGCGTGAAGCCCAGCACGCTCTGCTCGGCTTCGAGGAAGGACATGTGCTCGTCGCTGACGCGACGGACGATCTCCACGTACTCCGCCGCGACATACTCGTTGAGCACCACCTTGCCCACGTCGTGCAGCAAGCCGAGCGTGAAAGACAGCCCCAGATCGCCGGCGCCGACCCGGCGGGCCAGATCACGGCAGCCGAGCGCCACGGCGACGGAGTGCTCCCAGAGCGACCCCGGGGCCAGACCGTACCCCTCCTGCGGCTTGTTCAGCACCGGCTGCACCTGTGCGGACATCGCCAGTTGCAGCACTTTGGCCGTGCCCAGTAGGCGAATGGCCTCGTCGAGCGAATTCACGCGCCGAGCCAGGCCGAAGTAGGCGGAGTTACACAGTCGGAGAATCTCAGCGGTGACGGTCTGGTCGTAGCGGATGGTCTCCACGATGTCCTGGACGGAACTCCCCGGATCGCCCAGCACACTGACCAGGCGCATGGCCGTGTCCGGCAGGCGTGGCACCTGTTTGACCTGCTCGACCAGGTGGTCCAGACTCTGAATGCTCACAGGGGCACCTCCTGGTTGCGCGTCTTGACGGTGACCTGTCCCGTCGCGATATGCAGTTTCACGGTGCGGCTGACGGAACCTCCGACATCCTCACCGCTGATCATCACACCGTTCTTCCAGAAGATCTTGCGCAAGGCCAGGTAGTTTCGCTTGCCGATGTTGAACGTGCCGTTGTCATCGAGCAGTTGCGATCCCCCGGCCACCTTCACGACCAGGCGGCTCTTTACCCCACCCAATTCGTAGACAGCCCGAAACAGCCGCGGAATTCCGGTGTCGCAGAACATGGCCGGGTTCGACTTCGCCTTCTCCGGCGACAGGCTGGACTCCGGCAGCATGTAGTGCAGCATGCCGCCGACACGCACCACCGGGTCCCAGATGCTCACACCCAGGCAGCTACCCAGCGAGTACGTGATCAAGCCGGCGGCCGGGTCCGCGGAGACCGCGAAGTCGGCGATGTCTACGACCACCATCCCCATAGCGCTCTTCCGACCAGGCCGGTCACGCCCGTCCGCCGACGCGGCGGAGGGCGCTCGACCTGGCACGTCCATGGCGCAGCGCGCCAAACACTCTATGTCTGCAAACCAGCGTCGCCCGGGCTACCGGCCACGGCGACGATCAGAGCCTCAGCTCTCCAGCGACTCCTCGATCTCCTTCAACTCCTCCGCCGCCAGCACCCGGTCAATGTCCAGGAGGATCTTCACATCCTCTTTGACCTTGCCCATGCCCAGCACGAAGCTCGTGTCCACCGAGGCGCCCAGCGGCGGCGGCGGATCGATCTGCGCGTCGGTGATGTCCAGGACTTCCTGCACGGTGTCGACGATCACGCCAACGAGCGTGCCCACGTCCACGACGACAATGCAGGTCTGGTCGGTGTAGTCGGCCTGCTCCATCCCGAATTTCAGGCGCAGGTCGATCACGGGGATCACCTTGCCCCGCAGGTTGATCACGCCCTTGACGTGCTCGGGCATCTGCGGCACGGCGGTGATGTCCATGATCCCGATGATCTCGCGGACCTTCAGGATCTCCACCCCATATTCCTCGTCGGCCAGGCAGAACGTCAGGTACTTGCCGCCGAGGGCCATCGCGCGTTTCTGCTGAGCTTCAGCTACAGCTGCCATGGGTATCTCCTAGACAAGGCTCGGCACCACCTCGGCGCCTTGCATGCTGTCCGCGAACTCCGACGGCTCCTCCGCCGCCGGCTCCTCCACGTTGCTCAACTCGTCTTCGGGCACCATTCCGGTGACCGGACCCCCGCCGGAGATCGTTCCGCTGCGCCACTGGCTGTACAGCTTCAGCAGCCCGGTGGGCTCGAGAATCAGCCCCACGCGGCCGTCACCCAGGATCGCCGCCCCGGATACACCGGCCACCTGCTTGAAGCTGTCCGTCAGAGACTTGATGACGACTTGCTGCTGTCCGATCAGCTCGTCCACGACCATGCCGATCTTGCTGCCTTCGCAGTGGGCGACGACCACAAGCGACCGGCACGGGTTGGTCCGCCCCGTGTAGCCGAAGAGCTGTCCAAGGTGGATGAGCGGACACAATTCGCCGCGTACCTGCAGCATCTCTCCGCGGCGCTGCACGGTGGTGATCTGGTTGGCCTGCGGCCGCAGCGACTGGTCGATGAGGATCGTGGGGACGATCAGCCGCTCGGCGCCCACGCGGACGATCATGCCGTCGATGATGGCCAGCGTCAGCGGCAGGCGGATGAGGAACGTCGTGCCCTGCCCCAGCTCCGACTGGATCTCGATCTTGCCGCGCAGTTGATCGATGTTGCGCTTCACCACGTCCATGCCGACGCCGCGCCCCGAGATGTCGGTCACCTTGGCGGCGGTCGAGAACCCCGGATGCAGCGTCAGGGCGAAGGCCTGCTGGTCGGTCAGGGACTCGTCCGGGGCGATCAGGCCGCGCTCGATGCCCTTGGCGATCAGCTTCTGCGGGTCCAGCCCGTGACCGTCGTCGCACACCTCGATGACGATGGAGTCGCCCTGGTGATGGGCGTCGAGGTACACGTTGCCGATCTCCGGCTTGCCGGCCGCCCGCCGTTCTTCGGGCATCTCCACGCCGTGGTCGACGGCGTTGCGCACCATGTGCACCAGCGGGTCGGCGATCTGCTGGATCACCGTCTTGTCCAGCTCGGTGTCCTCGCCGCTGATGTGCAGCTCGACCTGCTTGCCCGCCTTGCGGGCCACGTCGCGCACCAGCCGCTTCATCTTCTGGAACGTCCCGCCGACCGGGACCATCCGCAGGCTCATCGCTGTTTCCTGGACGTCGCGGACGATCTTGGTCACCTGCGACACGTCGCGCAGCAGCTTGGCGTCGCTGCTGCCGCGGATGGCGTCGCTGAGGTTCACCATCGTCTGGGCGATGACCAATTCGCCCACGGCATCCACGAGCGTGTCCAGCTTGCCCGTCTCGACACGGATGGTCGTGTCGATCACGGTCTTCCCACTGGCCTGCTCGGTAACGGCCCGGTCCACCTGCTTGCGCGAGGCGGCGCCGCGCTCCACGAGAATCTCGCCGAGCTTGCGTGACGGCGCGGCCTCACCGGCCTGTACGGCCAGCGCGTCTTCCACCTCGTCCGTGGTGACCGCATCCTGCGCGACCAGCATGTCGCCGATCTTCGGCGCCACCACCGGCTCGGGCGCCACGGCCGCTTCCGGCTCGGCGGGCATCGTCGGCTCGGCCGCCGGGGCCGCTTCGCCCCGCGCGATGGCCCGCAGACGGGCCATGATGTCGGCAATGTCTGGTTGCGGGCACACCTCGCCCTGCGGCTCGGCCAGGTGGTTGCGCAGTGCCGCAATCTGGCTCTTGAGCACGTCCACGGCGGCGAAGATCTGATCGATCGTCGCCGACGTGATTTGCAGCGCGTTCTTGCGGCCCATGTCCAGGATCGTTTCCACCTCGTGCGTGAGGCGGTTGATGTCGCGCAGGTTCAGGAACCCGGCGATACCCTTGATCGTGTGGAAGGGCCGGAACAGCTCATCAATCTTGGTCGTGTCCGAGGTATCCTGCTCGACGTCCAGCAGGGCCACCTCGATCGAGTCCATGTGCTCCCGGCTTTCCTCGATGAAGCCCTGAAGGTGCTCGCTCTCGTCGAGGTCAATGATCAGCGGCTCGCTGACGTAGCGGGACTCACCCGCCGGCGGTGGCGGCGGCGACGCGGCTTCTGCCACGGGCGCGGGCACCGGTGCCGCTTCGACGACGGGCGCCGGAGCCGCAACCGGCTCGGGTGCGGGGGCTGGCGCGGGCGTGGCCGCCGCGACAGGCTCGGGCGCAGGCGCTGCCGGGGCGACGGGCTCGGGCGCAGGAGCAGGTGTCGGAGCAGGAGCGGGCGCGGGAGCAGGCGCGGGCTTCGCAGCCGGCGCGCTCACCGCCGCCCCGCCGGCCGTCGCTTGCAGCCGGCCGACCATCGGCTCGTAGTCTACAGTCTCGCCTTCGCTGGCGGCGCGCAGCAGACCCACCGCGTCGGGAACGAGCGCCAAACCCTCTTCCGGCTGGGCCGCTTCGTCGAGAATGGTCTTTTCCAGCAGCGTCAGCAGCGCGATCGCCAGGGGCGGCACGGCGACCTGCGCACCTTCAACCGGCTCCTCCCCAAGCGCCTGGCAGAAGGAGTGCATACGGGCCAGCCGTCCCAGGTCGTTGCGCTCCAGAGGAGTCGAGAGCGCCTCCACCAGTCCATCAATCGCGGCCTTCATCGTCTCTGTTGGCATGGTCGTCTCGAAAGCCAGGTGCCGCCTTGGGGCACGGGTCTCAGAACAACCGCCAGTAAACGCCCGTACCACTCGGCGTCCTGGCGCCGCTGGGAGCTTGCGGCTCCCCTATTTCGCACGCTGCATTGGCACACGCCACAAGAAAGGGCCCGCGAAGGCACGGGCGCGCCGAATCAGCGTTTCGACAGCACGCGCACACCCAGTCATGAACCGGCGCTACCCGCCGTCCGGAGCCGAACCGGCTGTCCATGGAGTTATCGTTCCGCCGAACACCGCTGTTGAATTGAGTCGGCCCCCACCACGACGCTTCCCGCCCCGCCGCCGCCTGCCCGGCGACAATGGCACCATTATCGGGCTATCCCCCGCCCGTTTATTCCACAAACCAGATTGCGACCGTCAGTCCGCGTCCGGTACCGCGCTGCTGTGGCGCACGTCGCGAACCAGTCCGTGCAAATGCTCCAGCACGCGCGGCGCGATCCGCACGTCCAGGATCGCCCGGCCATCCTCGTAGCGGCGATCGAGGACTTCCGCGAACCGCTCCAGGAACTGGAGGGCCCGCCCCGCGCCCGCCGGCACCGAAAGCGTCACCCGGCTCTGCTCACCATGCGTGCAGGCCCGTACCACGTCGGCCAATTCGGTCAGCCCCGCCCCGGTCCGCGCCGAAATCGACACCGCGTCCTCATACTTGTTCCGCAGCACGGCCAGCAGCGCGGCGTCCTCGACCGCGTCCACCTTGTTCAGCACGAGCACCGAGCGTTTTTCGCCGACGCCCAGCTCCGTCAACACGCTCTGCACCGCCTCAATCTGCGCCAGCGCTTCCGGATTCGCCGCATCCACGACGTGCAGCAGCAGATCCGCGTGGATCGCCTCCTCCAGCGTCGCCCGGAACGAGGCCACCAGGTGGTGCGGCAGGTTTCGGATGAAGCCGACCGTATCTGACAACAACACGAATCGTCCGCCGCCCAGCGACCATTTCCGCGTGAGCGTGTCCAGCGTCGCGAACAGCCGATCCTCTGTCAGCGTGCCCGCGCCGGTCACGGCGTTCATCAGCGTGCTCTTGCCGGCGTTGGTGTAGCCGACGAGCGAAACGTTGAAAAACTCGCGGCGGGCTCGCACCTCGCGCACTTTCCGCCGGTCGATCGCCACCAGTTGCTCGCGCAGCGCCGCCAGCCGTTTGCTCACGAGTCGGCGGTCGATCTCGATCTGGCTTTCGCCCGGACCACGCGTGCCGATACCGCCCACCGCCCCGACGCCGGTCGCACCGCCCGCACCGGCGATGCGCTCCAGGTGCGTCCACATGCCGCGCAGACGCGGTGCTGTGTATTCGAGTTGGGCCAATTCGACCTGCAAGCGTGCTTCGTGCGTGCGCGCGCGGCTGGCGAAGATGTCCAGAATCAACTCGCTGCGATCGAGCACCTTGCGCTCGGTCGCCTTCTCGATTTCGCGGATCTGCGAAGGGGTGAGGTCGTTATCAAATATGATGACGTCGACGTCGTAGGCATCCGCCCGCTGGCGAAGCTCCTCCAGCTTGCCCTTGCCCACGCACGTCGCCGGATGCATCGCCTTTCGACGTTGCACGACACGGGTGACCACAATGGCGCCGGCGGATTCGGCCAGCTCGGCCAGTTCCGCCACGGGATCGTCTACGAGAGGTGCATCCCCCAGCAGCACCCCGACCAGCAGGGCGCGCTCCCGATGGACCGAGAGTTCTTCACGCGGACTCAACGACACGCGCCAGTCCTCAGCACTGCCAGAGGAGCTGATCGATCGCTAAGACCGGCCGCAAACCGCAGATTCAGCAGTGTGCTCCTTTGCCCGCAGCGGGCAAACCACTCCGCATCCCTGATGACCAGACCACATATGAATTGTACACGCGCCCCCGGCTGTCGCGAATATGTTTCGTCCCGCCCCGCGCGCATTAGGACGTTGCCGGCCGGGAGAACGACTGCTCGCTCCCCGCCTCCAGCGTCGCCGCCCGCCCAAAGACCGTCACCTCCACCGGCGAGGTCCCCTGGTGCGTGATGGTGACCCGGTCGGTCGTGATCGCCACGCGCAAAGGCTGCCCGTCCCAGACGAGCGGGAACCGCAGCGTTCGCCAGCGCTCGGGCAGACGCGGCTCGATCATCAATCGGTCGGCCTGCATTCGGGTGCGTACGCCGCCGAAGCCGAGGACGGCCGCCTGCCACAGCCCGCCTGCGCCGGCTGCATGCACGCCGTCCGTAGCGGCGTCGGGCGCCAGATCGAGCGCGACCGATTCGTCCCATAGCCGCAGGGCCTCCTGCTCGCGGCCGAGGCGAGCGGCCAGCAGGGCGTGCGTCGGGCGGCTCAGGCTCGAATCGTGCGAGGTCAGCGGGGCATACGTGTCGTACGCCACACGCTGCTCATCTTCGCCAAACTCGTGCGGAAACAGCGTCATCAGCAACACCACGTCCGCCTGCTTCAGCACCTGACTGCGATACAGCCGCTCCTGGCTGACCGCGCGTCCCACCGGCACCGAGCGATCCGGCCACCAACGGTCGAAATCGAACGGTTCGAGCGTGAAGAAGTCGTCCGACTGCAACACGAGCCGCCGACTGGCGTCGTACGGACACGGCAGCTTGTCGGCGATCTCCGCCACGCGCGCCGCCTCGTCCGGTCGCCACTGCAATTCGTCGCGCAAGCGCTGCGCATCGGCGGGGCTCGTCGCCTCCAGCTCCTGCCAGGCCCGCGCCACGAGCCGTAGCGTCGTAGCCACCATGTAATTGGTATAGGCGTTGTTGCGGCTGAAGGGGGTGTACTCGTCGGGGCCCATAACCAGCAACAGCTCGCACTCGTCGCCGGCGTGCGGGGTGCCACTGGTGGCTTGCCCACCAGTGCCCTCACTTCCCGACAACCGACGGCCGACGCGGAGGTCGGCCGCTACGCCGCCCGTCGGCCGCGAGACGCGATCCGCCCAGTAGCGTGAAGCCTCGCTAAGCACTTCGGTCGCCCGCACGAGCAGCGGCACATCCGCCGGCGACACAAGATGTGCGTGCCACAGGCCGTACGCCACGTCCGCCGTCACGTGCACTTCGTGGTCGGCGTATTGCCAGTTGGGGCAATGCTCGTCGCCGGATGGGCTGGCCTCCCAGGCGTAGCGTGCGCCGGCGTAGCCGTACCGCTGGGCGTTCCGCCGGGCGCCAGGCAGCGAAGCCAGCCGATACCCCGCAAGCGCGCGGGCCACGTCCGGCCGTGTGTACAGGAAGACGGGCAGGATGAACAGCTCGGTGTCCCAGAAGTAGCGGCCGCAGTAAGCCTCGCCGGCCGCGGCCTTCGGGTCGATGGCCACGCGGGCGTCGTGCTCGACCGCCGCCCGCATCAGGTGATACAGCCCGGCCCGCAGACCGAGCTGGCTGCGCTCGTCGCCGTCGATGTCGACGTCCGTCGCCGCCCAGCGCTGCTGCCACACCTCGTCCGATTCGGCGGCCAGCCGGTCGTAGCCGTCGCCCGCCGCCCGCCAGGCGAGGTTCCGGGCGGCGTCCAGCGGTGAGCCCTGCACGTGCCGCGACGAGGTCATCGCCGCGAACTTGCAGACCGTCGCCGCGGTGCCCGGCTCGAGCACGCACAGCCCGCTCACCGCCGCCCAGCGGGCGCCGGTCTCGATGTTCCAGACGATGCCGGCTTCCGACGTCAGCAGCGCCGCCGCCGCGACGAGATCACCGCCGTTGGTGCGCACCTCGGCGGTGACGGGGGCGTGCTCGCCGGTGAGGTTCACGGACGTGAAGTGGTCGAAGCCGTTGGTGCGCACATCAGCGTCGAGCGTGCCGAACAGCCGCACTTCCGCCGCCGGTCCGGAGACATGCTCCAGGCGGCAGCGCAGGGCCATCACGTGCCGCCGACTGGCGCTGATGAAACGCTCGAAGCTGACCCGCACGGCCGCCCCGCGCTGCGTGTGCCAGATGAACGTGCGGCGCAGGCGGCCGCAGCGCAGATCGAGCCGCCGCTCGTACGCCTCGATGCGGCTGCGCTCCATGTCGAGCCGCTCGTTGCCCGAGTAGAGCACGAGGCCGTGCAACGCCGGCAGGTTGATGAGCTCGTCGCCGCAGGTCGGATGCGGGCCGGTCACGCCCGGCAGGTAGGTGCCCACGCGGCTCTTGAACGTTGGCGGGACCTCGACGGTGACGTTGCCCATGACGCGCAGGAACTCGCGGTCCTGCGGGTCGTCGCTGAGCCCCTCTTCGAGCGAGGCGCGCTGCTGGAGCGGTCCGCTGCCGATAGCCAGCAGGCCCTCGTAGTGCCGGTTGTGGCGGACGTCAAACCCCGTCTCGACGATCGCCCAGGTATCCAAGCCGTCGCTCATGGCACGATCGTCACCGTCGATTCACCAGGCAGTAGCAGCGCGTACAACAGCGCCACATCCTCGTTGCGCATGCGCACGCAACCCATCGAGACGGCCTTGCCGATCGAGTCCGGCTCGATCGTCCCGTGAATGCCGTAACCGACGCGGCCCACGGCGTCGCCGCTGACCCCTTCCAGTCCGATCCAGTGCCCGCCCAGCGGATTCGTCGGATCGCCCGGCGGAATCACGCGCTTCACCTCGGCCGAGGCCGGCGGGTAATACGTCGGGTTCTCCAGACGCTCCTTCACGCGCCACTGTCCCTCGGGCGTGCCCTGATCGGCGCCGAGACCGACGCGGAAGCTGCGCACGTACTGGTCCTGCAAGTACACGTCCATGCGAAAGTCGGACTTCTCGATCCGCACGTGGAACGGCCCGCGCAGCACCTTGATCTTCTGATCGGCCCGCAACAGCCGCGGATCGCTGATGCCGTTGATGCGCATCAGCGTCTCGGCCGGCACGTGGTATTCGCGACCGATGCGCACCAGCGCGTCGCCCGACTGCACCACGTAATCGCCCACCAGCGGATCGCCCGGTATGCAACGCCGGGAGAAGATCGTCTGCTCGCCGAGTTCGGTCAGCAGCCGCCGCACTTCGGCCTTGTCCGCTCGCGGCAGGTTCTCCGTCAGCATCGCGTTCAGCCCGCTGCGAGCCGCCAGCGTCTCGCCGGCCTTCATCCGCCGCTGCAAAGCCTCGATCGCCGGATTGCCGGTCGAATCGCCGGCGGGCTCATTCGTTGCTGAAGGCGGAGTGGCCGGCGGATCGTCCGTCTCGGCGAGCGTCAGCCCGGGCAGCACCTGCCCGACTGGTTCCAGCACTTCATCTTCCGAATAATCCGGCGCGGCCGCGACCGTCTGATCGCCGGCCTCCGGCAAGGTCACCACGATCGGCTTCTCTTCCTGCGGAGCCGGTTCCGCGGGCGGCGTCTCACTGACGGCCGATGCACTGGCCGGCCAGACCGAGCGCAATCCGCCGGAATACCACCATCCGCCGACCGCACCCGCGACCACCAGCAATACGACCGGGATAACGAACCGATTCCGCCGCTTCCGCTGCGAGTACCGCACGTAACACCTCCTGGGCTCCGTCCCTCGGGCTCCGTTCCTGACGATGGCATCCTGCCATGCGACGGCCGACACACCGGGTGCCACTGGTGGCTTGTCCACCAGTGCCGGTGTTTTTTTTTTCGCTGCGCGACGGCCGTCGCCAATCCTGACGATCGGAAGATACTCGCTCACCCGGCCGGCGGCCAGTGGCCGTTCCCACGGCCCCCTAGCCCTCGGCGAGCTGCTCCATCACCGCCTCGATCAGTGGGCGAAGCGTCGCCGCCGAGAAGTCGAACCGGCAGCCGGCGGCGGCGAACAGCTCGGGCAGCGGCCGCGAGCCGCCCAGAGTCAGCCCGTAGCGGTACAAAGCCACCGCCTCATCGTAGTCCCGCCGCGAGTTCAGCCACACCTGGAGTGCCCCGAGCTGGGCGATGCCGTACTCAACGTAGTAGAACGGCACCTGGAACACGTGCAGCTTGCGCTGCCAGCCGTGGCGGTCGTACACTTCGAGGCCGCCGAGATCGATGTCCGGCGTGAACCGGCGGGTGAGGCCCTGCCAGTAGTCCTTCCAGCTTTCCAGGCCGTCGTCCACGTGCGTGTAGACGTGATGCTGGAAAGCGTCGACGCAGGCCATGTACGGGAAGAAGCGGACGAGGCGCTCGAAGAACTGCCGCGTGGCCCGGCCCGTGTCGTCGCCGAAGAAGAGCGGCAGGTGCGGCAAAGCCAGGCACTCCATGCCCATCGAGGCCACCTCGGCGAACTCGATGTTGGCGCTGCGGTACGCCGGCAGCGGCTCGTTGCGGCAGGCCCAGGTGTGGAAGGCGTGGCCGCCCTCGTGCAGCAGCGTGCGCACGTCGTTGTCCGTGCCGACGGCATTCATGAAGATGAACGGCACGCGCTGCTCGTCGAACGTCTCCTGGTAGCCGCCGGGTGCCTTGCCCGAACGGCTGGCGAGGTCGAGCAGCCTGCGGTCGCGCATCGTCTCCAGCACGCGGCCCAGTTCAGGATGCACGTTGTGGAAAACCCGCCGGCAGCCTTCGATCAGCTCGTCCACCGTCTCGAACGGCCGTAGCGGTGGGCGCTGCTCGATGTCGACCTGCATGTCCCAGGGCCGTAGCGACGCCAAACCCAGCTTCTCGCGTCGCCGCCGGGCCAGTTCACTGACGGCCGGCACGACGATTTCCTCGATGGCGTCGTGGAAGCGCAGGCAGTCGTCGGGCGTGTAGTCGAAGCGCTCCATGCGCTTGAACATGTAATCGCGGTAGTCGGCGCAGCCCGCGTTTTCGGCCATCTTTCGGCGGAGCTGCACCATCCGCACGTACAGGTCGTCCAGCCGCGTCGCGTCCTGCTGGCAGCGGTCGGCGACGAGCCGCCAGGCCTCCTCGCGCACGCGGTGGTCCGGCTCCTCCAGGTAACGGACCATCTCGGGTAGGGTCTGCTCGCGACCCTCGTACTGACAGGTCATCGCCCCGGTGATCTGCTGATGCTCGGTGGTGAAGCGGGCGTCTTCGGTCTCCAGCGGCACGTTCGCGTCGCGATAGAGGGCGACGGCGTTGCGGGCGCTGCGCAGCAAGACCTCATAGCGCCGCGGCGGCAACGGGTAACGCTCGGCCAGCTCGATCAGCCGGCGCTCGAGCTTGTCATGCCACGGCCGGGCCGCCGCGTGCACGTGCTCGATGAACTCCAGGTAGCGCTGCTGCGTCGAGGGATCGTCGGTGTGGCAGGTGCTGGCGACGTAGCGGCGGGCCCGCTCCTCGTCGAGGCCGGCCTCCAATTCGCCGGCGTCGATGAGCCACTTCTCCACCTCGGCGTCCGTCGATACCGGGCGCTCCAGCAACTCGCGGTAATAGCGCTCGGCGACGGCCCAGTCGCCCAGGTCGGCATCCGCCGCCACGTATTGCCTGGGGAATTCCGGCGCCTGTGTCTCATCCGCGACCACCACGGCCATGGTGTATACCTCTCTGGGTCCGTGAATCCTGGATGATGCTCGGGTGCCACTGGTGGCTTGCCCACCAGTGCCGCCGACTCCCGCGCTCAACCGCCGATCGGCAACGTCAGCACCGGGCCGCTCAGCGCTTCCTGGCCGGCCTGCAACGCGAACAACTGCCCCAGCAGGGCGAACGTCGATTTCGACGACAGGTCGGCATCGTCGATGTAGAACCAATACCCGCGGTACAGCACCGCCACAGCCGCGTTCTTCGGCGGCAGCCGTTGCGAACGCACGTGCAGCAGGTCGCCCATCACGTCCGACCAGTCGAACGGCTCGCCGTCCGCCCGCACCGTCGTGGTCACGACGCCCGCCCGCCGATGCGCCTCGGGCACATCGATCCCCTGCGACAGGTAGAACAGCGTCCCCAACAGCGAACGTGTCTCCAGCCGGATCTTCTTGCTCGCCGGCATCGTGGACACCAGGGCGGCGCTGCTGCCCTGTCCCTCGACCACGTACTCCGTCTCGTTCGCATCCAACCCGAGCAGCTCGACCGCCGCCTGCACCTCGGCCGAACGACGGTCGAGGGGAATGCGCCACACGACCTCGTACACCGGCTTGCACAGCACGTATCCGCCGCCATCCGCCGGCCGAAACACGTATCCCGCCTTCTCCGCCCCCAGCACGTCCTCCTGAGTCAGCTCGGTCCGGACTGGCAGTTCTTCCACGGCGCGGTAGCGCAGCTCGGTGGTCAATTCCAGCAGCCGCTCTTTCTGCAAATCGCGCAGGGCCTCGCTGACCCGGGCCAGGTCCTCGAACTCCGGGGCCAGTTGCGGCGTCGGGCTGGACGCGTTCGAGGCGTTGTCCAATCCGTTCATCTGCTGCACGCAGATCCGCAGCACGCGGTCGATCCGCCAGCCCGAACGCGTCAGCAGCAGCATGCTGTCCAGCGACACCGGCGACAGCAGCCGCCGCACGAAATCGTCCCCTTGCAGCGGGGAAAAGGTCAGCGTCGGCTGCTCGCGGTAGCCGACGTTCGCGCCCCATTCCCAGACATCCGGCGTCGGCTCCTCGCGCGGGATGTTCTGGTTGATCGTCTGACCGATGCTGCCGCCGCCCTCGAAGGTGAACTGCGTGGCGATATTGCCCATTTCGAGGAACAGCGGCGCCTCGCGATATTGCAGGCGCACGAGGTTCAGCAGCAGTTGCTCGGCCGTAGTGCGCTGCACGGCCTCGTTATAGGCGGTCCGGCTGACGCGCAATGCCGTCGGCCCGAGCGCGCACCCCGAGAGACCCGCCACCGACATCGACAAAACGATTACCAGCAAGGCGTGAAAGCGACCGCTCATGGTGAACACCCCAAAACAGCCATGACGTCATTTGCGGCACCGCACGCCCGGCGCCGCCTGACGCAGGGTAACCGCCCCGCCGCCGGCCGACCACCCCGCCGCCGGCCGATCCCGCTGTGCGCGCTGCGCCGAACGCGTAGAATGGGCGCCGTCGCTACGGCTTTGCGTCACCAGCGCCAGTAGCCCAAATGGCAGAGGCAGAGGACTTAAAATCCTCCAAGTACGGGTTCGAATCCCGTCTGGCGCACTTGCCCCGCCGGCGTTTCTTATGGCGGATACTACCTGTCGTTTGTTCAGGGAATCGGATCGGACGGAGCGGGTTGCGGCAGGTGGCGGCGGATGGTCTCAACCAGCATCGTGCGGTCGATCGGCTTCGAGGCGTAATCGGTGCAGCCGGCGGTGATGCAACGATCGCGGTCCTGGGCCATGGCGTGGGCCGTCAGGGCAATGATCGGTTCCTCGTATCCCTGGTCGCGCAGGGCGCGCGTGGCCCCGTAGCCGTCCATCACCGGCATCTGCATGTCCATCAGGATCACGTCGAAGGGGCGGCCTGCCTCGCGAGCCATCAGCGCCTGCTCCACGGCGACGCCGCCGTCGGGAGCGACGGTGACCTCCGCCCCCAGCTTCCGCAGGATCGCCGAGATGAGCCGCTGGTTGTCCGGCCCGTCCTCGGCGAGCAGGATCCGGCATTCGAGCCGACCGTCGGCGACCGACGGCCGCGGTGGCCGCGCCGCTCCTCCCGGCCGCCGCCGCACGGCCGTCGAAGGTTGCTGGATCAGCTCGACGCCGTCCAGCGGGCCGGTGGCGATGGTGAAGTGGAAGGTGCTCCCGCGGCCGGGGAAGCTCTCGACGCGGATGTCGCCACCCAGCAGGCCGGCGAGCCGCTTGCTGATGGTCAGGCCCAGGCCGGTCCCGCCGAAGCGCCGCGTCGTCGACGAGTCCGCCTGCGAGAAGGGCTGGAAGAGCCGTTCCACCTGCTCGGGGTTCATGCCGATGCCGGTATCGACCACGTCGAATTGCAGCAGGGGTTCGGCCGCCGGCCCGTCCAGGCCACCGGTGATCAGGGAGACGACCAGGCGCACCTCGCCCACCTCGGTGAACTTGATCGCGTTACCCACGAGGTTGAGCAGGACCTGCTTGATGCGCATCGGGTCGCTGCACACCGTCACCGGCATCGGCCCGACGAACTCCGTGGTCAGCCGCAGCCCCGCCTGGTCGGCCCGCACCTGCATCAGCGACTGCACGTCGGCCACGAGCTGCACAGGCGAGCACGGCCGCTGGTCCAGCTCGAGCTTGCCGGCCTCGATCTTCGACAAATCGAGGATGCCGTTGATGATCTCCAGCAGGTGTTCGGCGTTGCGCGAGATCGTGTCGATGTGCTGCTGCCGCTCGACGGCCCCGAACTCGCACGTGCCGGCGCAGCCCTCGTTGATCAGGTCCAGGAAGCCGAGGATGGCGGTCATCGGCGTGCGGATCTCGTGGCTCATGTTGGCCAGGAATTCGCTCTTCGCCCGCGTGGCCGCCTCGGCCGCCTCGCGGGCCGCGGTGATGTCCTCCATCATGTTGATGGTGACGATCTGCATCTCCGCCAGGCGCTGCCGATCGCGGGCCAATTCGGTCTCGCGCTCCTCCGACTCGCGCAGCTTCTCCGCCAGTTGCCGGCCCAGCTCCTGCTCGGCCCGGGCCTTCTGCTCCAGGCGGGCGAGAATCTCCTCGATCTTGACGAACTGCTGCACGACGAGCTGCGCGGTGATGTCCGAAGCCCGGCGGGCGACGCGCACCTCCCCGCGCAGCTCCTCGTTCTCGCGCAGCAGGTCGCTGATCGTCCGTCGTTCTGTCTCACCCGCACGCATCGGCATATGCCCGGTTATCCTCCTCGTCCCGGCCGCACCCGCACCGTGTGCACCGTGCACACCAGGCACGGATCGAACGACCGCACCACGTAGCCCAGCTCCACCGGGCTTGCCGGATCCCGCACGGGTGTGCCGACCAGCGCTTCCTCCCACGGACCGCGCACATCACCCGCATCCCGTGGCGAGCCGTTCCACGCCGTCGGTGTGATGATCTGGTAACGCTGAATCCGCCCGTCAGCGATCTCGACCCAGTGCCCCAGCGCCCCGCGCGTCGCCTCCGTCAGGCCGCAGCCCCGGCCGGCGCCGATCTGCCCCGCCGACACGTAGTACGTGCCGTCCACCTCGATCTCGCGCAGCCAGCACGCCAGCGGCTCGAACAGCTCCGCCGGCCGCACCAGCCGGGCCAGCACGCGAACCAGCGCGTTCGGTCCGTTACGGCGCACCAGGTCTGCAAACAGCGGCCGGCCGGCGATGATCATCTCCGCCAGCGGCCCGACCTCCGCGGGTTGACCGCTGTAGCGCGGCGCCTTGGCCCACGAGTATTTCGTCCCTTCGCCACCCGTAGCGTACGGCCGCGTCTCCCCCTCGAACGGGTGCCGCCCGCCGGCGTAATCCATGAACCACGAGTGCGCCACGTGCTCGCTCACCAGCTCCTGGGCGAACGGCTGCACGCCGTTGCCGTCGGCATACCCCGCCGGCAGCAGACCGGCCTGCCCCGCGACCCACGGCGACACCGCCGTCCCCGCCGGCAGGTCCAGCCCGCCGAAGCTCAGGAAGTTCCCGTACCCGCCGCCGATCTGCTCGAGCCCGAGCTGCCGCCCATAACGGATGAAGAAGCCGAGGTCGCTGTCGCGATGGGCGGTGCTTTCTGCCAGCCACGCCTCCAGGTCCGCCGCACTGGCCACCGCCTGCCAGCGCTCCAGCGAGCAGCCCAGGATCCGCCGCTCGTACCAGGCTCGATAGCTCGCCAGCAACTGGCGACATTGCTGCAGGTCGGCAGCGTTGGGCAGCGTGACCACGCCGCCGGGCACCATGTACGATGAGTGCGGCCACTGCCCACCGAGGATGGCCACAATCTCGATCACCTTCTTCGTCTCGCGGATCACCTCCATCGCCGTCTCGCCCTTCAGCGGGGCGTACCGCCGGACGGCCTCGGCATGCAGCGGCTCTTCCGCGTGCCACGCCCCGGCGAAGTCCGCCATGAACATCAGCACCGGCTGCCGGACGTCGCTCTGCACCAGCTCGGTCATCAGGGCCACGTTGCGGATGCGCACCGCGTCCGGCGGCAACTGCGCGCCGGAGATGGCGTCCAGGGCCTTCGCCGCCGCCGTCAGATGCGCCGTCGTGCAGATGCCGCAGACGCGCGGCGTGATGACCAACCCGTCGAGCGCCCCGCGGCCGACGAGCATGTTCTCGATCCCGCGGTACATCGTGCCCGCACTCCAGGCGTCGGCGACCCGGCCGTCCTCCAAAGCGACGCGGATCTCCAGGTCCCCCTCGACGCGGTTCAGCGGCACGTTCAGCGTCTTCGTCTTCCGGACCACATCCGGCGGCGCTGTGCAAGCGATGGTCTCGGTCACGAGAGGCTCCCTATCCTATACGCGGGTCTTGCGTACCCTCAGCCGTTGCGGTGCGGCCGCCGCGGCCATGCCTTTGTAGGCCAGGTAATGCGCCCGGTCGACGCCGTCCGGAAGCTGCTTCGGGATCCCCTCGATGTTCTCGGTGCGGAAGAAGGGGTAGGCCTGCGGGAAGTCCGGCCGCGTGCAGCCGAAGCAGGGCACGCCGGCCCGCGTCTTCGAGCTTCGCCGATTCCACAGCACTTTGTTGCACGGCCCGTACACCAGCGGCCCGTGACAGCCCATGTGGAAGAACAGGCAGCCCTTCTCGCCGAAGTCCTGCTCCTCGACGCGGTACTCGTGGTACTCGTTGCGCGTGCAGCCCTGGTGCACGAGCAGGCCGTACCACAGCTCGGGCATGTTGTACTCGCCCAGCTCCACGTCCTCCCCCGCCGCCAGCGCGCCCAGCACGCTGACCACCACGTCGCAGTGGCAGGGGCAACCGGGCAGGTTGATCACGGGCTGGCTGCTGCCGGCGGTGAACGACTTCCCCAGAAAACCGCCCTTCTCATAGCGGAGGTACTGCGCACCGCAGGCTTCGATCTCTCCGCCGGCCCCGATGCCGCCGAAGCTGGCACAGGTGCCGACGGCCACGACGTGCCGCGCCCGCTGCGCCAAACCGGCCACCAGGTCCTTCTTCGGCTTACCGTTATGCAGGTCATACATCCCTGTGCCGCTCGGTCCGCGGACGATCGCCCCCTCCAGACACAACACGTCCAGCGGCTTCCGTCCATCCAACAGGGCTTGCAGCAGCGCCTCGTGCTCCTGCGGCGTGGCCGACGACAGCGACGGATGCCACAGCAGGCGCACGTCCGCCAGGGCCAGCATTTCGACGAGATCCGGCGACTCGGTGCCGAGCAGCGACATGCTGTCGCCGCCGCATCCGCCACACTGCAACCAGTAGAGCGTCACGGACATGGCCGTCTTCCTCACGTCTGGGGTGCCGCGGCGGCCCGCAGCTCCGCCGTCTCTTCCGGGGCCCGGTACTTCACCGATCGCCCGAGCGCCAGCAGCAGCTCGTTCACCTCATGTTTGAGCTCGACCATGCGCCGCTCGCGGCCGGCGATGTTGCTGACCAGCACCTCCAGCCGCCGCCGGGCTTCGGTGGTCTCCTGCACGCGGTGCTGCAACTCGTCCTCGGCCCGTTTGCGCTCGGTAATGTCCACCGCCATCTCCAGCCGCACGAGTTGCTCGCCCGGCCAGTCGATGGCCTTATCGATGCAGCGGTACCAACGGTCCCCCTGCCGACGGCGCAGCTCCCACACATGGATCCGCCCCGCGTTCGTCCCGAAGATCTCCGCGTTCGTGCAGAACGGGCACGGCCTGTCCTGCCCGTGCAGCGTCTTGTAGCAGGGTTGGCCGGTCTCAGCGCCCCAGCGCTGCCGGCACGACTCGTTCGCGTACAGCAGCTCGTACGTCCGCGGGTCGCTGACGTAGATGGGCTCGTCGATGCTGTCGAAGATCGACAGCAACTGCCGACGTTCCGCGAGCAAACCCTCCTCCGCCCGCCGCCGCCGCCGCTCGGCTGCCACGATCTGCCAGACGATCCACCCCGACAGCAGCAGCACCAGCACCAGTATGCCCGAGGAGAGTAGCATCAGCTTGCGGGTCAGCGCCGCCACCTCGGCCTTCACGTCCTCGACGTACAGCCCGGTGCCGACCACCCAGCCCCACGGCGCAAAGCCCTTCACATAGGACACCTTGGGTTCAATCCGGCTGCTGTCGTCCAGCCGCTGCCAGTGGTACTCGACGAAACCCTCGCCCCCATCGCGCCCGGTCTCGGCGACCACGGCGAACAGACGCTTGCCACCCGGATCGGTCATGTCGGTCAGGTCGTGGCCGACAAGGTCCGGCCGGTACGGATGCGCCACCATGTGCGCCCCCGTATCGTTAATCCAGAAATAGTCCTTCATGCCCGGGCCGTAGCGCATATGGTCGATCTGTTCGATCGCCGCCGCCTGGGCTTCCTCCCGTGTCGCCCGCCCTGCCAGCTCCTCGGCGTGACATTCGGCCAGCACACTCCAGGCCGCCTCGGTCAGCCGCCGCACCGTCTCCTTCTTCCGCTCGATGATGCTCCGCTCCAGCGTCGGCACCATGATCAGCAGAAGAACGATGGCGAAGAGGACTACGGTGGCCAGCGCGGGCAGACACACCCGGACCGGCCACGCGGCCCAGCGCCACCATCTCGTCAGCGTCGCAGCTATCGCTGCCACGGCCACCCTCGCAACATGCGACCTGGCGTGCGCGCGATTCGCGCAGCACCTCCCCTAGCCCGGCGACGTCGCCCGGTCGGGGCCCGATCTGCCGTGTCCGCGTCAACAGGCACCCGTTGGATGTGCCCCCGCCACCCGGCGCGGGGCCGAGAACCCGGGCACAAGGTCAAAGCGTGCCCGAATTCGATAGTTTTCGTATCGTCCATCGCTGCGCCAGGCACGAGCCAATGTGTGCCACCCCGCCCCCGAACGGCCATTCCCGACCACAGAGATCAGGTTCACGCGCACATCCTGCGCGGCCGGCCGCTCCCTCCCCGCACCCCCATCCTTGTCCTCCCGCAAGCCATTCTGTAAGCTCCCCTCAGACGGCGTTACCGCCGGCGGCGAGCCGGCTCCCTCTTCTCACGGAGCACCTTCAGCATGGCAGACCAGAGCGCATCAGACGGCTCGCTCCAGCAGCGCGTGGCCGAAGTCATCGAGAGTATCCGCCCCTACATCCAGGGCGACGGCGGCGACATCGAACTGGTCAGTATCACCGACGGCGTCGTCCACGTCCGCCTGCAAGGCGCCTGCGTCGGCTGCCCCCACAGCGCCATGACGCTCAAGATGGGCGTCGAGCGCTACGTTCGCGAGCGCATTCCGGAGATCAAGAGCGTCGAAGCGGTCTGCTGAGGCGCACCCCGACCGACCGCCGGCCAGGCTACAGCCCGTACAGCGGGCAAAGCTTCGCCTTCAGATACGCCATGAACGGGCCGTGTGACAGCGGCTGACCCGTCACCCGTTCGACCAGTTCGCCCGCCCGATAACGCTGCCCGTGCCGGTGGATGTTCTCCTGCAACCACTCCCGCAACGACAACAACTCCCCACGCGCCAACTGCTGGTCCAGGTCGGGCAGAGCCCGCCGCGCCGCGGCGAAGAACTGGGCCGCGTACAGGTTGCCGAGCTGGTACGTCGGGAAGTAGCCGAACGTGCCCAGGCTCCAATGAATGTCCTGGAGGCAGCCCTCGGCGTCATCATTGGGCGTGACCGACAGAAGCTTCCGGATCCCCTCACTCCACGCCTCTGGCAGGTCCTTCACCGCCAGCCGGCCGTCCAGCATCTGCCGCTCGAGGTCGAAGCGCAGCATGATGTGCAGCCCGTAGGTGACCTCGTCCGCTTCCACGCGGATCAGCGACGGCCGCACGGCGTTGATCGCGAAGTACCAGTCGTCCACGGCCACGTCGGCGAACGCCGGAAACTGGTGCTGGAACCGGGGGAACCAATGCTGCCAGAAGGCGCGCGAGCGACCGACCTGGTTTTCCCACAGCCGCGACTGCGACTCGTGGATGCCGAGCGAGACGTGCTGGCCCATGGGTGTGCCGGCGTGCTCGGGATTCAGCCCCTGCTCGTACAGGGCGTGCCCCGTCTCGTGCATCACGCCGAACAGCGACTGGCCCACGGCCTGCTCGTCGTAGCGCGTGGTGATGCGCACGTCACGCGGCCAGAAGCCCGTGCAGAAGGGGTGCGTCGAGATGTCCATCCGGCCGGCGGCGAAGTCGAAACCCATCGCCTCGGCCACGACGCGGTTGAACGCCGCCTGACCGGCCACCGGCGCGGTCCGCTTCAGCAGGCTGAGCTTCGGCTGCCGCGGGGCTTCGGCCAGCGCCGCCGCCAGCGGCACGAGCTCGTCGCGCAGGGCGTCGAACAGGCGCTGCACGTCGGCGGCCCGGGCTCCGGGCTCGAACTCGTCCATCAGCGCGTCGTACATCTCGGTTTTCCAACCGATCCGTTCCGCCACCTCGCGCTTCAGCTCGAGCAGACGCTCCAGGTGCGGCGCAAATCGCGGGAAGTCCGCGTCGGCCCGCGCCGCCTGCCACACGTCCGTCGCCACCGAGGTCGTCCGGGCCAGCTCCTGCACGAGCGGCTTCGGCAAGCGCACCGCCCGCTCGTACAAACGCCGCATCTCCCGCACGTTCGTCGCCGCTTCCGGCCCGCCCGCCTCCGCCTCGTTTGTCAGGGTCGCCAGCTCCTCGCCCAACGCCGGATCGGTCAGCTTCTCGTGGGCCAGACCGGCGATGGCCGCGATCTGCTCCGCCCGCCAGGGGGCGCCCTGCGCAGGCATCATGGTCATCTGGTCCCATTCCAGCACGCCCTGCGCTGAGCAGATGGCGTGGTACTCGCGGATGCGTTGTGCAAACGAGGCGTATTTCTCGCCGGACATACTCACTCCTTCAATCACCGGCGCGTGACCTGCGCCGAGTGTCACCGATGGCCCGGCCACCGGTGTCGTTTTCGCCGGGTGCCACTGGTGGCTCGCCCACCAGTGTCTTGGTTCTCTCCGGACCGGCGACCGACACGGAGATCGACCGCTACCGTACACCGGCAACCGATCCGGGCGCGCCCTGGGCACACTCCTCTTACATCGCCAACAAACGCATCGGACCCCAGGTGCCCTTGCGGCACCGTGCGTCTGGCGTGTCGCTCGGCGGCCTAGCCGCCAGGAATGCGGTACTTGGCCATCTTGTCTCGCAGCGTCGTACGCGGGATCCCCAAACGCTGCGCGGCCCGAACCTGGTTCCCATCCGACTGGCGCAAGGCCATCAGGATCATGCGCCGCTCAATATCCGCGATCGTATCGCTCAGGCTCAGCTTGCCGTTGTCCGTGGCCTCGATGCCCGTCCAGGCCTCGGCCGACTCGCTGGCCTCATTGCCCAACGGCAGCACGTGCTCCGGGCGGATCTCCTCCCCGCCGCAGAACGCCAGGGCCCGCTCCACCACGTGCTCGAGCTCGCGCACGTTGCCCGGCCAGCGGTGCCGCATCAGCTCGTCCAGAGCGTGCGGTGAAACCGTCACGGCCCGCTCGCCGACCAGCAGAGCATGCTTCGTCACGAAATGCTGCGCCAGTACGGGCACATCATCCGGCCGCTCGCGCAGCGGCGGGATGTTCAGGCTGATCACGTTCAGCCGGTAGTACAGGTCTTCGCGGAAACGCCCCTCCTGCACCAGCTTCAGCAGGTCCCGCTTCGTCGCGCAGATGAGCCGCACGTCCACGTGCACCGGCGTCTCGCCCCCGACGCGCTCGAACTCCTGCTGCTCGACCGCCCGCAACAGCTTGACCTGCAGTTCGAGCGGAATGTCGTCCACCTCGTCCAGCAGGATCGTCCCCCGGTCCGCCAACTCGAACCGCCCCGCCTTCCGCCGAATCGCCCCCGTGAACGCCCCCTTCTCGTGCCCGAACAATTCGCTCTCCAGCACCGACGGCTGAAGGGCTGCACAACTGAAGCGCACGAACGGCTCGCTCGCCCGGCGGCTGTGGGCGTGAATCGCCTCGGCGATCAGCTCTTTGCCCGTGCCGCTCTCCCCGTGAATCAGAATCGTCCGCTCCGAGTCGGCGACAGCCCGCACCTGTTGAAACAGGCGTTTCATTCCCTGGCTCTGGGCCACCAGCCGGCCGAGCGTCTCGACGCTGCCGTCGCCGAGGGCTTCCGACGTCCCCCGGGCGAGCAGCCGATTGAGCTTCAGCAGCAGTTCCTCGGTCGTGAACGGCTTGGTGATGTAGTCCGACGCCCCGCGCTTGATGGCCAGCACGGCTGTATCCACCGACGCGTACGCGGTCATCAGGATCACGCCCACGTCCGCCCGGCGCTGCTTGACGTAGGTCAGCAGGTCCAGCCCGCTCATCCCGGGCATGCGCACGTCGGACACGACCACGTCGACCGGCTTGGAGTCGAAGACCCGCCGCGCCGTCTGGGCATCGGCGGCCTCGTAGACCTCGTAGCCCTGCTCAGCGAGCTCGATCTGCAATGTGATGCGTTTGAGTGGTTCGTCGTCGACCACCAGGATGCAGCCACGCATTCCCATTCCCTCAGGGCAGCTTCTCTCCGCACCGCCGTTTCGCGTTCGCCGGCCACCCGGTCGCCCGGCGTCCACCATTCCAACGGAAAACGGTCTCGGAAGCAACGCGCTGCGCGGATAAAGCACGCCCGACGCCGGCCCTGCGGACCGGCCCCGCGGGTCGCCGCGTCCGCCCCATTCCCCCGCGGCACAGCGAGCATTATGATACGGGCAGGAGAAACGAGATCGGGCGTTTGCCTTGTTCCTCCGCATGGGGACCGCGCAGTGTCTCGTCCGTGGGGTAATCGCATGTTGTGTCGGGCGCGTAAGACACTCGTTCAGTGCAGCGGCGACCTTAGAGAAAACGGGGAGAGGCCGATGCCACGCCAACGTCGGATAACCATGCTCGCGGTTATGCACCATCAGCGCTGGCCCGGCCGACACATAACAGCCCTGAGCATCGCGAGTTGACGTCGTGCGCATGCCGAAACGTCGAACATGGATTACGGCCCTGATTCTGCTGGCGGCGACGGCCGTGTCGGCTGTGCTGTTCGGACCTTCGTTGCTGCTATACCTTGCATCGTGCACGATGGCCATCGACCAACCCGCGGAACCCGATCGTACCCCCAGCTTCATTGTCCCCTTGCGTACACCCGGTTGGCGCCAACGTGACGACCTGCTGATCCGCGCCGGAGACGACACTGGCGGGAACCTGCTGCTGTGGCGCATGACGACCGGCCAGGCAGTCGCCCGTTTCTCTCCTGAAGACACCGCTTCGCGACCAGCGTGCGCAGGCCCGGTCTACTTGTACACACCGGGTGCCTTCGCACTAAGCCCGGTCGACAGCGCGGTCTGGGATGAGGCCGATAGCAAGGTATGCGACTGTCTCGCCCAATATGCAGCGCCAATCGAGCCGTTTCAGTTCTCGTACGGCGACACCAGTCTCCGGCACGAAGGTCACCTCGCTCCGACGAAAGGCAAGTATGTTATGGCGGTAGTCGCCTCGCCCTCGCGGGGGTATGTGGCTGTCGTCTCGGCGGACGGCCCGTTTGATCGAGGCGGTGATGGGATGCTCATGTTTGGGGGCGGCAGGGGCGCGAGAGGAACGCACTATCAGGAGCTATTCATGCGCACAGACGCCAGCGCCGTGGGCCAGCCAATCGTGCTGCCTTGGACGACAGCGCACGACAGCAACCTGATACCCTGCTGGTCCGCCGACGAACGTTACATCGTTTACCGAGATCGTGACGGCATCGAAATCCTGATACTCGAAACCGGACTCCAGCGCGAAGAACAATCGCCCTGATTGCGAGCGAGATCTCCCTGGAGCAGCCGCCAGCCGTGCCTCCGCCGGGTCCGTCGAACGCCCACCGCCGGCTTCCGCCGCGCGCGAATCGCGTCCCTTGACATTCGCCCGCGCCCGCGTTGCACTCCATGCCCATGGCGCGTGCGACCGGTACAACCCGACTCTTCGTGGACGAAGTCGTCATCCACGTCCGCGGCGGAAGAGGTGGCGATGGCTGCCTCAGCTTCCGCCGGGAAAAGTACGTCCCCAAGGGCGGACCCGACGGAGCCGATGGCGGCCGCGGCGGATCGGTCTATCTCGTCGCCCACGCCGGCATCGATACGCTGCTGGATCTCGCCGGACGCCATCATTACCGGGCCGAGAACGGCCGGCCCGGCTCCGGCGCCAACTGCACCGGCCGTTGCGGCAAGGACCTCGAAGTCGCCGTCCCGACCGGCACGCTCGTCTACGACGCCGAGTCCGGCCGGCTGCTCAAGGACCTCGTCGACGACGGCCAGCGGGTGCGCGTGGCCATGGGTGGCAGCGGTGGTTATGGGAACCTGCGCTTCGTCTCGGCGACGCACCAGACGCCGCGCGAAACCACGCCCGGCCGCGCCGGTCACGAACGCACGCTCCGCCTCGAACTGCGGCTCATCGCCGACGTCGGCCTCGTCGGCCTGCCCAACGCCGGCAAGAGCACGCTGCTGTCGCGTCTGACCCGCGCGCGGCCGAAGATCGCCGCCTATCCGTTCACGACGCTCGAACCGCAACTGGGCATCGCCGAGTTGCCCGGCTTTCGCCGACTCGTCTTCGCCGACATTCCCGGTCTGATCCAGGGGGCACACGAAGGCGCCGGGCTCGGCGACGCATTCCTGCGCCACGTCGAGCGCACGCGCGTCATTCTCCACCTCGTCGATCTGTGCCCTCCTGAAGGCAGCCCGTCCCCCGCCGAGGCGTACGCCGTCATCCGCCAGGAGCTCGAAAAGCACAGCCCCGCGCTCGGCGCCCGCGACGAGCTGGTCGTCGGCACCAAGCTCGACCTCACCGGCGCCGAAGACGCCCTCGCCAAGTTGCGCGAGCAGCTCGACGTGCCCGTGTTCGGCATCTCCGGCGTAAGTGGACATGGCCTGCGCGAATTGACCGAGGCCACGTGGACGCTCGTGCAGGAAGTCCGCCAGCACGAGCGGAGCATCGAGCCGCCGCTGGTCGACCTCGGCCCGGCGCTTGGCGACAATGTACCCGCCGAAGATACAATGGACGAGTCGGCGCCGGCGCCGGACGCACCGCCGCCTGACGAAGAGGACCCGCAGGAATGAAACGAGCGCAGCCAGCCGACTCGCTGCTGGTCATCGATATTGGTAACTCGCGCATCGGCCTGGCCGTATGGGACGCCGAAGGGCTGCACCACGTGCAGCGCGTGCCGACCGCCCAGCCGAACACGTGGCCGGTGGCGCTCGACGCCATCTGCCAGGCGGCTGGCCGCACCCCTACGCAAGCCGTCCTCGGCAGCGTCGCGCCGGAAACGACCGGCCGCTTCGCCACCCTCGTCGAGGAGCGCTGCGGGCTCGCCGCCTTCCGCGTGCGCGATGACCTGCCGCTGCCGCTGCCCCTGGAGATCGACAATCCGCTCGAAGTCGGTGTCGACCGCGTCTGCTGCGCCGCCGCCGCCTGGGACCGCACGCGCGGCACCTGTGCCGTCGCGTCGTTCGGCACGGCCACGACCATCGACTGCGTCTCCGCCGACGGGAGCTTCCTCGGCGGCGTCATCCTCCCCGGCCTCGACATGTCCTGCGAGGCCCTCTACGACCACACGGCCCAGTTGCCGCGCGTCACGCCCGCGGCGCCCAACGGCCCCTTCGCTCGCAATACGCACGACGCCATCGTCAACGGCGTCTGCTACGCCGCCGCTGGCGCCCTGCGCGAAGTCGTCGAGCGCTTCGCCACGGAGCTGCGCGAATGGCCGCGGCTCGTCGTCACCGGCGGCAACGCGCTGCTGGTCAGCGGACTGGCTGATTTCATCGACGCCGTCATCCCCGACCTGTGCCTGCTCGGCATCGCCCTGACCTATCAGCACGCCGTCGCCGCAGCAGAATGACCGAAGCCCCGCGCCCGCCCGGCAGGATCGCCGTGCCCGCCGACAGCCCTTCCAGCCCAGCCACCGGCGACAGCAGCTTCACCCTGCTCACCAGCCCCGGACCGTCGGCGGTCGCCGTCCTCCGCGTGCGCGGACCGGGCGCCGGGTGGTTCCTCGACCGTTACGTACGGGCCCGCGCCGCCGGCGGCTCGCCCTGGACCGTCGGCCCGATCGTGCCCGCCGAACTGCTCGACGATGACGGCCGGCATATCGACGATGTCCTCGTGACAGTGCACGTCGCGCCGCCGGACTGGGACGTTCGTCTGCACACACATGGCAGCCCGTGGGTGATCAGTCGCTGCCGCGAGATGCTCCGCGCCGTCGGCGTCGAGGAAGCGCCTGCCGCGACTGAGCCGCTCTGGCCCGGCTTCGACCTGCTCGACCAGGAAGCGCACGCCCTGCTGCCGCGCATGGTGACGTTGCGCGGGGCACACTGGCTGTTGCAGCAGGTCCCCCGCCTGCGCGCGGCGCTCCGGGCTTTGCAGGCGCCCGGACCGCTCGACCGCCGGCAGCAAACCTGCCGCGAGTTGGCGGCCGGCTTCGAGGTGGCCGAGTGGTTCTCGCAGCCAACGCCGGTCGTCCTGGTCGGGCCGCCCAACGCCGGCAAGTCGACACTGGCCAACGCTCTGGCCGATCAGGCGGTGAGCCTCGTCTCCGCCCGCCCGGGCACGACGCGCGACTGGCTGGATGTGCCGGGTCAGGTGCGCGGCTTCCCGGTCGTCTGGGTGGACACGGCGGGCCTGCGTCCCGGCGCCGCCGGCATCGAGGCCGAAGCCGCCCGCCGAACGCGCGACCTTCTCGATCAGGCTCGGTCCGTGGTCGTCGTCCTGGACGGTACGGAGCTGGCCGCATCCGAGACCCGCGCATTTCTTGCCGATCTCGCCGGCCTTGTTCCGACCTGTGTTGTCCTCAACAAAGCCGACCTTGGCGGAGTGGACAACGTCGCCGTTGCGACACTTCCGCCCGCCTGGCGTGAGCGTGTCACAGCCGTGTCGGCTCTTCAGGGTACCGGCTTGGACGACCTCGCCACCGCCCTTCTCGCCGGCCTGGGGCGTGATGAGGGGCGATTGGAGCAACCAGGAGCGTTCACGGTCCGACAGCGCGGCCTGCTCGAACACGCCGCTACCGCCGATAACCTCGGCCTTCGCGACGCCCTGGCCCGTTGCCTCGGCAATTCCCCCAACAGCGAACCCATCGATCAAACATAGGTTGCGGGTCACGCCCGCTAACCGATATAGTTACTCATAACTGACGAAGGACGCCTTGGCTTGCGCGGTAGGCCACGCCCTTCACGCCGTGTCGGAGAGAGGGGTTGATATACGCAGTGGGTCTGCTCCTGCTCGGGCTGACCCTGTATATGTCCACTCTGGCGTACGCCCTACGCGACTACTCGCGCTCGCGGCTGTCTGAACGGTTGAACCGGAATGGCTCGCGGCGCTGGCTCGACTGGCTCGAAGAGCACGAGTCTCAACTCCAGGGGCTCACCGGCTTCGTGCGGGTCGCGGCCATAACCGGCGTCGTCATCTGCGTTTACGCCTGGTATCTGCAGGACAACCCGGCCAGCCAGGGGACGGGATTTCTATTGATCCCGCCCCTCATCGCCCTCGTATTGCTTCTGCCGCTGGCGGTTGGCATTCCACACGCCCTCGCGCTGCACGTCGCCGACAGTGTCGTCTCGGCCAGTCTGCACGTGCTCATCGGCTTGCGCACGGTGCTGTGGCCGATCGCCTGGTCGCTCGGCGGACTCGAATTCATCACCCGCCGGCTGCTCGGCAAGGCTGAGCCGACCGAGGACGACGAGAACGAGCGGCTGGAGCAGGAGATCCTCGAAGTCGTCCAGGAGGGCGAAGCCGCCGGCGCCGTCGACGAGGACCAGGTCGAGATCATCGAGTCCGTCTTCCGGCTTGACGACACCGCCGTCAGCGAAATCATGACCCCGCGCACCGACCTCGACGCCGTCCAGGCCGAGGCCACCTTCGACGTGGTCCGCAACGTCATCCTCTCCGGCGGGCACTCGCGTATCCCCGTCTACGAGGAGACCGTCGACCACATCATCGGCGTGCTGTACGCGAAGGACCTGCTCCGGCTCAACGCCGGCGACAAGTTCGACGCCCGCCAGGTGATGCGCGTCGCCCCGTACGTGCCCGAGACCAAGTCCATCGCCGACCTGCTCGACGACTTCCGCGAGACCAAGGTCCAGGTCGCCATCGTCCTGGACGAGTACGGCGGCACGGCCGGCCTAGTCACCATCGAGGACATCCTCGAGGAGCTGGTCGGCGAGATCGACGACGAATACGACCAGCAGCCCGCCCCGGCCATCGACCAAGTCGATCCGGACACGCTCGAGGTCGACGGCCGCGTCCACGTTGACGAGATCAACGAAGCCCTCGACATCAACCTCCCTGAAGAAGAGGACTACGACACCATCGGCGGGTTCGTTTTCTCCACGCTCGGCAAGATCCCCACTGCCGGCGAGGAGTTCAATCACGACAACGTGCACTTCGCCGTGCTCGCCGCCGAACCGCGCAAGATCACCCGCCTGCGAATCCACGTTGCTCGCGAGGCCCGGGTCGAGTAGCCTGCCGGGACGGCTTTCACGAGCATTGGCGAGACCCCCATGAGCGATATCGTCCGCACCCGTTTTGCCCCGTCCCCGACCGGCTACCTGCACATCGGCGGGGCCCGCACGGCCCTATTCAACTACCTGCTGGCCCGCCGGCTGGGCGGCCGGTTCGTCCTGCGCATCGAGGATACCGACCAGACCCGCAACATCGCCGAAGCAGACCGACGGCTGCTGGACGACCTGCGTTGGCTCGGCCTGCACTGGGACGAGGGGCCCGAGGTGGGCGGCGATCTTGGACCGTACCACCAGAGCCAGCGGCTCGACCGCTACGGCGCCATCGCCCGACAGCTACTCGACGCCGGCCGGGCCTATTACGCCTTCGAGACGCGCGAAGAGCTCGACGCCATGCGGCGCGAGGCGCAGAAACAGAAGCGCACGTTCCGCTATCCGCGACCGGAGCGCTTCCCCAGTGAGGCCGAGGCCGATCGGGCCCGGGCCGAAGGCCGCCCCGTCGTCATCCGCTTCAAGAAAAAAGACCGCGACTTCGTCGTTCCGGACGTCATCCTCGGCGACGTGCGCATCGCCGCCGAAGAGCTCGACGATTTCGTGATCGTCAAGGCCGACGGCTGGCCGACGTACCACTTCGCCGTGGTGGTCGACGACGAGGCCATGGGTATCACGCACGTGCTCCGCGGTCAGGAGCACCTGATGAACACGCCGAACCACCTGGGCCTTCAGGAGGCGCTCGGCTATCGCTGCCCGGTCTATGCCCACCTGCCCATCATCTTCAACATGGACGGCTCGAAGATGAGCAAGCGGGAGAAGGACAAGGCGGTGCGGGCCGCACTGCCCGCGGCGCTGGCAGCCGGACGGCTCGACGAAGAGCGGGCCCGCTCGATCGCCCGCGCCGATGCCGACACGTTCAAGGCCTGGCGCGACGGTCAGGCCCCGCTCGACGATGAGGGGCTCCAGGCGCTGGCCCGCACCCTGGACGTCGTTCTGCCCGAGATCCAGATCCACGACTTCCGCGTCAGCGGCTACCTGCCCGAGGTGATCGTCAACTTCATCGGCCTGCTCGGTTGGTCGCCCGGCGGCGACCGCGAGAAGATGACACTCGACGAGATGTGCGACTTGTTCACCGTCGACCGCATCGGCAAGACTAACGCCCGCTTCGACCGCGACAAGCTGCTGAGCTTCAACACGACCGCGATGGCTGCCGAGTCCGACGAGCGCCGTCTCGCCGGCCTGCGCGATTACATCCAGGTCAACGGACCCGGCCCGCTGGCCACCCTCGACGACGAGACGCTCGTGCGGCTGATTCAGATCAACCCCGGCGTGCGCACGTTCCGCGACATCGAGTTCAAGAGCGCCATCCTGTTCCGCCCGGATGAGGACGTCACCTACGACGCCGACGCGGTGAAGAAGTGGCTGCTCAAGGGCGAGCGGCAGGGGATCCAGGTTCTGCAAACGATGCGGACGTCGCTGGCCGAGCTGCCCGACTGGCAACCGGCGCCGCTCGAAGCGCTCATCCGCGGCTACGCCGACCAGCACGGCCTCGGCCTGGGCAAGGTCGCTCAGCCGCTGCGCATCGCGGTGACGGGCTCGACGATCAGTCCGCCGATCTTCGACACGCTGGCTATCCTCGGGCGGGAGCGAACGCTGGCGCGGATCGCCCGTACGCTGGCTCACGTGGCGGCGGACGAATCGTGACGCCGGCCGCCCGGCCCGTATAATGGGCCTCGTCACCCGCCACGGAGAGAAGAGCGATGCGATCAGGAATCAGGCCGATGCCGGCGGCCGTACTTGTTGTTGCGGTGCTGCTCGTCGCCATGAGCGGCTGCGGCGGGGCGATCGCCGGACACTGGCGAGCTGTCGAGGTCGTGCCCAATCGCGAGGCCTTCTGCGTCGACGATGCCACGTTCAACCGCGACGGCACCTTCACCGCCACCGTGACCACCGACGGCAAGACCACCGAGGAGTCCGGCCGCTACAGCTTCAGCGGGTTCAAGCTGACGCTGCGTCCCGACGCCGGCGGCCGGCGAGCCTACAACGCCCTGCTCAAGTTCGGCCGGCTCGAACTGACGAACAACAAGCGCAAGGTCGTGCTCAAGAAGGATTGACCCCATGAGCGGCACCAGCGAGACCGGGCCCGTGCGGCGTCGCGTGGTGTACAGCGGGCGCGTGCAGGGCGTCTTCTTCCGGGCCACCTCCACCGACCTGGCCCGCGGCTTCGCCGTCACCGGCTACGTCCGCAACCGGCGGGACGGCGCCGTCGAGCTCGAAGCCGAAGGCCCCCCGGATCAGGTCAGCGCTTTCCTCGACGCCATCGCCCGCCATTTCCACGCCAACATCATCAGTGCCGACATCGAGAACCAACCCGCCCGCGGCGACGAGACGGACTTTCAGGTCCGATACTGAAACGGGGCGTTCGCGGAATAGCGACCGGGACTGAGAGGTAGGGCGGGTTCCGCCCGGCGGCGCTACGGCTCGGGCACGGTCTCGACGTCGGTCTCCTGGCGATCCACCTCGCGGCGCGGGTGGGCCTCGCGGAACTCGGCCATGCCCGGCGGCTCGGGGAACGCCTTGGCCGGGTCGAAATTCCACGCTGCGCACTCCGCCGACAACACACCGATCAGGTCGTCATAGACCCACTGCTTCAGCGTCGGCGGAGCCACGCGCCACAGGTGTGCCTTATGAATGGTGATCGTCGAGGATAGGACCGGCACGTTGAACCACTCGCGGAACATGTCGATCTGGTAGTCCTGGAACGGCCGCAGCGCCATCCGCGGCGTGGTCTGTGTCTTGTGCTCGATGGTGTACTGCGTGTGGAACTCGAGCGCCTTGCTCACCAGTTGGTTGTAGGTGGCCGCGTCCTCGTCCGCCAGGGCCTCATACGCCCGATAGAGCAGATCGGCGATGAGCCGCCCGGTCTCGCGCGGGGTCTCGATGTTGCCGTAGAACGTCGACACCACGAAGTCCCGCAGCGGCATCTGGTACCGCGTCTCGACCGAGCCGTCCGGGCGAATGCCGTAGTGCTGGTTCAGGTACGTGTAGTACTTCTGCGCCTCATCGACACGGTTGGAGAACCAGAGCATGCGAATCGCTTCCCGCAGGAAGTTCACGTGTCCGCTACGGAAGGTCTCCCCGGCGTTGTTGGCGTTGCCGGGGTCCGGGTCAATCATCGGCGCGTACGTGACGAACGCCCGGTGCATCGGCTCGACGAAGTCAATGTCCGGCGAGAAGTTGATGTACGACTTGTTCACGTCCTCGGGGTTCGGTTCGAACGTGATCCGGTTACGCAGGAACAGGTTGCGCAGGCTGAAAAACAGGATGCGCGCCGTGTTCGTCTTGTCGTTCTGGAAGTTGCTGATCGTCTCACCGCCGCGGATCAGACCCTGCGTCACCCAGTACAGACTCTGCGTGTCCACCACGCGCCAGTCCAGCGGCCCGAAGTGCTCGACCAGCTTGACCATCGCCGCCGGATCGAGCTTGTAGACCTCGAGCAGCACTTTGCGCTGGAGGAAGCGGACCAGGGCCCGCCCGGCGGGGTTGCCGGCCCGCGCCCCGAGGATCTCGTCCAGGCGCTCCCGGGCCGCCGCCTCGACTGCCGCGGCCTCGTCCGCCTCGGCGCTGATCGTCTCCCGCAGCGAGGGTGTATCCAGTAACCCGCGGTAGCGGCTGAAGAAGGTCTGGGCCAGCTTGCCGTCGTACCAGTACGTGTCCTCGGTGAGCGTATCGTCCGTGATCTCCACGCCGATCTCGCGCAGCCGGGCCACCATGTCGCGCGTCTCGGGATAAGCTTCGTACAGCCCGGCCAGCTTCGCCGGCGCGTTGGCGATGCGCTGGAGATAGTCGCGGATCACCCGCTGGCGAATCTGGGCCGGCGTCAGGGGCCCCTCGTCGCTGGGTACGTCCAGCGGAATCTCCTGCAGTCGCTCCTCGAGGCTACGAGTCGTGCGGTAGGGGACGCCCAGTTCTTCCCGGCGCTGCTGCCGGCGAGCCTCCTGTTGCTCGGCCGTCGTGCGGGCCATCTCCAGCAGCGGGTCGGTAGCGACGTCGAAGGTGACCGGCTCGAACTTCTCCTCGGGTGTGTACGCTCCCAGGCTGCTGGGCCGCGGACCGAGGACCAGGTGCATGCGCCAGGCCCAGTTCCGCTTGTACTCCCAGTGGAAGTCGTCCATGTTCTCGCCCATCTTGTTGTTGAAGATCCAGGCGAGTTGTTTGTAGAGATTCACGGACCGCGGGTTGGCCTCGATGCCGGCGTCGCGCAGCAGCCGCACCCCGTTGTACACCCAGTTCCAACGCTCCTCCGCCGTGTAGGTCGTTACCGAGATGTTCCAGGCCATGTTCCACGCCTGGAACTCCCACACCGACGGGAAATGCGGCTGGAGGCGGCAGATCCACGAGGCCAGCTGCATGGCGTCGTAGTAGCGCCCCTCCTCCTTGTACGTCTCCGCCCGAATGAAGGCGATGTTGACGATGATGCTGCGGAAGGCCCCGAAGGCCTGAATGGCGAAAGCGTATTCCGGCGGCGCGTTCTCCAGCACGTCCGCGCTGCCGTACATGTTGAGGGCCTGCCGGCCCTTGTTCACCGCGGGCACGAACTGCGCCGCGCCGTACACCAGGGCCACGCAGGCCACCAGGGCGGTAAGCTGAATCATGCGCGGACGCATCATCGGTCCACCCTCCCGCGCCTGTACGCTCGCCGCCAGCCCGCGCTCACACGGTCACCTCCGCGATCTCTCGCGAACGGAACATGAGCCAACCGGGCAACAGCAGCAGCAGGATCCCGTACAGCAGCGTGTGCCCCAGGGCCTTGCACAGCAGCCCGTAATTGATGTACAGCCCGTCGATGAGATACTGCCCGCCGTCGTACGCCCCGAAGTTCGGGAAGACGAAGCGCATGATCGGCACGAGCACCATACGGATCGCCGGCCCGTATCGGCCGTAGGGGTCCACCCCTTCGGTCCAGTATTCCAGGTTCGCCCCGACCGACTCGAGCCAGTAGGGCATGCCCAGGCAGATCAGGTAAAACGTGAACGCGCACAGGCAGGCCACCGGGAACGACACAAATACGCTGAAGAACAGCCCCACGGCACTCAGAAACGCCAGCCGGGCGTAGACCATCAACAGCGTCTTGACGAAGTTCTCCTCGAACGTCCCCACGCTGTAGAGGATCTGCAGGCCGTCCTCCTCCTCGATGTGAAACGACACGCGTTCGTACGGCGGCAGGCCCCGGTTGCCGACCAGCAGCGCCGTGCAGCCGTCCTTGATGACCGGCTGCCCCTTCGCCAGGAACTGGTGCAGATCCGCCGACCGCTCCCGGACGTCATGCCACTCGCTGAGCGGCTCAAGATCGTCCGGATCGGCGAAAGCGAAGGCCACCGGCACCATCTGGTCGAGTTGGAGGTTCACGCCCCGCACGCGGTAGCGCACCTGGATCACCGCATCGGCCGAGCGCGGCGGGATCAGGTTCTCGAACAGATACGCCCGCGCCTGGCCGGGATTGAGCGTCCGCCACTCGCTCTGCAAAGCCTTGAGCCGCTCGGCGTAGGCGAAGGCCTCCCCGCGGGCGAAATGCTGTCCCTGACCGACCTGCGACCGCACCCATTCGCGGGCCTGGTCTTCCAGCTCCGGCGGCGGTGTCGGGTCGGCCGCCACGCGAGCCCGCCACACGACGTCCCGCAGGTTCACCGCGTCGCGCTCGAAGGCCACCGGCCGCGACTTGATGAAGCGGGCGAAACCGTAGATGGTTACCCCGCTGGCCGCCACGAGCGTCAGCAGCAGCACGTTGATGCCCAGCCACTTGCCGAGCAGAATCTCGAACCGCGAGACCGGCTTGGTCACCAGCAGGTGGATGGTGAAGCTCTTGATCTCCCCCGTCAGCGTAGCGCAGGAGAGAAAGACGCAGGCCACTCCCAGCAGAATACTCACCGCCCCCAGCGAATACGCCAGGAACGTCTGCAACTGCCCCGAGACCGTCTCGTCCCCGCGCAGCGTGAACGGCAGCCGGAGCACGATGAACACCAGCACGACGATGAACACCAGGACGATCCGCATGCGGACGCCCTCGGCGATCATCAGCCGGGCGATGGCCAGCGTGTTTCTCATGCCCCGCCCCCGCCGCCCTCGTCTTCGGTCAGCTCGTCGAGCACGGTGCGGTCGACGTCACCGCGTGGCGGCGGCGCAGGCACCGCCGGCCCGGCCGCTGGCTTCGGCGCCGGCGGCGGGGCCACGAGCTCGCCCAGCAGCGTCGCATCGGTACCGGACGGCACCGGCTCGGGTTCGGCCGGCCCGGTCTCGACCGGCTCGACCTTGGTCAGCGATTCCAGCACGGCCTTGCCCTGCTCACTCTCACCGAGGAACGAGGCGATCTCGCCGGCCACCGCCGAACCCGCCGTCTCCACCTTGTGAGCGTGCGCCTCGCGCACGATCCGCAGGAACAGCGTTTCGAGCCGATCGCGCGGCGTGGACACCTCGAGCGTCTTGCCCTCCTGCCGCTGCACCAGGTCGGTGACGGCGGCGATCGTCTCCGGACTCAGCCGGTCACAGAGAATCTGCGTCTTGTCGCGGTGCGCCAGTACTTCGGAGATGCGCCCGCTCACCTGCTCCCGCCCACCGTAGAGAATCGTCACCCGGTCGCAGACCTCCTCGACGTCGGCCAGCAGGTGGCTCGAAAGGAGGATGGTCTTCCTATGCTGCTGGCCGAGGCGCACGATGATGTCCTTGACCAGCTTGGCACCGATCGGGTCGAGACCGCTGGTCGGCTCGTCGAGAATCAGCAGGTCGGGATCGTTCACCAGGGCCTGGGCCAGGCCGATGCGCCGGGCCATACCCTTCGAATACTCGCCCACCGCCCGCCGGGCCGCCGACCTCAGGCCGACCATCTCCAGCAACCCCTCGGTTCGCCGGCGACGCTCGCCGCGCGGAATGCGGAACAGTGTGCCGTAGTAGTCCAGCGTCTCGCGGGCGTTCAGGAAGCGGTAGAGGTACGACTCTTCCGGCAGGTAGCCGATGCGCGACTTGGAGCGGACGTCGTCCGGCGGTCGGCCGAAGACGGCGACGCGGCCACGCGTGGGGTGCAGCAGGCCGAGAATGAGTTTGATGGTCGTGCTCTTGCCCGAACCGTTGGGGCCCAGCAGGCCGAAGATCTCGCCGGGTTGAATCTCCAGATCGACGCTGTTGACGGCCTTGACGCGGGCCCGCCGCCAGAAGTCCCGAAAGACCTTGGTCAGGCCGACGGCGGAAATGATCGACGGGGTGTTCACGGGCATCCTCGGGGGCGCCGGCTTAGCGCTCCTGGTCCTGCATCTGCTTCTGCAGGCGTTCACGCTCGGCCTCGATGGCCCGGTTCGGATCGCGGTTCACCAGGATCTCAATGACGTTGCTGTCCGGCAGCCAGAACAGCTCGTTGTCCTTGTTGGTCAGAATCTGCTCGCGCATCTGCGACCAGAGCGACACCAGCGTCGCCTGCGGCAGCGCCCGGTACTGCTTGAGCCACTCGGTGTATTCCTGGTACTGGCGGTTGATCTCCTCGCGCACGGTGTTGGCCTCGGCCCGGGCCTCGCGCAGGGCCACCGCGACCTCGCCCTCCGCCGTGTCCAGCGACGTATTGATCTCCGCCAGGAGCCGGGCCAGCTCCTCCGGCTCGGCGCCGGCGAGTTGCGCCGCCCCGTAGGCCCGGATCTTCTCCAGCACCGCACGGTGAGCGGGGCCGGCGGCCTGGTTCAGGATCTCTGTGGCCTTCTGCTCGGCGCCGTGCTCCTGCCGGGTGCGTTCGTTCTCGGCGTTGGTGACCTCGGTGAAGGCCGGAGCCACCTGCGCCGGCACGATCACGTTGGGGTTGGTCTTGACGACTTCCACGCCCGTGTGCAGGGCGTCCAGGTTCTTCTGCAAGCGCCGCAGCACGCGGTCGGCGACGCTGTCGATCTTCGTTCGCGTGACCTCCTCCACCTTGCGGTAGGCCACCTCGCGGAGAATCGAGTTCTCCAGCGACCGTTGCAGCAGGGGGGCGAACTCCTCGGGCCCCTCGCCCACATGCGTAACGAAAGCCGCCCCGTCGACGATGCGGTACTCCACCTCCCACAAGCCGTGGGAGAGGTTCTTGTCGCCGGTCAGCATGGCCCCGTCGCGGCCCGGGTTGATCTGGTTGCCGCGCGGCTTGAGCGTGGCGATGTCCGTGTCGTTCCTGATCGCGTCCTCAGTGCGGGCGAACATGAACGTGTCGATCGTCATGCGCTCGATATTGCCGGAGATCGTGATCTTCTCGTCGAAAGGCTCGGGCAGCACCCACCATACCCAGCCTTCGGTGAACACGAACTTGCCCGTTTCCCGGTTCTCCATCAGCTTACCGAAGCGGGCGACGATACCCTGCTCTCCCGGCTGAATCCGGAAGACGCCCGACAACAGATAGAGCGCCAACAGGACAAAGATGACCAGCCGCAGAATCGCGAAGCTCGAACGCAGCGCGCTGCCCAACGACTGCTGTGCCGGATCGCCTGCCGGCTCCGGCGGGCCGCCGGCGCCTGCCATTGGGTAATGTCCGTGCTCGTCCATGGCCCTACTCCCTGCCCGGCTGCGAGGTCGGTGCCAGCGGTCCCATGAAGGGCTTGAACAGCTCCGAGTCGCTGTCCAGGAAGATGGTGCTCTTCTGCTGCAGCGAGACGCGCAGGGCGTCCAGCCAGCGCAGCCACTCGAAGAACTCCACGTCCTCGGCTTCAATCTGAGCCAGCACGCGGGTGCTGGCCTGCACGCCCTTGGTCCGCTCCTGCTCGGCCTTCGTCCGGGCAAACGCCAGGATCTGCTGCTTGGCCGCCTCGGCCGCTGCCGTGATCGACTGCGCCCGCGACTTGCCCTCCTCGCGGTAGCCGGCGGCCACCTTCTGCCGCTCGGCGATCATCTGCTGGAAGACGCTCTGCGTAGTCTCCTGGGGCAGCGAAATGCGACGGATGGCCACCTTCTCGAGGTGAATGCCGAAATCCTCGAGCACGCCCTCGGCGAGAGAGCGGGTTTCGCCACCCGGCTCCAACCCCTTGCCGTTCAGCAAGGCCTCTTCGATGCGGTCGTAGCTCTCCGTGACCCGCGCCTCGTCCAGGTTGACGAAGGCCGACAGGTTCTCGTTGCCGATGACCGCCTGGCGGCGATCGGCGATACGGGCCCGCAGGCCCTCCTCCGCCTTGGCCACCGTCCGCACCCGCTTGTAGAACTGCAGGGGCTGCTCGATGCGCCAGATGGCGTAGTTGCCGATGACGACGTTCTTCCCGTCCTTCGTCTTGACCTCGGCCTCGGTCGTGTCCAGCGTGCGCAGACGCTTGTCGTACTTCGTGACCCTGTCGATCGGCCACGGCCAGCGCCAATACAGGCCGGGATCGGTCACGATGCTCTTCTCATCCGCCTTGCCGAATCTCTCCGTCACCGCCACTTCGGAGAAGCGCACCTGGAACGTCAGGGCGTAGGCCAACAGCAGGAGCACCACGCCCCCGGCCGTCAACAGCGTTGGTACCGCGATCCTGTTCATCTCTGCTCCTCGTCATCCGCCGCGCGGGACCGCCGGCCCGCGCGCCGCTTCGGCCGCTCAGGGCCGCGTCGGCTGGCGGGTCTCAATATCCTCGATGCCGGTGCGGGCCTGTTCTTCAGCCATCAGTCGCACGCGCACCCACCGGTTGCCCGGGTCAAACGCCAGGAAGAACTTCCGCGAATCCTTGATGCCCGCGGTCAGCACCTCCAGGTACTTGCGGATCTTGTAGACGCGCGGGGCTGCGCGGTACGCCGCCCGTTCGCCGTCCACGCGGGCCACTTCCGCCGCCGCCCGCATCTCGATCGCCCAGCGCTCCGCCTGGGCCTTGGCCAATACGACCGCCGCCTCGCCCTGCACGCCCGGCAGCAACTGCTGCAACCGGCCGTTCCAGAAGGTCAGCCCCGTCTGGGCCTGGGCCTCTTCGCGAAGGGCAGCCACCACCGGTTCGGAGAGCTGCTGACGGGCCGCGGTCTCCACCTCAGCCAACTCTTCGGTCAGGGTCGCCTTCGCCGCCTCCAGCGCCGCCTCCGCCGCCGTCACCGCTGCGCCGGCCCGTGCCTTGTCGCCCACGTCCTGCAGGCCCAGGTCGAAGTCGTAGTCGACCTGCTGCTTGTCCAGCCGGGCCAATTGCAGCCGCCAGTCGGCCTCGACCACCGCCCGCAGCGCCGCCTCATGCTCGGCCACGCGCTGCCGGTACGTCTCGACCAGGCCAGCGTCCGCTGTGCTCAGCACGGCCTGGGCGTCGTTCAGGGCCGTCGTGTTCGGCCCGATATGATCGATCGCCTGCGCCAGATTGATGGCCACGCCCCGGCTGCCGGCCACGGCAGAGAGCACCTGGTTTTCCTTGACGATCGCTTCGCGAATGGCGGCGATCTTCTCCTGCTCGGCCGTGACGACCCGGCGGAATTCCTTGGACACGCCCGGCTCGGGGTGCACGTTCTGCACGCCGACGTAAACAATCTCCAACCCAAGGTCCAACTCCTCGACGTGCCGGCGGATGCGCTCGCGCAGCTCCATCGCGGCCGTGGCGTACTTCTCGCCCAACAGGGTGAATAGGTCATTGGACGCGCTGTAGCGCACCACCTCCTCCCAGGCGAGGTCCCGCAGCGTTTCCTGGGCGTTCACGATATTCACCGTGTAGTCGGCCAGGTCATCCTCGCGGATCCGATACTGGATGGCCACGTCCATCCGCACCATGTTGACCGGCAGGGCCTCTTCCGGCCGCCGCTCTCCCGGGGCCGTCGTCGGCTGCGTCTCGGCCACCGTCGGCTCCGCCGGCCGCGCCATCGTCAGCTCGGCCACCCGCCGCGGCACCGGAATCAGGAAGTCGAAGTGCGGCTGGCCCATGTGCTTCACGTCGTCCCACAGGGCCACGTCCAGCGTCTGCTCTTTATCGGCCTGAGGCGCGGCGTCAAACTGCTTGAAGCCGATGATGATCTGGTGCAGCTCGCCGGTGTTGTACTTGTGGGCCACGTCGATCGGCCACGGCAGCTTCCAGTGCAGCCCGCACTTATGCGGCGTCTCGGCGTTCAACTGCCGCCCGAAACGCTCGACGATGGCGTGCTCCCCCGGCTGCACCACCAGCATGCAGGTCAGCGCCCACAAAATCACCAGCCCCGCCCCGAGCAGCGGCACGAACGTCCGCTGCAACAACTGGTAAAACCAGGTGTGCGATACCTCGAAGCCGAACTGGTAGTTCATCGCCTCCGCGATCGTCGAGGCGATCCCGCCCGGCTCGGCGATCAGGGCCAGCAGCCGGCTGTCGAAGCAGGCCCGGGGCTCCACGCCCGGCGTTCGCGGACGATAGACATCCAGAATGAAGTTGATCAGCGTCTCCGCCGCCACCAGCACCATCACCACCGGGATCAGGTAGGCCAGCACGTGCTCGGGCGTCGGCGTCTTCAGCGGACTGATCGCCACCCCCAGGCAGATGATCGCCGCGGCCGCCGCGATGGCGTTGCCCAGCATGTACGAGCCGCACGCTCGCAAATGCTGCCATTCCTTCACCCGCGCCATCCCCGACGCGTAGCGGGCAAACAGGAAGAGCAACAGCACGCCTACCCCCAGCAGGATCATCGAGATGGGCAGGTTCTGCAGCTCCCCGCGGCCCAGCACGCCCAGCGTCTTCACCTGGTACCAGAGCCACATCCCCATCCCGGCCAGGTACAGCGCCGTCACCAGCCCGAAAGCCGGCAGCAGCCAACGCTGCATCCAGCGCAGCCGCGTCTCGGCCACCCGGAAACCGAGCGCCCCGCCGCCTTCCTCGTCGAAGATCGCTTCCCCGCCGCCGGCGCTCTGCTTCTCCCGCCGGAGCTCTTCGAGGTCGAGCGACTCCAGCGCCACCAGTTCGTGCTGGCGGAAAACCAGCAGACAGACGAACCACAGCGGAATGCCGCCGCCGATGTACCAGGCCAGCGTGAACATCGCCACCGACAGCGAACTCTGGCCCAGCACCAGCACGCCGCCAAAAGCGATGATCTGTAGCAGCAGCCCGTACAGAGCCGTCCGGCGGGCACGCGTGTAGGACGTTTCAGCCACGACTCACCTCTCGCATCACCCGAAGCCCCCGCCGCCGGCGAACCGCTCCCGTCCGCCGTCGTATGCCCTGTTGTCCACCTGCCCGTCGCCCGGCATAATGACCGGCGGCCGGCCTGGCTGGCGACGCCCACCAGCGGTGGCAACCATAACCCGATACTGGTAAACCCCGATGCCCAACAAGCTCACGGCCATCGCCGCCAACACCTTCACCGAGACCGTCCGCCAGCCCGTCTACGGCGTCCTGCTCTGGGTCGCCGTCTTCTGGGTGGCCTTCATCAGCCCGGCGTTCGCGGCCTTCACCCTCGTCGCCGGCAGCGACAAGAAGATCATGATCGACGTAAGCCTGTCGACGCTCATGCTTTACGGCCTGCTGGCCAGCGTCTTCAGCGCCACCAGCGTCATCACCCGCGAGATCGAAAGCCACACCGTCCTGACCGTCATCTCCAAGCCGGTCAGCCGCCCGGTCTTCCTCCTGGGCAAGTACCTGGGCGTGACCGGGGCGGTCGCGGTGGGCTACTACTTCCTGTGCCTGGCCCTGTTCCTCACGGTCCGCCACGGCACGATGGAAACCGCCGCCGACAAGTACGACCAGCCGGTGCTCATCTTCGGCCTCGGGGCCGTGCTCATCAGCCTGATCGCGGCGACGTTCACCAATTACATCTATGGCTGGCATTTTTCGAGCACGCTGACCGCCTTCGTAGTGCCGTTGGCCTCGATCGCCATGCTGGTCGTCCTGTTCATCAGCCCCGAATGGGCCATGCAGAACCCGCTCGCCAAGGACGCCACCTTCAGCAACTGCCAGCTTCTCTACGCCGTGGCGGCCACGTTCTGCGGCGTGCTCATCCTGTGCGCCTTCGCCGTGGCCTTGGCCACCCGCCTGGGGCAGGTGCTGACGCTGACGGCCTGCGCCGGCGTGTTCATCCTCGGGCTGCACTCGGACTACCTCTTCGGCCGCTTCGTTACCGAGGGCCCCCTGTACCAGATCCTTTACGCCGCCATCCCCAACTTCCAATTCTTCTGGCTCGGCGACCCGCTGACCCAGGAGCTGCTGATCCCCGGCATGCAGGTGGCATTCGTCGCCGGCTACGCCGCCCTCTACGCCCTGGCGGTGCTCGCCATCGGCGTAACGATGTTCCAGACACGCGAAGTCAGCTAGGCAGCCGCGCAACGACACGCCGTCGCCGGGCGAGCCGCCGCGCTTCCTTCCCAAACGGCTTGTCCCGTCCCGATTGACCATCACACCGATTGCAGGGCCACCCGACCCACCGGCTGCTCCACATCCCGCCGCGTGGGCACGTGCGACTCGATGTGCTCGCCGAAGCGCACCATGCGGGCGCTGTTGAACACAACGACAGCCGAGGAAATCGTGTGCAGAACAGCCGCCAACATGGGCGCGATCTGCCCCTGCACAGTCAGAATCTCGCCCACGATGATGAAGGACACGCCGAAAATCAGGTTCTGCCAGATGACCTTCGTCGTCTCCCGCGAGAGGCTCACCAGGAACGGCAGCCGCCGCAGGTCGTTCGACATCAGCGCCACGCTGGCGCTGTTCATCGCCACGTCGCTGCCCGCCGCCCCCATGGCCACGCCCAGGTTGCCGGCGGCCAGGGCCGGCGCATCGTTCACGCCGTCACCCACCACCGCCACCGTGTGGCCCTTCTTCTTCAGGGCGTCCACCAGTTCCAGCTTGTCCTGCGGCAACACCTCGGCCTGCACATCCGAGCAGCCCATCTCCTTGGCCACCCGCCGGGCCACTGACCAGCGGTCGCCGGTCACCATGATGAGCTGCCGCAGACCCAGTGCCCGCAGCTCTTCGAGCGCCTGGCTCGCCTCCGGTCGCGTCCGGTCCTCCAGCCCGATCCAGCCCAGCACGCGACCGCCGCGGGCCACGTACAGCGTGCTCAGACCCTCCGGCTCCTGGTACTTCTCGTCGGCCAGCGGTGACAGGTCCACGCCCTGGTCGGCGATCCACGTCCGCCGACCCACGAGCACCGGCGCGCCACCGACCGAACCGGTCACACCCTTGCCGGAGACTTCCTCGAAACCCGCCGCCTCCTCCAACGGCACTCGGGCCCGGTCGGCGACCGTCGAGATCGCCCGGGCCACCGGGTGCGTGCTCAGCCTTTCGAGCGACGCCGCCGCCCCCAGCAGTGCTTCCGCCTGCACGTCCGGCGCCGGCATCAAGCGCGTAACCGCCAGCTCGCCGGTGGTCAGCGTGCCCGTTTTGTCGAACACGACTGCCGTCAGGCGCCGTGCCCACTCCAGGTTGCTCACATCCTTGATGTAGACACCCAGTCGGGCCGCCGCCGACAGCGACGCCACCACTGCGGTCGGCGTCGCCAGGATCAGGGCACACGGACAGGCGAGCACCAGCAGCGAAATCGTCGTGCTCGGATTCCGCGTGAAGTACCACACCACGCCGGCCAGCATCAGCATCACCGGCGTATACCATTCCGCATACTGATCGATCAGGCGCATCAGCGGGATCTTCGTCCGCTCCGCATCCAGAATCAGCTCCTGGACGCGTCCCAGTGTCGTGTCGGCGCCGACCTTGGTCACCCGCACCTGCAGCGCGCCGGTCACGTTGCTCGTTCCGCCGAAGACCTCCGCTCCCTCGCCCTTCTCCACCGGCAACGATTCGCCGGTGATGTTGGCCTCGTTGAGCGTCGAATACCCCGAGATGATCCGCCCGTCCGCCGGCACATTATCGCCCGGACGCACCAGCACGATATCGTCCGGACGCAAGGCGTGGGCCTCGACCACCTCTTCGCCGCCCTCCGGCAGGAGCCGCCGCGCCTTGGTCGGCGTCAACCGGATCAGACTCTGTATCGCCGCCCGGGCACCCAGGGCAGTCCGGGTCTCGATCAGGTTGCTGAGCAGCAGGAAGAACGCCACCACACCCGCCGTCTGATACTCGCCCTGGGCCATGGCGGCCAGGATCGCCAGCGCGACCAGCTCATCCATGTGCAGGTGGCCGCTCAGCAGGCACTTCGCCGCGTGCACCCACAACGGCGCCGCCAGCAGCAGGGCCCCGACAGCCGCCAACATGGCCGCGTAAACGTTTGCAGCCCCCCCCTGGCCAGGGGCCGCGTCGCTGGGGAATAGCCAGTCGGCGACGAAGGACATTAGAACGAGCACGCCGCCGAGCAGCGTGGCGACGAGTTTCGTCGTCGCCCGGCCGGTCTCGGACTTCAGATGGTCGTGTGCCATGCCGCACCACTTATGTCGAAAGCGAAACGTATAGGTCTGCGCGCGAACGGAACTTGCCTGGGCGGGTACACCATCCCCGCTGAACCGGGGCGGTGGTGCCGGCAAGACGTGAGACTGTAAGCACTAACAATCCGTTGTCAAACGAGGGTCAGCCGCTGGCGCAAACCATGAACCGTTTATCCAATACGACCCGGGACGTCCCCGGTTCGCTGTGGCGATTTTTTCTCGGCCAGCCGGCGACAAGGTAGGGCGGGCTCCACCCGCCGGCGCAGGGCCGGCTGCTCACCGCGGACCGACCAACAAACAAACAGAGCCGGTCAGGTGGCTGCGACGCCCACTGTCGCAGTTACCCAACCGCCAGACCCCCGACCCTGTATGTTATAGTTATCGGACGCTAAACGGCCACCACGAAACCGTCTCACATTCCCGTGATGCACCCCCCGGCCGAGCAATCGCCTAGCTGGCCGGCGTGGCGGCCGCAGCCTCGGTGCCTTCGCCCTTCGGCGGAGCCTTCTTCTTGCCCGCACGAGGCTTATAGTTGGCTACTTTTGGCAAGCCCAGTACCGGCTGGTCCTCGGCGAAACGCTCCTGCGTTTTCAGCCGCTCCACCCGCTCCGCCCGCGTCAACACATTGCGGTGACGCACCAGCGAGCTTCGGCTGTGCAGCGAACGATCGATCGACATAATCCGCTCTCCCGTGACAAGTCCCGCAAGCATAGCACACCCGCCCAGCCCTGACAAGCCCCCGTCACGCCCGCGTGGCTGCCCTCCGGATTTCCCGCAGAGTTCCCCAACGCCCCGCTGCAAAATGTGGTAGATTAAGGCTTTGTGCCCGCTCCGGCCGATGGTGCCGATGTGCGGACATAAGGTTTCTGCCCGAGTGACCGCTGACGCAACGCGCCCCGAACCCCTCGTGACGCCTTGCGTCATCGGTCCCGGCAAAGGGACTGAGACATGCCTAGCGAGGAAGCTCTCCAAGCCTGCCAGGAGCGCATCGGTTACCAGTTTCAGGACGTGGGACTGCTCCGGGCCGCCATGACCCACTCCTCCCACGCCGCCACCAGACAGACCAGCAACGAACGCCTCGAATTTCTCGGCGACGCCGTCCTCGGCCTCGTGGTCTGCCACACCCTTTATGACAACCTACCCGAGGCCATGGAAGGCGAGATGACCAAGATCAAATCGGCGGTCGTCTCCCGGCGGGCCTGCGCTCGCGTGGCCGACAAGCTGCGCCTGACCGAGGTCCTGCGCTGCGGGCAGGGGATGGACGTCGGCGAGTACCTGCCCCGCTCACTGGCCGCCGCCGCCCTCGAAGCCCTCATCGCCGCCGTTTACCTCGACGGCGGTTTCGACGCGGCGCACGCGTTCATCACCCAGCACATGGCCGGCGAGATCGAGCGGGCCACCGAGTCCGAGCACCAGTTCAACTTCAAGTCCCAGCTCCAGCAGTTCGCGCAGCGCGAGCTCGGCCAGACGCCGTCCTACACGCTGCTCGACGAGCAGGGGCCCGACCACGCCAAGTGCTTCGAGATCGCCGTGTCCATCGGCCACCGCCACTTCCCCAGCGCCTGGGGCCCCAACAAGAAGGAAGCGGAACAGAAAGCCGCCTGGCACGCCCTCGTGGCCCTCGGCCAACTCCACGACCAGACGCCTCCCGACGAAGCCCTCCGCGCCTGAGCCGCGCGTTGACGCGCCACTGCCGCACCCGTACCGTGGCCCTCGGGGCTGAAACGGTAACGGATTGCCATGCTCGCTCTGGCCTGGGCCAACCTGATGCACCACAAGCTGCGCACGGCGCTCAGCGCCCTCGCCGTCGGCCTGGGTATCACGCTCATGCTCGTATCGAAGGGCCTAGCCAACGGCTCCATCGCCGAGGTCAATGACCGGCTCCAGAGCGTCAACGCCGAGCTCGTCGTCCTCCCCGCCCAGGACAACATCATCTTCACCAACGGCGCCCCGTTCCCCGGCGTCTTCGAGCGGCACATCGCCCGCCTCGCCGACGAGCAGGGCCCCCTCGCCGCCAACGTCATCCCCGTCTTCTTCGGACAGGTGAAGATGGCCGGGCAGCAGCAGCGCGTCTTCGGCGTCGACCCCGCCCAGATGAAGCTGTTCCTCGGCCCGCGCCGGGTGCTGGCCGGCAAGGCTTTCGACCGCGCCCCGCTCCTGGCGGCCAAGGTCGCCGCCCGCAACCAGCCCACGGACGAGATCGTTCGCGCCGAGCCGCTGCCCGACGAGGACCTCGCCGACGGCCTCGAGCTCATCATCGACGACCGCCTGCGCAGCGCCGGCTTTGCCGACCCCGCCACTGGCGAGCACCGGCCATACGCCCTCGGCGACGAGATCCGCCTGATGGGCCGGGCCTTCCGGATCGTCGGGGTCGTCGAAGCCGGCGTCGCCGGCCGCGTCTTCGCCCCCCTGCAGACCCTGCGCGAGATGCTCAACGGCGGCGACCCGTGGTCGAGCATGTTCTTCATCCAGCTTCGCCCGGGCCTCGATCCGGCCCGCGCCGCCGACGCCTTCCAGGCCACTCTCGGCAGCGAAGCCCGCGTCGAGCTCAAGACCGAATACGGCCGGCTCCTGCACGAAAGCTTCGCCCAGATAAACACTTACATGACGGCGACCAGCGGCCTGGCCCTCGTCGTCTGCTTCCTCTTCATCCTGCTCACCATGTACACCATGGTGGTCGAGCGCACCCGCGAGATCGGCATCCTCAAATCCCTCGGCATGACCCGCTGGGACCTGCTCCGCCTATCGCTGCACGAGGCCCTCATCGTCTCCGGCGGGGGGGTGGCCATCGGCATCGGCCTGGCCTTCGCCGCCAAGTGGGGCATCGGCGTGGCCCGCCCGCTCCTGACCGTCGACCTCAGCGCCGGTCTACTGCTGGTGGCCGTGGCCCTGGGTGTTGTCGGCGGGGCGCTCAGTGCTGCCTACCCCGGATACCGCGCCGCCCGGCTCGAGCCGGCGGTCGCCCTGAGCTACGAATGACCGACGAGCTGATGATTGACATCCGCGACGTGCACCACACGTACCGCCTCGGGGCGGTGGACGAGCCGGTGCTGCACGGCATCGACCTCCAGGTCCGCCGGGGTGAGTTTGTTGTGGTTATGGGACCATCAGGCTGTGGCAAGACCACGCTGCTCAACATCCTCGGCCTGATGATGCCGCCGACGCGGGCCGCTTCCGTGCGCGTGGCAGGGCAGGAGACGCTCGGACTGGCGGACGTCGCCCGGGCCCGGCTCCGCCGCGATGCCCTCGGCTTCGTGTTTCAGCGCTTCAACCTGCTGCCGACGATCAGCGCCCGGGCGAATGTGGCCCTGCCGCTGAAGATCCGCAGGACCGCTCCCGACGGTCAAGCCGACGCCCTCATCCGCCGCGTCGGCCTCGAAGAGCAGGCCGGCAAGAAGCCCGGCCAACTCTCCGTCGGCCAGCAGCAGCGTTTCGCCATCGCCCGGGCCCTGGTCGGCCGGCCGGCGTTGCTCCTGGCGGACGAGCCCACCGGCAACCTCGACACCGCCAACGCCAGCGCCGTCCTCGACCTGCTCAGCGACTTCCACCGCGAGTGGCAGCAGACCATCGTGATGATCACCCACAACGAGCACCTCGCGGTCGCCGCCGACCGCATCCTGCAAATGCGTGATGGCCGCTTCGTCGACTGAAACGCCGACGGTGGCCCTGTTGACGGCCGCCGCGCCCGACCCGGAACACCCGCTCCCGGGCCTGCGGGCTTGGTTCGTCTTCTTCGTCTTGTGGATGGGCGGTCTGGCCGGGCTGGCCCTGACCATGTTTGCCCGGGGCGAAGCCAACCAGCCGGCGGCGCTGGTCGCCTGGGTCCTGGCGCTGGCCTGCTTCTACCTGTCGCTCTGCAACGTCTTCCTGCCGCTGCCGACAGCGTGGATCGTCCTATACCTGGCCTCACCCGAAGCCGGCCTGTTCCAATCGCCGGTGCTAGCCGTGCTGGTCGTGGCCACGGTGGGCACCGCCGGCACGGTCGTCGCCAACCTGAGCGAATACCATGTGCTGAACGTGCTGCTGCGTTACGGCCTCGGTCGGCGGGTGCGAGCCACGCGCGTCTATGCCTGGGCCATCCGCTGGTTCGACGCCGCCCCGTTCCGCACACTGGCCCTGATTGGCTTCATCCCCATTCCGATCGACGCCGTCCGCTGGCTGGCCGCGCTCCGGCAGTACTCGCGCGTGCGCTTCGCTCTGGCCTACGCGGTCGGCCGCGGCCCGCGCTACGTGCTGTTCGCCACGTTCTCGGTGTTCATGCATCTCAGCGCCGTCCAGATCCTGGCGATCCAGGTCGGCCTGGTCATCCTCGCCGTCGGCGGCCGCTGGCTCTGGTCCCGCGCCCGCCGCGCCGCGCCGCCGGTACCTGCCTGACCGGAGCGTGGCCCCGCGCGCCGCAATCTGCCCCTTTGCTCCTTTGCTCCTCTGCTCCTTTGCTCCTTCACCCCTCTGCCCCTTCCCCCCCTTTGCCCCTTCGCCCCTTTGGCGCTATGCTACAGCCTACGCTCGGGCGGACGGGCCGCCGCGGACCTCTCTACGCCGGGCTCCACGGAGTGCCAATCATGCAGGCGCGAAAGACAAGCTGGATCCTCGTAGTGGGCGTGCTCTTGCTGCTGCCGGTCATGCAGACTCGGGCCGAGGTCACCTCGACCACCGGCGCCGTCTCCGTCACCGTGCACGAGTACGTGAATGACCAGGCCGGCGTCAGCGACACGATCAACCTCCAATACCCCTCTACCGGCATAACGCTCCCGGTGCAGGCGGTCGTCAGACTGCTGTACCAAGGGGACGACCCCGCCGCCGCCGCGGTCGCCGCGCAGTTAGCCGATCCCGGCGAACTGAGCCTGTCCAACCCTGAAGAGTTCGCGGTCAATCTGGCCCTGCTGAGCATCTCGCCGGATATCCGCTACACGGCACAGGCCTCGTCGCAGGAAACGCGCGGCATCATCTTCACCACCGAGGACTTCCCCGGCCGGCAGGACGGCGACACGCTTACCGTCATCGGCCGGCTCTACATCGACGGCGCCCTCGCCGTCTTCAGCCCCGTCGCCGCCCGCGACCTGACCGGCGCCAGCGTCTACCTGCGCGTCACGGTCGTCCAGACGACGCCGACCGGCAGTGAAACGGTCTTCTCCGGCCGCGTCGGCCTCGAAGGCGCCGCCGCCGGCGCCGTCAGTCGCGTCGCCGAGGGCGATTTCCCGACGACCACGCTCATCCGCACCAACCTCGCCTCCTTCGTCGACGACTTCGAGGTCTTCGAAGTGCTGATCATCCCCAGCCTGCGCATCGCCTACGACTACCCGGTGACGATCGGCGAGGAGTTCTCGTTGCGGGCCACGGTCGAGGTCGAGGCAGCCAACGCCACCGACCAGGTGGGCGTCAGCGCCATCGTCGGCACGCCCGTGGACTCCATCCAGGAGGTGATCAGCGCCGCCCAGAGCGCCTCCGCCGCGAGCAAGTTCATCACCGCCCTCGAGGCCGAGCGGGCCAATCCCACCGGAACCGCTGCCTTCCCCAGCGCCACGCCGATCCTGCCGGCGTGCGGTTTGTTTGGCTTTGAGTTCCTCGTCGGCGCGGCGGCCCTGGCCGGCCTGCGCTGCGCGTCCTGGCCGCGTCGCCGATTGATGTAGTGGAGTGATATGTTCTTCTATCTGCGACTCGCCTGGACGGCTCTGCGCAGCCTCGACTCACACTTTCTGCGCTCGCTGCTGGCCACGCTCGGCGTGCTCATCGGCGTGGCCTCGGTCGTGGCCTGCATGTCGATCCTGGAGGGCTTCTCCAACGACATCGCCAAGCGCTTCAAGTCCCTCGGCTCGAACCTGCTCTACGTGACGCCCGACGTGGCCTTCGTCGAGGGCCGCCCCGTCGGCTCGGCCCAGACGCTCACGCTCGAGGACGTACGCATGCTCCGCCGGGAGATGGCCAAGGACATCGACACCATCGCCCCGGAGTGCGTCGGCAGCTCCCTCATCAAGTACTACCAGAACTCCTTCCCCGGCGCGAGCGTCATCGCCACGTCCAACGAGTACTTCACCATGCACGCCTTCGAGGCCGTGCTCGGCGAGGCCATCACCCGCAGCCAAAGCGAGGATGAAGGCGCGTCCGTCGTCTGTCTCGGGGCCAAGGTCGCCGACGAGCTCTTCGGTGGCATGGATCCCGTCGGCCAGATCGTCAAGGTCGGTGAGCGGGCCTTCCGTGTCGTCGGCGTCATGGAGAAGAAGGGCTCCCTCGGCTTCCTCGACGCCGACGAGGCCGTCTATATCCCCATCAAGGCCGGCCTCAAGCGCATCTTCAACCGCCGGTGGCTCAACCGCGTCACGATCGGCGTCGTCGACTCCTCCCGCATGGAGCAGACGCAGAAGCAGGTCACCCGCCTGCTGCGCAGCGCCCACCGCATTCGCCCCGGCCAGCCCGACGACTTCCGCGTCTACAACCAGGAAGAGTCGCTCCAGAACTTCAATCAGCTCATGCTGATCTACAAGATCGTCTTCTACAGCATCGCCGGCATCTCCCTCCTCGTCGGCGGCATCGGCATCATGAACATCATGCTCGTCTCCGTCACCGAACGGACGCGCGAGATCGGCGTGCGCATGGCTGTCGGCGCCCGCCGCGGCGACATCCTCATCCAGTTCCTCGTCGAGGCCCTCATCATCAGCCTGCTCGGCGGCGGCTTCGGCCTGCTCCTGGGCGGGATGTTCGCCGACCTGCTCAACAAGATGATCGTCGGCTTCTTCCGCACGCAGGTCACCCCCATGGTCACCATCACCGCCGTCGCCACCGCCACCATTGTCGGCGTGCTCAGCGGTCTGTACCCGGCGCTGAAGGCCAGCCGCCTCGACCCGGTCGACGCCCTGCGCTACGAGTAGCCGCCCCGTGCGGTGGCCAGCGGCCCCGCCCCCGCTTATCATCGCGCCAGATCGCGGCGCCCGCTTCGCCGGACACTGTGCCCGGCCGCCGCGCCGCCCCCTGGACCCGCGCCCATGTCGATCCAGTTCTGTTGCCCCGGATGCAGCCACCCCATCGAGGTGGACGACGAGTTCGCCGGCCGCCGCGCTGCCTGTCCCTATTGCCAGCAGGTCGTCACCGTCCCGGCGGCCTCAACCTACGAGCCGGAAAGCGTCCCCACCGCCCGGCCGGCCGAATCATCCACGCTGACCCCGTCTGAACTTCCCCCAGCACCGGTCGACAGCCTGCTCGTCGGGGCCCCACCGCTGCCGGCACTCCGCCGGCGACGCGCCGCCGCCGCCTACGCCAACTTCGCCCTGGCCTGCACCCTCCTGCTCGCCGTGCTCGCTGGCACCGCGATGTTCCATCTGCTCGCCCGCATGAGCGCGAAACTCGGCATCGACACCGCCTCGCAGCCCACCAGCCGCGACGTCACACAGAAAGAGATCTCGGCGGCCACCGAAGCCGCCACCCTGGAGCTCGCCAAGGAGCCCTGGTTCCTCGCGATCCTGTTCGGCAGCTTCTTCGTCGCCATCGCCGGCAGCGCCCTGGCTATCGCCGCCCTCTGGCATCGCGCCGGCGCCGTCTGGCGCAGTGTGCTCGCCCTGGTTATCTGTGGCGGCTACGTCCTGTGCACCCTGGGCGGCCAGGTGATCGGACGGCTCTTCGGCGCCGGCTGACGCTGCGCCGCGCCTACCAGGGTCCGGCCGTCTCCCACCTCGCCTCATCGATCTTCGCCTGGATCGCCGCCTGCTCCTCCGCCGTCGGCGGCGCGCTGTCGCGATAGCGGGCGAACGGATCGCCGCTGAGGATCTTCTCATCGCCCCCGCGGAAGAAGTAGTGCTGCGTCCCCCATGAGTAATCGTGGTTGCGCATCTTGTAGTACCCCTCCGCCAGGTAGCTCCCCCCGTCGCTCTTCAGCGATTCCACCAGCTCGGTGAGATAACCCGCGAAACCGCTCGTCGACTGCGGCGACGCCGCCCCGTAGTACGCGATCGTCACGGTGTGCGGCGAGAACAGAAGCTGGTTGCCCATGCTGCGGTCGTAGGCCACCGTGTGATAGTCGCCGCGGAAGTTGCCGTTGCCGCAGCCGGACGTGGTCACGATGTTCGCCGCCGTGCCGTCGAGCGTCGCCACGTCGAGCAGCACGGTCGCTTCCGGCTGGCCGTCCGTCCGCCGCGCCGCGACCACGCCCGTGTGGTCCCAGTACCAGCCGCGCTGATTGCCGTGGGCGCTGATGTGGCAGTGCTGCCACGGCCGCAGCGTGAAGGCCCGGATGAGATCGCGCGGGCCGAACTCGTCGTACCGCTTGTACGGGCGGAAGGTACCCTCGTCCTGCCCGATGCGGCACCAGATGTACACCTTCTGCGCAAGCGGCTGCATCGTGTCCTTCAGCAGCACCGTCCACCCCTCGCACACCTCGACGTTCATCACGTTCCCGACCAGCCACAACATCTGGTCGCGACCCACGATCTCGCCCCGGTAGTACCGATCCAGCTTGACCAGCCAGTCCTTGAGCAGCTTCACCTGCGTCGGCCCGTCGTTCGCCGGCGGCACCCACCACGCCGTCCAGATCTCCGTCGGGTTGTTCACGCGATCGTTCTTGATCTCGCCATCCTCAAAGACGCCGTCGCCGTTCGCGTCCTCGTATTCCGCGTCGAAATCCTCGTAGTACAGCGGCGCCGGGATCACGATCTCCGCCGGATCGCCCCGCAACGCGTACGGAATCGGCCCGACCATGATCGCCCCGACCAGCTTCGGACCGGCGGCGGCGTACTCCTTGCGCAGCATGGCCCGAATCGCCGACGGATCCTGCTCGTAGAACGCCTCCACCACCGGCGTGAGCTTCACGTCGAACTCGCTTTCCACGTGGCCGATGTACGTCGCCAGCCCATCCTTGATCTCGGGATAGATCGACTCGTCCACCAGCAGCAGCACGCGTGACTGCGGCTCCCCGGCCCCTGCCGCCGTCACGATCGCCAGAACCAACATGATGCAAGCGCAGCACCACGCGCTGCGGGCCGGTGCGTTCAACATGCTCAACTCCTTGTTCTTCGCCACCCGGCGCAGACCGGGTCGGCTCGCTCCCCACCGGCGGCAGTATAGCCGATCCCCCGACCGCCGACCCGCGAGCGCCGCCGACATCTGGCCATCGCGGCCGCCTGCGCCTATCCTGACCGCATGCAACTCACTCATCACCGACCGATCCTCGTCGCCGGACTGAGCCTGCTGCTGGCCGCCTCCGCCGGCTGCGCGCCGCGGGCCCGCCTGGTGCTGCATCAACCGACGGCCCCGCCCGCGCAACAACACCTCGAGATCGCCAGCGACTGGAGCTACTGCGCGGACGACAACGGCCGCCGGCAGGTCCTGCTGGCCTTCCCGCTCCCGGGAGCGAAGGATGGCCCGCGCGACTTCCTCGTCCATCTCGCCACGCCTCCCGGCGAAGGGACGTACCCGGTCGACGAGCACGGTCCCGGCGGCGTGCAGGGCTTCCTCATCCAGGCCGTCGGCGCCCGGCGCGGCAAGACCGTCTTCACCGGCGGCGAAGTGTGCATCCGCCCGGCTTGGTTGGCCCGCCACCGCTGGAAGCTGACGCTCGATGTGCAATGCAGCGACGGCACGCGCATCGAAGGCGACGCCGTCCTCTCGCCCGCCGCCGCCGAGTGGCGAACCTTCAAACGCCGTTACGCCGCCGACCTCGCCCCGACGGCCACGCAGCCGGCGGACGAGGGCCGGCCGACAGAGTCGCGCGTGCACTCCGCGCCCTAGGTGTAACGCTCTATTGCGCACGATTATCGGCCTGCGCCACCCGCCGGCGCGGGTTGAAATCCCCCCGTGCATCTGTCAAAATCCAGTTAACGTGAGGTGCCAGGTGGAACGACCAGCGGCCTCCGCGCCGATGCACGACACACACCGGGGGGTGCTGCAAGTACAGTTAGAACCAAGAGCTAGCCGCGCCGACCACGGGTGGTTGCTGCGCCGGTGCGGCTCGCCATTGTGTAGCCTGTAGGAGGCGTTAACATGACCAAGCTAACCTCGGCCGGAGCAGCGCGGCGGTACGAAGAAAAGGTCGAACCGGTGCCGCCCGGCCATGACGGCAGCGGAGAAGTACACATGACGAAAGCGGATTTGGACTGGGCCAGCCTGCCGTTCGGTTACCTGAAGACCGATCAGCATGCGCGTTATACGTGGAAGGACGGGCACTGGGACGGCGGCGTGCTGACCGGTGACGAGACCATGCCCGTGCACATCGCCGCCACCTGCCTGCACTACGGGCAGCAGTGTTTCGAGGGCCTCAAGGCCTACGAGACCAAGGCCGGCGACGTGGTCGTCTTCCGCCCCGACGAAAGCGCCAAGCGCCTGATTCGCTCCTGTCGCAAGATCCACATGGAGGCCCCGCCCGAAGAGCTCTTCCTCGAAGCCGTCTTCCGCACGATCAACGCCAACCGCCGCTTCGTGCCGCCGTACGGCCACGGTGCGAGCCTCTACATCCGGCCGCTGGTCATCGGCACCGGGGCAGAGGTCGGCGTCAAGCCGGCCACCGAGTACATGTTCCTCGTCTTCGTCACGCCGGTCGGGCCCTACTTCAAGACGGGCTTCAAGCCGGTGAACCTCATCGTCGAGGACCACGTCGACCGTGCTGCGCCCGAGGGTGTCGGCGACGTCAAGGTCGGCGGTAACTACGCGGCTGGCCTGCGGGCCAGTATGGCCGCCCGCGCCAAGGGCTATACCGAGGTGCTGTACCTCGACGCCCGCGAGAAGAAGTACATCGACGAGTCCGGCCCGGCCAACTTCTTCGGCATCACTCAGGACAACCAGTACGTAACGCCCGAGAGTCCGTCGATCCTCCCGTCCATCACCAACAAGTCGCTCGTCACGCTCGCCGACGAGATGGGCCTGCGTCCCGTGCGGCGCCCGATCCCGGTGGAGGAGATCTTCGAGTTCAAGGAAGCCGGCTGCTGCGGCACCGCCGCGGTGATCACGCCCGTCGGCTCGATCACCTGGCACGACCGCAAGGTCGTCTACTCGAAGGACGGCCAGCCCGGCGCCAATTGCGTGAAGCTCTACGAGCGCCTTACCGCCATTCAGTGTGGCGACGCCCCGGACCCGCACGGTTGGGTCCGCGTCGTCCCGCCGAAGGCGTAGACGACTAGCGGCGCGAACGGTTCATGTGAGGAGGGACAGCGGTGCAGCGCCGGGCGACCTCGCCCGGCGCTGTGTCTTTGCGCGGCCAGTGAGCTGTCTGTCGTCCCCGCCGCTTACTTGTCCGTGAGCAGGGCCACGAACGGGCCGATATCGAAGTTGTTCACGTCGCCGTCGTCGTTCACATCGGCACACGCGTAGCAGCCGCCCGGATACTGCGCCAGGAATTCCGCTTCCGTATGCGTCAGGGCAAACACGAACGGGGCAATGTCGAAGTTGTTCACCGCCCCATCATCATTCATGTCGCCCAGCGCCGGCGGCGGAAGCTCCGCCTGCCCGCGCACCGTCCCCCACACATGCAGCGTCGCCACGTCGGGCTGCTCCGGGATGAGCGGCACCATCAGATCGAGCGACGTCGACAACGTGACGACGTAATCCTGCACGGTCACCGTACCGGCGAACTCGTCGGCGACCTGCGTGCCACCCTCGCTCAGATCACGCGTGTCGTCGCAGGGCATGCTGGCCCCCTCCAGGGCCCAGCAGGGGACTCCCGACGCATGATACGTCAGCGTTCCCTCGGCGTTCGCCGGCACGTCGAGCAGCGTGAACTGGTCACCGACGATGGCCCCCGGCCCGAGCGGCGTGCCGGGATAGGCGTAGGTCAGCGCCGCCCCCGTGGCGTCGGCCGTGAAGCTGCCCAGGAAGCCCCAACTGATCGACCAGTGCAGGCTCTCCGCGAGTTGCAGGTCGAAATCGTACAGCCAGATCTGCGACGGCTGCTGATAATCGTCCAGGCCGATCGTCACCGACCCGGCCACGCTCGAGGAATCGCTGCTGCACGAGTCGGCGATGCACAGTTCGAAGTTCAGCACCGACTGGCTCTGGTTCATCGGCACCACGATCGGTGCCGGCGCCGCCCAGGCCGGCGCCAACAGCAACACGCCCATCCATACCGCTACCGCTCGTCGTTTCATGACGCCGTTCTCCTCTCCGCGCAGACTGAGATTCACGCGCAAGACCAACCCCCACTATAGCGAAACACCCCCGTCGATTCCAAGTTTGCTCGCGGCCCTACTCCACTGCCACCGCCGGCTCCGCATCCTCCAGCGCCTGCCCCCAGCCCAGGCGTTCGCGGACCCGGGCGATGCTCACATACAGCGTGGGCACCACCAACAACGTCAGCAGCGTCGCGAAGGCCAGCCCGAAAATAACCGCGATCGCCATGCTCGCCCACCACTGGCTCGATTCGCTGCGCGTCGCCCAGGCCATCTCGTGGAAATCGTAGCTGACGCCGACCGCCATCGGGATCAGTCCGAGAATCGTCGTGACCGCCGTCAGGAACACCGGCCGCAATCGCGTCGCGCCGGCCTGCACCGCCGCCGGCACCAGGGCCATACCCTGCCCCTGCAACAGTCGTGTGTAGTCCAGCAGCACGATGGCGTTGTTCACCACGACGCCCGCCAGGCTGATCCCGCCCACGCCCGTCATGATGATGCCAAACGGCATGGAGCAGATAATCAGGCCGGCGAAGACGCCCACCAGCGACAGAACCACCGTCGTCATGATGATGAACGGCACCACCAGCGTGTTGAACTGCGCCACCAGAATCAGCACGATCAGGAACAGGGCCACGACGAACGCCTTGCTCAGGAACGCCGCCGCCTCGTCCTGCTCTTCCTTCTCGCCGGCGTACTCCAGGTGATAGCCCATCGGCAGCTCAAGCCCGGCCAGCCGCTCCTGAACGTCCGCCAACACCTCGTTCGACTGCCGCTTCTCCGTATCCGCGCTCAGCGTGATCACCCGCTTCTGGTTCACCCGGCGGATCGTGCCGAAGCCGCCGCGATACTCGAACTCGCCCAGCGAGCTCAGTGGAACCGCCTGGCCGTACTGGTTGGGCACATGTAGCCGCAGCAAATCGTCGATCGACCGCCGCTGGCGCTCCGGCAGGCGCACGGTGATGTCGTACTCGTCGTTGAACTGCCGATACTTGCCCACCTCAGAACCGAACACCGCCGTCTTCAGGAAGTTCCCCACCACCGCCGTGTTCACGCCCAGCAGCGTCGCCCGCCGGCGATCCACGCGGAAGGCCAGCTCCGGCCGCGCCGCCTCCAGATCGCTGCGCAGGTTCACCAGCCCCGACACGTCGGCGATCATCTGCCGCGCCTGCCCGCTGAGCTGCTCCAGCATCTCGAAGTCCTCACCGATGAGGCGCACCATTACCGGTGCTCCCGTCGGCGGCCCTTCCTTTTCCTTCTCGACCTTGACCTCCACACCAGCCAGGTCGGTCAGCTTCTCCCGAATCTCGGCCACGACCTCCGCCGACGGCCGCTTCCGGTCCTCGTAATCCTGGAAGACCAGCGTGATCCAGCCGACGTGCGGCCCGCTCGAGTTACCCTCAGCGGGATCACCACCGCCGGCGCCGCCAACATTGGCGATGATCCGCTTCAGCTCGCCGCTGTCCAGGTAGGGCTGGAGCCGCTCCTCGACGATGCGGGCCACGCGGTCGGTCTCATGGATGTTCGTGCCCTGCGGGAAACGCAGGTTCACCAGGGCCCGCCGCGGGTCGAAGTCGGGGAACAGCTCCACGCCGTGCCCCAGCTTCCCGTACAGCATGCCCAGCCCGGCCAGCAGCATCACCGCCACCGCCAGCGTCGTGAAGCGATGGGCCAGCGCCCCCTCCAACACCCGGCGATAGCCGCGGATGATCCAGCTCTCCTGCGACACGTCCCGCAGGCGCCCATGGACAAAAACGGACGCCAGCGTCGGACTGATCACCATCGCCACGAACAGCGAGCTGATCAGCGTGATAATCAGCGTGATGGGCAGGTACTTCATGAACCCGCCCATGATTCCCGGCCAGAAGATCAGCGGCACGAACGCCGCCACCGTCGTCGCCGTCGAGGTGATCACCGGCCAGGCCACCTCGCTCGTACCCACCCGCGCCGCGTGCAGCCGCCGGCCGGTAAGCTGGTAGTGCCGGTAGACGTTCTCCACGATCACGATGGCGTTGTCGACCAGCATGCCCAGGCCCATGATCAGCCCGAACAGCACGACCATGTTCAGCGTGTAGCCCAGGGCGTATAGGACCGTCACGCTCAGCAGCATGCTCGCCGGAATCGCCAGCCCCACGATCAGGCTCGGCCGCCAGCCCAGCGACACCAGCAGCACCGCGATCACCAGGATGAGCCCCGACAGCAGGTTGTTCTCCAGATCGCTGACCATCATCCGCGTGTCGTCGGACTGGTCCAGCGTGATCTCGAACTTCACGCCCGCCGGCAGCCGCTTCCTAAACTCGACCAGCACCGCCTTCACCGACTCGGCGACCGCCAGGATGTTCTCGCCCACCCGCTTCTGCACGGTGACCGTGATGCTCTCCTGCCCGTCCAGCCGCGAAAACGCCGCGCGGTCCTTGAACGTGTCGTGCACCCGGCCCACGTCCGTCAGGTAGATCGGCCGGCCCCCGCGCGTCGCCAGGATCAGCGTGTCCACCTCCGCCGGATCCACGAACTCCGCCGGCACGCGCACGTTGAACTTCGTGCCCGGCGTCTCCAGGCCGCCGGCGGAGATGTTCACGTTCTCCGCCGGGATCAGGTTCATGATCTCGGGGATGGTCAGCCCGTACGCCGCCAGCTTGTCCTGGTCGATCTCGACCCGGATCTCCCGCTCCAGCGCCCCCAGCACGTCGCAGTTGAGCACTCCCGGCAGCGCCTCAACCGCATCCTCCAGGCGGTCGGCAATCGTCTTCAGCCGCACCGGCGATACGGTCCCGGAGATGCTGACCATCAGAATCGGGAACTCGGCAATATTGATCTCGGTCAGGACCGGCTCTTCGGCGTCCTGCGGCAATTCGCCCTTGGCCACGTCGAGCTTGTCCCGCACGTACTGCATCGCGTCGTCGATCTTCACGTCCGGCAGGAACTCGATAACGATGATCGAGGCACCTTCGGCGCTCGACGAGGTGATTTCCTTCACCCCCTTGAGCCCACCCAGCTCCTTCTCGATCTTGATCGTGACCGACGATTCGATGTCCTCGGGCGCCACCCCTTCGTACACCGTCGTCACCACGATGTACGGCACCGGCACATCCGGTGACGACTCGCGCGGCAGCACGATGTAGCTGTACACACCGAATATGAAGATCACGGCGCTCAGCACGCCGACCGTCGTACGATTGCCAATGGCTGCGTCGGAGAGAATCACGGTGTAGGCTCGGCGTCAACGATGTCCACTGGCTGCCCGGGACCCACGTAGCGATGCCCGGCCACGATCAGCCGATCGCCCGGAGCCAGCCCGCTCAACACCTGCACCCGCCGGCCCTGGAGCAGGCCCAGCACCACGTCCCGCCGCTCGGCGTGTTCGTCGTTCACCACGTACACGACATGCCCCACCTCCAGCGGAATCACCGCCGCCAGCGGAATCATGATCGTGCCCGGAATCTGCTGGCGAATCAGCCGGGCGTTGATGATCTGCCCGCTGCGCAACAGGCCCTTACGGTTGTCCGCGGTGATCTCCAGTCGCGTCGTCCGTGTACCCTCGTCCGCCAGGGCGCTGACGTACGTGATCTCGCCCACGAGCGCCGCCTGCCCCTCCACGAACGGCACCAGCTCCGCCTCCTGCCCCACCTGGAAGCAGCGCACGTCCCGCTCCGGAACGTTCACCACCACCTTTACCGTGTCCACTTCGACGATCTCGGCGACTTCGTCCCCGGGAGTGACGTACTCGCCCACCTCCCGCGGCAGCTTGTTCAGCACGCCGGCCTGCGGCGCGCAGATCGTCGTCCGGGCCAGTTCGTGCTCGGTTCCCTCCAGCGCTGCGCGGCTCACTTCCCGCCGCGTCCGCGCATCATCCAGCTCGGTCTTCGACCCCACGGCCCGCTCGTACAGATCGAGCTGCCGCTGATACTCGCGGTCATCGTAGTCGGCCTGGGCCAGCGCCTGGTCATAGCGGGCCTGCAACAGGTCCTTGTTCAGGTGAATGATCGCCTGGCCCTTCTGAACCTGCTCGCCCTCCACCAGCGGCGTGCTCTCGCCACCGGCCGACGACGTGCTTTCTCCATAGCGCTCGATCCGACCGGCGACTTCCGCCGCCACCCGCACCACCCGGTTCGGCTCCACGACCGCCGTCAGCGTCAGGGCGTCCTTCACGTCCTCCAGCGCCACCGTTTCAACCGTCACGTTCACCGGCACGGCCACCACCGGCGGCACCGGCGCCGGATCCGACGGCATCAGCGCCACGACGCCCACCAGGCCGGCGACCACGACGAGCAGCAGCGCCGGCACGACCCGCCGGCCCCAGCCGCGCGCCTTCGAGGTTTGCTCAGATTGTGTACCGGGTGTCACTGCCATCCGGGAAACATCCTCCGAAACTGTACGGTAGCCGACCAGGGACATGCTGTCCCCTCCCGTCCCGACCTTATCGTCCGTGCAATCCACGTACCGCACCCAGCCTGCGCCACGCGCGCCGGGCGCCCGTTTTGATACCGCTCCCCCCATTATTGACACCCCGGCAAGTCCTATGGTTTGCTGTTATCGGACGACTCAGACCCAGATTTCGCCAGCCGGCTCACCGCCGCCCGAATGGCGGACATCTCCAGCCCGTAATCCTTGCACAGTCGGCCGAGCCGCTCCTCGCCTGATACGCTCGCCGGCAGCCCCAGTTCCCGCTTCAGCAGCTCCACATCGACGCCGGCGACCGCCGCCGCCGACCGCAGCGTCATCGACCCGCGAATTTCTTCCGCATCGTGCGCGCCGCCCGCGCCCTCACCCGTGGCGAGACCGGCGCCGGGCTCGGCAGTATTCTGCGCCGGTCGACGATTATTCAGATGTCCGTGCTCGTCGTCCGCCCCGCGCGTCAGGTTCGCCACCGCCAGCCCGAGGAAACCGCCGACGAGCCCGACCACCGCCACGGTAAGCGCCAGTCCCCACAGCCATTGCGCCCCAACGGACATCTTGCACGTCCGCGCCGCCGCCGGGCTGACCCACCGCCGGACCGTGAAGCACACCCAGTCCCAGTGCAGGATGACGTGCAGGATGATGAGGGCCAGCAGGCTCAGCGACAGCCAGAAGTGCAGGTCGCCCCAGTCGTGTCGGCTCCATCCCCACAGCGCCAGCCCCTGTCCGCCCCGGCTGCCCGGCACGAGAATGAAGTACAGCAGCAACCCCGTCGCCACCAGCGCCAGCATGACCACCAGCGCCGCCAGATCCACCACGAAGTTGAGCGTATTCTTCCGCACGCGCCACCTCAGCCAAACTCAACCGCGCGCACGGTAACAGAAGCGACCGATGGCGTCACCGTCGGCCGCGCTGGCGGCAGCCACCCAACGTCACACACCGAGAACGATGGCCCCGCCCGGCGGAGCCTGAAAATCACATAATAAGTGATATTCACTGGTCGATAGTATGATTGTGTGATATCATTTACGCAGAGACGTTGTCGCCGAGTGGTAGTCGAGACATGAGATGCCATTGGACGGTGATTATCGGGTCCGTGTATTCGGGCCGGCCTGGGCAGACGCCCATCACTGGTTCAAGAGGACCCGCGACCGGGTCGAGATTCGATGCCACGCACTCAAGCTGCGGTTTTGGCCACTGCCCGACCCGGCTGACCAGCAAGGACGACTGCTCGATCTCGACTGGTGCTGGATCAAGGCGTGCCACAAGGGCATCGGAGAACTGCGTGTTCATGACCGGGTCGGCGGCCACGACAACATCAGGATCGTCTTCTACAGAGGCGACCCCTCGGTCCGGGCCCCATTGCCAATCATCTGGGTTATCGCAGTGCTGCAGAAGAAACGAGATGAGTGGACGACGGCGAACATCCGAACGTTCAATGCACGCCGCGCGCTCATCATCCAGCGCTTCTATGAGAACCGTCTGTTCGAGTGACGTTGGAGCGTGCTACGCGAAAGGGCGTCAAGGATCATGAGTCTCCGGGCAGCAGAGACGAAACAGGCCGAGCGGATACTGAGTGAGAGCTTCGCCCAGGTGTTTCGCGCCTACAGCGAGGCGCCTGATGATGTACAGGCCGTCATCCGCGACATGTGCGCCGTCATCAATGCACCCGAGACTGACCCCGACGATCGCGAGGCTGCCGTCGCCACGCTCGTAGAGGCCCTCTTCCCAACTTCCTACGACGGCAGTGTGGGCGTCGACATCGAGGACCTGGGCGAATCGCTTCAAGCGTCCAGTGATTTCCGAGACGACGTCGAGGCCCTCGACGCTCAGGACAGCGCCTTTGCCGAACGCCTGAAGGCCATCATGCACGACAAGGGTATGACGCAGGCGCAACTGGCCAGCGCGATCGGAGTGCAGCAGCCCGCAATCTCCATGATGCTGAGCCGCAGGTGTCATCCCCAGCGCTCCACGGTCGAGAAACTCGCCGCTGCGTTGGGTATCACCCCGAGCGAACTCTGGCCACCCCATCCGTAACTTGTGTGCTGTCCGGAACTCGTGGACGCGCTTCCGCCGCCTCCCCTCGTCGCCCGGCTGCCTCGGCACCCTGAGCGAAGCCGAACGGGTTGCCTTCTTCCGCCTACGTCTCGTATTTGAACGACAGGTGCACCTTGGCCCGATAGGTCGTCACCTTGCCGTCTTCGACGGTCATGTCCAGCTCTTTCACCTCGGCCACCCGCAGGTACTTCAGCGACTTAGCGGCCACCTCCACCGCGTTCCGGGCCGCCTCTTCCCACGACCGCTCGCTCGTCCCGATCAGCTCGATCACCTTGTAGACACTGTCGCCCATAGATCTTCTCCTTCCTTGTCCACGCGTCCCGCCGGCGCTCCAGCCGTCATACCGGCCGTGCCCGTGCGGCGCCGTCGCCCGTCACGAATTCATACTGGTCCGCATGATTTCTTAACGCTGCTGACACAAAGGAACTGCTCGTCGGCGGTCACATTGAACCGGCTGGCGACGGCGTACGCAAGCTGGCCCCAGTGACATGCCCACCACCGGCTGGTAGCATGCGACCACTCGATTCGCGTACAAGCAACCAACTCAGCGGAGATCCACCCGTGCCACGTCTGCTCTGCTCCCTGTCGCTTCTGCTTGTCCTGTATGCCGTCGGCGGCTGCATCAACGTCAGTCTTCTCGGCGAGGGCAACTCCCTCTTCGTCACCGGCGAGTCCTTCATCCTCACCGGCACCGCCACCATCCAGGACAACAACGGCCCCCAACTGGTCTGGATCGGCGAGAACGGCTTCACTTATCACCTGTTCCAGGCCACCCAACTGGACAACGACGCTTTCGATCGTGTCACGACTCCCGGCACGACCTCGCGCCTGCAACTCGCCACGCGCACCGACCTCCAGGTCGTCGGCCAGGTCGGCACCGTCGTCGAGGTCCAGCGCGTTCTCGAAATCGACGAGCCGTAACATGAACGCCCCGCTCCTGCCGCAAACGACGGTCAACCCATGAACACGCAACAATCTGTACAACTTGTCTGTCTCGCCGCGGTCCTGCTCGTCATCCTCCCGGGCGGCTGCCCGACCGAAGAGACAACTGACAATACCGGGACATTCTCCCCCGTCCTCCTCCTCGGCACCGCCGGGCTCGAAGCGCCCGCCGCCGGCGAGACCTACAACATCTACCGCCCCGCGTCGTGGTTCCCCGTCAACGACGCCGACCCGCAGGGCCCCCAGGCAACCGGACTGATGGTCACCGTCGCGGTCGAGGACGCGTCGGCAGTGAAGATGCGCCTGCTCAACCGGTCCACGCTCGCCGCCGTGTCCGTCGAACGTGTAGCGCCACCGGCCACCGACGCCGAGCGAGCCCTCGCCGCCGAGACCCGCCCCTTCAACGACACCGTCCGCAACCTGCTCGCCGCCGGCCAGGCCTGTTTCTGGCTCGACGCCGGTGGGGTGGGCACCAGCGGCCTCGAACAGCGCTTCACCGCCCTGATCCCCGAGGCGCTCCTCACCGACTTCTCCCGCCTCGACATCTATGTCAGCGTCGCCAGCGACGGCTCCCCCGCCGTCGCCGCCCGGATCGAGCTCGTCCGCGACTTCTTCTATCTCGCCGTCATTGGCGATTCGGTCATGTGGGGCAACGGCCTTGAGGAGCCGGACAAGTTCACGACCCTGGTCAGCGACGTTATCGAGCAGGAAACCCACCGCCGGGTCATCCTCCAGCGCTACGCCCAGTCCGGGGCAACCATTGTCCCCACCGACGATGACGGCATCTGCAACGGAACCTGCTTTGGCGAGGCCCCGCGCGTCCCCACGTCCATCACGACACAGGTCGGCCTGCTCGATCAACCCGAGCTGCTCGAGCTCATCCTCCTGGACGGCTGTATCAACGACGTCACCACCGCGGCCGTCATCGACCCCGACACGACCGACCAGGACCTTGTCGAGCTCACCGAACGGTTCTGCCACGACGAGATGCTCACGCTCCTCCAGAACGTCCGGGCCGTCGCCCCCCAGGCGACGATCGTCGTCACCGGCTACTACCAGATCGTCGGCCCCGACAGTGACCTGCTCTCGCTCAAGGCCTGGACCCAGACCCAGGGCCTGGCCACGCTCGAAGGCGGCTCCGTCATCTTCAACGAACTCGTCCACCAGTCCGTCCTCTTCGACGACACCGCCCGCCAGAGCCTCCAGGCCGCCGTGGACACGGTCAACCAGGCCGCCGATCCCCCGGCGCGCGTCGCCTTCGCCGACCCCGGTTTCCAGCCGGAGAACGCCATCTTCACCGATGACCGCTGGCTCTGGAGCCTGGCTTCCAGCAGCGTGCTCCTCCAGAGCCTCAACCTCGGGATCGACCTGTTCCCGGAGGACCCCCTCCAGGGCGTCCGCGCTGACGCCTGCCTCGGCGCGGACATGGTCAACCAGGCGGTCATGTGCATTTACAGCTCAGTCGGCCACCCCAACGTCGCCGGCGCCCGCGCCTACGCCGACGCTATCGTCGTTCAATTGCGTGACGTAGGTGTGCTGCCCGCCGTCGCGCCCTGATACCCGTGAGACCCCCCATGAACGCTGCCCGCATTTGCCTGTTCGCCCTGGCTCTCCTGCTCCTCGCCGGCTGCGCCGCCAGCGGACCGGCGACGTCCCCCGAACTGGCCCACCGGCTCGATGAGCACCTGGGCCAGCCCTGCCAGGATTACTTCCTCGGCTACTGGGGGCACCCCCGCGCCACCCGCCACGCCGATGACGGCCTCGTCCTCACCTGGGACCGCCCCGAGGCCGGCGGCCGGGCTCTCTGGCGCCTCACCTTCGACGACGCCGGCGTCCTGCGCAGCTACCACGCCACCCTCTTCGCGGCCTGCGTCAACTATGGCCAGGTAACTTGGTAATCCCCGCCGGTGCCTCAGTTCACCTTCACATCGCCGTAGTCCGGCTCCTCCCGGACGAGCGTGTACTCGCACTCTAGGTACTTACGCCCGAACTGCCGGCACGACCAGGAGGACGGCATGAAGATGTCCACCGTATTGTGCCGGAACCGCTTGTGCGTGCGATCGGTCACGATGAACGTCTTCCCCAGGGCCGGGATGTAGACCTTCGACCCGAACGGGATATCCGCCGGCGCCGCACATTGTCCGTAACCGCTCGGCACCCCCGCCGCCGTTAGGCCCCGGTCGCAGTACGCCGTCACACGCTGCACCCGCCGCACCCTCCGCGGCGGCAGGGTCACGTGGATGGGGCCTTCCTCCTCGGCCTCCGCCGGCTCGACTGGCTCCACAAGCTCCACGGGCTCATGCAGCGTCGCCGCCTCAATCACCAGCGGCTCGTCAGCCTCGTCGGCCGTCAGCAGGTCGGGAACCTCGGCGACCACCCCGATCTCCGCCGGCCGCGCCGGCGGGCTCAAGGCGGCATCCGCCACGACGTAGCACACCGTGAGCACGGCGCAGCCTAACCACAGCGTGCTTCTGCGAAACACGTACATCGCCCACTCTCTCCGTTACCCTGTTGTCCCGGAGGGGACCTTGGACCCAGCCCACATTCACGGGCCCTGTCACCACGCCAGGACAAAGCCCGGAATTGTAGTCTCTCCTCGGCGGCTGTCCAGAGAAACCTTACCGGGCCCAAAAACGCTCCCGGAGCACTAACCGCGATTGCCGTCAGCTACGCGGGGGTCACGCGCAGAGATTACAGATAAATCTTGTCGTTTTTGTGGCGGGGTGGCAGATCGTGCGGCGATCGGCCGATCGTGGTAGACTCTGCCCTTCCGCGATCACTTGGAGAACCGACATGCGACGCCCCCTTATCGCCGGCAACTGGAAGATGAATCTGAACCTGGCGCAGGCTCGCGACCTAGTGGGCGGCATCGCCGCCGGCCTCGGCTCCGCGGGCAACGCCGCTGACGTGGCCGTCTGTCCCCCCACCGTCTACGTCTACCCCGTCGGCGAGGCACTGGCGGGCGGCCCGATCCAGCTCGGCGCCCAGAACGTCTACTACGAAGCCAAGGGCGCTTTCACCGGCGAGGTTTCTGCCGCGATGCTCAAGGACATCGGCGTGCGGTACGTCATTATCGGTCACAGCGAACGCCGACACACCATCGGCCACCTCGAAGACGACCGCATGATCAACCTGAAGGTCCGCGCCGTCCGGGCCGTCGGCCTCACTCCCATCCTCTGTGTCGGCGAGACCCTCACCGAGCGCAAGGCCGAGCAGACCCTCGACGTCATCACCTTCCAGCTTTCCGCGGCCCTCGTCGGCGTCGACGTCAGCACCCCCGCCGACCTCGTCATCGCCTACGAGCCCGTCTGGGCCATCGGCACCGGCCAGGTGGCCACCCCCGAGCAGGCTCAGGAGTCCCACCTCCACCTGCGCCAGCACCTCCGCACCATCGCCGGCGACGTCGCCGACCAGGTCCGCATCCTCTACGGCGGCAGTGTGACCCCCGATAACGCCCCGGCCATCATGGCCCAACCCGACGTGGATGGTGGCCTCATCGGCGGGGCCAGCCTCAAGGCCGATTCCTTCCTCGGCATCGTCCAGGCCGCGGTGGCAGCCCACCGCTGACCTTGTTATACTGTGAGGTTCGCCCAGCGTGTCAGCGGGGCACGTGCGCTAACGGGCGACGACACGCTCGAACGGAAAGGTTGACATCAGGATGTTGCTGGCGGCCACCACATTCCATTTCATTCTCGCCTTCTTCTTCGCCGTCGTGGCGATCCTCCTCATGATCGTGATCCTGCTCCAGCGCGGAAAGGGCGTCGGCCTTGCCGGGGCCTTCGGCGGAGCCGGCGGCGCCACTGCCGCTTTCGGCGCCAAGACCGGCGACTTCCTCACCTGGGTCACCATCATCGGCGCCGGCGTCCTGCTCGTCTTCGCCATCCTGCTCAACTTCGTCTTCGTCCAGGGGCCCCCTGATCTCGGAAACAACGCAGCGAACACGCCGGCTCCTCCCCCGGGCCAGACGCCTCCGGCCGGCGGCTCCGGCCTCCTGATCGACCCCACCGCCGCCCCGGACTACGCCATGCTCGATATCTTCGGCGATGGCGCCGCGTAGCGCCTCTCGCTCCGCCATCGACCCCCTGCGGGGCCATATGCATGATCCGTTCGATGACCGGCTTCGGCGAGGCGCAGCTCGAAGACAACGGTCACGTCTATCACCTCGAAGCCCGCAGCGTTAACAACCGTTATCTCAAAGCCTCGGTCCACCTGCCCGAAGGCTTCGCCTTCCTCGAAACCGACGCCGAACGTCTTCTCCGCGAGCGGCTTACCCGCGGCAGCGTCACCGTCCGCCTGCACATTCGCGACCTGACCGCCTCTGCCGCCCAGGAGCTGAACGCCGCCGCCATCCGCGCCTACGTCGCGCAGCTCAAGGCCGCCGGCGGCGACGACCCCCGCGCCACGATCGACCTGGCCACGCTGGCCGCTCTGCCCGGCGTCTGCCAGCCCCGCGAGCTCACCGAGGCCCAGCGCGAGCATCACTGGGAGATCACCCGCACGCTCGCCACGCAGGCCCTGGACCGCCTCATCGAGATGCGCTGCACCGAGGGCCGCACGATCGCCGCCGACCTGCAAACGCATTGCCGGCGCATCGATGAGCACCTCGCGGCCGTCCGGGCCCGCGGCCCGCTCGTCATCGAGGAATACCGCAACCGCCTCGCCAGCCGCGTCCGCGAGCTCCTCACCGGCAGCAACGCCCAACTGGCCGAGGGCGACCTCCTCAAGGAAGTCTCCATCTACGCCGAACGCAGCGACATCAGCGAGGAGCTCAGCCGCCTCGCCGCCCACGTCGCCCAGTTCGAATCCGCCGCCGCCGACCCCGAGCCCGCCGGCCGGAAGATGGAGTTCATCGCCCAGGAAATGCTCCGCGAGGCGAACACGATGGGCTCGAAGTCCGGCGACCCCGAACTGGCCCGCCACATCATCGACATCAAGAGCGCCATCGACCGCATCAAGGAGCAGGTGCAGAACGTGGAATGAACACGACGCCACCCCCTGGACCGACCCCGCCACCGATGCTCATCGACACCCACTGCCACCTGACCTTCAAAGACCTCGCCGGGCAAACCCGTGACGTGCTGAAACGGGCCGCCCAGGCCGGCGTCACCCGCGTCCTCACCGTCTCCGAGACGGTCGCCGACGCCCGCCGCGGGCTCGAGCTCGTCGGCGAGTTCCCGCAGATCTGCCTCATCGCCGGCATCCACCCGCACCACGCCGCCAAGTGCCAGAAGGACGACTTGCTGGCCCTCGGCGCCCTGCTCGACGAATCCGAGCCCGGCGGCGTCCCGCGGAATCGGATCGTCGCCGTCGGCGAAACCGGTCTCGATTTCCACTACGACTTCGCTCCGCCCGCTGAGCAGGAGCAGATCTTCCGGGCACACCTCGAGATCGCCGCCGAGCGCGATATGCCCGTCGTGCTCCACGCCCGCAAGGCCGAACGCCGCGTTGCCGACATCCTGCGCGAGTACCCGCCGCTTCTCGGCCGCTTCGTCTTTCACTGCTACTCGGCCGACGTGGAAACCGCCCGCTACATCCTCGACCTTGGCGGTTGGCTATCCTTCACCGGCGTCGTGACGTTCCAGAAGGCCGAGCCCATCCGCGCCTCGGCCCGTTACGCCCCCCTCGAACGCCTGCTGATCGAGACCGACGCCCCCTATCTCTCACCCGAGCCCGTGCGTAAGATCTTCCCCAATGAGCCGGCGTTCGTGGCCCACACGGCCCGCTTCCTCGCCAATCTCCGCGGCGAGCCCTTCGACCGCTTCGCCGCCGCCACGACCGCCAACGCGATAACCTTCTTCCGCCTGCCGGAGGTGCACGGATGAATCTATACCTGGTCACCGGCGGCGCAGGCTTCATCGGCAGCCACGTCGTCCGCCGACTGCTCGCCCGCGGCGACCGCGTCCGCATCCTGGACGACATGAGCACCGGCCGGCCGGCGAACCTCGCCGACATCCGGGCCGACGTCGACTTCGTCGAGGGCGACATTCGCGACCTGCCCACGGTACAGCGGGCCGCTACCGGCACCGCCGCCGTCTTTCACCTGGCCGCCCGGGCCAGCGTGCCGCGCAGCGTCGCCGAGCCGCTGCCCGCCAACGATGTGAACATCACCGGCACGCTCAACGTCCTGCTCGCCGCCCGCGACGCCGGCGCCGAGCGCGTCATCTACTCCGCCAGCAGCAGCGCTTACGGCGACACGCCGACGCTGCCCAAGATCGAGACGATGACGCCCCAGCCGCTGAGCCCCTACGCCGTCGGCAAGCTCGCCGCCGAGAACTACTGCACGTGCTTCCACACCTGCTACGGGCTCCAGACGATCTCGCTGCGCTACTTCAACGTCTTCGGCCCGCGCCAGGATCCCAACAGCCAGTACGCCGCCGTCATCCCCGCCTTCGTCACGCACATGGTCTCCGGCCGTCGGCCGGTCATCTTCGGCGACGGGGAGCAGTCGCGCGACTTCTGCTACATCGACAATGTGGTCAACGCCAACCTGCTCGCCCTCGAGGCCGCCGAGCTGGGCGGCGCGGTGGTGAACATCGCCTGCGGCGAGCGCACCACGCTGAACGAAATCGTCCGCCTGATCAACGGGCAACTGGGCACCGACCTCGCCGCGGAGCACCAGGACCCGCGTGTGGGCGACGTCCGCCACAGCCTGGCCGACGTCGCCGCCGCCAAGCGCGTGATCGGCTACGAGCCCAAGATCTTTTTCCAGGAGGGGCTGGCTCGTTCGATCGAGTGGTATCGCCAGAATCCCTCCTGACGCACATGTAGCGGCCGACCTCCGTGTCGGCCGTCGATGACGACCTCAGCCGCCCGCGTCCGGGAAGCCAATGTCCCGCAAGCGTGCCTACCAACCGCCGCAGCGCCTGAGCTGGGTGCACTCCTCTCGGCTGCACGTCGTGCTCTACAGCCTGCTGCTGCTGGCCACGCCCTTCATCCTCCTGCGCAGCTTCCTGGTTGAGGCCATCGGCGCCGCTTCCGGCACGACGGTCCCCCTCGCCGGCCACAACATCCCAATCGTGCCCGTGCTGGCCCTGCTCATCGTGATCGGCCTGGCGATCGCCCTGCACGCGTACATCACCTGGCGCCGCCTGGCCGCGACGGTTGCGGCGCTACTGATGATCGCCCTCGCCCAGCAGATCACCGACTACTACTTCGATCACAAGTTCTACGACCTCCAGCAGAATTGGCACTACTTCGCCTACGGCCTCTTCGCCTTCATGATGTACCGCGACCTCGCCCCGCGCGGCGTGTCACCGGCCCACATCATGCTCATCACCTACATCGCGGCGATGCTGTACTCCACGCTCGACGAAGCCTTCCAGATGCACATGAGCAGCCGCGTCTTCGACGTCAGCGACATCGCCAAGGACGTCTGGGGCACGCTCATGGGCCTCGTCGTCCTGCTCTTCGGCAACCCGCCCGCGAGCGACGCCCCGGCCGACGCGCGGCGCCTGCGCCACCCGCGGCTGGGCGACTACGTGCGACACCCGGCCAGCCTGCTCGTCCTGCTCATCGCGCTCACGTTGCTCTTGCTGATCAACGCCTCGCTGCTGAGCGACTTCGAGCACTGGCCCATCGTGATCGCCTTCACGGCCGCCATGTTCGCGGTCTTCTTCGCCGTGCTGCACTTCAGCCAGCACCGCCGAATCGGACGTGTTCTGCTCGCGGCGTGCCTCGTCATCGTCGCCGTTCAGGCCTTCTTCTACATCCGCCACCGCGGCGACAACATCGTCCACAGCAGCTTCGGCCTGACCGTCTACAAGGGCATCCCCATCCCGTACTACGACGTGCTCATCTTCCCCGACGGCTCCTTCCGTCCCGTCGACAAGAAGCACGATTTCAATTACCGCGACCAGGCTTTCCTTCTGCGCCGCGAGCCCGACATCATCCTCATCGGCGCCGGCCACGAAGGCCGCGGCGGCTACGGCTTCCCGGAGAGGGCCGCGAACCAGTTCATCTTCAACCGCTACACCGGCCGCGCCACGCAGGTCATCATCCTCAACACCCCCGAGGCCTGCCAGGTCTTCAACCGCCTCAAACGCGAGGGCAAGCGTGTTCTATTCGTCCTTCACAGCACGTGCTGATCGCCCCGCGCCGGCCCCGCTACCGCCCGCGGACGGCCGGTCGCACACGCGCACCCTCTTCACCTGGGCGCTGCTGATCGTCTGGGCCCTGCTCATGTCCTTCGGCGTCATCGCCTGGCGCCGCCCGCAGTGGATCCAGCCCGCCGCCCAGCACGGCAAGACCGCCGAAGCCCGCACCTACAAGAACTACGGCGACGCCGAGCTGCGCAAAGGCAACTACGGCTCCGCCATCGCCCAGTACGACGCCTCACTTGAGATCGAACCCGATCAACCCCAGGTCGTGGCCAATCTCGGCATCGCCCGCGTCCGCGCCCGCCAGACCGACGCCGGCCGCCAACTGCTCGAACAGGCTTTGCAGCTCGACCCCGGCCCGCACCTGCGCGGCGTCATTCAGTACCACCTCGGCGACATCCACGAAACCGCCCAGCAACCCGACGAAGCCATCGCGTGCTTCCAACAAGCCGCCGACGCCGGCCTCGAAGCGGGCAACGTCTACGCCCGCCTCGGCGCGCTCTACAGCCAGACGGAACGGTTCGATGAAGCCCTCCGTGCCCTGGAGACCGCGCTCGCCGCCCAGATGGACGTGCGCCGGTCCTATCAGCAGATGATCCTCCGCAGCCGCGAAGCATACGCCGAGGACCCCGCGCGACTGGCCGCCGTCGAAGCCCTCGCCGCCCAGCCCATCAGCCCGGAAGAGTTCGCCCGCTACGACGTCGAGCTCATCCGCCAGCTCCAGGAGCACGACCCCGAGATCGCCAAGACGCACAACCACCTGGCGTTCATCTACGGCCGCCAGGGCAACTGGACCGAAGCCCGCCGCCACCTCGAAGAATCCCTTCGCATCTGGCCCGGCAACGCCGACGCCAAGCGCATGATGCGCACAATAGAACAGCAGGCCCCCGCCTCACCCTGAACCATCCCCCGTCGCTACGAGCCCGACGTACAGGCCTGTCCAGTCGCCGGCGCCCGGCAGCAACCCTCCGTCGGCGTTCCACCCGCCGGCGCCGTCACGTGGCTGCGCTGACCCATCGCCGTGTACATGCACAGAATTTCGTGCTCGCGGCAGCCGAAGTGTCCAGCGAGTTCCGCCTCGGTCAGCCCGTCGCCCAGCAGCACCACGTCGTCGCCCGCCCGGTCACGCGGATCGACCGAGACGAACGCCGTGTTCATGCCCACTTCGAGCAACTGCTGCCGACGCCCGTTGATGACCACCGGCGCCTGGCGCAGGTGATTGCTGTAGCCGGCAAGAATGACGCCGACGCGCGGACAGGTGAACTGCGTATACCCGACGCCGCCGGACGTGTCCCGCACCAGTTGCAGCGGCACCGACACGCGCGCCGCGCCGCGATACAGCGCCAGTCCCGGCCGCACGCCGTCGAGCCACGCCTCCTCACAACCCAACAGCGACGTCGACGCCGCGTGCAGCCACGGCCCGCGTCCGCCGCACAGCTCGCGCAGCCGCCGCACCGCCGGCAGCTCCATCGCGTGCGTGAAGATGTCCACCGCGTGGCAGCTCTTCAACAGCGCGTCCAGCCCCTCCGGCGGACAGCCGAACCGTTGCATGCCCGTGTCCACCTTCACCGCGACGGGCAGACCCGCGAAGCGCGCCGCCTGTTCGAGGTTCGCCACCGGCGGGCGCAGGTTCAACTCGCGGTACGCGGCCGCGTCGCAATCGGGTGGTCCGAGTACCACTCCGGCCCGGCCGACTTCGCGGGCTTCGTGGATCGAGAAATACGCGAACTCATCCACGACCGAGGCCAGCGCATCCGCCACCTGCGGCGCGCCCAACCCGTACGCATCCGCCTTCACCACGGCAATCAGCCGCGCCCGCACGGATCGGCGGATCGCTTCGGCGGAAGCACGAACTCGATCGAGGGAAACAACTACTTGGACGTGTCGTGAACGCATGTTTTGCTCGCAGACCTCCGTGTCCGCATCCTGATCGGAGTATAACTCAGGCGCGCAGACGCACAAGTGAATTATCGTCCCCCGCGCGCCCCGCCTCAGAACTGCCAGGGAAACCGATGACCGAAATGGCGGTATAGCAGCCCCAGCGTCCGAAACAGCACGTAGCCCAGATACAGCCCCCCGAGGATCCACAGCACCATGTACACGAACTGCACGATCGACGGCAAACCGGTGTCCACGTCCGTGGTCAGCAGCAGGTACAGGGCCACCAGCACCGCCGCCGTCTGCGCGCAGGCCAGCAGGTACACCGGCCCCACCGCCACGATGCTCCGCACCAGCCAGTCCGGCCGGAGAAACGCTAGGTTCTGCCCGATGGCCACCGACAGCAACGCCATCGGCCACAGCAGCGAGCCCACCCCGAGCACGCCCAGCACCGCCGCCTGCCGCCACGGGACGTCCGGCGCGTACCAGTACGTCAGGATCGCCGGAAACGTGCACGCCAGCGTGATCACCAACATCCACATCGCGGGCTTCACCGCATCGTCCACGATGTCGACGTCTGCCTGAATCAGCGGGATGTTATCCTCGCCCCCGGCCGTGTCCGTCATCGTCCGCCAATAGAACTGCACCGCGTAGACGACCGCAAAAGCCACGAACAACAACCCGATGATCGCCCCGAACAGGCCGAACACCATGCCGAGCAGACTCGCCGCGATCAGCGGCACTGACAGACCGGCGGCGACCGCCAGCAGGTTGAACGCATTCTGGGCCTGCCCGGCGAACCAGAAGCTCGACACCAGGTCACTCACGAACCCCCGCCGCCCCATCGGCGAGCCGTCCGGCCCCCCAGCCATCGCCATGACCGGCGGCCGCGACGGCACCCGTTGCTGCGCCCCCGACGCCGCCACTTCGTCCGACCCCACCTCCCGCTGACCCGTCAACCCCACCTCGCTCCCCACACCCGCCGGCCGTAGCGTCTGCGACTCCATCGGGACCAGCTCCAGGTCCGATGAATCCGTCGGCTGCATCGGCTTGAGCTGCATCCCGGCGGCGGCGGCTTGCAGGTCGGCCGCCGTGATCCGTATCGCCCGTCGGCAATGCGGACACGACACCACCACGTCCGGGCGGGCGTTCGCGATCCGATACCGCTTCCCGCACGCACAACGACCCCGAACCACGACAGTGTCCGGCCGATCCATGTCTCGCCTCCATCGGCCACGGGTGGCTGGTTTCCCACCAAACCACCGCCTATTCTAGAGCAGCATCCTCGGCGATGCGCTTATAGACCGTGCCCTCGATTGGAATGGTGACCCGCCACCCATGCGCCTCGCTGATCTTCACTACGACCTGCCCCCCAACCTCATCGCCCAGCGGCCGGCGGAGCCCCGGGACGCCTCCCGACTCCTCGTCCTCCACCGCGACACCGGCCGCATCGAGCACCGCACCTTCCGCGACCTGCCCGAATACCTCGATCCCGGCGACTGCCTCATCCTCAACGACACCCGCGTCATACCCGCCCGGTTCTTCTGCCGCCGCGCCACCGGCGGTCGGATCGAGGCCCTTTTCCTCCGCGAAGAGGCCGGGCTTTGGCACCTGCTCCTGAAGCCCTCCGCCCGGCTGAAGGTCGGCGAACGCCTGACTTGCGACGCCGGCGGCGACCTCATCCTAACCGACCGCGGCCAGCGTGGCGCCTGGCAGGCCCGGCCCGACCCCGATGTCCCCGCGATCGAGTTCCTCGACCGCGCCGGCCAGCCGCCCCTGCCGCCCTACATCCGTCCCGACACCGCCGGCCGCCACGGCGAGCCCGACCAGGCGGACCGCGAGCGTTATCAGACCGTCTTCGCCAACCGTCCCGGCGCTGTCGCCGCCCCGACCGCCGGCCTGCACTTCACGTCCGAGCTGCTCGCCCACCTGTCCGCCGCCGGCGTCGGCCAGGCGAATGTCACCCTACACGTCGGCCTCGGCACCTTCGCCCCGATCGAGGTGGACGACCTCGCCGATCACCCCATGCACGCCGAGTGGTACGACATCGCCGCCCCCGCGCTCGCCACGCTGCGTCAGACCCGCGCCGCCGGCGGCCGTCTCGTCGCGGTCGGCACGACGTCCGTCCGCGTCCTCGAATCCCTACCAGCCCTCGACACCGCCCCGGCCTCGGGCTGGACCAACATCTTCATCTACCCCCCGTACACGTTCCGCCACGTGGACCGCCTGATCACCAACTTCCACCTCCCCGGCAGCACATTACTAGCCCTCGTCATGGCCTTCGCCACCCGCGACCAAATCCTCACCGCCTACACCGAAGCCATCACCCGCGCCTACCGCTTCTACAGCTACGGCGACGCCATGCTGATCCTCTAACGCACCAACCATCGCTCGGTGCCACTGGTGGCTTGCCCACCAGTGCCTCAATCCGCATCTCCTCGCCTGTATCTCTACGCAACCGCCGCTCGCCCTGGGCGGCCGCCAATCTGAGATCTCAAATCTCCTCCGTCCTCCTCATCACGCGCCCGCCCTCGCGCCTTCTGACTCCTGACTTCTGACTCCCTCCTCCCGCCGCGGTATAATCCCCCGCGCGGCACCAACTGAATCGTCCGCACCCTAACCCCATGCCCATCCTCGTCCAGAAATTCGGTGGCACCAGCGTCGGCGACGCCTTTCGCATCCACCTCGCCGCCCGCGACGCGAAAACGCCTCCAACGCACACCAGAACCACGGGACCAACCCTGGCGCGACAGCTCCCTTCCTTGAGGTCTCTTGTGCCGCGCCCCCCCTCGCGGTATACTCATTCTGGTGGACATGCAGTTGGGGTGTTCTGCCTTCTTCAGATGTTGCAGTGCGGTATCCGACAGGCTTGGCTCTTACCCAAGGCCGTCTGAACTATCAGTTTTGCCCTTCCAGCCACCATGTTTGGAGGCAACCGCCCATGCGACCAGATGAGTTTGAGGCATATGTGCGCCGCTTGGCCAAAGTCCGCTGGCCAGGCGCAAGCGGCGGCTCTGAGACCCTCGCCGGAAGCCAAATCGACGGCGTCTTGCGGCTGAACGACCGTACGTACCTCGTTGAGGCCACAATTGAGCGCGACATGGAAAAAGTCCGCGCCGACATGAACAAACTCGTGGCCGCGAAGCGCGAAGAGGGCAAGACAGCCTTCGTTGTCGAACCGTGGATGGTCATGCTCGTGGATCCCACACCCCAGCAGCGGCAACTTGCCCGCTCCTCGGGCGTGTCTTTGGTCAGCGCCGAAGAGTTCAGCGAGCCAGTCCTGTGCCGAACCGAGTATCAACATCTGCGTCCACTACACAGCTTTGGCAGCGCGGCAGATCCCCTCGGCAAAGTGGCCACGAACGACCTTCCTCGATATGCAACGCCCATACTGCTGCGCTCTGCAAGCAAGGACGTAGATATCGACTGGATTGTCGCACAACTGCGCGCCGGCAAGGTCGTCATCTTGCTGGGGGATTTCGGCGCGGGCAAGAGCCTGACCACCCGTGATGTATACCGCCGCCTCGAGTCCGATCAAACGCTGTTGGCCCCCTTCCCCGTGGCCATTAACCTCCGCGAACACTGGGGCCAGGAGTCCCCAGATGAAGTGTTCCTCCGTCATGCACAGAAGCTTGGGAGCATCGCCGGACTGCAGTTGTTTCGGGCATGGCAGGAGGGCTTCATCACCCTGCTTCTCGACGGCTTCGACGAGGTTGCCCCTCAACCTTGGGCATACGATCGCCTTACATTGGACAAAGTACGTCGGAAAGCGCTGACTGCAGTCCGGCGTATACTGGAGCAGCGACCCAGCAAGTGCGGCGTGTTGATCAGTGGCCGCACACACTACTTTCCGTCCGAAGAGGAACTCTGTCAAGCTCTCGATATCAGCCCAGATGCGGTAACCATTCTGGAGCTTCGCGAGCTTGCGGCCAACGAAGCCGCTACATTCCTCAAGCAGTACAATATCGAAGCGCGGCTCTCCCGATGGTTACCTCGGCGGCCACTGCTTCTCAGCTATCTCGCGCAGACTGGCTACATCAACGAAATAACCGGCATCGTGGAAGAGGACGATGTTGGAGATGCCTGGCGACAGGTCATCAACATGATCTGTGGTCGAGAGGCGAAGATCGCGACAGCCATGGACAAGGACGCAATTGTGGGCGTCCTGGCCAGCCTTGCGCATGTCATGCGACGAGAGCCACAGATCCTCGGACCGATCGCAGACACAGACCTGGAACATGCGTTTCGCCTCGCCACCGGCCATCAGCCCGACCAAGACGCTTGGACTATACTGCAGCGTCTTCCAGGAATCACATTTCGCGGAGAAGGACGCAAGTGGTTCGTGGATGAGGAATGGGCTGATGCGCTGGCGGGAATGGGGATCGCACGTCTCGTGCGGGGAGTTCTGAATGACAGTATGCAGGATCAGCCCATTAGGCACCCTCTGGGCACACTCGGGCAAATGGTCGCGTCGAGCGTGCTCTGCGCATCCAGCGCAAAGGCAAAGGACCTCGTAACCTGGGCGCACGAAAGCGCACGTCACTCGTGTGACCCAACGTTACTTGCTGATGCGGTATGTACAAGTGCACACATGGCTGGGTCGGTTAGCTACCGAGAATTGGTGATTGCAAATGCCTTCATCAGTGCGGTGGTGCTTGACGACTGGAGCATCCGGGACGTCACGTTCGAGGATTGCTGCTTCGACCTGCTTAGCATCGGGAGCGCCTCCGCCCCCGATGGCGTCCGCTTCGTCGATTGCCTCATCGGTGTCTTGGATGGGGCATCACAGCAGGGCGAACTGCCAACGTGGCTTCATGCGACGGTGTTACGATTCAACTTTCCGAACACGAACGCCGAGGTCATGGAGATGGCGGTGCCGGACGCTGTCAAGCTCGGCATTATTGTCCTCAGGAAGGTCTACCTCCAACACGGCAGGGGACGGAACATGTCGGCCCTCCTTCGGGGCATTGACCCGGGAATGGTCGCTTTGGCCAGACGAATAACCACCAAACTTGAACGGCAAGGGTGGTTGAGCAAACGAAGTGACGGACGCGGCAACTTCGTTGTCCATCCTGTCCGAGCCCGCAACTCCGAAGTACGGTCCCTGCTCCTGCAAATGCCCAACCTGCGAGCCGAGCCGTGGGCGTCGCTCGCAGCGACATCCTGAAACGCGGTGCCGCAACGTGCGATGACCACGCTCGCAGACAACCCCGGTTCCGCGGCGACCCCTCCTCCACTCAACGCCCGCCTCATGCACTCGCCGTGACCGAAAACCTCAGACTTGGGGCTGCCGCAAACGCGCGCCAGGCCTCCCGCCTTCCCCGCGGTATAATGTCACCGCGGAATCGGAGACCCCGCCGCCCCAAAATGCCATGCCCATCCTCGTCCAAAAATTCGGTGGCACCAGCGTCGGCGACGCGTTTCGCATCCACCTCGCCGCCCGGCGGGCCGTGCGCGCGATGCTCGAAGGCCGCCAGGTCGTCCTCGTCGTCTCGGCGATGGGCGACACGACGGACGAACTCGTCCGCCTCGCCTACCAGGTCACCCGCCACCCCTCCAAGCGCGAAATGGACATGCTCCTGGCCACGGGCGAGCAGGTCAGCATCGCCCTCGTTGCCATGGCGATCCACGAAGCCGGCTACGACGCCATCAGCCTGACCGGCGCCCAGGTCGGCATGCTCACCGACAGCCACCACACGCAGGCCCGCATCCGCTCCATCAACGCCGACCGCATCCGCCGGCTGCTCGACCAGGGCCGCATCGTCATCATCGCCGGCTTCCAGGGCGTCGACCCCGACTTCAATATCACCACGCTCGGCCGTGGCGGCAGCGACACCGCCGCCGTCGCCCTCGCCGCCGCTCTGCACGCCGAAGCCTGCGAGATCTACACCGACGTCGACGGCGTCTACACCGCCGACCCGCGGCTGGTCCCGACCGCCCGCCGGATCGAGCGCATCAGTTACGACGAGATGCTCGAGCTGGCCTCCCTCGGCGCCGGCGTCATGCACACGCGCTCCGTCGAACTCGGCAAGCGCTTCAACATCCCGATCCACGTGCGCAGCAGCCTCACCGACAACCCCGGAACCATCATCATGAACGAATCCCCCGACCTCGAAGAAGTGGTCGTCCGCGGCTGCTCGCTCAAGCGCGACGTCGGCCGCGTCACGATCGTCGGCCTCCCCAACCGCCCCGGCATCGAAGCCGCCATCTTCGAACCCCTCGCCCGCCAGGGCATCAACGTCGACGACATCATCCAGACCGCCTCCGCCGGCGGTACCAAGGCCAACATCGCCTTCACCGTCGACGCCCAGGTCATCGGTGCCGCCCAGGCCGCCGCCGAGCTCATCGCCACCCGCCACACCGCCGCCGAAGTCGCCGTCGAACCCGACCTCGCCCGGCTGAGCGTCGTCGGCCTCGGCATGCGCACGCACACCGGCGTCGCCGCCCGCCTCTTCGACGCCCTCGCCGCCGAAGAGATCAACATCGAGAACATCTCCACCAGTGAAATCGTAATCAGCGTTTTGGTGCGAACAGCAAACGCCGACCGCGCCCTTCAGGCCGTCCACCAGACCTTCCACCTTCAACAACCGGCCAACCCACCCACGCCATGACCCGCTACCATATTCATTAGTCCTATGCCCGCGCCCTGTTTTGACGTCATCGTGATCGGCGGCGGACACGCCGGCGCCGAAGCCGCCTGGGCCGCCGCCCGCCTCGGCGCCAAGACCGCGCTCATCACCTTCGCCCGCGCCGCCATCGGCCGACCCTCCTGCAACCCCGCCGTCGGCGGCATCGGCAAAGGACAAATCGTCCGCGAGATTGACGCCCTCGGCGGTCTCATGGGCCGCGTCACCGACGAGGCCGGCATCCAGTTCCGCATGCTCAACCGCCGCAAGGGCCCCGCCGTCTGGGCCCCGCGCGCCCAGATCGACAGCGACCTCTACCCCGCCGTCCTTCTGCGATACCTCGAAAACTGCCCCAACCTCGACATCATCGAAGGCGAAGCGTCCGCCATCGTCGCTGCGGACGACACACGTCGCGTTACCGGCGTCACACTTGGCGACGGCCGGACGCTATCCGCCGGCGCCGTCGTGGTGGCTTCCGGCACGTTCCTCCGCGGGCTGATGCATACGGGCGAAGAGCAGACCCCCGGCGGCCGCATCGGCGAACCGCCCGCGAACGACCTCAGCACCTCGCTCGCCGCCCTCGGCCTGCGCCTCGAACGCCTCAAGACCGGCACGCCGCCCCGCATCGATCGCCGCTCGATCGACTTCTCGCGCCTCACCGAACAAGCCGGCGACGTCGACCCGGCACCGTTCTCCTTCCTCACCGACCACATCACCCAGCCACAAGTCTCTTGCTGGCTGAGCGCTACGAACGCCGACGTCCACGAGATCATCCGCGCCAACCTGCACCGCGCCCCGCTCTTCTCCGGCCAAATCCAATCGCAGGGCCCGCGCTACTGCCCGAGCATCGAGACCAAGATCATCCGCTTCGCCGACAAGAAGCAACATCAACTCTTCCTCGAACCCGAGGGCCGCGACAGCGACCGCATCTACCTCAACGGCGTCAGCACGTCACTGCCGCAGGACGTCCAGGCGGCGATCGTCGCCCGCATCCCCGGCCTCGAGCTCGCGCACGTCGTGCAGTGGGGCTACGCCATCGAGTACGACTTCATCCCTCCGGAACAGATCACTCCCGGCCTCGCGACAAAGACGATCCTTAACCTCTTCCTCGCCGGCCAGATCAACGGCACCAGCGGTTACGAAGAGGCAGCAGGGCAGGGGCTCCTCGCCGGCGTAAACGCTGTCCGGCACATCGGCGGCTCGGAACCGGTTACGCTCGGCCGCGACCAGGCCTACATCGGCGTAATGATTGACGACCTCGTCACTCGTGGAATCACTGAGCCGTACCGCATGTTCACGTCGCGCGCTGAGCACCGCATGCACCTGCGCTACGACAACGCCGACACCCGCTTGACACCCCTCGGCCGCGAGATCGGCCTTGTGGACGATGAACGCTGGGCGCGCTTCGAGCGTAAGCGCTCCCGGACAATGGACCTGCTCGCCGCCCTCCGCACGCTCCGTCACGAAGGCCGTACGCTGCACGAGTGGCTGAAGCGCCCCGAGGAAGACGGCCGCCGATTTGTCGCCCTCTTCCCCGAGCTGGCGGTCTACGCCAGCGAGGCCGACGTCTGGGCGCGTGGGCTGGTCGAGGTGAAGTACGCCGGCTACCTCGAACGCGAACAGCGCGCCGTGGAGCGGTTCCGCCAGCTCGAGGACCAACTCCTCCCCGCCGACTTCGACTTCGCGAGCATTCCCCACCTCCGACGCGAGGCCGTCGAGCGCTGGTCCGCCGTCCAACCCCGTAGCATCGGCCAGGCCGCCCGCGTCAGCGGCATCCACCCAACGGACGTCTCGATGCTCATTGTCCACCTCTCCGCCCACCAACGCACAGGTAGCGCAAATTCTGCTTGACCTGTCCATGTTTTCCCAGCTTGCCAGGACACCCACCACGATGTATAATTGTCAATGTGGGTAACATAGATAACCCTGCGAGCAACCCATGCGTAGAAATCATCAGACCGGCCCCACGCTCGCCAAGAGCATATTCACCACGGGCGAGGTGGCGGAGATCTGTAATCTGAGCCAGCAGACGGTTATCCGCTGCTTCGACAGTGGACGACTAAAGGGGTTTCGTGTACCCGGTTCGCGCTTCCGCCGAATCCCACGCGACAGCCTCATTCAGTTCATGAAAGAGAACAGCATCCCGCTCGATCAACTCGAGACCGGGAAGACGCGCGTGCTGGTGGTGGATGACGATCCGGCGATCGTGGAAATGCTGGTCGAAGTTCTGGAGCGCGACGGGCGGTTCGAGGTCCAGACGGCAGTAACCGGTTTCGACGCCGGCCTGCGAACGCGCGAGTTCAAGCCCGACGTGATCGTGCTCGATTACATGTTGCCCGATATCAACGGAAACGCCGTCTGCCGCAGCATCCGTAACGATGATTCGCTGCAAGACGTTAAGATCATCATTGTCTCCGGCGTCGTCGATCCGGAAGACAGAGATAAGCTACTCGAAGACGGCGCGGACGACTTCATTCAGAAGCCGTTTAACATTGAACAGCTTGTGAGCCGGATAACGGAACTGGTCGGTGCATGAAGAGCGCCAGCCTGGACTGAGCGTCGAAACGAGCGGGCGACCCAACGCCGAGCTCGTCCTCACCCATCTCGACAGCCTGCCAACATTATCGGTCATTGCAGTCCGCGTCTTGCAAGTCACCGGCGACCCCTCCAGCGACACAAAGAGCCTCGTCTCGGTGCTGCGCGGCGACCAGTCGCTGACCACTCGAATCCTGTCGATCGCCGGCTCGTCGTGGGCGGGCGTGTGCGCTCCGGTCTCGACGCTGGAGAAGGCGGTGCCGCTGCTGGGCTTCGCCGCCGTCCGCAGCATCGTCCTGTCCGTGAGCGTTTTCGACTGCTTCCCGGTCACCGACGCCGACCCTGTGACGGGCGCGTTCGATCGGGCGCGGTTCTGGAAGCATTCGTTGGCGGTGGCCTGCGTGGCACAGCGGCTGTGCGCCGCCCGACCCGAGATGAACATTGAGCCGCAGGACGCCTTCGTCGCCGGCCTGCTGCACGACATCGGCAAGGTCGCCCTAAGCGCGGTCTTTCCCAAAGCTTACGACCGCGCCGCCTCGCGTGTAAACGAGTCGCGCGGCGACATCGCCGACGCGGAGCGGGCGGTGCTCGGCGCCGATCACACCGTCGCCGGCCGGCAGCTCGCCGAGCGCTGGCGGTTGCCGCGCATGCTCCAGGAAGTGGTTTGGCTGCATCACCTCGCCGCCGAGACGCTGCCGTCTTCGGTTATCTCGCGGGAGATGATCAGCATCGTGCAGTTGGCGGATACGCTGGCCCGCGAGCAGCGTGTCGGGTACTCCGGCAACCACACGTTCTACGAGAATTCCCCACGACTGGCCGCACGGCTGGGGTTCAGCGACAAGCAGGTCGCCGAGGCCGTCACTGAACTGATCTCCGACGTCGAGCACCACGCCGAGCTGCTGGGCCTGCACCGCGAAGGGACCGAGACGCTGTACGTGCAGGCCATGGCGCAGGCGAACCGCGAGCTCGGCAAGCTGAACACCGAATTGGCTCTGAACGGCCAGCGACTGGCCGCCGGCGCCCGGTACTTCCGCGCGATCACCGTCTTCGACAAACAACTCAACGCGTGGTCCGACCCGCCCGCCGTCGTGACGGCGATGGTGCGGGCCGGCGCCACGGCATTTCAGCGGTCGCACGTCGCCGCCTTCGGCCTGCGTGATGACCGCGGGACCATCGACGTCTGCCAGGCCCGGGCCGAAATGACGCCGGGCCTCTGCCAGTCGCAGAGCGTCAACGCGACGCTGGCCGATTGGCTGCGCGAGCCGGGCGGCATTCTGGGCACGACCGTCACGCGAGCGCCGGCGGTGATCCTCGCCGAGCTCGACCCGCTGGGCCCGCGCCCCGACGCCGGCACGCCGTGGCTCGTCCCGATCGTGCACGACGGTCAGGTCATCGGTGGCCTGATCTACTGGTCCGAGGCCGACGAGCGCAGCCGGCTGCTGGAGGAGCAGGACGACCTGCGCTGCTTCCTGGCCAGCCTGGGGCTGGCGCTCGGGCGGGCGAACGCGCAGGCCGCGGCCCGCCGGCTCTCCGACGATCTGGCCGAGGCGAATCGCCGGTTACAGCAGATGCAGGGCGAGTTGCTGCGTTCACGCACGCTCTCCATGATCGCCGAGATGGCCGCCGGCGCGGGCCACGAATTGAACAGCCCGCTGACGGTGATCTCCGGCCGGGCGCAGATGCTCGCCGCCACCCACGAGGATCCGGAAGCCCGCCGGGCGCTCGAGATGATCCAGTTGAAGGCTCACGAGTGCAGCCACATCGTCTCCGAGCTGATGGACTTCGCCCGGCCGCGATCGCCCACGCTCGACGACGTCGATCTGGCCGAAGTGCTCGCCGACGCCCGTGACACCTGGCTGGCTCGGCACGATTACCCCGCGGAACGGCTGAGGCTCGAGCCATGGTCCGCCGGCCCGGATGACGCCGACACCTGGATCCGCGGCGATCGCGAGCAGCTCCTGGCCGTCTTCACCGAACTCCTCGACAACGCCGGCGAGGCCGTCACCGGCGGCGGGAGCATCGTCATGACCTGCCGGCCAGCGGTGGCTCCGGACTTCGTCGAGGCGATCGTCCGCGATACCGGTTGCGGCATGTCGCCCGCCGTCCTCCAGCGGGCCTTCGACCCGTTCTTCTCCCACCGCCGGGCCGGTCGCAGCCGCGGCCTCGGCCTGCCCCGTGCCTTCCGCATCGTCGAAGGCCACAATGGGCGCATCTGGCTCGAAAGCATCGCCGACCAGGAAACGACTGCACACGTCCTCCTGCCTCGCCGACCGTCGACGCCGCCTCAGCAGTCCTGAACCCGTCCTTTCGCGTCCCGTTGCGCGCCGGGGCTATAATCTCGCATTCGCGAACAATCCCCGCCATCAGGCGCGAAAGGAGCGCAAACGATGAAAACCCGCCAACTGGGTCCCAACGGCCCCACCGTCGCCGCCATCGGCCTCGGCTGCATGGGCATGTCCGAGTTCTACGGTCCCCGTGACGAGCAGGAGTCCCTGGCGACGATCCACCGTGCCCTGGACATCGGCGTCACCTTCCTCGACACCGCCGACATGTACGGGCCACACACGAACGAGCAGCTCGTCGGTAAGGCCATTCGCGGCCGCCGCGATCAGGTCTTCCTCGCCACCAAGTTTGGGATCGTCCGCGACGCGCAGAACACCACGTTTCGCGGCGTCAGCGGCCGGCCGGAATACGTCCGGTCCTCGTGCGACGGCAGCCTGCGGCGACTTGGCGTCGACGTGATCGACCTGTACTACCAGCATCGCGTCGACCCGGAGACGCCCATCGAGGAGACCGTCGGTGCCATGGCCGAGCTCGTGCGGGCCGGCAAGGTGCGGCACCTGGGCCTGTCCGAGGCCTCGGCGGCGACGATCCGTCGGGCGCACGCGGTGCATCCCATCACGGCCATCCAGTCCGAGTATTCGCTCTGGACGCGCGATCCGGAGGCCGAGGTGTTGGGGACATGCGTCGAGCTGGGCATCGGGTTCGTCCCGTACAGCCCGCTCGGCCGCGGCTTCCTGACCGGGAAGATCCGCCGGCCGGAAGACCTCGCCGCGGACGACTATCGCCGGTTCAGCCCGCGTTTCGCGGGAGACAACTTCGCGAAGAACCTCCACCTGGCCGACGAGGTCCGCAAGCTGGCCGAGGCGAAGGGCTGCCGGGCAAGCCAGCTTGCGCTCGCGTGGGTGCTGGCCCAGGGCGAGCACATCGTGCCGATCCCGGGCACGAAGCGGATCCAGTACCTCGAAGAGAACGCCGCCGCCGCGGACATTACCCTGACGCCCGACGAGCTACAGCACCTGACCGCCATCGCCCCTCCCGGCGTCGCCGCCGGCGAGCGGTATCCGGAGAGCATGATGCACCTGCTGAACGGCTGACGCGGCGGCGGCCACCACCTGCGGCGAGTCTGCGCAAAATCAACTACGCCGGCACGAAGTACTCCCGGACGCCGTGCACGATGGTGCCGCGCGCCCCGCGGAGCCGGAACTCCGGCTCGAGCGACGCCGGCAGTGTCTCGCTGCAAACGGTCGCCTCGCCGATGCAGACGTCGTCGATGTAGCCTCTCACCTTCCAGCAGTACAGCCCTGTGTCGGGTTCCCACCAAATGCGCACAACCAACGTGAGCGTGTGCCAGAGGTCGTCGTCGAGCGTCACCACGCCATTCCACGGAGCGAATCTGAGGGACCACGCTTCCGGCCCGGCGGCCGCGAACAACTGCTCGTGCAGCTTCAGGTCGGCGTGTCGCTCGCCCACGCCGGCCGGCATGACGAACTCGAGCACATCGCGGATCGCTAGGGCCATCGTCCCTTCACCCAGACCCTGAACATTCAACTCCAGGATCCAGAGTCCCTCGGCAGCGGGCACGCGCTGTGCCTCGAAGTACACGTTGTAGTGCGGTGGGTCTCGTCTCGGCGTGATGATCAGATCGTCATGCGCCCGCACCATATCGGGGGAACCCTGGGCATCGTAGTCCCAGTGAGCGTCCTTCCCGGGCGGAAGCCTTCGGTTCTCCAGCAGCGGTGCAGCGAAGAGAACAAAGTCGATGACCGCATGCGGCTCGCCGTCGCAGCAGAGGTTTCCGTAGGTGTGGCCGTACGGCGCGCGCACACCCAGCAGCAGTTGCTCCGTGCTAAGATGCACCTTGTCCCCGGCCAGCGGCAGGTCTGCGTTCGCGATGCCGCGAAACAGCCGCAGTGCGAAGTGTTTCGGCGCCTTCGCGACCTCCGACGGCAAGTTCACGTCAACACCATCCCGCCCGACCAAGTACATCGCCCCGTCTGCCCCGGCCGATCGCAGGGACTGCTCGAGCTCGCGCAGGGCCGGCCGCGAACCATCCAGGGCGTGGACGGTTTGTGATTCCCTCGCGACGAATAGCGGCTCCTCAGCCAAGGCAACCTGCTTCCGCCCGATCCACTCCTCCTTGTAGAACAGCTCGATGGTCTGCTTGTCGTCCGCGTACATGCCCCACCGAAACGCGGACGCCGGCACGACCAGAACGCCCGTGCGCAGCGTGAGATCCGATGGATCCACGCACTTCTCGCCTACACTGACGCTGAAGGAATCCACGGTCGTCTTGTCCGGGATGCCCTGCAGCGCGAGCAGGACGTTGCAGTAGCGCGGTCGAAGAACACCCGTCTGCACGTCGAATGACGGATCCGGTTGGAAGCACGCCGCGATCAGCGGGTGCAACGCGAACTGGCTGTACGGCGTAAGCGCCAAGGCCTCCCAAGCTGAGAGCAGCAGCATGAGCAACAGGACCGCACCCACGACGCGCTTCGCCCAGTTGTCGCCGCGCCGAACCAGCCTCCAGGGAACGCAGATGACGCTGGCAATGACGCTGGCAATGACCTTGCACGGCCCACCGAGCCATTCAGCCACGGCGGCGAGCGGCGCCTTCCAGTCGAACGATCCGCCCGGCTGCGGCTGACCGGGGGGTGTGCCACCGGCTCCCCGATTGCCCGTCGGCCCCGTCAACTGCACAGTCACGTCACTCCCCTGTGATCGCTGCTACACTAGCGCTGTCTCACACTCCCCGCCAGCGGCGGAACAACCGCCTGGCGCTGCTGCACAAACTGCACCGCCTCCGCAACCTGCCGGCGCTCCGCCGCCGTCAGAGGCGCCAGAAGCTGATAACGACACTCCGGACAAACGGCCTGGTGCTCCTCCCAGGGTATCCCGCAATTCGGGCAGGTAGCGACAGCCAGAACCTCGCCACACGCCGGGCAGTACTTCTGCTTCCGCGAGGTAATCCGCACCAGCCGCGGCGCCAGCACGATCCGGTCACCAGCTGGCCACGCCTCCGCCGTCGGGCAATCGCGCGACGGACACAGCCGCAGCCCCGCCCGCCCCGAGAGGTCGTAGTCATCGAGCGCGGCCTCGACATCCAGGCCGAGCAGTTCGCCGAGTTGCACGATCTTCCCCCGCGCCAGGACGTCGAGCCGTCCGCGTTCGAACGCGCTGATCGACGACTGGTGCGTGCCGATCTGCTCGGCGACGTAGCCCTGCGTCCAGCCGTTGCCCCGGCGCTTCTCTTTGCACAGCTCCCAGAATGTCATAGGCTCAACAGACATCCGGCACCGAGCTAGTGATAGACTGGGCAACCCCGCCAGTGACCCGGCTGAGCGCACACGAGCGCAGACCACGGAGTGCCACTGCTAGATCATACATCGAAATTTAACATCTATATTTCACTATATCACTCTATAAAGTACGCAGGATGTTAGGATATACTATATCCGGTAGATTATCTCCAAAGTAACTCCTATGTATAGCACTAAATGAGATCCAGACCCCAACGGCATAGCCAAAATAATTTCTATTAATTTCTGTTTTTTCCTGTGACGTCTGGCGCGAAGAAACCATCCAGGCGCCCCGCTTCGGTCGTAACCACTTGATCCAGCGCCGACGAGCACCCACCGAGACTGCCCGGTCGGCGGAACCTGCTATTGCAGCCGCACCGCCAAAATCGCAGAATGAAGCGAGCGGGGGCAAGAGCCGCGATGGCCAGGGTGCACGTCGTGAAGCGGTTTCTCACAGTTTGTGGGTGGCTCGCGGGGGCCGTGTCTCTTCTGCTCCTGATCGTGTTCGCGGCGAGCTTCGTCTCGCCGGTTGTCATAACGGTAGGGCAGGGCGCGCTGTACATCTTCGAAGGGGCCTGCGCGCTGGCCACACTGGAGAGCTACGGGATGGCCCACGCCGCGCCCAGCAGCTCGGAGAGTCTCCTGCTCCTGTCAGACCGCGAGCCGGTGCCGCTGTGGCCCATCGTTCTCGCGATGGGTGCGGCAACGGGCCTGCTCGCGTTCTGCGCCCGGCGACGACACCCGACCGGACGGTGCCGAGCGTGCGGCTACGACCTAACCGGGAACGTCAGCGGGCGGTGCCCGGAGTGCGGCGCCGTCCGTCGCTCGACGGCCCGACGCAATCCCGCCCGCCGGCACACCGTACGACACAATCCACGCATTCCCAGCTAGATCACACTCACTTGACGCCGGGCGCGCCCGGCTCCAGCATGCCCGAACGGACCGCCTTCCCGAGACCAGCATGCGCGCCCTCTGGATCGTTCGAGAGAACCTGACGCAACACCCCGGCGGGGATACAACGCAGATCCTGCGCACCGCCGACGCGCTGCGGGCGCGAGGGGTCGAGGTCGAACTCAGCAGTGAATCGGCGGCGCCGCTTGCCGGCTGCGACGTCGTCCACCTCTTCCACCTCGACCGCTTGTGGGAGAACGAGGCGCATTGCCGGCGCATCCGCGCCGCCGGCCGACCCGCCGTCCTCAGCACGATCTACTGGCCGCCGGACGAGTTCGATCGGGGCGGTCGGGCCGGGGTTCAAGGCCGACTCGCCCGCCTCGCCGGCAGCCGAACGTACGAAAACCTCCGCCTGTTTCAGCGCTGGGTGCTGCACGTTGCCCGACATCCGTCGGCGGCCGCCCTGCGAGCGCGCCGCTGGGGCTTCCACGACGCCGCCCGCCACGTCCTGGAGACCGCCGCCGTCATTCTGCCCAACAGCCGCGCCGAACAGGACGCCATTCGCCAACACTTCGGCGTCGATCGCCCGACCGTCGTCGTGCCCAACGCCGCCGACGCCAGCGCGTTCGACGCGCCATCATCCGACGCACCACCGGAGCGAGCCGGCGTTCTTTGCGTCGGCCGGATCGAGCCGCGGAAGAACCAACTCGCCCTTATCGAAGCCCTGAATCCCGCCGGCACTCCGCTGACGCTGGTCGGCCAGCCCGGGCGCTACAGCCACACGTACTACCGCCGCTGTCTTCGCGCTGCCGGCCCGAACGTCACGTTCCTCGGCCAGCAGCGGCCGCGGGCCCTCGGCGATCTCTACCGCCGGGCCCGCGTGCACGCCTGCGTCAGTTGGTACGAAACCCCCGGCCTGGCCAGCCTCGAAGCGGCCCTGTGCGGCTGCAACCTGGTCATCACCCCCGGCGGGTCAACGCGCGAGTACTTCGGCGACAACGCCCATTACTGCACGCCGAACGATGTGGCGTCGATCCGCCGAGCCGTCGAAGCCGCCCTCGCCGCCCCGCCGCCGGCGCGACTGACCGAGCGCGTGCGGACCGAGTACACCTGGTCTGCCGCCGCGGAGAAGACGCTCGAAGCGTACCAACTGGCGGCTTCTGGCGGGCAATGACGCCCGCGCGTCAGGCGTGAATCGCCCGCCCACTGACCGCCAGCGCCGCCTCCTTCAACGCCTCCGCCAGCGTCGGATGCGCGTGGCAGCACCGCGCCAGATCCTCGGCGCTCGCCCCGAACTCCATCGCGACCGTCGCCTCGGCGATGAGATCACCTGCCTGTAGTCCGAGAATGTGCACACCCAGCAGCCGATCGGTCTTCGCGTCGGCGAGCACCTTCACTCGCCCGTCGACCTCGCCGACGGCCCGGGCCCGCCCATTGCCGCGGAACTGGAACACGCCCGAGCGGTACTCGACGCCCGCCTCGCGCAATTGCTCCTCGGTCCGCCCGACGCCGGCGACTTCGGGGTGCGTGTAGCAAACCGCCGGTATCGCGTCGTAATTGACGTGGCCGAAACCGGTCGCGATCCGCTCGACGCAGGCGATCCCCTCCTCCTCAGCCTTGTGAGCGAGCATCGGTCCGCGGATCACGTCGCCGATGGCATAGATACCCGGGACGGCGGTCGCGAAATGGTCATCGACCGGCACGCGCCCGCGCTCGTCGAGCTTCAGCCCGACGGCGTCGAGCCCGAGCCCGTCCGCGTTCGGCGCTCGGCCGACCGCCAGCAGCACGCGGTCGGCCCGCACCGGCTCCGCGTCGGCACATTCGACGACGCACTCGCCGTCGACGACGCGCGCCGCCGTCACCCGCGAGCCGAGCCGGAACGTGAGCCCCTGCTTCTGGAACAGCTTGTGCGCCTCGGCCGCGATCTCAGCATCCGTCCCCGGCAGGATGCGGTCGAGGTATTCGAGCAGCGTCACCTGCGAACCGAGCCGTTGCCAAACCTGCCCCAGCTCGAGCCCGATCGCCCCCGCCCCGATGACGACGAGCCGCTTCGGCACGTCCGTGAACGCCAGCGCCTCGGTGCTCGTGACGATGTGCTCGCCGTCAACCTCAACGCCGGCGAGCGGTGCCGACTTGCTTCCCGTCGCAATGAGAATGTGCTTGGCGTGCAGCTCTTCGCTGGCGTCGCCACCCTCGACGACGACCCGTCCATCGCCAGCGAGTCGCCCGTTCCCGAGATAGCGCGCGATCTTGTTCTTCTTGAATAGGGAGTCGATGCCCTTGGTGAGCGTGCTGACGATGCGGTCTTTGCGTTTGAGCATCGCCTTCAGATCAAGGCCAACTTCGCCGACCTGCACGCCGTGCTCCGCCAAGACGTCGCGCGCCGCTACGAAGCGCCCGCTCGATTCGAGCAGCGCCTTGCTCGGAATACAGCCCACGCGCAGGCACGTGCCGCCGAGCGCTTTCTCGCGTTCGACGCAGGCCACGTTCAGCCCGAGCTGCGCCGCCCGAATCGCCGCCACATACCCGCCCGGCCCCGCCCCGATCACCACCAGATCATGCTCTTTCACTACGTCGTCTCCACCGCTCCGCGCCGCCGATCACACCTCGACCAGCATCCGCGTCGGGTCCTCCACACATTCCTTGATCCGCTTGAGGAAGCTCACCGACTCGCGCCCGTCGATGATACGGTGATCGTACGACAGTGCCACGTACATCATCGGCCGGATCACCACCTGACCGTCCCGCGCCACCGGCCGCTCCTGTATCGCGTGCAGCCCGAGGATCGCACTCTGCGGCGGGTTCACGATCGGCGTCGACAGCAGCGAGCCGAACACACCGCCGTTGCTGATCGTGAACGTCCCACCCTGCAACTCATCCACCGTGATCTTCCGCTCGCGGGCCCGTTGGGCCAGGTCGGCGATCACCTGCTCGACCTCGGCGAAGCTCAGCCGCTCGGCACTGCGCATCACGGGAACGATCAGCCCCTGCTCTGTGCTCACCGCGACGCCGATGTCGTAGTAGTTCCTGTACACGACGTGCGGCTGCGGTTGTCCGTCCGAGCCGGGCAGGTTGCGGATCTCGGCGTTGACCGCGGGGAACTGCTTCAACGCGTCGATCGCCGCCTTCACGAAGAACGACATGAAGCCGAGCTTGATCTTGTACTTCCGCTCGAAGGCCTCGTTCCGCTGCTTGCGCAGGGTCATGATCGCCGACATGTCGATTTCGTTGAACGTGGTTAGCAGGGCTGCGTTCTGCTGCGAAGCGACCAGCCGCTCGGCGATCCGCCGGCGGAGCATGGTCATGGGCACGGCCTCTTCCTGACGCGGTGCGCCGCCAGCGGGGGCGCCCGGTGCTGACGCCGGCGCACTCTGCCGTCGCGACTCAACCTCACGCTGCACATCCTCCTTGAGCAGTCGGCCGCCCGGACCGGTCGCCTTCACCTGCTCGGGCGTGAGTCCCTCTTCGGCGAGCGCCCGCCGCGCTGCGGGCATGACCCGCGCTTCGCCGCCGGCGGGAGCCGGAGCAGCCGCAGGGGCCGCCGCGGGCTTCGCCGCAGCTTGCGCTCCGTCGCCACCGGCCGGAGGTTTTGCCGTCTCGTCGATTAGGCAGATGACCGCGCCGACGGGCACGACCTCGCCCACCTGTTTCAGTAGCTTGGTGATCCGCCCGCTCGCCGGTGCCGGCAGTTCCATCGAGGCCTTGTCGGTCTCGATCTCCGCCACGGGCTCGTCCACGTGGACGTAATCGCCCTCGGCCTTCAGCCAACCGCCGATCTGCACCTGCGTGATCGACTCGCCCGCCTGCGGAATCTTCAGCTCGACAGCCATCGGCATGTTCCCGTGTTGGTTCAGCTACGTCGTTCGGCCGGCCGCGCCGCCGACCTCGCCACCGCTAGCTCAGCGCCCGCGCCAGCAGCTCCTGCTGCTCCTGCTTGTGCCGCGCGCTCGATCCGGTCGCCGGGCTGGCCGATGCCGGCCGGCACACGCGCCCCAGGGCGAACCGCTTCAGCGCCGTCTCCGCATATGTGTAGTAGATGTGACGCCAGGCGCCCATGTTCTCTGGCTCTTCCTGCACCCACCAGACCTCGGTGCCGTCGGGGCAGTCGGCCAGCGCCGCCGCCAGCGCCTCACTCGCCAGCGGGTACAACTGCTCAACCCGCACGATGGCCACATCGTCGCGCCCGCGGTCCGCCCGCTCCTGGTGCAGCTCGTAGTAGATCTTGCCGCTGCACAGCAGCACGCGCTTCGGCGGATCCTTCCGCGCCAGGTCATCCGGCAGGATTCGCTGGAACCGCCCCGTCGCCAACTCCGCCAGGCTCGACACGCAACGGGCGTGCCGCAGCAGGCTCTTCGGCGTCATCACGATCAGCGGCTTGCGCCACGGACGCCGCACCTGCCGCCGAAGCAGATGGAAGTACTGCGCCGGCGTCGACGGCATCGCCACCTGGATGTTGTCGTCGGCCGCCATCATCAGGAAGCGTTCGGGCCGAGCGCTCGAATGCTCGGGCCCCTGCCCCTCGAACCCGTGCGGCAATAGCAGCACGAGCCCGCTCAGGCTGTGCCACTTGTCCTCGGCGCTGACGATGAACTGGTCGATGATGACCTGGGCCACGTTGTTGAAGTCGCCGAACTGCGCCTCCCACATCACGAGCGCATCGGGATAGCCGATGCTGTAGCCGTGCTCGAAGCCGAGCACCGCCACCTCCGACAGCGGGCTGTTGTGGATCTCGACCGGGGCCTGCCCGGACTCGATATGCTGGAGCGGGTAACGCGCCTCACCGGTCTCGAAATCGTGCCAGACCGCGTGCCGGTGGCTGAACGTGCCCCGCTCGCTGTCCTGCCCGGTGAGCCGCACGCGCGTCCCCTCCGTCGCCAGGCTGGACAGGACCAGCAGTTCGGCCACGGCCCAGTCAACCGGATGCTCGCCACGCGCCATGCTCTGCCGCAGACCCAGCAGGCGCTGCGCCTTCGTCAGCAGTCGGAACCCGTCCGGGACGCGCGTCATCCGACCGATCAGCTCAACCAGCCGCTCAGCCGGCACCGCCGTATCCACGTCGGGCACTTCGGCGTCCGACCCGCCCCGAAACGCGCTCCAGACCTCGCCCAGCATGCTCGGTCGGGCCGTCGGCTCCGGCGACGATCGCTTAGCGCCCGATAACTCTTCTTCCAGCAGTGCCCGCCGATGGGCCGCGATTTCGTCCGCCTCCTGCTGGCTCACCTCGCCCAGCTTGAGCAGGTTGTCCAGGTAGCCGTCGCGGACCGACTTGCGCTGCTCGATGGCTCGATAGAGGGCCGGCTGCGTGAACGCCGGCTCGTCGCCCTCGTTGTGCCCGTGCCGGCGATAGCAGTACATGTCCACGACCACGTCGCGGTGGAACTCCTGCCGAAAGTCCATGGCCAGCCGCACCGCCGTCGCCACCGCCACCGGGTCCTCACCGTTGACGTGCACGATGGGGCTTTGCAGCATCTTGGCCACATCGGTGGCGTAGGTGCTCGACCGGCCCTGGGAGGGGTCGGTCGTGAAGCCGATCTGGTTATTCACGACAACGTGCAGTGTGCCGCCCACGCGGTAGGCACCCAGTTCGCTCAGGTTCAACGTCTCCTGAACGACGCCCTCGCCGGCGAATGCCGCATCACCGTGGATCAGCAACGACATGCACCGTTGCGGATCGCCCAGCCGATCCTGCTTCGCCCGGCAGCGGCCCAGCACGACCGGGTTCACGAACTCGAGGTGGCTTGGGTTGAACGCCAGGGCCAGGTGCATCTTCCGCCCGCACGGCGTGGTCCAGTCGCCGTGGTAGCCGAGGTGGTACTTCACGTCGCCCTTGCCCGTGTGCAAACGCGGGTCGCGGTCCTCGAACTCACGGAAGATCAGCCGCGGGCTCTTGCCGAGGATGTTGGCCAGGACGTTCAGCCGACCACGGTGGGCCATGCCGAGCACGATCTCTTCGATCCCCTGCTCGCAGGCCCGCCCGATGGCCAGGTCCAGCAGCGGGATGAGGCTCTCTCCGCCTTCGAGCGAGAAGCGCTTGGCCCCGATGTACTTCTTCTGAATGAACTCCTCAAACATGACCGCGTCGGTCAGGCGGGTGAGGATGCGAAGCTGCTCTTCGCGGGTCAGGCTGAGGCGGTTCTGCGTGGCCTCCATCCGCTCCTGCAACCAGTGCCGCGAGACATAGTCGTCGATGTGCATGAACTGCACGCCGATCGCCCCGCAGTACGTGGCCTGAAGCAAGGCGAGGATCTCCCCCAGCGTCCGCACGCCCGCCCCCGAGATCGTACGGCTCGAAAACGGCCGGCCCAGGTCGGCCTCGGAGAAGCCGTAGAATCCCGGCTCGAGCTCGGGCCGGTGGGGTCGCGGCCGGGCCAGCGGGTCCAGCAGGGCCGCCTTGTGCCCACGCACCCGGTACGCCCGCACCAACTGGTCGACACGGTCCTGGAGCACCTTCGGCCCGAGCGGCACCACCACCGCCGCGTCTGCCCGGCCCCCCGGCGGATTGAACAGGCTGCTCGGCTGGAACGAGGGCCCCAGCCGGGGCGGCCGTCCATCGACGCCGTCACCGAGACTGTCGAAATACGCCCGCCAGCGGGGCTCTACCGCCGCCGGATCACGCACGTATTCCGCGTAAAGCTGCTCGACAAAAGCGAGGTTGGTCGAGTTGGGCAGATCTGCCTGCGCGCTCATCCGTCGGCACCGAAACCGGAATTGCGGGCCCTGCTACGGGCGCGGCGACCGCGCCCCGCGCCACACCCTGATTAATATGTATTCTAGTCGGCTCGCGCCCCGCTTGCACATTTTCCCCCCAACTCGCCTCGGTGAACCCCCCGGGGAACCCGGATCAGCCGGCGGCGGCCGCCCGCGACGCCTCCCGCCGCGACGCCCACTGCGTATATAGCGTCTGGATCGACACGTAGTAATACCCGCCAATGAAGACCAGCAGAAACGGAATCGCCGCCGAAATCCGCTTGAACCAGTCATCGAAGAAGAACAGGCCCACCAGGCACGCCGTCAGGTAGAGGGCCATACCCAGCTCCGCCCAGGTCTGCCAGCTCTTGCGGTGCCGGAAGCTGCCGATCCGATTCCGCCACCGGCCACCCTTGCCGGCCTCCTCCCCGAACTTCGGCGTCCGCACGAACTCGCCGGTCTTCGTCACGAAGGCCTCGACGGCGGCGATGGCGTTGTTGAAGGCGATACCGATGCCCACGGCCATCAGCGCCGGGACGTATTTCGTGCTCTGGTACCACGACCGCCGCAACTCGCGCTGGCTGCACACGTAGAAGAGCAGGCCCGAGCCGAAGCCGACGATGAACAGCACGAACTCGAGGGCCGTCTGCCAGACCGGCTGCTGGGTCTTGTCGAGCAACTTGGCGTACATCGCTGGCCCGATCAGCAGGCTCAGCACCACGATCAGGATGTACACGACCCAACTGGTCAGATGGAAGAAAGCCTCCAGCTTCACGCGCCAGGGCGACCTGCTCCACAGGACCTTCGGCAGCAGCTTGCGGCAGGTCTGTGCCCCGCCCTTCGTCCAACGGTGCTGCTGGGCCTTGAAAGCATTCATCTCCGGCGGGAGTTCCGCCGGCGAGGTCAGCTCGGGCAGAAAGACGAACTTCCACCCGCCGAGTTGAGCCCGGTACGAAAGATCCAGGTCCTCGGTCAGCGTGTCGTGCTGCCAGCCGCCGGCGGCGGCGATCGTCGACTTGCGCCAGATGCCGGCGGTGCCGTTGAAGCTCATGAAGCGGCCGGAGCGGTTGCGGGCGGTGTGCTCGATGACGAAGTGCCCGTCCAGCAGTACGGCCTGGGCCTCGGTCAGCACGGAGATATCACGGTTCAGGTGCGCCCAGCGGGTCTGCACCATCCCCACCCTCTTATCCGTGAAGTGGTGGATGGTCCGCCGGAGGATTTCCGCCGGCGGCAGGAAGTCGGCGTCGAAGATGGCGATGAACTCGCCGGTGGCCTCGCGCGTACCCTCTTCCAGGGCGCCGGCCTTGTAGCCGACACGGTTGTCCCGGTGCCGGTAGACGACGTCGTGGCCGGCGGCCCGCAGCCGATCGACCGTCTCCCGGGCGATCTCCTGCGTGTCGTCCGTCGAATCGTCCAGCACCTGGATCTGCAAGCGGTCACGGGGATAGTCGATCTGGCAGGCCGCCTCGATGATCCGCCGAGCCACATACCGCTCGTTGAACATCGGCAACTGGACGGTCACTGGGGGGAGGTCAGAAAATTCTCGCTGGACCCTCGGCCCGCGGCGTTTCACCCCGTAATACAGCATGACCAGGAAGTACCGGTGCACACCGTAAATGCACACCAGGCTCAACACAATGAGGTAAGCCATTAGTGTGAACGAACTTAGTGACGCCCAGTCCATGAACGTACCCACCGCGCCGAGACGTTCAGCCTTCCACGATCGAAAGAGCTTATGCTAGAACAGCTTAGGCAAGGCTGTCAATCCGCCGACGGCGATTTCGCAACTCCCGACACGAACGTAGAATCCGCTTCCACGGGCGGTTTCGACGCGCCCAACCCAGTTTACGATCCAGGAGCAAGCCGTGCCCGAACGCGCGGAACCACTGTCCGTCGCCGCCTCTCGCGCTGAGCGCGACGCCGCCATCGCCGATTTCTCCGCCCGCTACTTCGCCGGCGAGAACCAGCACCTCTTCGCCGAGATGCTGGCCACGCTCTGCCGCCTGGCCCGCGACAAGGCCGGCCGCGGCGACGTCAAGCTGCTCAGCCGGGCCCTGGCCGAGCTGCGCTATGCCCTGAAGGTCTTCACCCCCTACACGCACATCCGCAAGGTCAGCATCTTCGGCTCCAGCCGCACGCCCGAAGACCACCCCGACTATCTCGCCGCCGTCGAGTTCGCCCGCCGCATGTGCGAGAACAACTGGATGGTTATCACCGGGGCCGGCGACGGCATCATGAAGGCCGGCCACCACGGCGCCGGCAGGCAGGCCAGCTTCGGCGTCGCCATCCGCCTGCCCTTCGAACAGAAGACCAACACCGTCATCGCCGCCGACAGCAAGCTCGTCAACTTCCGCTACTTCTTCACCCGTAAACTCATCTTCATCAAGGAGGCCTCCGCCGTCGTCCTCTTCCCCGGTGGCTTCGGCACGCAGGACGAGGGCTTCGAGGCCCTCACCCTCATCCAGACCGGAAAGGCTCCCATGATCCCCATCGTCATGGTCGAACAGCCGGGCGGCACCTACTGGCTCCAGTGGCGCGCCTACGTCGCCGCGGAACTCGCCCGCGGCGGGATGATCGATCCCGGCGACCTGAACCTGTTCCACATCACCGACGACGTCGAAAAGGCCGTCCGCGTCATCCGCGACTTCTACCGCGTCTACCACTCGATGCGCTACGTCCGCGACGACCTGATCCTCCGCCTGCAACGGCCCGTTTCCCCCAATACGCTGACCCTCCTCAACGACGAGTACGGCGGCCTGCTGGTCGACGGCCACATCGAGCAGCACCTCGGGCTGCCCGAGGACGACCCCCGCTTCGCCGAACTGCCGCACCTGCGCCTGCATTTCGACCGCCGCAGCTTCGCCGGCCTGCGCCGTCTGCTCGATACCGTGAACGCGGAGCCGGTCCCGGCCGTCCCGGAACCGCTTCACCCGACGCGCATCCGACGCAAGCGGGCACCGCGCCGTCCCCGCCGGCGCAGCACCTAAGCGACCCGCCGCCACCGCATTTCCCGAAAAAATCGTCGTTTCCGGCCGGTTTCCGCGTCAGACCCCTTGACGCCGCGGCAAAACTGAGCCAGAAGTTGCCGCAGTGAAATCAATCGTTTGTGGCGCGGCCTGGCCCTGTTGAGGTCGGCGACGGATGGGTGTGCGCCCTCCGGCATGTTCCGCCGCCTCCGACAGGCAGGATTCACAAGCGGACAGCGAGTTCGCCAGGTACACTCGCCCTGTCCCGGAGGAACAGCAAGGATGGCGAAGGCAACCAAGAAGGCGGCCAAGAAGACCGCCGCCAGCAAGCCCCGTACGAAGTCGGCCATTTTCGGGGAACTGGCCGAATCCGTCGGCATCACCCGCAAGCAGGTCGCCGCAGTCTTCGACGGCATGACCGGTATGATCAAGAAGGACCTCACCAAAGGCCCCAAGATCTTCACCGTCCCCGGCCTCATGAAGGTCAAGGTCGTCGTCAAGCCGGCCACCAAGGCGCGCAAGGGCATCAATCCCCGCACCGGCGAGGAGATGATGTTCAAGGCCAAGCCCTCGCGCAAGGTCGTCCGCATCCGCCCGCTCAAGGGCCTCAAGGACATGGTCTGCTAGTCGGACTTCGGCCGCGCGGCGCCTGTCCCACCGGCGGGCGCCGCCCGCGGCCTGTTGCTCCGCTCTCCCTGCTCGCGCAACGCCGCTGTACGGCCCAGTCTTGTTTTGCGCTGATGCTCCCCCGCGTGACCTGCTAGTCCAGGTCGTCCCCTTCCGTTGCTTCGCCCAGGCTCCGCCGGCGCAGCTCGTCGCGTAGACGCGCCGCCGCCTCGAAGTCCTCCTGCTCAATCGCCACTGCCAGTCGCTCGCGCAGCGTCTCCGAGATCCCGTACTCCCGCCGCAATCGCTGCTCCAGATCCCGCAGGAACACCACGCCCGGATCCTGCTCGCCCTGCTCGTCGTCGAAGCCGAGGTCGGTCAGCAGTTCGGCCAGTTCGTCCGCGGCCTGCCCGGCCGCCTCGACGGCCTCCTCGTACAGCGCCTCGGTGATCCGCAACTGCACGAGCAGGCGCCCGTGGTGGAACACCAGCGTCGGCCGCAGGGCCAGGCTCGCCCGCCCGAAAGCGCCGTCGTTCTCCGCGGCCACCCGCAGCATCTCCAGGCAGGCCCCCGTGTCCCGCCGGGCCCGCGTCAGGTGGTCGATCGCCTCGTCCACCTCGTTCCGTCCCAGCGCATCTTCGGCCAAGCTGGACAGGGCCAGCCGCCGATAGTTCGTCTGGTGAAGTTCCCGCTCCAGCTCCTGCCAATCCTCCTCCCGTACCTCGCCGTCCGACAAGCGCAACTCATGCCGGATGTAGTCCAGCACCGTCGGCAGCCCGCCATACCGGCGGCCGTCCGGACCACCGTCCGGAAACATCTGCATTACGCCCAGGTCCACCCGCAATTGCAGCAGTTCCGCCCCGTCGCGGCCGACCACCATGCGGGCGCAAATCTCGCCCGCGGGGCACACCCAATCAGCCAGCAGATCTTCCAGGTCCAGAGTCATCGCATTACCGCTCTTCGCGCCTGACCCCGGCTCTATCGACCCGTTCCGCGAGCGTCTGAAATGGTGGCGCACAGCCCCTGCGGCCCCCGCCACGAACCCTGTCAAACCCCCGTCCGCCGGCGCCCGGCCGGCGGTCAATCCGCCTTCAGCTCGTTGACGATCTCGCTCACCATCTTCTTCGCGTCGCCGAACAGCATCACCGTGTTCGGCAGGAAGAACAGCGGGTTCTCGATGCCGGCAAAACCAGGGTTGAGGCTGCGCTTGCAGACCATCACCGTCCGGGCCTTGTCGACGTCGAAGATGGGCATGCCGTAGATCTGGCTGCCCTGCCGCCGGGCGTCGGGGTTCACCACGTCGTTCGCCCCGATGACCAGGGCGACGTCGCAGCGCTCGATCTCCGAGTTCAACTCGAGGTCGGCCAGTTGCTCGTACGGCACGTTCGCCTCGGCCAGCAGCACGTTCATGTGCCCCGGCATGCGGCCCGCGACCGGGTGCACACCATACTTCACCGTCACGCCGCGCTTGCCGAGCTGCGCCGCCATCTCCGCCACGGCGTGCTGCGCCTGGGCCACGGCCATGCCGTAACCCGGAATGATGAATACGGTCTGGGCGTCTTCGAGCACCATGGCCGCCTCTTCGGCGTCCATCTGCCGGACGGTCCGATCGCCGCCGGTGGTCGCGCCCGCCGCCGAGATGTCCTGGCCAAACCCGCCGGCCATCACGTTGATCAGCGAACGGTTCATGGCCTTGCACATGATCTTCGTCAGGATCAATCCCGACGCCCCGACTAGCGAGCCGCTGATGATGAGCCCGGTGTTGTGCAGCACGAAGCCCGCCGCGCACGCCGCCAGACCCGAATACGAGTTCAGCAGCGACACGACCACCGGCATGTCCGCCCCGCCGATCGGCACCGTGATCAGCACGCCCAGCACCCCGGCCAGCAGGATGATGAGTACCACCGCCCACCACGCCGTCGGGTTCATCGCCACCGCCACGCCCAGCAGCACCACGACCAGGATCATCGCCAGGTTCAGCGGATGCTGCCACGGGAACGTCAGCGGATTGCCCAGCCGCACGCCGGCCACCGTCAACCCGCGCAGCTTCCCGAAGGCCACCACGCTGCCGGTGAACGTCACCATACCGATCAATAGCGTCAGCGAAATCGTGATCCGAGCGTCCAGCAGATGCGTCGACAGGCCCTTCTGCCAATACTCCGCCATCGCCACCACCGCCGACGCCAGACCGCCTGAGCCGTTGAACAGGGCCACCATCTCCGGCATCCCCGTCATCGGCACGGCCCGCGCCGCGTAGCCGCCCACCGCTGCGCCGACCACCAGGCCGGCGATGATCACGCCCCAGTCCAACCCTACCTCGCTGGCCAGCGTGGTCACCACGGCGATCAGCATGCCGATCGCCGCCACGAGATTGCCTTTCCGCGCCGTCCGCGGCGACGACAGCATCTTCAAACCAAACACGAAGAAGATCGCGGACACCGCGTAGATCAGGTTCACGAAGAAGACGCGTGCCCCACCGGTCGCGGCCGGCATCGTCGCCGGTTCGCTCGTCGCCTGGGCCAGCATCGTCGTCAGCATCATCGCTACCGTCATGCTCGCCCTCCTATCTCTTCTTGAACATCGCCAACATGCGGTCGGTCACCATGAACCCGCCCACCACGTTGATCGTGGCGAACACCATCGCCAGGAAGCCGAACACGTAGCGCACCCAGCCCACGCTGACGCTGGCAATCACCAGCGCCCCGACGATGGTGATGCCCGAGATCGCGTTTGACCCCGACATCAGCGGTGTGTGCAGCGTCGCCGGCACCTTCGAGATCACCTCGAAGCCGAGCAGAATCGCCAACAGGAACACCACCAGGTGCGTCGACAATGGACCCAGTATGTCTCCCCCTTCGGCCAGTAACCACGTCATGATGTCGCCTCACTACCACCCAGGGCCTTGCGCGTCGGCTCGTGCCGCACCTCGCCCGCGTGCGTCACCAGCGCCCCGGAAATGATCTCATCCTCAGGATCCAGCTTGAACGCCCCCTCTTTCCAGAACTCCAGCACGAAGGTCGTCAGGTTCCGCGAGTACAACGTACTCCCGTGCAGCGGCATGTCCGACGGCAGGTTCAGCGGAGCACAGATTCTCACGCCGTTCTTCTCCACCGTCTTACCCGGCTCGGTGAGCTCGCAGTTGCCGCCCGCCGTCGCCGCCAGGTCCACGATCACCGACCCCGGCTGCATGGCCTTCACCATCTCCGCCGTGATCAGCCGCGGCGCCTTCACGCCGCCGATCAGCGCCGTCGTGATCACCACGTCGCTCCCCGCACAATGCTCGGCGATCAGTTGCCCCTGCCGCCGGTAGAAGTCCTCCGACAGCGCCTTCGCGTAACCGCTCGCCGTCTCGGCGTCCTCTTCGCTCTCCACGCCGGCGAACTTCGCGCCCAGACTCTGAATCTGTTCGCCCACCGACTTGCGCGTGTCCGTCGCCACCACCGTCGCCCCCAACCGGCGCGCTGTGGCGATGGCCTGCAGGCCGGCGACGCCCGCCCCGATCACGAACACCTTCGCCGCGAAGATCGTCCCCGCCGCCGTCATGAACATCGGGAAGTACTTCGCCAGCTCGTTCGCCGCGATGAGCACCGCCTTGTAGCCGGCGATGTTCGCCATCGAGCTCAACGTGTCCATCGACTGCGCCCGCGTCGTTCGCGGAATACAGTCCGTCGCGAACGCGCTGATCTTTCGCGACACGAGCTGTCGCACGACGTCCAGGTTCACCGTCGGCATCAGCGTGCACAGCAGCATCGCCCCCTCGCGATACTGCTCCACCTCGGCCGGCGCGTCCGCCACGGGCGGCTGAACCTTCAGCACGAAGTCCGCCTCGCGCAACAGCGTCGCCAGGTCGCGCTCGATGCGTGCCCCGGCTTCCTCGTAATTCCGATCCGGTATGTACGCGCTGTCGCCGGCCCCCGCTTCGATGGCGACTTCGATCCCCGCCTTCACCAGCTTCTTCACCGACTCAGGCACCAGCCCGACACGTCGCTCCCCCGCCCGAATCTCCTTCGGTACCGCGATTTTCATACCTACCTCGCTATGCAGCGCCCTGGGCCGCCCCGGCCGGAACGGGTCGGCGACCATCCACACCCAAATGCGCCGCCAGTATAGCGAACATACTCGGACGGTGAAGACCCCCGCCGCGTACCGCGCGTCACAACGCGCGATACAACCCCCGCTCCGCGATGTACGCCTGCACCGCTTCCGGCACGAGATACCGCACATCACGCCCCGCGCGCAACCGCGCTCGAATCTCCGTGGCGCTGATATCAATACGTGGGCTGGCCAGCACATTCTCGCGGAGCCGCCGCACTTGCTCCGCCGACAACACACCATTCAGACGCGCGAGGTCGGGATCTTCATATCCCGGGCGCGCCGCGGTCACGATCGTGCACTCGTCGACCAGCTCCGCCACGTGATACCACGTCGCCAGCTCCGGCAGACTGTCCAGCCCGATGAGCCAACACAACTCCACACCCGTCCCCAGCGCCTCGCGGAAGTGGCGGATGGTGCGCAGCGTGTAGTTCGGCCCCGGCTGCCCAAGCTCCCAGTCGCTTACCCCGAACTGCGCATCCCCCTCCACCGCCAGCCGGCACATCGCCAGCCGGTCCGTCGCCGGCGCCAGCCGAACATCCTGCTTGTGTGGCGGAACCGCCCCCGGCACGAGCACAACGCGCTGCACCCCCAGCGTCTCGGCGACCCAACGACTGATAATCAGATGACCGAAGTGAATCGGATCAAACGACCCGCCATAGAGCAGGACCCGTTCCACCGCCGCAACTCCCTGCCTTTCCCCCGAATGGATCCGGATGGGTGCCACCGATGGCTTGCCGCATGCGGGTGCCACTGGTGGCTTGCCCACCAGTGCCCGGCGCCGCCCAGCCTACGCGCCCTTGCGCCCCAGCGCCGCCTCGAGTTCCCGGACCACCTCCGGAATGCCTTCGAGCCGCGGATGCAGATGCAAGGCGTACTGGTAGTGCCGCAACGCCGCCCGCAGGTTCCCACGCTCCGCGAACGTATGTCCCAGGTTCAGCGCCGCCGAGAAGTGATGCCGGTTCCGCCGCAACGCCGCCCGGAAAGCCGCCGCCGCCTCGGCGATCCGCCCCATGGAGAACAGCACGATGCCCCGCTGATGCCGCGGCTCGGCGAAACGCGGCTCGAGGGCACACAAGCCGTCGAGCACGCGCAAGGCATGCTCATAGCGCTCGTGGCTAATCAGATCCACGGCGCGGGCCAGAACCGTGTTCCCATAATCACTGCCCGCTCGCATCCAGATCTGCCACAGGCTGTTCTCAGCCAGGGCGACCAGCCGCGCGTCCTCGTGATGCAGCAGCGTCGCCAATGGCAAGCAGTGCCGCATCGTGCCCTTCATCCCCAGGCACACGACCGCCGCACACTGCATATCCCCCACCTCGCAGGCCGCCAGGGCCGTCAATCCGTCAGGCGTGCAACGCGAGAGCAATAACTGGACAACAGCGCCGCCGGCGAGCTCGCCACCGGGTTCGAGTACTTGCTCTCCGGCGTTGTCGCGAACCACGGGAACTACTCCCTGCCCGATCGGCACACTATTACTCCGTCCGCGGCCCACAACGGCCACGTTCATGGTACGCCCACTCAATGGTTATCCCGGAGTGCTGCGGGAGCCAACGCAGCGGCGTACAGGGTTTGCATCTGATCGTATGGCTCGCCGCGCTCTGGCGTCAAACGTTTTTGAGGCCCCCAGGCTTAACGCGGACAAAAAAAGACCCGGACGGCCGTTTTGTCGCCACCGACGCCACTGCCGTCCGGGTTTCATCGCCAGGGCGACGCGCGGCGCCGCCCGTTTCATCGCGTCTACGGCCGCAGGAAGCCGTCTTCCAACACCTTCCGCAGCTTGCCGAGCGCCTTGTTCTGGATCTGGCGGACCCGCTCCTTCGTCACGCCGATCATCGTCCCCACCTGCTCGAGCGTCTTGCCCTGCAGCGGTTCGCCGTTCTCGGACGTTCCTTCCAGTGAGAACCGCGCCCGAATAACTTTCTGCTCGACGTCGCTGAGCTCGGCCACGTTCTTGCCCAGGATGCTCCGCAACTCGGAGAGGCAATCTTCCTCGGCGTCGACGCGCTTTCGCTCGACGTGGTCGCTCTTCTCCAGCGTCGGATCAAACTCCGTCGGGAAGCGACCGCGATAGCGCGAGGCCCGCGTCGCCACGCGCGAGAAGCTCTTCAGGATCGCGCGACAGGCGTACGTGCTGAACTTGTAGCCGCGCCGGCAGTCGAACTTGTCCACCGCCCGCAACAGCGCCAGGTTGCCCTCGCTGACCAGGTCGGCGAAGTCGACCCGCGTCGCCCGCGCCCGCTTGGCCATCGCCAGCACCAGCGGCACGTTGGACCGTACCAGCTCTTCGCGCACCTGCGCCGCCGCATGCTCCCAGCGCAGCAGCTCGGCCACGGACTGCGCCGTGAGCCGCTGCCCCGAGTTCTGCTCGATGATCCGCAGGACGCGATAGCGGCAGTAGTTCAACCAGAGGAACATGTGCTTCTCGTCGTCCGACCGGACGTCGCTCGAGCACACATTCCCCAACAGGTTCAGCCCACTGTCGTCATTCGCCTGCGCCCCCCGCGCTGCGTTGTCGCTTTCCTTCGGCGGCCGCGCCACCTGGCCATTCCAGCCAAGAAAGCTTGGATCGAACATGCACTCGACGGGCTCGGTGACCCGCCGGCGCAGCAGCCGCCGATCCGACGCCGACAGCGACTTCAACACGGCTCCCGCGGGCAGTTTGGCCGCCGGCCCGACCTTGCGCAGCTCGGCGACGACTTCACCCTTCTCCCTCGGAGGCGTCAGCACTGCTTGCTCCGTTCCCACAACCACTAACCTCCCACAGGGCCCAACGACCCTGTTGCCTCACAGCGCAACCATTAGGGCACGCTGCGCGCTGCCGCAAAATGCGGCGACACAATTGTGGTGCAGAAGCCGTTTGCCCGACTAAGGGGAGCCAGACTAGCGCCGGGCACGGCACTTCAGGGGAGCCTTACTCGTGAAGTATAGCGTAAGTTCCAAGCGGCTGCAACTCGTCAAGCGCGACCGGTCCCGATTCCGGAAGATCGTTGGGGGATTATATGATAAATCTTTATCACAAAAGGATTTATATTCTTACCCCTCTATTCGGACACCGGGGCATAAGATACCCGGACGCCCGCAGCCGGCGCCCGCAGACCAAGTGTCCTCCCCCGCCACATGCGCCGCTTCGAGCGGCCGTTCCGCTCACGCGCCGGCGTGCTGCAAGTAGAACAGCCGACCGCGCACCGCCGGCGTGTCTCCCTCCGCCGCGCGTTCGCCGACCTCCTCGCGAACCGTCAGCCCGCACTCCCACGCGACAGTGGCGAACTCGTCCGCCGTCGTTCGCCGAGCGTCGCTCAGCAGCGCGAGCCCGTCGGGCCGCAGGTGTGCCTTGATGAACGTGGCGATCGGGCGGAGGTTCCGTATCTCGTAGAGCAGCTCTGCCCCGACGATCCGGTCGAACGAGAGCCCCTCGTAGCGCTCCCGCCAATCGAAGCACTCGAGCGTCGGTACGGCCAAGCCGTTCCGCCGGGCGCTGTCCGCCACAAACTTCAGCGCGTCCGGCTCGTAGTCGGAAGCGGTTACGGAGAAGCCTCGGCGAACCGCCACCAGGGCGGTTATGCCCAGGCCACAACCTAAATCTAGTAACGTCAATAATTTACCATCACTGCCCGTCGCCGGCCACTGCGTGATCGCGTCGGCAAGGAGCAGGCACGCCGGCCAGAGCTCGGCCCAATACGGCATGTACTCGTCGCGAGCGAACTTGGCCTCGACGCGCGGGTCGTCGACGAGCGTGTTGTAGTTCGCCGGCCCGAGCAGTTCGTACACGTGCCCGCCGACCTCGATCCGCCGGCACATTACCGGGTAGCCGTGAAGCTGCTGCGGTTGATCCGCCATAGGATGCCTGCTCCGCACTCGTTAGAATGAGGCCGGCGCGGGCCGCCGCGCCCGCCCGGGCGAGCATTATCTCGCGCGGTGCGATCCAGGCAATCCAGGACCTCGGCGATGACAACCCGCCCTGCCCGGCGACCACTGGAAGCGTCCACGTTGCGGCTACTGCCGTTTGACGCGCAGTACGCCGACCTGGTCGCGTCCTGGGTCGTCGACGATGCGGAAGCGTTGTGGTTAGCACCGAAGACGCCGCCGCCGATCACGGCGGAGCAGGTTCGCGACTGGACGACGCCTGGACATGAGCCGTTAATGCTCTGTCGGGCGCGGCGCGAACCGCCCGTGGCGTATGGCGAGTTGAACGTGCTCAGCCGGTCGGCGGGGCATTTTTGGCTGGGTCATCTGCTGGTGGCGCCGGCGAGGCGCGGCCGTGGCGTGGGGCGGGCGTTGACGGAGGCGCTGTTGCGGCGGGCGTTTCATCGGCGGGGGGCGAATCGGGTCAGCCTCGTGGTGTTTCCGGAGAACCGCGCGGCCGTGGCCTGCTATTTTTCCGCGGGAATGCGCGAGGTTGCCCGCGAGCGGCACTATCTCCGCCCGTACGAGCGGGAGGCCGAGCTGGTGCGGTTGACGACGATCGCGGCCCCGTAGGGTGGTTTCTAGATTATATAGAAATTGTAGATCTGGCGCCCGGCGGGCCGCCGGTGGGTTGGGCGTGTTTCACGTGAAACACGTTTGCTCACTTCGTCAGGAATATACCCGCCTCGTAGCCGACCGAATTGAGTGGGTATCCGCCCTCGGCGATCTCGATTTCAGCGCTGCTGGTGTGGGCCAGCTCCTCGTATCGGGTCGCCCCGAACTCCAACGCTGCCCCGATGGTTGCTGCAACCGCTCCCGCTCCGCAGGCATTCCGGCGGGCCGTCGCCTCCGGCACAACCGCCGGCGCGTTCAACTCCTCGATGAGCTTCACGAACCGCCGATCGTTGACCTCCTTCGCCCAACGGATCCCCGTCGCCCCCCTTCCCTCGGGCTCAAAGCCGAATCCGGGACCGTAGTGCGTCAGATCCGTCGAGCCGAGGAACACAACCTTCTTGCCCAATTCTCTCGCCTTCTCCGCGCACTGTCGGCCGATCTCCGGCCCGTTCGGCCCCGGTCGCACCATGAGCGGCACGATGCGCTTGTCACCGAGCAGTCGCTGAATCAGCGGGACCTCAACCTCGATGGCGTGCTCTCGCAAATGGGCAGATTCGTCCACGCTCACGTGGTCGCACGTGGCAATCCCCGCCGCCAATTCCTCGTCGATGTCCATCGCCCCCAGCGGCGTTCGCCAGACGCCCTTCGCCCACAGGCTGGCTTCCGACCGGGTCTGTACGTGAACCGCCCCGAAGACGACGACCGTATCCGCAGGCGTCTCCGCCACACCCGCGATCCCCAACGCCGCAGTCGCCCCGCTGTACACCCAGCCCGCATGCGGGATGATCGCCGCTATGCCGTCACGCTTCTTCGCCCCTGCTACGAACTCGTCCAACATGCTCTCGCATTCGGTCCGGCTGCTTGGATAGAAGCGACCGGCCTGCGCCGGAACCCGTTCGTGCGACATGATGGGTCACTCCACGGCCTTGGCACCCCCAATAGCCTCGGCGATACGATCGAACTGATCCAGGTTGTCGAAGTGAATGATCACGCGACCTGAGTTCTTCTTCTTGCCGGACTGCAACTGAACCCGCAAACCCAGCGACCGGCTGAAGCCGCCGGCCAGCTCTTCGAGATGACGCGCCGCGCCGTCCGGCGTAGCCTGCTTACGTTCGTGCTCCACCTGCCGCGCCTGGGCCAGGGCCTCGACCTGCCGAACAGCCAGGTTCCGGCGAACGGCCAGTCGTGCGATGGCCAGTTGGCGCTGCGGGTCTTCGATGCCGGCGATGGCGCGGGCCTGGCCCATGCCGAGCTCGCCTGACTCGATCATAGCGCGGATGTCGTCGGACAACTTCAGCAGGCGTATGTAATTGGAGACGTTTGCCCGGCTCTCGCCGAGGCGCTGAGCAAGGTCGTCGGCGCCGACGTCGAAGCGGCTCATGTATTCGCGATAGGCGGTGGCGCGTTCGAGCGGGCGGAGGTCCTCACGCTGGAGATTCTCGATCAGGGCAACTTCGATGGCCTGGGCGTCGGTGGCGTCGCGGATGATCGCCGGAACGTGCTCGAGGCCGGCGGCGGTGGCGGCACGCCAGCGGCGTTCGCCGGCGAGCAGTTCGAAGCGACCGTCCTGGACGGGCCGAACGAGGACGGGTTGGAGGACGCCCGTTCGGCGGATGGAGTCGGCGAGCTTTTCGATGGCGGCCGTATCGAACTGCTTGCGCGGCTGCCGGCTGTTGGCCTGGATGCTGCTAGTCGGCAGCTCGCGCAGGGCGCTGCCGGCGTTGGGTTCGGTGGCTGCGGGCGGCTCGGCAGGGGGGCTATGCGGGGAGATCAGGGCGCTGAGACCCTTGCCGAGGCGCGGGGCGGGTTTGGACATGGTTACCTCCTTGGTTTGCGCAAGGTACGTACGTGGAGGTTGCGCTGTCAACTGCACTCGCCAAGGCGACGTCGATGGATTGATTAGAGGTAACAAGAGTTTAAACTTTAAAGATCGTAATATTAGTTACTATCCCAATTGACGACGAAACCACCTCGCGTTTATCACTGCCCTCAGTGCCGGCGGTCGAGCTGGCGAGTGTTCGGCCATGGGGCAGTTGATGATGCACGAAGCGAGTCCGACGGTCGCGAACCTGCGCGACCAGGAGCGGTCCACGCGGACGGACAGCGTGTGGCGCAGCGGCGCTGCTGTCGTGTTGGGGCTGGCCGTGCTGTTCTATGCGGCCGGCGTGGTGCGCCTGTGCAGCCTGCCGATCGATGTACTCTCCGGGAACGTGATCGTCGACGATGCCGTCTACTACCTCGTTCCAGCCGAGCATTTTCTCGCAGGCCACGGCTATGCCTTTGACGGGGAGCACCGCAGCGGCGGCGTGCAGCCGTTGTGGGCGATGATCGCTGTCGTTCTGGCGGGATTGACCCACGACCACGAGTTCCTCCTGCGATTGCTGGGCGCGCTCTCCGCCGTACTGTGGGGACTTGCGGGCGTGCTGTTGTATCGCGCACTGTCATGTGTGGATCGCGGTGCCGCCTTGTTCGTGTCGATCGGCTGGCTATTGACCGCTTTCGTCGACCGGCTGGCGCTACAGGGTATGGAGAACGGCCTCTATGGTCTGTTGCTGGTTCTGATCGCGGCATACGGTGCGGCGTGGCTGGCACCACGCGAGAGTATCGCAACTCGAAGCGACCTTGTGCGCGGTCACCTGGTTCTCGGGACACTCACGGCGCTGTTTGTGCTGGCCCGCGTAGAGGGGGGCGTGTTGGCGGTGCTGCTGGGGCTGGCCGTATGGCTTTCGCTGTTGAGCCCGGCACGCGCGGCGCGCTGGCGTCTGAACTGGGCAGGCGCGGTGTTGTTCGCCCTGCCGGGTTTGCTGCTGGTGGGCGGCTGGTGTGTCTTCAGCAAGCTGTATTTCGGCACGTTCACGCCGATCAGTGGCAAGGTCAAGATGTTCTATGAAGACCAGTGGGGCTTTCCGTTTGCGGGCGGTGCTGCTGAAGCGTTGCGCTGGCACGCGGGCTTCGTCGGCGATCTGGCGACGACGCCGGTGACACGCTGGGTCGATGCGCTGCTGTTCCGCGCGTTCGGTCTGGCGGTCGGGGTGCCGCGGTTGCAGGCGGCGTGTGCGGCGCTGGCATGCTTTGGTGGTTTGTGTGCGGTGGCAGCGTCCGCCTGGCAGTGGCGCCGGTCGCCGCGATTCTGGTCTCCCCGCAAGACGCTGCTGGCGCTGCTCGTCCTGTTCGTGATCGTGCACTTCGGCATGTTCTCGCTGCTGCTTCCGCACTTCACGCGCTACTGCACGTGGTATTTCACGCCGGAGGTGCTGCTGGTGTGGTCGCTGCTTGGGCTGGGTGTGTACGGGGTGGCGCAGGTGCTGACGGCACCGCTGCGCCTGCTGGGGAAGGCGCGGGAAGGAGGGTTGCCCGGGCGGACGGCCTCGCTGCTGGCGGGAGTCGCGGCGGTACTGCTGTTACTGGTGGGCGTGAAACCGATCTGGCGCTCCGGCGCGTGGGCGGCTACCGCCGCGCCGAACACGTTCGTCACGAGCGGCCGCTGGTTTAACGAGCGTTTGCCGGCGGGGCAGCGGATTGGTGCGTTCAGTGCGGGGCTGCTCGGCTTCTTCGCCCCGAACCACCGGGTGTTCAACCTCGACGGGCTGATGAACGACGTGGAGTACTTCGAGGACTATCTGCCGCGCGGCTGGACAGAGGGCGTGCAGGCGTATCTGCGGGACAAAGACATCAAGTACTTCGCCGACTACGGCGGGACGCAGGGGTGGGCAGAGGGCTTCCAGATTCGGACGATGGAACTCCTGCGATGGTGGGTGTTTCCGAACAGCCCAACGTCGCTGGACGAGGCGCAGAGTTATGCCATCTGGCAGGCGCTGCCGCCCGGCGCAACGCCGGATCCGCTCGGGCCTTGTCCGTCGGCGGGGAATCCGCTGGAGCGGCTTCAGTTCGCGGCGGCCGTGCTGCACCGCTATCCGGTTGTAGGAGAAGAGGAGCTGGCGGCAGCGCTGGCCGATGACGCCGGCGGGAACCGACCTCGCGTGGTCACATCCATCGTCGATCGCGGTTGCGGGCGGCTCTGGCACGTGCTCATGTCGAGCGCGGAGGCGGCTGAGTGGCGCTGGACGGCAGCGGAGCTCGACGTGCCCATCCGTGTGGAGCGCACCTTTGGCGAGGCAGTGGAGTTGATCGGGGTGAAGATAGACCTGCCGGCGGCGCCGGCGGGCGGGAAGCTCGTCTGGACGCTGCATTGGCGGCGGCTGGCGGGCGGTGAGTTGCCTGAAGGGACTGAAGTGGAGGTTCGGCTCGCGACGAGCGGCGGAGACGACGCGATCGTTCAGTGGCGCGGACCGTCGTGTTATAGGACGTATCCGATGCACGCGTGGCCGCCGGGGGAGATCGTGGTGGAGACCGTCAGCGTCACGTTGCCGCCCGACGCACCCCGGGGCGAACACCCGCTACTGGTCGGCGTCCGCGGACCGGGTGGCGAATGGCTAACGACGGATGACGGGCAGTCCCTGGTGTTCGTGGTGAATTTGCGCGTGCGCTGACTGCACCTGGCGAAAGCACAGCCGATCGCTCGTCGCGAACACCTGATCCTGTCGTTCTCTGACTCCGACACCGAGAAGGGTGTATTCCATAAGTCGTTTTATGACTGTAGCTTATAACCGGATAGGGAAAACCGTCGGCTCTTGAGACCTTGCTTGAACGCCTGTGCCGCCGTGGATCGTCTGGACCACAGCGAATGGGTATGATACTACCGATGGAAGAGGACACCGTTATCGGTTCCGGCAGGCACATCAGTCAAGATCAGAAACGATCATGCCGAAATTGACTTACGTCAATTATAGAACGTATACTCGTACAGACGTGCGGCGTCTCCACCGACCTGAGGGGAGGTCTGGCCGATGGCGCCGCTGACGGACCCGGAGCGGCTGAGGCATTATCAGGCAGCCTTGAGTCAATGGGACTGTACTGGGTACGTGACGTGGACGCGGCTGGCGGAGGAGTGGGTCCGAACCAACCTGGACGGCTATACGCCGCGCGAAATCGCGAAACTCATGTGGAGACACGTGCAGGGTGGAGGAGAAGTCGACGAGGTGAAGGAGTGCCGCGAGCAGTGGAGCGAGCACGAGTTCCATCACGATTTTCGGCTGATCATCAACAAACGGTCGCTATACATAGAAACGCGGCTGATGATGAAACGTGATATCGATGATACCACCATCGATGTGGTGAACATCCATGAAGCGTAGGCACAAGACAAAGCCCTTCCCGTGGTCGTGTCCGAGATGCCTGAAAGGCGAGGTACGCCCGGTCACGATCCCGTACACGTCGCAGGTGCGACTCGACGGCCGCTTGCACGACGTGACTGTGCCCGAGCTGGTCGTGCCGAAGTGCTCGGCGTGTGGGGAACTGGTCTTCTCCAATGACACGGACGAGCAGATCAACCGTGCCTTGCGCACGCAGTTGGGTCTGCTTCAGCCTGACGAAATTCGGGCGAAGCGTGTGCGTCTTCGGCTCACGCAGAGGGCGTTGGCTGGGCACATCGGCGTTGCAGCGGAGACACTGTCCCGCTGGGAGTCCGGCCTGTTGATTCAAGGGCGAGCGATGAACACGCTGCTTCGCTTGTATTTCGACAGCGCGGACGCGCGCGCCATGCTCGGCGGCGATTCCGCCGCCGATCTGACTGGTTGGGCATCCATCACGTGGCCCGCGATAACCGATGTCTTCATCGATCCGGCGTCTTCGCGGGCCCTGTATGAGCAATGGCCGACGGCGGTGACCTTTGTGGAAGATCAACATCCCGCGACCGTTGGCACAAGTTGTTCCGGGATGGCGGCGTGAGCATGACGGAACCCAAGATGGTAGGCGTGACGCCGCGCATGGAACTCGCGGTCCAGGTATCGGACCGTGTGCAGATTCAGGATGTGCGGCTGGTGCGGTGCAACTGCCAGATGCAGCCGGCGGCGCTGGCGCTGCCGGCGCCGATGCGGTTTCGGTGGAGTTTCGCGCACAACGCGTCTACACAAGCCAAGCCCGACGGCACACATATCGCTGTGCTGGCGCGCTTTCGCTTCTCGGCAAATCGCGAGGGAAGTACGGGTGACCAGCCGTCCATCGCGATCGAAGCGACATTCCTGCTGACGTATGCGGCGAGCAGCATGAACGGTCTCGGAGAGGAGCATCTCCGCAGCTTCGGCACATTCAATGGCGTCTTCAACGCCTGGCCATACTGGCGAGAGCTCTTGCAGAGCATAACGTCGCGGATGGGCCTACCGGGCCTGGTGGTGCCTGTGTTTCGCCTCGGTTCGGCCGGGCCGCAGGCGTCAGCGATGACTGCTCCGACGAGCGAGTTGGAGAGCGGTCAGGGGGAAAGGCCGGCCACGTAACCAAGTGCCGGCCGTCCAAACACGCTTCACTTGCGCGCAGGCAACGAGCGTCAGGAATGGCGATTGAGTTCGCGTTCTTCCTGTTGGCGTTGGCGGGTGACGCGTTCGAGGGTTTGGCGCTCGACGTAGGTGAGGCTGGCGATGCCGCGGTCGGAGACTTTCTTGAGAATGCGGTCGAGCTCTTCGTCCTGAGCGGCGCGTTCGGACTGACGGGCCGCCCAGCCGCCGGGATTGGGGTTTGGGGACGGGGGGCGGCAGGGATGTTCGAGGGGGGTGCTGGGACCCTTGCTGCTGCCGCGGCGCCAGAGGCGCGACCAGAAGCTGCGCCGACGGGAATAGCGAGCGGTGTCGCCGTAGGTTCGGAAGCGGTCGTCGTCGATGATCGCGCCATAGCGCAACATCTGCAAGCGTTGGTAGCAGGTGTAGCCGCCGAAGATGGCGATGAAGAGGAGCGTGTTGCCGCCGCCGGCGAGGCTCCACACGCCAAGGCCGATGGAGCCGGCGAGGCCGACGTGGCAGGCGATGTACGTCGCCCGCTGGAGGCCGACGAAAGGCCAGATGATGGCCTGAAAGATCTGCCCGCCATCGAGGGGATAGATGGGCAGCAGGTTGAAAGCGAGAAGCATCAAGTTGACCTGGTAGAAGATCCAGGCCGCGACGAGGAAGTTGATGGATTCGTTGGGAAAATAGAGACCGCCGAACGGGTTCAGCAGAAGGAGCTCCCACGCGCCTGTCTGTGTGAGGACATACATGCCGCTGATGACGACGAAGATCAGGTTCACGAGCGGGCCGCAGGCGATGGTGACGAACTGCGGCCAGGGGCGCATCGGGGCGTGAGCGTAGGCCAAGCCGCCGAGGGGCCACATGAGAATGTCGCGGGCGTCGCCGCCGACGGAGCGGGCGCCGAGGCAGTGGCCGAACTCGTGGAGGAGCACGATGCCGAACAGCATGGCGAGAAAGGCCGCCTGGACGGTGAAGTAGGATTGGGCCTGAATGAGCCGGAAGGCGATGTACAGCAAGAACAGCATGTGCACGCGGATATTGATGCCGAAGAGGCTGCCAACGCGGAATGAGCCGTTGAGGAAATTCATGCCCCGTCTCCTCGGCCCTGGATGAAGCGGTCGTAGTAGAGCAGCGTAACGATGGTCTTGCCGTCGGTGATCTCGTGGCGGCGGATGGCGTCGAGGGCGTCCGCGCGTTGCATCGGCACGAGGCGGATGCGCTCGCCGGGCTCGTGTGCCGTCGGGCCGGGCGTGAGCTCAGTGGCCAGGAAGGCGTGGAGCTGTTCGTTGCAAATGCCCGGAGTCGAGAAAAACGACAGCAGCGGGGTGAGCCGGCCGGCGGTGTAGCCGGTTTCCTCGGTGAGCTCGCGCTCGGCGCAACTCAGCGGCGATTCGGGCGGATCGATCGTGCCGGCGGGCAGCTCGAGCAGCTCGCGGTCGACGGCGACGCGGTAGTTGCCGATCAGCAGCAGGCGTCCGTCGGGCAGCACGGGAAGGATCACCGCCGCCCCGGGGTGCGTGACAATGTCATAAGCGTGCACGCTCCCGTCGGCGACGGGTACGTCCCGTCGGCGGATGGAGAATTTCCGAGATTTCAGCAGCACTTCATCCTGGTTCACAACAAGATCCCGAGCCGCACGCGAATCGGACGACAGTTCCCTGATTATATCGGGGAATTTCGGGGTCGACCGGAGCAGGGCCGGCGGCGGATAGCGGACGCTGGCCGGGGAGCCGGGCCGTTACGGATTGACGCCCTCGGAGGTGAAGCCGTAGGGTTCCTCGACGCCGGAACGCTCGGCCTTGTCCTGGCTGCTGATTTCCGCCGGGCCGCCGGGGGTCGTCGCGGGCTTGGGGCGGGCGTACATGTAGGCTCCGACGGCGATGCAGGCGAGAATGGCCAGGAGCACCAGGATTTTGACAACTTTGAACATGGTTCGGCCTTCCTGCCGCCGGCGGGCGGCGCTATCGCGGGCGGTGCTCAGACGTCGAGGTTCTTCACGTGGATCGCGTTTTCCTCGATGAAGTCCTTGCGCCGCTCGACGTTTTCGCCCATCAGGATACTAAACATCGTATCGGTTTCGGCGACGTCGATGGCGGATTGTTCGGGATCGCCGTCGGTCTCCCCGACGATGACGCGTCGCATGACGCGGTTGGCGGGGTTCATGGTGGTTTCCCAGAGCTCGTCTTTGTTCATCTCGCCGAGACCTTTGAAGCGTTTGATCTCGCGGCCGCGGGCGCCGATGCTGCGGACGCCGGCGGGCAACTGGGCGAGGTTGTTGAGCTCGGCGGGAGGACCGTGGCCGGTGGTCAGGACGAAGATAGCGGGGGAGAGCTCGCCGGTGACCTGCTCCTCACGTTGGAGGAAGAGGTCAGCAGGGGCGCAGCCGAAGCTGGCGAGGCGATCGAGCGACTCGCGGAGCAGGCGCACCTCGCTCAGGTCGTGGCGGACGACGGAGTGGCCGCCGGTGGCCTCGGCGCGGCGGTATTCCTGGAACTGCTCCTCTTCGTAGAAGAAGCGTTCGTCGCCGTTGGCCTGAGCGCGAATGACGGGGAGCCGGCCCTGGTCGTCGCGGCGGTCGATGAACTGGCGGAGGGGAATGCCGCGGCGGGAGAGGATCTTGGCCTGGCGCTCGATGGTCTCGACGACGTTGAGCAAGCCGGTGAGCTGCTCGGTGTCGAGGATCTGCGGCGGCTGGCCGGACCGGCGGATTTCGAGCGAGGTGCCCTCGAGGCCGAAGCGCGTCAGACGGGCGTGCAGCTCGGTGTCGTCGAGGACATAGTCGGCCTTCTTGCCCTTGGCGATCTGGTAGAGCGGCGGCTGGGCGATGTGGATGTGGCCGGCTTCGACCAGCGGGCGCATCTGCCGGAAGAAGAAGGTCAACAGCAGCGTGCGAATGTGCGAGCCGTCGACGTCGGCGTCGGTCATGAGAATGACGCGTCCGTAACGCAGCTTGCTGAGGTCGAAGTCCTCGTCGCCGATGCCGGTGCCGAGGGCTTTGATGATTTCGAGGATCTCCTCGTGGCCGAGGACCTTGTGCAAGCGGGCCTTCTCGACGTTGAGGATCTTGCCGCGGATGGGCAGGATGGCCTGCGTCTTCGGGTCGCGGTAGCCCTTGGCCGAGCCGGCGGCCGAATCGCCCTCGACGATGTACAGCTCGGTGGTGGGAACATCGCGACTGGAGCAGTCAACGAGCTTGCGTGAGAAGCGCGAGCCGGAAAGGCCCGTTTTCCGCGCGGTTTCGCGGGCCTTGCGGGCGGCTTCGCGAGCCAGGGCGGCCTGCGTGGCCTTGGTGACCAGGCGCTTGGCCTCCGGCGGATGCTCCTCCAGGTAAGTCGCCAGCGCGTCGCCGACGGTGGTTTCGACGAAAGTGCCGACCTCGCTGTTGCCGAGCTTCGTCTTGGTTTGGCCCTCGAACTGCGGTTCGGGGACTTTGACCGAGATGACGGCGGTGAGGCCTTCGCGGATGTCGTCGCCCTGGGGCGTGGGGGCATTGGCCTTCAGCAGGTTGGCTTTGCGGGCGTAGTTGTTGACAGCGCGGGTCAGCGCACTGCGGAAACCGGAGAGGTGCGTGCCGCCCTCGACGGTGTTGATGTTGTTGGCGAAAGAGAGCGTCGCCTCGTTGTAGGCGTCGGCGTATTGCAGGGCGACCTCACAGATGAGGCGCTCGGCGGGGTCCTCGCGCTGGAAGCAGATCGGCGGATGGAGCGCTTCCTTGCCCTCGTTCAAGTGCTCGACGAACTGGCGGATGCCCTGCTCGAAGTGGAAGACTTCCTCTTTCTCGCAGCGTTCGTCGGTGAGCTGGATGCGCAGGCCGGCGTTGAGGTACGCCAATTCGCGCAGGCGCTTGGCGAGGACGTCGTAGGTGAACTCCGTCTCGCGGAAGATGCTCGGGTCGGGCTGGAAGTCGACGCGGGTACCGGTGCGCGTGGTCTCGCCGATGGCCTCGAGCGGCCGCGTGGTGACGCCGCGCTCAAAGCCGATGACCCAGACATGGCCGTCGCGGTGGATCTGCGCTTCGAGACGTTCGCTAAGGGCGTTGACGACGCTGATACCGACGCCATGCAGCCCGCCGGAGACCTTGTACGAGTCGCGGTCGAACTTGGCACCGGCGCCGAGGCGGGTGAGGCAAAGCTCGACGGCGGACATGTTGTAGCCGGCCTTGGGACCTACGGGAATGCCGCGGCCGTCGTCCTCGACGCTGACACCGCCATCGGCCTTGATGACGACGGTGATGTTGTTACAGACGCCGGCCATGGCCTCGTCGATGGCGTTGTCCACGACCTCGTATACGAGATGGTGCAGTCCACGCGGACCCGTGTCGCCGATGTACATGGCCGGGCGTTTGCGGACGTGCTCGGTCCCCTCGAGGATCTGCACCTTACTTTCGTCATAAGTCGCCAAGGGACTCATCTCCTCAGTCCTGTCTCCCTTCGGCCGGAGAAGCGTCGTGACGGCCGGCGACCAAGCGGATCCGCCGGAGGCCGGGCAAGAGGCCGGCCATTTGCCGGCGCAGGCCGGCGAGGCGTTGCCGCAGGTAGTGGCCGGCGGTGGCGCTGCTGACGGCGAGCTCGAGGACGCCACCTTCGAAATCCGCCACCGTCGCTGCGTCGCGAAGGGCCGGCGGGGTGACCTCGGCCCAGGCGGTGGCAGCAGCGCGGCAGCGCGCAGCTCGGCGGGTGGTGGCCGCCAGCAGGCCCGCCGTATCCGTCGCGCCGAAGAGGGGACGCGGCTCGTACCGGCGGCGGTTCCGGACGGTTCGGCCGTATTGACTCTCGTTCATGTTGCCTGCGGTGTCCATGGGCTCACGCAGACAGCGACACCGGCATGAGCACGTAGAGGAATTCCGTCTTGTCCGGGCCGCAGATGACGCCGGGGCGAAAGCTCTCGTGCATCTCGATGTGCAGTTCCTCGTAGGGGATGGCTCGCAGGGCGTCGCCGAGAAAGGCCGGGTTGAAGCCGATTTCGAGTGGCTCGCCCTCGTAGGTGACGCCGACTTCGAGGCGGGCCTCGCCTTGTTCGGGGGAGCGCGAGGTCAGCACCAGCGTACCCTTCTCGAAGCAGAGGCGGACGGCTCGCGAGTCTTCGGTAGTCAGCAGCGCAGCCTGACGGATGGCGGCGTAGAACTCGCCGCGGTTGACGGTAGCGCGCTTGTTGGATTCCTTGGGGATGACATCGTCGTATTTCGGGAAGCGGCCTTCGACCAGGTTGGTCGAGAGGATGCGTTCCTGGCCGCGGAGCAGCAGTTGGTTCGGCGTAACCTTGACGTCGATCGGCTGGTCGCCGTCGCGGCTGGCGGGGAAGACGCGCTCGAAGACGTTCAGGGCCTTCGTGGGGACGATGATTTCGAAGTCGGCGCTGCGCGAGGCGCTGAGGGCGCCGCCGGCGCGGGCTAGGCGGCGGCCGTCGGTCGCGACCATGTAGAGCTTTTTGCCGTGCTTATCCCAGAGGACGCCGTTGATGGCGTAGCGGCTGGTTTCACGGGCGGCGGCGTAGAGCGTGAGGCCGGTCATACGGCGCAGCGTGTGGCCGTCGAGGACGAAGTCGGGTTCGTCGTCGAATTCGGGAACGGGCGGGAAGTCGGCGGCGCTCTGCACGTAGAGCTTGAACTCGCTGGTCTGCCCGCGAAGGATGCAGTGGCGCTCGTCGACGGCGAGGCCGATCTCCGCATCTGCCATCTCGCGTACGAGACTGCTGAGGCGGTCGGCGCCGACCACGACGTCGCCAGGTTCATCGATAGCCAAGCCGGCGATGCCCAAGCGCAAGGCGGCTTCGCCGTCGGTGGCGCAGAGCTCAAGCCGATCGCCGGCGGCGGTGAGCTTGACGCACGAGAGAATGGGGTTGGTGGTTCGCCCGCCGGTCAGAGACGTAATGGCGGAGAGGGCGTCCTGGAACTCCTGGCGTGGAAGTCTTGTCTTCATATCACCTTGCCCTGCCAGACGCTGTTGTGGCGGCGTCCTATCTCCGGCCGGCCGCTGGGCCGCGCAAGCGCAGGTCCCGACGTCAGATACGGGTCGGGCCTGCCCGTACACAGTCCGTATTTTACGGTTCTGAGCGATTCTCGCCAGCGGGCAGACCAAACTCAGTAGCCGTCTATTGAAAGGCGACAGGCCCGTTACTCTCTATCTGACTAAATGAAAATGTGGTCGTCTTCGTAGAAGAGCCTGTCAATCGTGGCAGTTCCGTGGAAACATGGTCTTAAGTGGCGGGCTGGCGGGGTCTTAGGAATGGGGGCCGACTGTGGGCAGATGGTGGCCGTTGCTGACGTTGGACCAGGCGAACGACAGGCGGCGCGGGTGGTCGGCGGTTGAGGGGCGATATGGACGGCGGGTTGTGGATGGCGTGGATGGGCTGTGGGCGGCGCTGTCATTGGCGGGCCAGCAGATGGCGGGTGAGGGCGGTGAGCGTTTCGGCCGTCTGGGGGTCGTGATTGCGCTCGCTTTCGATGACGCGTTCGGCGTGGAGGATGGTCGAATGGTCGCGGCCATCGAAGTGCATGCCGATCTCTTCGAGGCTGAGCGGGGTCAGCTTGCGGGCGAGGTACATGGCGATGTGCCGCGGGTAACTGACAGAGCGGGTGCGCTTGCGGCCGAGGAGCTCCTGGAGGCGGATGCCGAAGTGCTTCGAGACTGCCTGGAGAATGTCACTAACCTGGAGGGGGCGCTGGTCGAGGGTGGTGAAGCCGGCGACGACCTCGCGGGCCAGGTCGAGGGTAAGTGGTTTGCCGCTGAGCTGGCTCTCGGTGATGAGCTTGGTCAGGGCACCTTCGAGGACGCGGATGTTTGATTCGACGCGTTCGGCGACGAAGTCGAGGATCTCGCCAGGAATCTCGCAGCCGCGCATGCGGGCCTTCTTTTGCAGGATGGCTTGGCGGGTCTCGCGGTTCGGCGGGTCGGTCTGGGCGACGAGGCCCCAGTTGAAGCGGCTGACAAGGCGGTCTTCGAGCGTCGGGATCTCCGCCGGCGGGGAGTCGGCTGAAAGGACGATCTGCCGGCGGGTCTGGTAAAGGGCGTTGAAGGTGTGGAACAGCTCCTCCTGGCTGGACTCGCGGTTGGCCAGGAACTGGATGTCGTCGATCATCAGGACGTCTGCGTGACGGACGGAGTCGCGGAAGGCCTGGAGCTCGCCGGTCTCGATGGCCCGGACGAAGCAGTTGACGAACGTCTCGCAGGAGACGAACAGGACGTGGACGCCGGGCTGGCTGGTCTGCAGTTCGGCGCAGACGGCCTGAAGCAGGTGGGTCTTGCCGAGGCCGGAGGCACCGTGGATGAACAGGGGGTTATACAGGGTGCCCGGTTGGCCGCAGATGGCCCGGCAGGCGGCGTGGGCCAGGCGGTTGGAGGGGCCGACGACAAACTCGGCGAAGGTGTAATCGGGGTTCAACGGCATCTGTGTCAGCGTGTCGGGGGAGCTGGGACGCCGCGGGGGGCTGACAGTTTCGGGCTCCGGACCGACAAATGACAGGGTGATCAGGTGCCCGGTCAGGCTCATGGCGACGCGGGCGAAGGCCTCGGCGCAGTCGTGGCGGAGGTAGTGGGCCCAATGCGGGTCGGGGACGTTGACGGTGAGCTCGCCGCCGACGAGTTGGCCGGGGCTGAGCGAATCGAACCAGGCGCGGTAGAGCGTCGGGTAGTCGGCGCGCACCGCTTCGAGCAGCGCGTTCCACTGAAGGGGATCCTGGGTTCGCATCACGCCCGGCTGTGTGCTTGTCTCCCCGGTGCGCCCGCCGCGGGCGTCAGTCGAGAGACTCCTCCGTTCCGCTGGGTTCCCCGTCGGCGGCAGCGGTACCCTCTTCGCTGAAAAGCTCGCGGAGGAGGGACGTCGCGTAGCAGCCACGCGGCAGGGAGAACCGGAGTTCAAGATAGGGGCCCCGTTCGTCCGCGCCAAGGCGCAACTCGGCGTCGGCCGGCTGGAAGCGGAGCGGGCGTCGGGCGCCCTTAACACGGAGGGCCCCGGCGCGAAAGGCGTCGTCGGGGAGGGCCTCGCCGGCGAGGAGGGCTGTTTCCATCTCGCCGGGGCGGCCGGCGGGAGCGGTCATGCGGTAGCCGAAGAGCGGGCCGCTGGGGCTGATGTCGAAGCGGTCGGCACGGGGTTGCTCGTCCGCGGCGTGCTCCACGTGAAACACGGCTCCGGAGGCGTGCAGCCAGGCGAGGTCGCCGTCCAGCAGTTGGCCGAGGCCTTCGGGTAGGCGGTCGGCCACGATTTGGTTGAACAGGTGCGACTGGTAGGCGGAGACGTAGAGCTGGCGCGTGCGTGCGTCGATGGCGGAGAGGGCCCGGCGGCGGTTGCCCGGGCGCTGGATGAGGCTGCGCAGGGCGCGGCGCTCGTCGCGGAACATCGCCGGCCACGTGCGGGCGGCGTGCTCGTAGGCGCCGGCGTCGTAGGCCTCGCGGGCGGCGCGCATGCGGGGCGGATCGGTCGGGGCCGGTCCTCCTAACAGGATATTCACAGCTTCTTCCGGCTGGCCGCGCAGGATCGCCCGGCCGATGGCCCAGGTGTCGCCGCGACCGCCGAAACGCTGGCGGCCGAAGTAGTTGGGTACGCCGCGCTGGGTCAGGGTGGCGAGGCCGTCCTGGAGTTCGGCAAGGCGCAGGGGGTGCGATTGGCGGACCCTGATGGTGAAGCGGTTGCCCTTGAGGTGGCCGAGGCGGAGCTTGTTGCCGTGGCGGTGGACCTCGAGGATGCGGAGTCTGGAGATCTCCAGACTCGTGATCTGGTCGGGGTCGATGTGCTCGACGGAGAGCCACTGCCGGGTGACTGCCCGGGCGTCCTTCATGCCGGCGAAGCCGATGGCCTGCCGCCGGACGTTGAGGGCCCGGGCGAGGTCGGCGACGGCCTGGAGGGTCGTCAGGCCGGCTTTCTCGATGAGGAAGAACGTGTGCGTGCCGCGTTCATCCATGGGGTAAAGCGGGATTTCCTCGACCAGAAAGTCCTCGTAGTCCTCTTTGATGAGGCCGGGAGCGGGTTCGAGGTCGGCGAGTAGTCGCGGCAAGGGCATGGGTTGCGGAATCTCCTCGGTTGGGTGGCGGTCGGTGTGTGAATGTACCGGGGGAGTTGGCGGGGCGGAAGAGAGGAGTCAGAAGTCAGGAGTCAGAAGTCGCGGGGACGCGGGCGGGTTGGGGGAGATTGGGGATGTCAGATTTGAGATTTCAGATTGAGCGCGGGGGGACGATCTGTTCGGTGTTCGACGTCGGCCACAGGGGGCCGACGCTACGCGCGGGGCGCGCTGTCTGTTCGAGCCCCGAGCGGTAGCGAGCGGGTGGTTTGAGGGTGTTTGGTTCGTGGAAGCGTTCCGCCGCCCGCTTCGCGGGCTTGAGGGAGGGGGCGGTGTTTTCCCCGGGTTGCACCCGGGGCTAGATTCCGGCGCCCGCTATGCGGGTTGGCGGTGGGTGGCATAGAGGAGGATGTCGCGGTGGGCGCCGCGCTTCCACCAGCGCTGAGGGATGCGGCCGACCTGCTCGTAGGCGCACTTCTCGAAGACGCGGCGGGAGGGGTCGTTTTCGGCGAAGACCTCCGCCAAGAGGAGGCGCAGGCCGAGGACGCGCGTGGCGTAGTCGGTCAGCGTGCGGATGGTGTCGGTGCCGTGGCCGTGGTTCCAGAGCTTCTCGCGGCCGATAACGAGGCCGACGGTGGCCGTGCCGTGGCGGAAGTCGATGTCGCTCAGGCCGCAGATGCCGATGTGCTCCTCTTCGAGTGTCTCGATGGCGAAGGCGACGAGCTTGTCGTTCTCGCGGGCGGCGCGGTCGAAGAACTCCTTCTCCGCCAGTCGCGTGATGGGAAAGTCGCCGACGAGCAGCCACTGCGTGATCTGCGGATCGTTGAGCCAGCGTACGCAGTTGTCGAAGTGCTTGCCGCGTTCGAGCGGGACGAGCTGGATCTTTTCGCCGGGCCAGCCGAAGGACATGGTCATTCTCCGGTCATCAGGAGTTCGGCGATCTGGAGGGCGTTGAGGGCGGCGCCTTTGCGGAGCTGGTCGCCACAACAGACCAGTTGGAGGCCGCGGCCGTCGGCGACGCTCGGGTCGCGGCGGATACGGCCGACGAGCACGTCATCGCGTCCACTGGCGTCCAGTGGCGTGGGAAAGCGGTTATTGTCGCGGTCGTCGACCACGGTTACGCCGGCGGCGGCGTTGAGGGCGGCGCGGGCCTGGTCCTCGGTGACGGGAGCGGTGAATTCTATGCTGACGGCCTCCGTGTGCGCCCGCCGAACGGGGACGCGCATGCACGTCGGGGCGATGGCGAGGTCGGGGGCGCCGAGGATGTGGCGCGTCTCGGCGATGACCTTGCGCTCCTCGATGTTGTAGCCGTCCTCGGCGATGGGGGTGTTATGGCTGAAGACGTTGAACGCGCAAGGGACGGGGAAGACGGACGGTGCGGCGGGCTCGCCGGCGAGGACGGCACGGGTTTGCGTTTCGAGTTCGGCGAGGGCACGGGCGCCGGCGCCGCTGACGGCCTGATACGTGGCGACGACGATGCGGCGGATGGAGCAGAGCTGGTGCAGTGGCCAGAGGGCCATGGTCAGGATAATGGCCGAACAGTTGGGGTTGGCGATGAGGCCGTGGTGCTGGCGGGCGGTGTGGCCGTTGATTTCGGGGATGACGAGCGGCACGCCGGCGACGAGGCGGAAGGCGGAGGAGTTGTCGATGACGAGGGTGCCGGCGGCCTGGGCGATTGGCGCGAATTGGCGGCTAATGGCGCCGCCTGCTGAGAATAACGCGATATCGACGCCGGCGAAGGCGTCGGGGCCGAGCTCTTCGACGGTGAGTGGTCCGGTGGGGCCGGGGAGCTGCTGGCCGGCGGAGCGGGCGGAGGCGAACAGGCGACAGGAGGCGGCCGGGAAGGCGCGTTCGGCGAGCAGGGTGAGCAGCTCGCGGCCGACGGCTCCGGTGGCACCTACAATCGCGATGTGTTTCATGCTGGCGTACTCCGCGTCTGGGCCGGCCCGGTTTCGGGCGGGCCGTGGGGCATGGTACCATGTGCGGTGCTTCGCCGCCGACGGCGCCGGGATGTTGCGCCGGGGTCGGCGGTATGGGAGATGGATATGGGCCGTTTTGCGTATTACTCGCCGGTGCTGCTGGGGATGGCGCTGGTGGCGTCGTTGTACACGTCGGTGCTGGATTACTGTCCGGCGGGGCTGCAATCGGCGCAGTGGGCGTTTGTCGGGATGGTGGCGCTGGGGGCGGGCGTGGCGTGCCAGTTGGTGATGGTGGGGGCGCAGGGGGCGTTTGCGCAAGTGATGCCGGTGCCGCGAGGGCGAACGGTTCGCGGGCCGGCGGCGGTGGCGACAGGCGTGCTGCTGCTGGCGGCGCTGGGGCTGGGTTCGGCGGCGGGACTGATGGCGCTGGAGTCGGCGGGGCCGCTGGCGACGGGGTTGGCGGTCGCCGGTGGGGCGAGCGCGGCGGTCATGCTGGTGGTGTACATCTGGAGCTCGGTGACGGCGGTGCGGGATTTTGCGGAAGAAGATTGAAGAGGGGAGTCAGAAGTCAGGAGTCAGAAGATAGAAGTTGCGAGGTCGGGCGCTGGTTGAGGGTAGGGGACACTGGTGGGCAGACCACCAGTGGCACCCAGCGGTGCCCGGCCGTGGGTCACGCTGAGCGGGGGTTTAGTGGCAGCGGGGGTCGAGGCCGGAGGCCTCGTAGCCGATGAGGCGGATGAAGAGGACGTAGCGGGTTCGGTCTGCGTGGTCGGCGACGCGCAGGTTCAACGCTGCGTGCACGTCGAGGTCGGGGGGTTCATCGTCTCTGAAAAATGCGATTTCGACGTTGAAGCTGTTCTGCCCGTTCGGGTTCGGGATGGCGAGGTGGGCGTAGTGCGCCGTGATCTGGTCGGGCGTCTGTGTCGTGGCGTGGGCCTCGGCGACGATGTAGTCGCAGTGGTTGCCATTGCCGGCGAGCAGACCCACGCGCGAGTCGGCGGCCAGTCGGGTGGTTCCCTCCGGCAGAGGGAGGGCAGCGAGCGAGCGCTGTAGGGCGACCAGGAATCGGTTGTGACGGCGCATGTCGGCCGTGAGGTAGAGACCCGCCGCGCTGCCGAGGAAGAGGAGAGCGGCGCCTACCGCGAGCAGTCGTCTCTTGGTCACGGTCCACAGTCCTCGTCGGCGAGTAGCCTGCAATGCGCGCTGATGTAGTCCCACGCTTCGTGGATGGATGGGCTGAGGCCGGAGAAGGATACGGTGATGGGTGGAAAGTCGAGCAGGCCGTTGGCCCAGACGGAGAAACGGCGGAGTGCCGACATGCGGCTGATGTACTCGGACGGGTCGCTCACCTCCACGCAGAGGAATATCGAGGATCGGATTCGACGCAGACTGATGGCGGTGATGTCGTGCCAGGGGATAACGCCGATACCCCAGCGCCGGTCCTCGATCCCCTCGTCGTTGACGATGACCATCGTCGTCGGGCGGAGCAGATTGAAGAGAATCCTGAGAAGGACGTAGCCGAAGAAGACGAAGCCGAACCAGCCCACCACGATGGGAACGTATTTGCGGTTGACGAACACGCACACGTAGCATGCCGCCAGGAGCAGTGATGCGCCGAGGAGGAGGGCAAGTTGCTTTGATCGGTCCGTTCTGCATTCCATGGGTTCGTCCCCAAGGGCTGGTGCTATTCTATGCGGGAATGGGCGTGGAGTAGCAGAGGTGGAACAAGCAGCCGGGTGTCTGTTGGCGGGCCGCGATGTGTTCCGCCGCCCGCTGCGCGGGCTCCCGGGTGGGGAGGCGGCGCTTCCCCGGGTTTCACCCGGGGCTAGATTCCGGCACCCGCTGCGCGGGTTGAATGGGGGAGAAGACGGAAGCTGCGCTGCGGGCGCCGGCTGAGGGGACCGGGGGGAAATTCGAGATTTCCGATTGGCGTTCGGTGGGGGCGAACGGCAGTTGCGGAGAGATACGGGTTGAGGCACTCGTGGACAAGCCACCAGTGGCACCGGGCGCATAAGAAAACCGCCGATCGCTGGAGGGGTGTAGCGATCGGCGGTTGTGGTTACCGGCTGGTGCTGGTCGTCAGACCTTGCTGCTGCCGGGGACGAAGACGTCGGTGAGGGAATCGCGGACGGCGTAGAAGCGCTTGAGCATCTCGAGCTCAGCGACGCCGCTGCCTCCCTTTCGCTCGCCGGCTTCCTGGACATTCTCGGAGCGGCGTTCTTCGTCGGGGTGGTAAGGTGCGCCACAGTTGCGGTTACCGAGGTAGGATTCGAGGCGGTCGAGATCGTTTCCGCCGGGGATGGCCTCGAAGGAGACCGCAGGCTGTGCGTAGTTGCCGCCGAGGTGGATGCGAGCGGGGCTTCCGGGACGGCTGATCATTTCCATGGTGGTTCTCCTGGGGCCTGGGTTCATGGGTCGGGCACGACGGCGGCGGGAGGCGGCTGGGCCGCGGTCGCCGCCGGCGTGTTACCTGGTGGCCCGGGGGACTACTTCGGGACGATCCAGCTGTCCTCGGACTCGATGCCGTCAATTTCCCACGTCCAGCGGATCTTCTTGTAGGTGAACATCACCTCTTCCATGTGGGTGTAGCTCTCGGTCTTGGGATCGAGGCAGTTGGGCATCCAGGGGCGGATGCTGACGATGATGGCGTCCTCGAGGGTGTGTGTGAAGTAGTGCTCTTCCTGGCCCGAGGGGTCGATGCGGTACCACTTGATGGTGACGTTCTTGAGGTGCTCGCCGGTACAGAGGGCCTGGTAGAGCTTGGGCGAGGACTTGTCGTAGACCTTGACGATGGAGAGGGCGTTGTGGATGCGCTTGCCGGTGGACAGGCCGCTCTGCGGGTCGCGCGGGATACGCACCTCGTGGTTGAAGGCTTCGACGAGGATGGTGTCCTCGCGGCCCTGCATCTCGCAGGAACCGAGGATCGAACCCTGGTTCTGGCCATCGAGGCTCATGTGGGCTGGCATAGGCATAGTTCGTGTCTCCTTGGTTTGGGTGGTTTCTCTCGACAGCGACCGGCGCCGCACGGCCCGCAGCAGGCCCCTTTCCCTTTACGGCGTCGGGAGCATTCAGTCAGGTGTCCGAGACGGGTACTTGCACGCTCCGTTCCAGCGGGGGTCCCGGATGGCTATCGATCGACTGCCCTCGCTAACTGCTTTGGGCTTAACGGCTTAGCGAAACAGACCTGCGCAGCCGGCCGAAACCGGTCTGGCCGCTGGGCAGAGCGTTCCGCATCGGGCCTGCCCAGCGGGGCAATTGTGTACCCACTCATCGGGTGGCGGAACCGGGGCCGGCGGGCCCGCGGCGGTCCGCCGACTAGCTCGCGTCGAGCTTGCCCACGAGCGAGAGCGTGAAGTTGGCGCCCTCGAACTTGATGTGGGGCATGACCTGGAGATCGACCTTGTAGAAGCCGACCTCGCCCGGGACCTCGGCGACGTTGATGGCGAACTTGCGGATGGGGCGGCGGTTGGCGACTTCGGCGGTGGGGTTGTCCATGTCCGCCGCGTACTGCCGCATCCACTCGTTGAGTTCGGTCTGCATCTTGGTCGGGGTCTGCCAGGTCTGGAGGTTGTCGCGCTGGATGACCTTCAGATAGTGGGCGAGGCGGGAGATCATCATCATATAGGGGAGGCGCGTGCCGAGCTTGTAGTTGGTCTGGTCGCGCATGCCCTCTTCGGTGTTGGGGAAGCTCTTGGGCTTCTGGACGGAGTTGGCGCTGAAGAAGCAGGCCTTGTCCGTGTTCTTGTACATGGTGAGGCCGATGAAGCCGCACTCGGCGAGCTCGAACTCGCGGCGGTCGCTGATCATGACCTCGGTGGGGATCTTGGTCTCGATGCCTTCGAGGGTCTTGTACTGGTGGAGGATGAGGTTTTCGACCATGCCGCCGGCCTGGGGACCGGTGCAGTTCATCGTCCAGCGGGTGCCGGCGAAGGCGTCGGTCAGGCGGGTGGCGAAGGCGAAGGCGGCGTTGCCCCACAGGTACTTGCCGTGGTTGTCGGTGACCTTTTCCTCGTAGTTGAAGGCCTTGACCGGGTTGGCATCGGGGTCGTAGGGGTGCCGCAGCAGGAAGCGCGGCATGGTCAGGGCGAAGTACCGCGAATCGGGGGAGTCGCGGAACGAGTTCCACTTGGTGTACTGCGGGCCGCTGAAGACGCTCTCGAGGTCCTTGAGCTTGGGCAATTCCTGGAAGTCCTCGATGCCGAACATCTCCGGGCCGGTGGCGGCGATGAAGGGGCAGTGCGACATGGCGGCCACGGCGGAGACGCGCTGGGCCAGGGCGACGTCGCGGGGGCCGGGGCCGAACTCGTAGTTGGCGACCATGGCGCCAAAGGGTTCGCCGCCGGCGGTGCCGAACTCGGCGGTGTATATGTGCTGATAGAGGCCGGACTTGGGGATCTCGGGCGAATTCTCGAAGTCGTCGAGGAGCTCGTCCTTGGAGACGTTGAGAATGTCGATCTTGATGTTCTCGCGGAAATTGGTCTGGTCGATGACGAACTTCAGGCCGCGCCAAGCGGATTCGAGTTTCTGGACGTCCTGGTTGTGGAGGATCTCGTCGACCTGAGCGCTGAGCTTGTGGTCGAGCTCGGCGATGTAGGCGTCGATGAGGGCCTTGTCGATCTTCTCGGCCGGGGAGGTGACCAGGTTGGCCAGGAACTGCTCGACGCCGCGGCGGGCGATGCGGGCGGCTTCCTTGTCCTTGATCCCCGTGGCGACGGTTAGTTCGTCGAGGAGAGAGGACACATCTTCGGGGTACTCACGAGCGGCTTCCTGAGCCTGCGGTGCATCAGCCATGACAAACCTCCAAGAGCATGTCGTTCGGCCGGCCGGGCCGGCGTGGTGTCTGCGCGGAGCGCTGGGTATAGGTGGAAAGCGGCGTTACTGGGCGCCGCCTTCGCCGCCCTCGCCACCGCCGGCGTCGGGAGCGGGAGCAGAGCCCTCTTCGCCTGAGCCGGCGGTCTGCTGGAAGATCTCCATGAGTTTCTGTCGGGTCGCCTCGTCCTGCACGATCTCGGCGATACGCTTCTGGAAGGCGCGCTTGTTGGCGAGGGGCGCCTTGAGCGCGTTGAGCGCCTCGCGCGTCTGAAGAAGCTGGTTGAGCTCGGGAACCTGGCGGGCGATCTGCTCGGGCTCGAAGTCCTTGAGCGTCGAGAACTTGAGCTGGACGCCCATCTCGGCGCCTTCTTCGCCGGAGAGCTTGTTGGCGACGTTGATGGTGGTGCCGAGGTCCTGGCTCTTCATCACGTCGTTGAAGTTGTCCTTGTCGACGCGGATGGTCTTGCGCTCTTCGAGCGGCGTATCGTCCGGCTTGAGTGTGAAGTCGCCGAGCATGGCCATCCGGAAAGGCAGTTCCTTCTGCTCTTTGGTGTTCGTCGCCGGGCGATAAGTAATATTGATGCGTTCTTTGGGTGCCTTGGACTGGTCTGCCATTGGATTGCCTCACTGACGAAAGAACGGAGCGCACGCCCCGGCGCGCAGCACGTGATCGGACCCTTTCCCGCTTGCCGATTGACCTGTGTGATAACCGCCTCCCCCGCCAAAGTCAACCCAGAAGGCGGGTTGCGCCCGCAGGGGCGAAGTCGAACACGCAGTCGAACAGCCGGCCGCCGAAATGAGCGGCTACGGCGGGGTCTTTGAGGACGGCCGTGCGCAGCGTGTCGCAGGTCAGGCGGGCGTGGTAGTTGCTCTCGATGGCGCGGCCCATGCCGTGGAGCATGATCAGGTCGGCGTCCTCGGCGGCGGCGACGCAGGCCGGCGAGAGGGCGGTGAGGTCGAGCAGAGGCACTATGCAGCCGGAGGGGACGACATCCAGTGTGCCGGCGGCCAGGGCGGGGCCGAGGACGGAGTCGGTGGTGACGGGGTGGGTGCGGAGCAGATCGGTCAATTCCTCCGCGGTCACGTCGTTCAGGGCCGGGCCGGTGTTGGCGGCGAAGGTGACGCGTGCTCCGCCGGCGACGAGCCAGCGGGCCAGCGGCAGGCAGCCGAGGCAGATGTCGCTGCCGGCGTTGTCGACGAAGAAGATCGCGTGGCGGTAGGTCGGGGGGACGGAGCCGCCGGCGAGCCAGCGGTCGAGGTGGTCGACGTGCCAGGGTCGGGGCGGCTGGTCGGCGCGGGCCTGCTGGAAGATGTGGTTCCGGGAGCGGTAACGCTCAATCGTGGGCATGGAGCCGAGGTCGAAGACGTTTCCGGCCATCAGGCCCCGGGCGAGGAGGGGAGCGATTTCGGCGGGCGGGGTGGCATCGAGCTCGGCCAGGAGTTCCGGGAGCAGTTCCAGGGCGGCGGCACTTTCCCGGCGCTTGATGCCCAGGAAGGGGTCGGGGAAGCCCCAGCGCTCGCAGAGCAGCCGGCGGAGGTGCGTCAACAGGAGGACATCGCGGCGGGGTCGGGGGGGCTGGTTGGCCTGGACGGCGTGCATGGTGTCGAGATAGTCGCGCTCGAAGGCGGCCACGCGGTCGGCGGGAGTGTCGGGATACTCGGCGTGGATGAGCTCGACGAGCAGGTGCAGGTGCTGGCAGAAGAGGTCGATCCAGTAGGCCAGGTCGCGCGGTTCGGCGGCGAGATCCCAGGAGCAGGGTCGGTAGTGCTCGGGGTCGATGAGCTGCGGGAGCGTGGGCACAACAATGTCCTCGGCTGCGGGTGGCCGGCTCGGCGGTTACAATCCGGGACATCATGATCGCCGAGCAGGATTATCACAACGTGATGGAGTGGCTGTCGGAGTGTCAACGTCCGCTGCTGTTGACCCACCAGCGGCCGGACGGTGATGCGCTCGGAGCGATGGGCGGACTGGCCCTGGCCCTGGGGCAGCGGGGGGCCCGGCCGGCGGCGGCGCTGTACGAACCGTTTCCCTGGCGGTACACGTACTTCCAGGAGGCGGCCCGCTGGACGGATTGGAAGACGGAGGGAGAGCGCCTGCGGCGGGAGTGCGATGCGGTTATCGTCGTGGACACGTGCGCGCTGGCCCAGCTCGAGCCGGTGGCGGAGTGGCTGCCGCAGGCGCCGCGGACGCTGGTGATCGACCATCACACGACGCGGGATGCGATCGGGGAGCGGCCGGGAGATCTGCGGCTGATCGATGTGAGTGCCAGTGCGGTTTGCCTGCTGATCGCGGAGTGGGTGCGGGCGACGCAGGTGGCCTGTTCGCCGCTGATGGCCACGGCGCTGTTCACGGGGATCGCGACGGATTGCGGGTGGTTCCGGTTTCCGAACACGGACGCCCGGACGCTACGGGTGGTGGCGGAGCTGGTGGCAGCGGGGGCGTCGCCGAACGGGATCTACGGAGCGGTGTATCAGCAGGATCCGCCGGCGAAGCTGCGGCTGGTGGCGCGGATGCTGGATTCGCTGGAGCTGCATGCGGGCGGGAAGCTGGCAGTGATGGGTTTGCGGGAGGCGGATTTCGTGGCCGCCGGCGCGGACCCGAACGAGACGGAGGACCTGGTCAACGAGGCGGGTCGGCTGGGGGGGATTGAGGCGACGGTGTTGTGCACGGAGCAGCCGGGAGTGATCCGCATTAACTTCCGCAGTCGCAATGCGTTGGATGTGGCGGCGCTGGCGCGGCAGTTCGGCGGAGGTGGGCATGCCCGGGCGGCGGGGGCGCGCGTGGCGGGGCGGTGGGACGAGGTCGTGCCGGCGGTGGTGACGGCTGCGGTCGCGGCGTTGGACGAGGGTTGAGGGGGCGCGAGGGAGTGGTGCGATGGGTGATGTAGCGGAACAGCCGGCGCCGGCGATTCGCGTCATCATGATGCCGCGGGACACGAATCCGCAGGGAACGATTTTCGGCGGGGTGTTGTTGAGCTACATCGACCAGGCGGGCGCGGTGGCGGCTCAGGAGCTGGGGCCGCATCATTTCGTGACGGTGGCGATGGACAGTGTGGAGTTCCATGAGCCGGTGTTTGTGGGGGATGTGTTGAGTTTCTACACGGCGGTGCGGCGGGTGGGGCGGACGTCGCTGACGGTGCACGTGGGGGTGGTGGCGGAGCGGTTCTCGGCGCCGCGTGAGTGCGTCGCGGTGACGGAGGCGATGATCACGTACGTGGCGGTGGACGAGCAGCGGCAGGCGGTGCCGCATGGAATCAAGCTGCCGGCGGGGGAGTGACGCTGGCGGCGGGCGTGGGGGTTATCGGGGGCACACGGGCCGGGGCAGGTCGCAGTCCGGGTGTTCCGCGGCTGGTTCCTGGTGTGGTGGATCGGGGCATGGGGGTGCAGATGTGGAGGGTGTCGACATGTCCAGGAAGTACCATCTTGTGGTGAGTGTCGGGACTGGGCGAGGGTGTCGGGCGTTTACGCTGGTTGAGGTGTTGGTTCTGGTGTTGGTGGTCGGCGTGCTCGGTCTGTTGTTGTGGCCGGCGGCCAGCTATGCCAACGGGCGGGCGCGGCGTGTTTCGTGTCAGCGGAACCTGCGGGCGCTGGGGGCGGCGCTGCACATGTACGCGAAGGATCACGGGGGCTGGTTGCCGGGCATCAATACGTCGGCGGTGGCACTGCGGACCAAGCGGTTGTTGTGGCAGGGGAACCCGGACGTGCTGCACGACCCCGCGCTGCCGGTGCAGACGGCGGACTGGATGACGCCGCTGGCCCGCTATGCGCACGAGCTGCCGGCCAACCGGGCGGAACGCTGGCACACGCTGTGGACCGAGCTGAAGTGTCCGCAGCAGTGGCGGTCGGCGGAAGTGTGGTCTGCGGCGGGAGCGCCGGACAAGGCGGATTTCGAGGAGTTCACGTGGCCGGCCGGCAGCTACCTGTCGCCGATGTATTTCTCGTACTGGGGGCAGCAGCACAGCGGTACGGTGCTGGCCGTGCTCGATGGCTTCCCGAGCATTCCGGTGTATGCGGAGGTGCCGCCGTCGAACTGGCCCGTGGTGAACGAGGACTACGTGTCGCGCCTGGACCGCGTGGGACCGCCGGCGGCGAAGGTGTTCGCGGCGGACGGCACGCGGTACGTGGACACCAATGGCGACGCGCAGGTGGACGTGCGGATTGCGCCGGGTTGGTACGGCGGTTTCGCGACGGAGGGGCCGTGGTCGCCGATCTCGAATGCGTACGGTGTGCGCGAGGGGACGGAGAACTGGGACGGGGTGGTGCTGCCGGCGGGAAGTGAGTCAGGCGGGCTGAACCTGTTGTTCTCGTACCGGCACGTGTTGCCGGATGCGCGGAGTCCGCTTCCGCCACACGGAGCGGGGGATTCGGGCGCGTGCCAGGACAACGACGGCGGGATCCACGCGTTGTTCTTCGATGCGCACGTGGCGTTGTTGAATGACGAGGAGTCACGGACGGTGTCGTTGTGGTATCCGACGGGCTCGGTGATCGCGGGTGATCCGGTGGGAATGACGACGGAGACGGTGGGTCAGGTTATTCCGTGAGTTGGCGGTTGTCAGGTGACCGCCGTGGAGGCTGTGTTCGTTCTCAGGTCGCCCGGCGACATCGCCACAGCACGACGACAAGCAACAGCAACGTCATCGCCGAGCCGAGCGCGCCGTAGCGCAGGCTGGCCGGTGCGTACGTCATGCGCACGTGCTGGTCGCCGGCCTTGAGCGGCACGCAGCGAAGGATTGAATCAGCGCGGCAGACGGGCACGGGCGTGCCGTTCACCTGTGCTTTCCAGCCGGGGTAGTAGGTCTCGGAGAGCACGAGGTAACCGTCTCCGTGCGGACCGAAGGTGATATCGAGCTGTTCCGGACAGGGCTCCTCGATCTTCACTTCGACCGGTTCGGCCGGCGGGCTCGCTTGCGCGGCGGCGGCTTTGGCTTCGATGCCGAGCAACTCTGCTTCCGCGGGCTCGAGCACGACCTCCCCGTCGGGTTGGAAAGCGTCGCTGCGCATGTACTGCAAAGCGGCGTGCTCGTCCGGCACACACACGGTGCGCCTGGCGAACCACGCCCGGCGCACGGGCTCCGGGCGCGTCGGCAGGTCGTTCCTGTACGCCGCGTATTTCACGCCGAGGATCTTGAACGGGAACGGCCCGGGCATGTTCCTGAACGTGGCCTGCGTAATGATGTTGACGAGTTCGGGCTTGATCGCCGTATCGGTCATCGCGTGGACGAAGCGGCTGTATCGGAGGGGGATCATGTTGTCGTAGCCGGTGAGGCTGCGGGCGTGGACCGCGTACGCGTGGTTTTCGCGGAGGAGAGCCCGTGGCATCCAGAAGCGGTACCAGGAGCGGTCGTGCGCCAGCGCATCCGCGAGATGGCGGCGTATCGGTTCATCCATGAAGCCGTGGTCCGAGAGGATCAGGCGGTCGCGGTTCAAACGCGCGCAGACCGTGGTGTCGGCTAGCGTGGCGACGCAGACGAGGCCCGCCAGGAGAACGCCCCATTGGGCAGCGGTGGCCCGGCTACGGCGGAGCCACGTCCCGATCGCATCCAGCCCGAGCGCGCTGAGCACGCCGATGACCAGCCCCACCAGGAGCAGCGCCCGCGCCGGGACACGGAAGAGGTCGAAGCCGGGTACGTACTTCCACAGCAACGGAAACAGGAAGCTGTAGCGCCCCAGCGCGAACAGAATCACCAGCCCGGCCAGGGCGACGAGAACGATCACGCGTCGCTCCCGGCGAAGCTGCGTCAGGCCGACGGCGGCCAGCAACACGGGCAGCATGCCCACGTAGCCGTAGTACTCCCAGATTGACTCCTGCGGATCGCTGTGCATGAACGGATCGACGAGCAGGCCCAGGTATTTCGGGGGCAGCGAGCCGGTCGCGGCATACTCGTAACCCGCCTGCCGCCGGTTCGACAACGACGCCAGCTCGTAGCTCGGTAGAAGCTGCACGAGCGCCATGCCGATGCCCGCTACGGTCACGATGGCGAGGACGCCCAATTCGCGAACCCAGGTGCGGCCGGCGAGCGGCGCGCGGCACAAAACGCTCCCGACCCGCCAGAGCCCGGCCAACACGAGCGTCAGCCAGACATACGGCAGCCCGCCACTGAGCAGTTGCAGCCCCAGCAGCAAAGCGCCCAGGCAGACCCACGGGCCGGTTCGCTTCAGCGGCCCGCGCTTCGATGGCGGGCTCTCGTCTCCGCCGGGTGATGGCTGGCTCAGCGCGCCGCAGGCCCGTTCGATCGCCAGCAACACGAACGGCAGCAGGCCGGCCGCCGCATAAAACTGGATGTGTCCCGCGAACACGTTGCCGAGATTCGCCCCCTGGCACGTGTACACCAGCGCGCCGAGCGACGCTGCCCCGCGCCCCACGCGGAAGACCTGGCGGAGCAACAGGTACGTGCCCACCGCCGCGAGCGACAGATGCAGGATCAGATCGGCATTGACGGCCAGCGGTTGCGGCAGTGGGAGCGTCAGCCAGGCCAGGGGGTAGAACGTCTGTGTCAGTGGGTTGGCGGCGAACGGCCAGCCGCTGAAGGTGTACGGCGTCCAGAGCGGCAGCCGGCCCTGTTGCACGGCGTCCCGGCAGAAGGCCTTGTGGTACGTGAAAATCTCGCGGTAGTCGTATGAGTTGTAGAGGAGGCCGCTGGGGCCGAAGCCGAAGACAACGCTAACGAGGACAACGACGCCGAGCACGAGCAGCGCGCCGCAGAGGAACCCGCGCCAGCGCTTGGTAGCCGGCGCTCGACTGGTCGCGCTCTCATCCGGCGTTGGCGAATCTGCACACATGAGCCGGCCTGTTCACGGTGTGTTGGCCGTCCGACATTCCGCATTTGGCGTGGCCCGGTTCCCCTGTCGGGCCGCAGGGCCCCATCGTACCGCGCCCCGGAAGGGCGGGCACGTTGGTGGGCCGGCCGGTGCAGAGTTGGGTGTGTGTCAGGACAACGATGGTGAGTTGGGTCACTCCGTGAGACGGCGTTTGCCGGGTGGCCGCTGTGGAGATTGTGTTAATTCTCGTCGTGCCGGTGCGGCCTGAGAGGCTGGAATCGCCGCCGGGCCGTGTGCTGGCAACGCTTTTCTACACATTGGGCTGACCAGGCGTTATACTGACAATGGTTGCCGTGCGCCGTGGTTGGGGCGCGGCGGGCGGGTTCATGCGGCGAGAGCGTGCGGAGGGTACCAACATGTTCAGGTATGCTGGTTCGGCGGTGAGTGGGCGGCGGGGGCTTACGTTGGTTGAGTTGCTGGCAGCGTCGTCGGCGATCGTGGTTCTGGGGCTGGTGGCAGCGCCGGCGGTGCAGCAGGCCCGCGTGCGCGCCCGGGGTACGACGTGCGCGGATACGCTGCACAATCTCAGTCTTGGGATGCTCGCGTACACGGTTGATCACGAGGATTACTTCCCAGGCGTCAACACGTCCGGCGTCGCGGTGCGGGCCAAGCGAATGTTGTGGGGCTCTGACCCGTCGGTGTTGCACGACAGCAGTCTGCCTGTGCAGAGCTTCGACTGGATGAGGCCGGTCGCCGGGTACATCGGTGTGGATACACTGCCGGACAACCGGGCCGAGCGCTGGCACGAGCTCTGGACGAGGTTCCGGTGCCCGCAGCAGCGGGCGACGTCCCAGGTGTACGGCGTCGGCTCGCCAGATGGGGACGATTTCGAAGCGTTCACGTGGCCGGCGTGCAGCTACCTGATGCCGGCGTACTTCTCGTACTGGGGTCAGGCGCACGCGGGCGACGTGCTGTCGCAGATGGAAGGGTTCCCGCAGTTGCCGGTTCGCGCCCGCGCGTTGCCGAGTTCGTGGGAGGTTGCAAACGAAGACTTCGTCTCGCGCCTCACAGAGGTCGGCCCCCCGGCGAGCAAGGTGTTTCTGGCTGACGGCACGCGCTACGTCGGCGACGGGTACGTAAGCATTGATGTCGATCCCGACCCCTCGATCTTCGGCGCGCTTTCTGGCAGTGGCGGCTGGTGGTCGGGGAGCAGCGCCTATGGCGTGCGCACGGGTTCGCTGACGTGGGACGATGAGGTCGTGCCGTACGGCAGCCCGGCAGAGGGTGGCAACCTGTTGTTGTCGTACCGCCACTGGCCGGAGGCGGGGCCGCCTATGGCGGCGCCGAGGCCTGATGGCAGCGCCCAGACGAATAGCGGCGCGATCAACGCGGTGTTCTTTGATGGGCACGTCGCTTCGTTGACCGACCAGGCGTCGCGCGAGATCAGCCTGTGGTACCCGACGGGGTCGGTGGTGAACGACGACATCGGGATGACGCACGCGGATCCGGGGACCGTGATTCCCTGACGAACCGCCGTTTCCGAAAGCCAGCGGGTCGGGTAAGGTGTCCGGTGGCCGAGGCGTGACCGGACGCCCGCGCCGTGGTTTCGCATGGAGGCGAGGAACCGGCGTGACACGACTCGCGAAGGGTCCAGGCAGGAGGCCGGACGGACAAGCGGAGGGGGGCGTCTACACGTGTACGCCCGCGTTTGAGCGTTCGCTGACGGCGTTTCGCACGTATCAGAACGTCGAGCTGGGGTTGTCGGCGAACACGATGGCGGCGTATCGGCGCGATCTGCGCCGGCTGGGGGACTTTCTCCGGCGGCGGGGGATCGACGACTGGAACACGCTGACATGGCAGATCTTTCAGGCGTACTTGGTCGAGCTGACGGACGAGCGGTATCGCGAGACGACGATCGCCCGGCACGTGGTGGCCATGCGGATGTGGCTGCGCTGGCTGCATGAGACGAAGCAGATCGCCGAGGACAAGGCGAGCTTGCTGGAGTCGCCGAAGCGGGGCAAGCCGTTGCCGCCGACGCTGAGCCTGGAGCGGACGGTGGAGCTGGTGACGTTGCCGAACGAGGAGGAGGAATTGGGGCTGCGGGACCGGGCGATTCTGGAGCTGTTCTATTCGTCGGGTTTGCGCGTGAGTGAGTTGTGCGGGCTGGCGGAGGGGGATGTGCAGCTTGAGGGGGGGTATGTGCGGTGCATGGGGAAGGGGCGGAAAGAGCGGGTGGTGCCGGTGGGGCGGGCGGCGCGGGATGCGCTGGAGGCGTACCTGGAGCATTTGCGGCCGGTGCTGTTGCGGCGGGGGCAGGAGCGCGGGCGCTGGGCGTGGCCGCTGACGGCGAAGGCGGTCGCCGGCCTGCCGCTGTTTTTGACGCGCACCGGCGGGGCGTTGGAGCGGACGGCGGTGTGGCGGCTGGTGCGGCGGGAAGCGGTGAAGCGGGGGATCCCGGGGAAGGTGAGCCCGCACACACTGCGGCACAGTTTTGCGACACACCTGCTCGAAGGCGGGGCCGATCTGCGCGTGGTGCAGGAGCTGCTCGGGCACGTCAGCGTCGGGACGACGGAGATCTACACGCACGTGCAGACGCGGCGGTTGAAGGAAATTCACGCCCGCTGTCACCCGCACGGGGCCGGGCAGGAGGAGGGGCGGAAGGACGCCCGGCGGCGGAGCTGAGGGGCGGGGAGAGGTGCATCCGAGTCTTGGGTGGGGGTGTATCACAAGGAGGGTCTTGGTCTGCGCCCGTGCTGGCCGGGCGGCTGGCGTGGGCGTACTATGGACGACGAGGTGGTCGCCGATCGCTAGCGGTAGACGTCCGGTGCGGAGCCCGGGCGCTACGCGCGGGTTGTGTGGCGGTCGCCGGTCGCCGGCAGGAGCAGACTATGCGTAGGGTGTATTGGTATCGGCTGGCGATGCTCGCGATGGGCGGTGCGTTTTTCCTGAACGGCTGCGATACGGAGACGCGGGCGGCCGTGGAAGACGGCATCATTAATGTGTCGAGTGGGTTCCTCACCGCGCTAATGCAGGCGATTATCGGGCTGGTCGGCGAGCAGTCGGCGTCGGCGGCTCCCGTGATCGCCGATTCGGTTGCCCGCATCTTCGCGTAGCGGGCGGCGGCTACGCGTCAAAACGATCGTCGGGTGGCGGGTCGTCCAGTCGCCGGAAGGTGACGCGCTGGCGCATCTTCCAGGCTACGCCGATCAGGCCCATGCCGACGAGAATGAAGATGGCGGCGAAGAAGTAGGCCAGCAGGTCGGGGTCCAGGTAGATGAGGATGCCGGCCAAGATGAGGACCAGGCCGAAGACGCCGGGCGTGAGCCAGTAGCCCCGGAAGGCGTCGGGTTGTGGGGGCCAGATGAGCATAAGCAATCCTGACGTTGTCCGGGCGCCGCGGGACTCGGTGCTTGAGTCGCCGGCGGGCCACGGTCATGATACGGCCCGGGCGTCCAGGGGGCGACCCGCTGGAGGGCGCAGCGATGAGTGAGCCGCTGCTGAGCCTGCGCCATGTGCGCGTGCAGTACGGCCGATTTCTGGCGGTGGACGATCTGAGCTTCGACCTGCGGGGCGGGGAGTTGCTCGGGCTGATCGGGCCGAACGGAGCGGGCAAGACGACGACGCTGCGGGCGGCGACGGGTCTGCAACCGATCAGTACCGGGCACGTGACCGTCCTGGGGCACGATGTTTTCGAGCACGCCACCGAGGTGGGTCAGCATCTGGCGCTGGCGCCGGACACGCCGGCGTTGTACGATGCCCTGAAGGTGGATGAGTACCTAGAGTTCATCGCCCGCTGTTACGGGTTGCCGCGGGGGCTGACGAGCGAGCGGATCGATCACTGGCTGGAGCAGCTCTGGCTGAGCGAAAAGCGGCGGGAGCGGGTGGGGAGCCTGTCACGCGGGATGAAGCAGCGGCTGGCCGTAGCGCGCACGCTGCTGCCCGATCCGCACGTGGTGCTGATGGACGAGCCGGCGGCGGGGCTGGATCCGGCGGGGCGGGTGCAGTTTCGGCGGCTGCTGGCGTCGCTACGGGACCAGGGCAAGGCGCTGATCGTCTCCTCGCACATCCTGGCGGATCTGAGCGAGGTTTGCACGCATATTGCCATGATGGAGCACGGGCGGCTGCGCTCGTTCGGAACCGTCGCCGAAGTGGCCGGCGGATCGAACCGGCAGCGGAGCCGGTACCGCATCATGCTGGTCCAGCGGGTGGGCGACGTGGCCACGCGGCTGGCCGACGTGGCCGGGATCACCGAGATCGAGGCCGACGGGGACCTCGTGACGCTGGAATATGACGAGGGCCGGGCGGCGGCGGCGCGGCTGCTGGCGGCGCTGCTGACGGCGGGGCTGCCGGTGGCGGAGTTCGGTCCGGAGCGGCCCGACCTCGAGCAGGCTTATCTGCGCAGCGGCATCAAACAGGTGGATTGAGCGATGAGTGCGAACCCTCTGTTCTGGGTGCATTTCCGCCTGACGGGCGCGTGGCGCAACAACGTGGCGATCGCCATCGCTTACGGCGTGCTGGTGCTGTTGGGATCGGCGATGCTGTACCAGTTGGGATCGGCGAGCGATGCGGGGGGGATCAGCTCCGCGTGTCTCGGTTTCGTGACGTTGCTTCAGGGTCTCTTCCTGCTGTTGATCGCGCCCAGCGGTATTCGCAAGGCGGTGCTGCGCGACTATCAAACCGGCATGATCGAGTCGCACCGGCTGTCGCCGATGAGCGGCGTCAAGATCGTCGCGGGCTACCTGACCGGGCCGCCGGTGCAGTCGTTCTGGCTGTTCGGCATGGGTCTGCTGCTGGGGGCGTTCTTCGTGGCCCGGGTGGCGAGCGGCATGAACATGCCGCGCCTCGGGTCGATGCTGTTCATCGGCTGGTACAGCCTCCAGGCCTGTTTGATCTGCACGGCGTTCATGGTCGGCAGCCTGGCGCTGCTGCTGGCGCTGGGCTCGGCGGGGAAGACGAACATCGTCGGCGTGGCCATCATCGTGGGGATCTTCGGCGGCTACTTCGCCGTGGCGTTTGTGCCAGGGCTGGCCCTGATCTCGGGCGTGATCGGCGGCGGGACGCTCGTTCGCGCGCTGTTCGGCGGGGGCGTGCCGACGGCCATGCCGGGTAACGCGGCGGAAATAGCCATGACGATCGCGGGACAGGTGGCCTTTGGGCTGGTGTTCGCCTGGGCGGCCTGTCGCAAGGTGCGGGCGCCGGAGCGGCCGATGTTCGGCGTGGGTCTGGGACTGCTGCTGGCGGCGCTGTGGTCGGCGACGGCGGTGGCCGGGATGAACGCGCTGTCGGCGCGGCACTGGCTGATCGTGAACTATGACCTGGATAACCTCGCCGCTGTGCAGCTCGTGATGTCCACGTCGATCTGTCTGATCGTGGCCCTGTTCCCGCTGGTCGGGGCGGCCGCGGAGCAGTTCCGCCGCGACCGGGGGGCGGCGTTCGGGGAACCGGCCGGCGGCCTGCTGGACGGCACGCAGAGGCTCATACCCGTGGTGCTGGCCCTGCTCGTCGTGCTCACGCTGGCGGCGATGTACGAGCGCATGGATCCGGCGCTCGTGCTGCGAGACGTGACGTCGCGCGGGAGGCCGGTCCTCGAGTTGGCCTTCGGGCGGTGGGATCTGCGGCTGGCCATGTTGCTGGCGCTGCTGGCCTCGTTCTGGGTGGACTACAACGTGGTGTATTTCGCGGTGGCCCGCGGGATGAAGCTGTTCCGCTGGCTGCTGTTGTCGCTGCTGGTGTTCAAGGTGCTGCCGCTGGTGCTCGATTTGGTGCTGGCGTTTTCGATCGAGCACTCGGGGGAGGAGTGCAAGTTCGTGGATCTGTGGTTCGCCGGCTACTCGCCGATCGGCACGCTCGTGCTGTGCATGGCGGAGGACGGGAAGCCATGGCCGGGGCTGATCGGGCAGGGCGTCATTGCGCTGGGGGCGACGTGGCTGGGCTGGCGGGCGCGGCGGGCGCTGTTCGTGGCGGCCCGGCGGGGACGCGCGGAAGCGGCGTGACAGGCGCGTGCGCGGCGTCGTTGTGTCCGTCCGAGCCCCGAGCGGCAGCGAGTGGGAAGAAGGGAGTCGGGGGCAGAATTCGCGAGATCGAGTGCGTGTTGGCCAGCGACGTTCGATACGGAGGTCGGCCGCTACGTTGCGGGTCGTGCGTCCCGTTGGCAATCGACGTCGGCCACGGGGGGCCGACGCTACGGGTTGCGGTTGGGCAGGTGTTTGGCGATTGTGGCAGGGAGGGCGGAGCCGTACAGGTCGTTGCCGTCGGCGAGGAGGCGGCCGGTGTCGCCGTCGATGAGGAACATCGTGGGGATGCCCACGACGCGATAGTCGCCGGCGATCCCCTCGGCTTCGTCGTAGATCTGCTCCCAGGGCATGTGGCGGTCCTGGATGAACGACCGTACGGTGCCGGCGGAAGTGCGGCCCTTGTCCAGCGAGACGCCGATGATCTCGAGGCCGGCGTCGTGGTACTTCTCGTAGGCCTCGACGAGATGGGGGACCTCGGCCACGCAGGGCGGGCACCAGGTGGCCCAGAAATCGAGCAGGACGATCTTGCCGTGGTACGCGTCGGGGAACTTGATGCGGTTGTCCGCCAGGGAGCGGACGTCGAACGACGGCACGACCTGCCCGGGAAGCGGCGCGCCGGGCGGACGTTCGCCGGCACCGGTCCGGTCGGTCACGTACTCGCGGGCGAGGATGATCAACAGCGCTGCCCCCAGCAGCAGCAGGGCCGGAGTGTAACGCTGGATGTTCTTGTTCATGAGGCAGTCTCCGCCGGCACGTCCTGGCTCGCTACAATTCTAGGGCAACTTTCGGACGCGGGCAGCCGCCGGGGAAGTTCCTCGGCGCGGGCCGCGGCCAGCATGTCACGGAGATTGGTCGAATGCCGGCGGCGTCTCAGACGGCAGTGGATCCGGAACTGGTGCCGATCGCGGAGAAGGTCCGCGCCGGTGGGCGGCTGAGCGAGGCGGACGGCCTGACGCTGCTGCGCACACGCGACCTGCTGACCGTCGGCGAGCTGGCCAACGTGGTGCGCGAGCGGCAACACGGCCGGCGGGCGTGGTACAACATCAACCGGCACATCAACTACACGAACCTCTGCGTGCTGCGCTGCAAGTTCTGTTCGTTTTATCGGCCGTATGACGCGCGGGGCGGGGTCGTCGACGGCGCGTACGAGTACACCGTCGAGCAGATCGTGCAGATGGCCGCCGAGGCGGAGGCCGCAGGGGCAACCGAGGTGCACATCGTCGGCGGACTGCATCCGCGGCTGCCGTTCGAGTACTACGTGGAGATGTGCCGGGAGATTCGGCGGGCGTGTCCGCGGCTGATGATCAAGGCGTTCACCGCGATTGAGATCGTGCACTTCACGCGGATCAGCCGGCCACGACTGAGCGTCGCGGAGGTGCTGACGGAACTGCGGGCGGCGGGTCTGGACGCCATGCCCGGCGGTGGGGCGGAGATCTTTGACGATCGCGTGCACGATGAGGCGTTTCGCAACAAGGTCGGCGAAGCGCAGTGGTTCGACGTGCACGACACGGCGCATGCCCTCGGCATTCCGACCAACGCGACGATGCTGTACGGGCACGTCGAGACGGTCGAGGAGCGGCTGGGGCATCTGCTCAAGCTGCGGGCGCATCAGGATGTGTCGCTGGCCGAGCGGCCGGCGGCGTTTCAGTGCTGCGTGCCGCTGTCGTTCATTCCGGAGGGCAGTGCGCTGGCGCATCTGCCGGGGCCGACGGGGCTGGATGACCTGCGCACGCTGGCGGTGGCGCGGCTGATGCTGGACAACTTCGCGCACATCAAGGCGTTCTGGCCGATGCTGTCGCCGAAACTGGCCCAGGTGGCGTTGAACTGGGGCGTGGATGACTTCGACGGGACGGTGGTGCAGTACGACATCACGAAGCGGGAGGGCCGCGGCACGAACCGGCAGGAGCTGACGGTGCCGCAGATTCAGCGGCTGATTCGCGAGGCAGGCTGTGAGCCGGTGGAGCGGGACACGTTGTATCGTCCGATTCGCCGGTGATGGGCCGCGGGGGGGTATGCTCCTACTGGGGGTGGCTGCGCGAAATGGACCCCAGGTGTGGTAGTTGGCTGTTTGTGGCGCTTATCTGGCCCCCTGGCAATATTCGGCGGACAAACATAAATAATCTGAATTCCTGCCGATTATGTGCATAGTATGCATTAATTTTGTTGCATGGGTGTATTATTTCGGCAGGTCATACCGGGAGTGCCGGGATGCTGGTTGAGTTTTCTGTTGAGAATTATCGGTCATTTAGAGACCGTGTCACGTTGAGTCTGGTGGCGTCGGCTGACAAGTCGATGCCCGGAAACGTGATTGAGAAGGCGCAGGGAACGAACCTCCGGCTGCTGCGCAGCGTGGGGGTCTTCGGGCCGAACGCGTCGGGGAAGTCCAATCTCCTGCGGGCGATGGCGTTCATGCGCGACTTCGTTCTCGAGTCGGGCACCGGGAAGCGGCCGGGGTCGCGCATCGGCGTGACGCCGTTCAAGTTTGACCAGCACACGCGCTCGCGTCCCAGCCGGTTTGAGGTGATGTTTGTGCACGAGGGTGTGCCGCATGAGTACGGCTTTGCTGTTGACAGCGGGCGCGTCCATGAGGAATCGTTGCGCAGTTTCCCGCGCGGCCAACCGCGTTTGCTTTTCAAGCGCACTGCGAGCGGCCGTGGGGCATCGCCTGACGTGCGTTTTGGTACCCACTGGCAGGGGGCCGGTCGGAGTCTCGTGCACCTCATCAGAGATGACGCACTCTTCATCTCGGTTGCCGCGCAGTTCGCCCATCCGGTGGCAATGACCGTGCACGACTGGTTTGATGAGAGGTTTCGGGAGGTGTCCTGGTTTCCGGTGGCTGGGGGCGAAATGCAGTTCACCGTTGCGAACGCGAAGCGCAGCAAGGAGATGCTGAGATCGTGCCTTCAGTTTCTGCGGGAGGCAGATATCGGCATCGATGAGCTGGAGATCATCGAGATGCCGATCCGAGAGAGCCCTAGCTGGCGCGATATCCCCGGTCCGCTTCGAGAGGAGCTGTTTCGCGAGTTGCCCGAGGACGCAAGCGCTGCGCGCGTCCGGACCCTGCATCGGGCCGGCGCGGCGGGGCGCGGATCCGTGACACTCGACCTTTTCGAGGATGAATCGGACGGTACGCAGAAGCTGTTCGCTTTGGCGGGACCGTGGCTGTATGTGCTGGAGCACGGTTGCGTGCTTTTCATCGACGAGTTGGAGGCGCGGCTCCATCCATTGCTTACGACGTGGTTGGTGCGGATGTTCCACGACGAGCGAACGAATCCCAAAGGCGCGCAACTTGTGTTCGCGACGCATGACGCCAGTTTGCTTCAGTCCGATTTGCTTCGTCGCGATCAAGTCTGGTTCACGGAGAAGGACCGGGATGGCGCGTCTACTCTCTACTCGCTGTGGGACTACAAGAAGCTGCCGAGAAAGAGTGAGAACCTGATGAGGGGATATCTGGCTGGTCGCTACGGGGCGATCCCGCTGGTGGAGGGACCGGCGGAATGACGGATGGGGGTGGACGTGCCGGTGGCCGCAGAAGGCAGCGTCTTCCCAGCAGGGGCAGGCCGCATCGCGAACCGCGCCCACTTGTGCGTATCGTCTGCGAAGGCCGGAAGACGGAGCCGAACTACTTTCGGGCCATCAAGCGCGAACTGCGGCTGAGCAATGTGAATGTTGACCACGAGCCGAGCTGCGCTGCCTTGGTACGCTCCGTCGCGGCGGGGCATGCGTGGCGGGGCCGGTATGGTCAACGGTTCAGCCAGATCTGGTGCGTCTTGGACGACGACGCTCGGCCGAGAATAGGGGAGGTGCTCGCCGAGATGCGCCGGGAGAAGATCCGCATCGCTTTCTCCAACCCGTGTTTCGAGCTCTGGTATCTCCTGCACTTCGCCGAACAGCGGGCGTCGCTCACCAGCGTCGAGGCATTGCGCGAGCTGAAGAAGCACATGACGAATTACACGAAGTCGGCCGACGTTTTCGACCTGCTCGCCGGCCGCCAGGACAAGGCTGTGAAGCGGGCGGAGGCGTTGCGGAAATCGCACGAGCGGAATGGTCGCGCGCCGACCGATAACCCCTCCACGTCGGCCGATGTTCTCGTCACTTACCTGAACAGCCTGGTCGAAACGAAGCGCTGACACGGCGGCGGTCTGGCAGGCCTAGCGTGGCTCGTGTTGCCGTCCGGGGGCGGACGCGTACACTGGCGGCATGGATGAGCGAGCGATCGGACGAGCGGCGGAGCTTCTGAACGCGGCGCGGAGCGTTTGCGTCTCGACCGGGGCCGGGATGTCGAAAGAGTCGGGGATCGAAACGTTCCGCGACGATGAGACCGGCTTGTGGTCGAAGTTCAATGCCGAGGAGCTGGCCACGCCGGAGGGGTTCCGCCGGGATCCGGAGAAGCTCTGGTCCTGGTACCGCTGGCGGCGGCAGAAGCTGCTGGAAATCGAGCCGCACGAGGGACATCGGCTGCTGGCGGAGTGGGAGCAGCGCATCGACGACTTCACGCTGGTGACGCAGAACATCGACGGGCTGCACGAGCGGGCCGGCTCGAAGAAGATCGTCGAGCTGCACGGCCGGCTGGATATGGCGCGGTGCACGTTCTGTGACTACGAGGTGCAGGGGCTGGAGGACCTCGGGCCCGACCCGTCCTGCCCGGTGTGCATGAAGCGGCTGCGGCCAGCGGTGGTCTGGTTCGGCGAGCCGCTGCCGGCGGGAGCGATCGAAACGGCCTTCAGCGCCGCCCAGCGCTGCGACGTGTTCCTGGTCATCGGCACGAGCGGCGTGGTGCAGCCGGCGGCGTCACTCGCCGACGCGGCCAAGGCGCTGGGGGCGACGGTGATCGAGGTTAATCCGAACCAGACAGAACAATCGTACCTCGCGGACGTGATCGTCCGCGGCGGGTGTCGCGAGGCGCTGACGGCGATCGACGACGCCTGGCGACGCCGCGGATCGTAGGCGAAGCAGTGGCCGTTGACGCGGCCGGGACCGGAGACGTGGGCTTGTGAGAAGGAGATTCATGGTGGCTATGGCCAATCGCCGTTACACGTGGATTCTGGTGGCTGCCGGTGGCCTGGCGGTACTGGCGGGTTGTGTGAACTCGGATAGTGCGGCGCAGACGTACCGCGTTCCCGCGAGCGCGCTGCCGCAGGCGGTCGCGTACGTGGAGACGAATCGGACGACGTTCGCGGAGGCCGGGAACGACGCGCTGGCGGAGGTGGCGGCGGGCACCGAGATGGACGACCTGAACGGCCTCGACAGCTGCTGGGGCACATACTACGTGCTGACGACGGAGCCGGCGGCCGGGGCGACCACCGGCACGCCCGTGCTCAACGGGTACGAGGCGTTTCAGTTCGACGCGGCGACGGGAGCGGCGGCGTACCAGATCTACCAGGATGCGCTCAGCACGGAGCTGTCGATCTTCGCGTCGTATGAAGGTACGTACACGGTGCTCGACACGCAGCGGATCCAGGTGACCTGGGACACGGTCGTGTACTTCGACCCGTACACCGGGCAGATTCACACGGAGACGCTGGCGGCGGGAGACGAGGGCCGGGAGCGCACTTACTGGATGACGCTCAGCGGGGACAAGCTGCGCGTGCGGGCCGAGGACGAAGCGGCGTCCGATGATGGGACCGACGGCTACGATCGGCGGGTGTACAGCCAGTTCGATTGTCCGTAATCGGAACCAGCCGCGCCGCGGGGGCCGAGAAAAGGTCGGCGTCGGTGCTGTCGCCAGCCGGCTGACAAGCCGACGGGCCGCCTTGGCCGGCTTCGTGAAGGCCCGGGCGGCGGCGAACGATACGTTGGTTGAGGCTGTGGGTCTCCGCTCCGACGAGCGGACAGCCTGGCTTGAGGGTCCGAGTTACGGCGAGCTCGGACTCTCTCTTTTTGCGCCCGTTTCGTCGTCGGCGGGCTGGGTGGTCGGGGACTTTTCCTTTTCCTTGGCGAGGACGGCGGCGCGCTGGGCGCGGGTGGGCAGCTTGTCCAGACGCTCCTTGAGCGACTTGAACATGCGCTCGAGCGGGCGCTTGAGGCTCTCGACCGTGGCCTGAGCCTGAGCCCGCTGCTCGTCGGTCTCGGCGGCTTTGAGCAGCTTCTCGGCTTCGTCGATGCGCTTGCGGACCGTCTCGCGGCGGAGGTAGTTGTTGCGCTGCTCCTGGAGCGCGAACAGGATGCGGTGGGCCTGGTTCTGCTGGTCCTGGTTCAGGTCGTACCGGCGGATGAAGTCCTCGGTGTAGCGCGTCCATTCATCCTGGGGCAGCTTGGGGTCGTTCGCCGGACGGGGTGTGGCGGTCCGGTCTGCGTGGCGTTGCTGCACACGGATGACTTCGAATTCCTGGTACGCGGCTTCGCCCATCGCCTCGCGCTTGGCCTCGTCCATCTGCTGCTGCATATGGACTTCCTGATCACGCTGGTACTGCTGCGCCGACGCGTTGTGGATCCAGTGGATCTCCGGGTCGAAGCCGCCCTCGCTCCACTCGCCGACCCGTTGCGTCATGAAGTTCATGCCCACGCGGAAGGCGGCCAACTGGCCGTCCATGATGATCTGCTGGTCGTCGGTCAGGAACTGGCGCATGTCCTCGGCCGAGCCCTCGAACTGGTCCATGAACCCGTCCATCAGCGGCAGGACGCGCTGGGCCCAGACGGCGACCTGTTCGGCGCTCGGGGGCTCGTTGTTGAGCAGGGCCTCGAAGTACTCGTTGCTCAACTGCATGATCTCGCCGCGATGCTCCTGGAGCCAGGCGGGGAAGCGGCCACGGAGGGTGTCCTGGACGTTGTAGATCTGGTCTTCGTCAAGACCGTACGTGTCGGCTAGGTCATCCTCGACGAGGCGATCGATGAACAGCTCCATCATCCTCTGCGTCGGGAAGAGGCCGGCGCTCGGGACGGCCTCGCGGCGGGTGGGCCGGTCCTGGTCTTCGTCCATGTAATTCTGGGCGCGAACCGGCGCGAGCGCCAGGCCGAGCAGGCTCAACAGGGCCAGAATGCTGATGCGGCTCATGTTGCGTGTCCTCCAGGGGCTGTCGTGGTCAACGGGCGGGAGCGACGGGTGTGGCGGGCGCTCAGGGTCCGCTGGCCTTCTCCACGGCCGCGTCGTCACGGTCGAGGCCACGTTGCCCGGCGGCCAAGCGCTGGGCCGATGTAGGTAGCTTGTTCAACCGGTCCTTCAGTTGCTGGAAATACCGCTTCAGCGGGCGTTCGAGCTGCGCGCAGGCCTGCTGAGCGGCTGCTCGGGTTCGTTCGTCGGTGGCGGCCTGCACGCGGGCGCGGGCGGCGGCGAGGCGATCACCGCTACGGCGGAGGTACTTGTCGCGTCCCTCCTGTGCCATGGTGAGGTACTTGGCCGCCTGGGCCTGCTGGTCCTCGTTCAACTGGTAGCGGCGGATGAAACTCTCGACGTAGCGGGCATACTCGTCGGCGGCTGCGGCGACCTTGGGGTTTGCGGTGCGTGGCTCGGTCTTCGGCTGCTGCCCGACCGGCCCCGCGCCGCCGGCCGCCTGTTCGTCGTAGCCGAGCACTTCGCCCCGGGCCTGCGCCTGTTGGTTGTGATAATCGTGCAGGCGTTGGCTTTCCGCGGCCCCGAAGTTCGGGCTGCGGTGCCATTCGGTTTCCGCATCGAAGTTGCCCTCGCTCCAGCCTTCGAGCCGGTGGCTGAGGTAGCCGGTGGCGCTCTGGAACGAGGCCATCTGGGCTTCGTACATGAGTTGTTGCTCTTCGGTGAGGTAGGGCTCCATGTCGACGACCGTGTCACTGATCAGACCGCTGAATTCTTCGAGGAGCGGCTTGGCCCGGGTGGCCCAGTCGGCCACGTCGAGCGGGTCGGGGGCGTCGCGCTCCAGCAGTGTCTCGAGATATTGGTTGAACACGGTCTGGACGGCGGCCCGATTGTCGTTCAGCCAAGTGGGCACGCGCTCCTTGTAGATCTCGCGCATGTTGTAGAGCTGGTCCTCGTCGAGATTGAGGGAGTGGCCGACCTCCTCGGTGAAGCGGTCGATGACGAGCTCCATCATCTTCTGGGTGGGCCAGGGGCCGTCGGGATACGGCTCGTGGCGCTTGGCGGGCTGGTCCTCTTCCTCGTCGTAGATCTGGGCGGTGGCGCTGGGGGCCACCAGCAGCGCGATGACAAACAACGCCAGAAGGGCGACGCGGGTCATGCGGGACTCCTTCATACGGTCGCCTGGCCGGCCGGGGCCGCCCCTGTGCAGCCCTGCCGACGCCGTCAGTCCGGTAAACCCCTCTATTGTACATGCAGTGTCTACGGCGGCTGCACCCCTGGGGCACTTCCTGCGCCGGTGGACAAGTCCTGACAGGCGCGGCCGGCCGCGGGCCGAAAATGTAAAATGTACTAGACATAAAGTAAAGTATATTTTACTTTTTGGCCGTGAAGGCCGCTCTCGGCGTGCGAGGCGGCGGTGAGGAGGTGGCGATTGGCGGCCGGGATTGGTAACGGCGTGCGGCGGCTGCGGTTCGAAACGGGGGAGATGACGCAGCACGAGCTCGCTCGGCGGGTGGGCGTGACGCGGCAGACGATCCTGGCGATCGAGGCCGGCCGGCACGTCCCGTCACTCGCCCTGGCCTTCCGCATTGCCCGCGTCTTCGGCCGGCGGGTGGACGAGGTGTTCACCTATGAAGAGCCGGGGGGCGATCCGGGGGCGGAGCAGACCGCAGCGGAGCCCTCCCTGGACCGGGGGCCACAGCCAGGGACAATGACGCCATGATTCATTTGATACCTGTCCGGGTGCTGCTGGTCGACGACGACGACAAGGTGTGCCGGAAGGTGGGGGCGTGGCTGACGGAGGCGGCGTACGACGTCGTGCCGTTTACGACGGCGGCGGCGGCGGTGGAGTATGCGGGGCGGGTGTTCGCGCCGTTGGCCCTGGTGGACCTGCGCTTGCCGGAGACGGATGCGCCGGCGTTGATTGCGGAATTGCGGCGCGTTTCGCCACGGACAGAGGTCATCGTCATGGCCGCGTTCCCCGAGGTGTCGCACGTGATCGCCGCCGTGCGGGCCGGGGCGCGAGATATCCTGGAGAAGCCTATCCAGCGACCGACCGTGCTGGCGGCGCTCGAACGCCTGCTGGTGCAGATGGGCGTCGCGGTGCGTACCGAGGAGGAGTACAACCAACGCCTGGGGGCGCTGCTGCGCGAGGCGCGGACGGCGGCGCAACGGACACTGAACGACGTGGCGGCGGCCAGCGGGCTGAGCCCGGCCCAACTCTCACAGATCGAGACGGGCAAGACGGGCACGACGACGTGGACGTTCGCGCGGGTGTGTGCGGCGCTGCAGACGCGGCCGGCGACGTTGCTCGAAGGCCTGTAGGTTGGTGGACGAGGGGCACTGGTGGGCAAGCCACCAGTGGCACCCGTCTGGTAGCGGCCGACCTCCGTGTCGGCCGTCGGTTGCCGAGGTCTGTTTGTTCTTGCGGCGGACGAAGAGCACTGCTCAAGAGCAGTGGCACACTGTGAGCAGTGCTGGCGAGAGAGCGACCGGAGGCACGCTGCGCGAGAGAGTTGAGCAGTAGAGAGGTTGGCATGTCTGGGCGGACGTTGGTGGCGGTGCCGGTGGTGGGCGTGGATCCGCCACTGGCGGAGCAGGTGGAGGCCGCGGCGTCGGCGGGGGCGGATCTGGTTGAGTTGCGGCTGGACTTGCTGGGGGATGATGCGGCCGTGGCAGAGCTGCTGCGCGGGCCGCGGCTGCTGCCGATGATTCTGACGCTGCGCACCGCTGGGGAGGGGGGAGCTTGTGAGGAGACGGATGCGGAGCGGGCGGCGCGGCTGGGGCGGCTGGCGGCGGCGCGGCCGGGGTTCGTGGACGTGGAATACGCCAGTTGGGCGCAGAACGCGGCATTGTGGGAGCCGCTGCGCGCCGGCGGGGCGAATCGGCTGATCCTGTCGCATCACGACTGGCGGGAAACGCCGGCGGATCTGGAGGCGCAGGCGGCGCCGCTGCTGGCCTCGTCGGCGGATGTGGTGAAGCTGGTGTTTCGGGCGGGGGATGTGACGGACGCGTGGCGGGTGCTGGCGTTCGTGCGGCGGCATGCGGCGCGGCGGGACGTGATCGCGCTGACGATGGGCGAGGCTGGTCTGGCCAGCCGGGTGCTGGCGAAGAAGTTCGGCGCGTTCCTGACGTTTGCCAGCGGGCGGCGCGGGGCGGAGTCGGCGCCGGGACAGCCGACGGTCGAGGAGCTGCGGACGCTGTACCGGTGGGACGAGATTGGCGCGGATACAGCCGTGTATGGCGTCGTCGGTTGGCCGGTGGCGCATTCGCGCAGTCCGCACGTGCACAATGCGGCGATGGCGGCGTGCGGGATCGACGGGGTGTATGTGCCCATGCCGGTGCGACCGACGTACGAGGACCTGGCGGCCCTTCTTGATTATCTAGACGCGCACGCGGAGTTGGGCGTGCGCGGTCTGAGCGTGACGGTACCACACAAGGAGCACGCCCGGCGGTGGCTGCTCGAACGCGGGTTATCGGTCATTGAGGCGGCCCAGCGGGCGGGGGCGGCAAATACTTTGACGTGGACGGAAGGCGGCTGGGCGGGGGACAACACCGATGTGGCCGGCGTGCGTGCGGCGCTGGCGGGAGCGAGCGTCGTTGCAGCGGGCAGGCGCGTGGCGGTTTTGGGGGCGGGTGGCGTGGCGCGGGCGGTGGTGAGCGCGGTGCTCGCGGATGGGGGGCAGGTGACGGTGTATAACCGGACGGCGGTGCGGGCGGAGGCGTTGGCCCGAGAACTCGGTTGTGACTGGGGCGAGTGGTCGTCGCGGACGACGCGCGGGGCGGATGTCGCTATTAACTGTACTAGTGTGGGGATGACGCCGGCGGTGGAGGCGTCGCCGATGCCGGCGGCGGCGCTCGGTCCGAATATGGTGGTGGTGGACGCGGTGTACACGCCGGCGGAAACGCGGTTGTTGCGCGAGGCGCGGGCGGCGGGGGCGCGGGTGGTTGGGGGTGAGGCGCTGTTTATCGGGCAGGCGGCGGGGCAGTTTGGGTTGTGGCATGGTCAGACGGCGCCGCGGGAGGTGATGCGGCGGGCGCTCGCGGCGCAGGTCTAGGGCGCGGGGGCATTCTCCAACGGGTGGTTTGCGCGGGTTATCGCCCCTGGAGTGGAAAGGGGTGGCGGGGGGTTTGAATTTGCCGGTCCAAATTTCGGGGCGGACTTGCCCAGGCTGACACCGTTTTGAACATTTCGGGTGTCTGCTGACCGGCGCGAAGGCCGGGGTGGAGAAGCAATGGGGGCATCATTTGCCGTTCGAGGCACGCGAGCGAAATCCACATGGCAGGGCGTTCCTGCCAGTGCTGTCCGGAGTGGGAAGCGGAAAAGCGGCAGGTTTGGCAGGGAAGCGGTGGAACCTGGCAGGGTTGTCTTGCCGCAAGCACGCGAAAGGAAGGAGAAGTCCATGATGAATCGCATCAAGAGTTTCCTGGTCAACGAAGACGGCCCGACCGCGACTGAGTACGCGGTCATGCTCGCCCTGATCATCATTGTTGCCCTGGCGGCGATTACCCTGCTGGGCAACAAGGTCAGCACCATCTTCAGCAACGTTGAGACCGCGCTGCCCGACGGTACGTAAACGGCGGCGACGTCGTCGCTATTGAAAGCCAGCGGACGGCGGCGGTCGCAAGCGGCTCGCCGCCGTCCGCGTGTTTTTTCTCCGCAGCTTCCGAAGGACCGATGAAAGGGAAGGGCCGCGGCCTGCCGCGACCCCATTTCCGATGGGACACGACTGGAGCAGCCGGTATGACGAACGTTGGCTACTGGGAAATCACGCTGGCGCTGCTGGTTCCGGGCATTCTGTATGCGTCGTGGATTGACTACGCGCAGCGACGGGTGCCGAACTGGCTGAACGCCGCCATCGCTGTGGCGGGCTTCACCGTCCAGGCGATTTACCATGGCTGGGGAGGATTGGGCGTGGGGGCACTGGGTCTGCTCGTGGGCTTCGCGGTGCTGATCGTGCCCTGGCTGATGCACGGCATGGGTGCGGGCGACGTGAAGCTGATGATGGCGATCGGGGTGTGGCTGGGGCCGTGGCTGACGCTGATCAGCTTCGCGGCGGGCGCGATTATCGGCGGTGTGGTCGCGGTGGTGATGATCACGGCGACGGGCCGGACCGTGCATGCCCTGACGAACATGCAGACGATTCTGGAGAAGGTCCGTCGGCTGGACACGGCCTTCGGTGAGTATGGCGGGGCACGAACGTTTGGGGTGACCAGCCAGCTTCTGCCGTACGGCGTGCCGCTGACCGTGGGCACGATTGGAGTTCTGCTGACCTACTACTTCGGAGGGTGGTTGTCGTGATACGCAGAAAGGGAAAGAAGCAGCGCTGGGCGGCGGCGACGGTGGAACTGGCCGTTGTAACGCCGCTACTGCTGACGATGCTGTTCGGCATCATCGAGTATGGCTGGGTCTTCTCGGTGAAGCAGGCGCTCGTGACGGCCGCCCGTGAGGGCGCCCGGACGGCGGCACTGCCGGGTTCGACGGAAGAGGACGTTCAGGAGCGGGTGGCGAACTACCTGACGCCGATGGGTCTGTCGACCTATAACCTGGAACTGACCCGTTCAACGCCGCAGGATCCGACGGAAACGGTGCACGTCACGATTCCTTATGCGGACGTGACTTTGATCGGCAGCTTCTTCGGGAGCACGGATTACGACCTGGGGGCCACGTGCTCAATGAGGAAGGAGGCTCTGGGCGGTTAAGCGGGGGACCGCCCCAGAAAATAAGGCCGGTCGCTCTCTAGACGATGATACAGGGTGAGCGGAGTTGCCGGCCCCGGCCGCAGGTGCGGGGCGAGGAGCTCGCAACGGCGCGGACGTTCGCGCCGGGAATCGGACGGTGGCCGTCTCCAGCGGTGAGACGGCCCGAGCGCGCGCCCAGTATCGGGTACGAAGGACGGTAGCGATGAACGTGAAGGCACTCATCCCGCTGGTTGCCGGCCTGGCCATTGGTGGTTTTGCGCTGAAGATGGGTCTGGATACGTTGCAGAAGGCGAAGGGAACGCCGGCAGCAACGAAACAGGTCTGGGCGGCCCAGCAGGACATTCCGCGGGGCAGCCGGATCTCCGAGGAGATGCTCAGCGCGGTGTCGTTCCCGGCGAAGCTGGTGCCGACCGGGGCTTTCACGGAGAAGGACAAGCTGTTGGGGCGTGTGCCGCGGATGGACGCGCCGGCGGGGCTTCCGGTTCTGGAGAACATGCTATTGCCCGAGGGTCAGCCCGCGGGTGTGCACGTGCCGACCGGCTATCGGGCCGTGGCGGTGAAGATCGATGAGAGCTCGGGTGTGGACTATCACCTCGAGCCCGGCTGTCACGTGGACGTGGTGGGGTACTTCAAGCTGCGCGTCGGCGGGCGCGACGAGACGGTGGCCCGCACGGTGCTCGAGGACGTCGAGGTGGCGGCGGTGGGGGCGCGGCTCAGCGTCGTGACGGCCGAAGGCGAAGAGAAGTCGACGCGGCCGACGCGGGCCGTGACGCTGTTGGTCAAGCCGGACAAGGTGCCGGTGCTGCTGATGGCGGAGCAGACGGGGAAGATCAAGCTGAGCATGCGCGGTGAGGACGACGGCGAGTCGATGGGGGAGTCGCGGCCGATCACCGCGGAGGAGGTACGGGAAGGGCGGCGCCCGGAAGAGCCGGAGGAACCGCAGGTCGTGGAAGTGACGCCGGCGGTGGTGGCGGTTGAGCCGACGCCCGAGCCGGTGGCGGCGCCGCCGGTGGAGCCGGAGTGGGTGGTCTACGAGTGGCGTGGGGGTGAGCTGCAAGTGGTGCGGTTCAAGAACCGGGATTCGCGCGAGCGCGTGGTTGAGGACAAGGGACGGAACCCGGGCACGGCCCAGGGTTGGCCGAGGGGCGACGGCTATGTGCCGGCGCCTGCGCCCGCGCAGCCGGTGGCCGCGCCGGCCACGGCGGCGGTGGCGGATGGGACGAACCCGGTGCCGGCCCCGCAGAAGGCCACGCCGGCGAGCAGTCTGCTCGGCCGCATGTTCAAGAGCTTTGGTAGTTCGTCGGCGCCGGCGGTGGCCGTGCCGGCGACGGATCCGGAGGGGGACGAGACGGTAGACGAGAGCGACCAGGACCCCGAGGAGCCCAAGGAATGACCCCGCAGCCTTACATCGCCGAACCTCATCGCCGATTGCTATGGGCCGCCGCCGCCCTGTTCGGTGTGCTGGCCGTGGCGGCGCCGTTGGCGTGCGCCCAGGAAAGTGCGCCGGCACCGCCGGCGGTGGATTTCACGGTGAGTGCGCTTCCCGACCAGGGGAAGCTGATCTGTGTGCCGGTAAACAAGAGCGTGCTGGTGGACTTCAACGTACCGGTGCGCGAGGTGCAGATGGCCAATCCGGAGATCGCGGATTTCCGCGTGACCGGGCCGCGGCAGGTGCTGGTGAGCGGGAAGTCCTTCGGGACGACGCAACTGGTGGCCTGGGTGGACGGCGACCAGCAGGCGCTGTTCGACGTGGCGGTGGACATCGACCTGGAGCGGTTGCAGGCGAGCATTCGCTCGACGGTGCCGCGAGCGCGGGTGGAGGCGCGGAGCGTGCTGGACACGGTGGTGCTCAGCGGGCACGTGCCGGACGCCGAAGCGGCGCTGCGAATCATGGAAGTGGCGAACATCTACTCGTCGAACGTGGTGAACCATATGCGCGTCGCCGGGGTGCAGCAGGTGCTGCTGCGCTGCACGGTGGCGGAGGTGAACAAGACGGCCACGCGGCAGTTGGGCTTCAACGGCTGGATGGCTGGCGATCACTTCCGCGACGCGTTCGCGGTGAGCCAGTTGGGCGGGCTCAACCCGGTGAACATCGGGGCCGCCGGCGCGGTGAACGCCGCGGGGACAATCCCGTTCGCGACGGATCAAAACGGTTTGAACCTGACGGAAACGCCGACGCTGAGCATCGGTTTCCCGCGCGTGCAGATGCAGGTGTTCATCCAGGCGCTGCGGGAGAACGGGCTGCTGAAGATCCTGGCCGAGCCGAACCTGGTGTCGGTGAACGGGCAGGAGGCGAGCTTCCTGGCGGGCGGTGAGTTTCCGGTGCCGGTGCCGCAACGGGACTCGGTCACGATCGAGTACCGCGAGTTCGGCGTGCAGTTGCGGTTCACGCCGACGGTGCTGAGCGACAACACGATCCGGCTGCACGTGGCGCCGGAAGTGAGCGAGCCGGACTACAGCTCGGCGGTGACGCTGGGCGGTTTCGTCGTGCCGGGTCTGATTCAGCGGAAGGTGGACACCGTGGTGGAGCTGGGCCCGGGCCAGACGTTTGCGCTGGGCGGGCTGCTCAGCGAGCGGACGCGCGGCGTGAGCCGGAAGGTGCCGCTGCTGGGCGACATTCCGGTGCTGGGCGCGCTGTTCAGCTCGGTGGAGTACCAGTCGAGCGAGACCGAACTCGTCGTGCTGGTGACGCCGGAGCTGGTGGAACCGCTGACTCCGGACCAGGTGGCCTATGTACCGGGTTCGGACCTCGTGTCGCCGAACGACGCGGAGCTGTTCATGAACGGCGAATTGGAGGGGCGGCGCGCGGAGAAACCGGTGGACGAGTCGCCGCGGACAGCGTGGCCGGTGAAACCGGGTGAGCTATATGGGACGGGGATTTGTCGGTTACGTGGGCCGGTGGGACCGGCCGGAGCGGGAGAAGGAGGTTAGACGTGAGGGTGTGGACCCGTCCGGCGTTGTTCGGGGCGTGGTCGCGGTCGCCGTGGGCGGCCGCGTCGGGCGCTGCGCAGCGTCGGGCGGCGAGCGGGGCTGCCGGGGTGAGGAGCATAGATCGCGTTCGGGTTTGCGGGGAAGGATGCACTGCGGTGCGGAGGAAAGCGGAGGGTTGAGAATGCGCATGCGGAGAATGAGAAAGGCGTATCGCCGACGTCACATGCGGCGTGCGGCCGTCATCGTGCAGGTGGCGGTAATGTCCACGTTGATCATGGGCTTCGGCGCCCTGGCGGTCGACGTCGGGATGCTGTACACGAGCAAGACCGAGCTACAGGCGGCGGCGGATGCCGCGGCGCTGGCCGGGGCCGCCCAGTTGGGCGGTGAGACGGAGGGGGATCCGGAGCAGTTGGCCCGGGAAGCGGCGCAAGAGTACGCGATGAAGCATCGCGTCGCCGGGGATCCGGTCTATCTCGACCAGTACAGCGACGTGGAGCTGGGCAAGGCGGTGTACAACCCGGCGACGGAGAAGTTCGAGTTCCAGCCAGGGGGCAGCACGTACGACTCGGTGCGGGTGACCGTGAAGCGGACGTCCGAGTCGCCGAGTGGTCCGATTCCGCTGATGTTCGCGAACATCTATGGAGCGGCGGAGAAGGACATGTGGGCGCAGGCGTCGGCAGTGCTGACCCCGCGTGACGTGGCGGTCGTGATCGACCTGTCGAACTCGATGTGCTGGGACAGCCAGCTTCGTTACTGGAACCGCAACGATGGCGGCTATGCCAATCTGCGCGACGTCTGGTGCGCGCTGGATGGGCCGGAGCCGTCGCGGCCGTACATCCCCGGTTCGGAGCTGGAGACGGAGTACGCCGGAGACCTCGGACCGACCGTCGGGCGGATGTCCGAGTGGGGCGATCCGCTGTTGCCGGGCGCGTACAGCGCGTCGAGCGATCCGGGGCTGGTGTACTTGCCGAAGGGCTCGTACGTGTGGGCGACGGACCTGAACCCGGAGAACGTGCTGGGGCCGTGGAACGACAGCAGAGCGAACGACATGCTGGTGGACGGCGGTTACGACGTCTTCGAGCGCTGGTCGGTGCTGTCGAACGAGCAGCAGGGCTACATGAGCGCGGCGGCAACCGACGGCTTGGGCTTCACCACGCGCGTGGTGCACAAGACGCGGTACAGCCGCGTGTATGGCAGCACCAGCTACCGCGACTGGATCGTCGTGTACGTGACGAGCGATGCCGATACGCATACTCCGGCGCTGAGCAACATCCAGATCTCGTTGCCGGCGTCGGCGCTGTCGCTGGCCAACTCCACCGCAGGCAGCATGAACAACCATCCACACAGCATTGTGAATCCAGACCCGCAGACCGGGCTGGTCGGCATCAAGTTTGAGGATACGACGCTGGGTGAAGACGGTGTGTCGGAGACGGAGTGGTTCGCCTTCGACGTGCCGGCCAGCTCGTACGTCAGCGACGTCGACATCGTGTGCAAGGCGAGTCCGCAGTGGTCGCCGGTCAGTCATTACATCAACCCGCCGCCGGACGGTTACGGGTCGGCGTCGACCTGGCGTTGGCGGTACCGGGTGGCGACGGTGCTGGGGCTGGCCGACTGGGCCAGTGGCATGGGTTCGCACCCGGGCGGCAACGGTGACAGTTACGTGGACGACAGCTACGGAGAGATAACCTGGATACCGATGCCGGAGTATGCGTTGGACTGGCAGTGGTACCAGTACATTGACTATTCGCGCAGCGGGTTCAGGTACCGCTACGGGCTGAAGACGTACACCGACTACCTGATGGAGAAGCAGCCGGAGTCGTACTCGACGGAAGTCCTGTGGGCGACGCCGGAGCAGCCGCTACGGGCCATCAAGGACGCGGTGCAGACGATGGTGAATGTGATCGAGTCGCTGGACAGCCTGGATCACATGTCGCTGGAGATCTTTGCGTCGACCGCCCGGCACCAGGTGAACCTGACGGACGACCTCCAGTCGATCTCGCAGACGCTGTATACCCGGCAGTCGGGCCACTACGACCGCAGCACGAACCTGGGCGGCGGTTTGCAGAAGGCGATTGCGGAGCTGCGATCGGATCGGGCGCGCTCGGCGTCGGCGAAGGTCATCGTGCTGATGTCGGACGGTGTGCCGAACATCGACGAGGACGGGCATTCCACCGGTGACGGGTCGGAGGCCGCCAAGAACTTCGCCCTGGACCAGGCGGAGATTGCGGCGGACGCCGGCTTCCGCATCTACGCGGTGAGTGTCGGCTACAACGTGGATCGTGAACTGATGCAGGCGATTGCGGCCACGGCGAACGGACAGGAGTTCTACGCGGTCGGCACGCCGGAGGAATACACCGAGCAGTTGGAGCAGATTTTCCGGACGCTGGGCGGTAAGCGCCCGGTGGCCTTATTCGAGTAGTCCGGTAGGCAACGGACGGGCCGGGCCGGCAGGTGGGCGTCCACCGGCCGGACCGGTCGCGGAGCGCAGGCGGCGAGCCTGGTATGAGCGGCGTGACCCGCGAGGTCGCCGTCCGCGCTCCGGTCCGTAGGCCAAGGCCGGCCGCACGGAAGGACACACAGCAGCGGTGAGCCAGGTTATCCGCGTCATCGTGGTCAACAGCGACGAGGAAGCCACCGCGGAGCTGCGCAATTATCTGCTGAGCATTGAGCACGTCAAAATCGTCGCCGAGATCGACGAACCCGTCTTCCTGGCCCAGGCCCTCGACCAATTCCCCGCCGAAGCACTGCTGATCCACCTGGATCCGAATCCGACGGCGATGATGGACGTGGTGGCGCCGCTGATCGAGGCGCGGAAGGAGCACCTCGCGGCGATCGCGATGACCGAGGATCGCGACGCGGAGCTGGTGGTGCGGGCGATGCGGGCCGGGATGCGGGAGTTCCTCTGGAAGCCGTTCCCACCGGAGCAGCTCAGCGAGATTCTGCACCGGGTGGGCGGAGAGAGTGCGGGTTCGGGCCGGCGGGTGGGGCGGCTGGTTCCGGTGCTGGGAACGTGCGGTGGCGTGGGGGCCACGACGCTGGTGACGAACCTGGCGGTGGAGCTGGCGCAGCTCAAGAGCTGGATCGGTCCGAGCGGGGTGGCGGGTCCGCCGCGCGTGGCGGTAGTGGACCTGGACTTCCGCTTCGGGCAGGTGGCCATGTTCCTGGATGCGCAGGCCTCCTACACGATCGCGGACCTGTGTGACACGCCGGAGCGCATTGAGGCGCAGATGATCGAGCGCGTGGTGGTGAAGCACTCGACCGGTGTGCACGTGCTGGCGCAGCCGAACGACCTGGAGCGGGCGGAGCAGATCAGCGCAGCGCAGACGGCGGGGGCGCTGGCGGCGCTGCAGGAGCACTACGACTTTGTGATGGTGGACGGGCCGATCCGGTTCGACCGGACGGCGCGGGCCGTGCTGGACATGGCGGACGCGTGCCTGGTGGTGCTGCAGCTCGTGGTGCCGTCGGTGCGCAACACGGATCGTCTGCTGACCGACCTGGCGCGGAAGGGCTACAACATGGATCGCATCCGCCTGGTGTGCAATCGCTTCGGGCGGGAGGCGGGGTACCTCGAGCAGGCGGACGTCGAGGCGACGCTGGGGCGGAAGCTCGACTGGGTGATGCCGGACGATTGGAAGACGAGCAGCACGGCGGTGAACGTGGGGACGCCGCTGCTGGAGTGGGCACCGAAATCGAAGCTGCGGGCGGCGTATCGGCAGATCGCGCAAGCGCTGGCCGGCGCTGTCGGCGGCGAGGAGGGCAAGGACGCACCGGACGGCGAGGGCGCCGAACCCCAGAAGAAGGGGTTGTTCTCGCTCTTCGCCGGTCAGAAGTAGTCCGCCGGAGGGGCGGGGCGTGGGCCCCGGACAGGGATGCCGGTGATCGGGCACGGAAGCGCCGCAGGACTTTGTTGTGGAGCCAGGTATGGCTTTGTTTTCTCGCAAGCAGAACAACACGGCGACGGCGCCACCGCCGCCAGTGGCGGAAGAGCGACCCGTGAGCGAGCCGGCGCCGGCTGAGCCGGCCGCGGCGGCGGAAGCGCCGGCGGCGAAGACTCCGGCGCCGGCGCCGGTGCCGGTACCGGTGCCGGCCGTGGCGCCCGTGCCGCCGAAGCCGGCGCGGTCGAAGGACGACCGGTTGGCCGATGAGCGGGCGCAGCGGTTTCAGGAGCTGAAGGGGCGTATTCACCGCAAGCTGGTCGAGCAGCTCGACATGACCAAGCTGGAGCGGGAGGCCACGCCGGAGATGCGCGAGCAGGTCCGGCAGGTGGTGAAGGCGCTGTGTGATGAAGAGAACACGCTGCTGAACTTCAGCGAGCGGGAGCGGCTGGCGCAGGAGATTCTGGACGAGACGTTCGGGCTGGGGCCGCTGGAGGCGTTGCTGGCCGACGCGCTGGTGTCGGACATTCTGATCAACGGGCCGAAGCAGGTGTACGTGGAGCGCAAAGGGCAGCTCACGCTCACGGACGTGAAGTTCAAGGACAACCAGCACCTGCTGCACGTGATTGACAAGATCGTGGCGCCGCTGGGCCGGCGCTGTGACGAAACCAGCCCGATGGTGGACGCCCGTCTGAAGGACGGCAGCCGTGTGAACGCCATCATTCCGCCGCTGGCGATTGACGGGCCATCGATGTCGATTCGGCGTTTCGGCAAGGATCCGATCACGTGGGACGACTACGTGCGGTTCAAGTCGTGCGCGCCGCAGATGGTGGATTTTCTGAAGGCGTGCGTGGCGGCCGGGCTGAACATTCTGATCGCCGGCGGTACGGGCTCGGGCAAGACGACGCTGCTGAACAACCTGTCGTCGTTCATTCCCGAGGACGAGCGTATCGTGACGATCGAGGACGCGGCGGAGCTGCAACTGCGGCAGCCGCACGTGGTGCGGCTGGAGACGCGGCCGCCGAACATCGAGGGGAAGGGGCGCATCTCGATTCGCGACCTGCTGATCAACTCGTTGCGTATGCGGCCGGACCGGATCGTGGTCGGTGAGTGCCGTGGCGGCGAGACGCTGGACATGTTGCAGGCGATGAACACGGGCCACGAAGGCTCGATGACGACGATTCACGCGAACAACACGCGTGACGCGGTGCAGCGCGTGGAGACGATGGTGATGATGTCGGGGTTCGAGCTGCCGACGAAGGCCATTCGCCAGCAGTTCGCCTCGGCGATCAACCTGATCGTGCAGGCCGCCCGTCTGACGGGTGGGCCGCGCAAGATCGTCAGCGTCACCGAGGTGCAGGGCATGGAGGGGGACGTGATTACGATGCAGGACGTCTTCAAGTTTGAGCAGGACGGGGTGACGGCGGACGGCAAGGCCTGTGGTCGGATCGTGGCCACGGGTGTGCGTCCGCAGTTCGTCGACCGTCTGAGGGCCGCCGGATGCGTGCTGGATCCGGCGTGGTTTGAACAACGTGACCTGGTAGTGGACGACTGAGCCATGTGCAGCGCGATCCTGGCCCTTCAGGGCATCGGCAGCGTACAGGGGATCCTGTTGATCCTGGCGCCCCTGGCCGGTTCGGTCATGCTCGCCTACGGCGTGTTTCAGGCGGTGTATGACCTCCGCTCGAACACGCGCAAGCGGGTAATGGACCGGTTGAAGGGTGGGGGGCGTCGCAAGGCAGCGACGGCGACGGCGGGATTCGAGGACTTTCGCCGGCAGACGGTGGAGGCCACGGGCATCCTGGCCCAGGCCTTCGCCAAGCTGAGCTTCACGGCGAAGCTACAGCGGGCGCTGGACCAGGCGAACGTGGCCTGGTCGGCACCGCAGGTGATGGTGCGGCTGACGGCCGCGGCCAGCGTGCTGCTGGCGGTGCTGCTGATGTTCCAGGTGTCGCTGCTGGTGGCCCTGGGTGCGGCGGCGGGCACGTTCATCCTGCCGATTCTGTACCTGTTCCGGCGGCGGAAGAAGCGGCTGGCGAAGATGGTGGACCAGTTGCCGGACGTGTTCGAGCTGCTGAGCCAGGCGCTGCGGGCCGGGCACTCGCTGGCCAGCGGGATGCAGCTCGTGGCGAAGGAGATGCCGGATCCGGCGGGGACGGAATTCGGGCGCGTGTTCCACGAGCAGAACCTGGGTCTGAAGATCGAGGACGCCCTGAAGAACATGGCGGATCGGGTGGGGATGCTCGACGTGCGGTTCTTTGTGACGGCCGTGCTGATCCAGCGGCAGACCGGTGGTGACCTGGCCGAGGTGCTGGACAAGATCGGCACGGTGATTCGCGACCGCATCAAGCTGTTCGGGACGGTGCAGGCGCTCACCGCCGAGGGCCGGCTGTCGGGTTACGTGCTGCTGGCGCTGCCGGTGGTCGTGTTCGTGGTCATGCTCCAGGTGAACCGTGAGTATGCGATGATGCTGCTGACCGAGCCGGCGGGGAAGATGATGTTGACGGTGGCGATCGTCATGCAGCTCATGGGCTGGGCCATGATCAAGAAGATTGTGAACATCAAGGTGTAGGAGGGCGGCCAATGAACCTGTGGACGCTCGGCATCCTGTTAGCGGTCTCCATCGGCCTCGTGCTGTACAGCCTGATGCCGCGCAAGCGCGACGGGCGCGACGCGGTTAAACGCCGGCTGGCCGGCGGGCGGGGCGTGGATGAGATCGCGGAAATCCGCGAAAGAGCCCGCAGCACGGCGACGGCCCAACTGGTCAAGCGGGCCACGCCCATGCTGTCGAAGCTGGTGCTGCCTTCGTCGGACCAGGATCAGAATATGCTGCGCCTGAAGCTGGCCAACGCCGGCTATCGGCAGGCCGGGGCGCAGACCATCTTCCTGGCCAGCAAGAGCGTGCTGGCGATCGTCGGGCTGCTGGTGGCGGCGTTCGTCGCCCTGTCGGTGAACGCGCAGTTGACGACGCTGCTGGGCCTCGTGGCCTTCGGCGCCGGGGCGGGCTTCATGCTGCCGAACTTCTGGCTGTCGGTGGCTTCGGGCGGGCGCAAGCAGAAGATCCGCCACGGTTTGCCGGACACGCTGGACCTGCTGGTGGTGTCGGTGGAGTCGGGCCTGGCGCTGGATGCGGCGATCAAGCGCGTCGGCGAAGAGATGGCCCTGGTGCATCACGACCTGTCGGAAGAGATGCGCATCGCCACCATGGAAACGCAGATGGGCATTCCGCGCGGGGAGGCGCTGGAGAACATGGCCCGGCGTTGCGGCGTGGAGGAGATGCGCAGCCTGGTGACGGTGGTGCTCCAGGCGGAGAAGTTCGGCACGAGCATCGCCAAGGCCCTGCGCAACCAGGCGGACACGCTGCGCACGAAGCGGCACCAGGCCGCCGAAGAGCGGGCCCAGAAGACCGCGGTCAAGCTGATGATCCCTCTGGTGCTGTTCATCTTCCCGGCGATGGGCGTGGTGCTGGCGGGGCCGGCGGCGCTGAAGATGCTGGCGGCACTGCGGGACAACCCCACGCTGAACTGATTACCGGACGACTCAGCCGGCGCCGCGGGCGGGCGGCGCTGGCTACTCCATGTCGCGGGCGATAGAATCGCAAATCCGTCAGGAGTGCACGGATCTGGCTGGGGGACCAGCGCCGGGGCGTAGTTCGCTTTCCGGCGGGATCCACGCAGACTTGCCGAGGTGAATTCCATGCAGCCAAGGATATTCTGGTTATTCGGACTCGGGATGGTTGTGGTGTTGGCGGTGGTCTCGCCGGCGGCGCTGGCCGACGGCACGCCACGCATCGCGCTGTCGCAGCCGTTCTGGGATTTCGGGACGGTGCATCCCACGGACCAGGTGCAGTTCGAGCTGACGATCTCGAACACCGGGGATGGGGAGCTGCGGCTGAGTCGCGTGTTTGGCTGTTGCGGGTGCACGGTGACGCCGCTGGAGAAGTACGAGGTGGCGCCGGGGGAGCAGGTGACGGCGAAGATCAGCTTTGATGTTCGCTTGAAGAGCGGGAAATCGCAGGCGCGGGTGACGATCAAGTCGAACGATCCGCAGCGGCCGGCGGTGCTGTTCGCGGTGACCGGCATCGTGAAGCGGTCGGTGGAGCTCACGCCGGCGCACGGCCTGCGTTTCAACACGCTGGAACCGAACAAAACGCAGACGCAGAAGATCCGGCTGGTGAACCAGGAAAAGGAGCCGATGCGGCTGGAGATGCGTCCGTTGAAGACGGGCAAGTTCGTGGCGGAGTTGAAGACGTTGAAGGAGGGGCGGGCGTACGAGCTGACGGTGACGACGCGGCCGCCGTTCGAACGGATTCCGGTGGAGGAGAAGGTCTATTTCACGACGGGTCTGGAGCAGGAGCCGCGGATCGAGATTCTGGTTCGGGCACAGGTTGTGGATCGGGTCGAGCTGTACCCCATGGCGTTGTATATGCCGGAGTCGCCGGACTTGCTGCGGCGGGTCATCGTGGTTCGTTACTTCGGGGACGATGCGTCATTTCGGGTGACGCGGGCGGAGTGCGGGCAGCCGGGGATGAAGCTGACGGTGGGCGAGCCCGAGGAGGCCCGGCAGGTGGCGTTGGACACGGCGGTGCCGACCCGGAACGTGCGGATCCTGGTGGACCTAGCCGCGAGCGTGACGGTGCCGGCGGAGGGTGTGAAGCTGACCATCTTCACGAACGACCCGGAGTTCCCCGAGATCACCATGCTTGTTACCTCGGATGTAAAGGTATACCAAGAGGCTCGGCGGTTTGCGGAGGCGCACAGCCAGCGGCGTCCGGTCCCGTAACCGGGCGCGCCCGGCCGAGCTTCGTGCGCGGCGTGGGTCGCCGCGAATAACAGGGAGACGCTTCCCGCGACCTGAAAGAGGTGGACATGATGCATCAGTGTTTGATCGGGTCTGTACTGTTCTGGTTGCTGGTGGCGACTGGCGTGGCCGTGGCGCAGGTACCGCAGAGCCAGCCGGCGGGCACGCCGGAGATGGAGCTGAGCGCCACGTCTTTCGAATTCGGCGAGGTCTGGCAGGGCGAGCCGGTATCGAAGGAGATTCTGATCAAGAACATCGGCACGGCGCCGCTGACGATCTCGGTGAAGACGTCGTGCGGCTGCACGGCGCCGACGAAACCAAAGAGCCCGTTGCCGCCCGGCGAGGCGGACACCATGACGATCACGTACGACACGCTCAAGCGGCAGGGGGCCGCCCGGCAGACGATCACGCTGCTCACGAACGATCCGGCGCAGCCGCGCGTGCCCATCGAGGTGACCGGCAACGTCAAGCCGCTGTACGAGGTGAAGCCTAACGGCGGGATCGGCTTCTACCGGCTGCATCGGTCGGCGGAGGAGTCGAAGACGATCGTCTTCAAGAGCAAGTACGACGGACCCGTGCACTTCCGGCTGAAGGAGGGGCAGGACTTCGGCGTATTCGCGGTCGAGCTGAAGGAGACGAAGCCGGGGATGGAGTTCGAGCTGACGGCCCGGACGAAGCCGCCGATGAAGCAGGGGTACAACGCGATCGAGGTGGAGGTGGAGACGGGGCTGGACCACTCGCCGATGTTCCGCGTGCCGATTCAGGCGTACGTGCGGCCGGACGTGGAGTGCAGTCCGAGCACGCTGCCGCTGTCGCGGCAGGCGATGTACCCGATGCCGAAGCGGGTGAAGGTCACGAGCCGGGAAGACATGCCGGTGAAGGTGCTGGAGGCGCGGCCGAGCGATCCGAGCATCAAGTGTGAGATTCGTGAACCGTCGAGTCCGCGAGGGGGCTGGGTGGATCAGACGGTGCAGATCACGTTGCCGCCGGGGGCGGAGCTGCCGCCGGGCGACGCGTGGGTGACGTTGCGTACGGATGCCCGGGACGAGCAGTACCGGGAGCTGACGATCCGCATTCAGGTGGTGGAGCCGGTTAAGAAGCCGGCCGCCCAGCCGGAGGAGGGGCCGCAGAGTCCATGAAGTGGATGGCTGTACGCGTCTTGTTGATCGTGCTGTTCTCGGCGAGCGTGGGCCTGGGGTTGGCGTGGAGCCAGGGCCGGCCGCTGGTGCCGAATCTGCAGCAGATCGAGCAGGAGCAGACGGAGCACGAGCGCTGGCTCGCGGAGACGGGGATCTCGCTGAAGGAGCTGATCGCTCACTACGAGGTAGGCTCGCTGGTGATCGACGCCCGTTCGCGGGAGGCGTTTGAGGAGGGGCACCTCAACGCGCCGCTGGTGATGAACATCCCGGCGGGCGAGGCGCAGGATGGTTACCACTACGACCGGGTCAGTGCGTACATCGGGTTGCCGGTAGTGGTGTATTGCTCGTCGGACCTGTGTGAGGACGCTGAGGATCTCTGGAACGTGCTGCAGAGCTGGGGGTTCTCGCACGAGGTGCGCGTGTTTCACGCGGGATGGGCGGGGATGGTGGCGGCCGGTTTGCCGGCGACGACGGGGCCGGATCCGTACGGCTATCCGGCCGACGAGTACACCGACGACGGGTCCATCAGCCCGGACGAGAGCGAATGGGACGAGACGGGGGATGAGATGGGGGACGAGCCGCTCGACGAGATCCCGGACGATTCCGGCGGAGGCTAGATGTCAGCTTCAACGTTGCCAAAGGGGTCGGCGGGACGGCGGGTGCTGGAGTGGGTGCCGCGCCTGCTCGTGGCGGTCCTGTTCGCGTACACGGGCATCACGAAGATTCTCGACCCGGAGACCTTCATCAAGGAGGTGCGGGCGTACGAGATGGTGCCGATGCTGTGGAGCAACGCGGTGGCGTACGTGCTGCCGTGGCTGGAGGTGATCGTGGCGGCGCTGCTGGTGCTGGACCTCTGGCGGCGCGACGCGCGGCTGGTGATCGCCGGCATGCTGATCGTCTTCACGGCGGCCAAGGGGTATCTGTTGGCGCAGGGTCACGTGTTCGATTGTGGCTGCGTGCCGACGTCGAGCTTCCTGCACGTGCTCTTTGACGGCTGGATTGGCGTGGGCACGAATGTCGTGCTGCTGCTGCTGTTGGTGCTCGAGGCGAGCCTGGAGTGGCTTCGTCGTCGTCGCCGGCCGGCGGCGGTTTCGGCTGATCCAGAGCCGGTTCCGGCCTGAGTCGGGGTTACGCTTCGGCGAGACCCTCGCGGATGGCGAAGCGGGCCAAGCCGACGCGGTCGTGGATATCCAGCTTGAGCATGAGATTGGCGGTGTGGGAGTCGACCGTCTTGACGGCGACGCTGAGCGTGTCGGCGATCTGCCTTTTGGTGAGGCCGCGGGCGATGTAGCGGAGGATGTCCAGTTCGCGGGGGGTCAGCAGCGAGAGGCGCGTGCGGGCGGACTCGGCGAGGCGGGCGCCGCTGTCGTCGACGATGATGCGGGACTGGACTTCGGGCGAGAAGTAGGCTCCGCCGGAGACGACGGCCCGAATCGCCGCGGCGACGGATTCGGGGGGTTCACTCTTGGTGACGTAGCCGGCGGCCTCGGCGGCGAGGGCCTGTTCGATGTAGTGGTCGTGGGTGTAGGCGCTGACGAAGATGACGGCGCAGTCGGGGCAGCGGTCGGAGAGGATGCGGGCGGCGGCGAAGCAGGCCAGGCCGGGCATGTCGATGTCCATGAGGACGACGTCGGGCTGGAGATCGACGGCTTGGTTGATGGCTTCTTCGGCGCTGGCGGCGATGCCGAGCACCTCGATATCGGTCTGCCCGCGGAGCCAACCCGACAGGGTTGAGGCGAACATGGCGTGGTCGTCAGCGATCAGGATCTTGATCGGGTTCATCGGCGGTTTGCCCCTCGGGACGAGGTCGTTCGAGCAACCTGCCCAGCGTGCGCCCCAGTTCAGACATCTGGAACGGCTTGTGCAGCAGTAGCGTTCGTTCGTCAAGGTGGGCGGCGAGATCGGTGTCGGGCTGGCCGCACATCAAGATGACGGGCGGGCCGCCGGCCGCGCGGATTTCCTCGAGGCAAGCGAGGCTGGGGTCGGCGGGGGTATCGACGCTGAGGATGAGCAGGGCGGATGGTGGCTGCACCTGCGTGTAGGTTTCGCGGAGTTCATCGGCGCTGGCCGGGGTGCGCACGTCGTAGTTCCACGAGCGGAGCGTGGAGAGCATCAGCCGGCGAGCGTGGCGGTTGGGCTCGGTCAGGAGCACGAGGCGGCCACGGCCGTCGGGGATGGGGATGACCTCGCTGGGCGTGGCGGCGATGGTGGGCAGGACGATGGTGAAGGTGGCGCCCTGGCCGGGCGTTGAGGCGACGGCGATGTGTCCGCCGTGATCACGGACGATGCTGCGGACGGTCGCCAGGCCGAGGCCGGTGCCGCGGCCGGCGCTTTTCGTAGTGAAGAAGGGCTCGAAGATGCGCGGCTGGACTTCCGGTGGGATGCCCGGGCCGCTGTCCCGGACGGTGAGGCAGACGGCGCGAGGTGTTTCCGGGGAGGCGTCGTCGCCGAGCGTCTGGACGTCGATGTTCAGGACGCCGCCATCGAGGAGGACGTCGCGGGCGTTCAGGGCGAGGTTCATGAGGACCTGCTGTAACTGGCCGGGATCGCCGTTGATCAGGCAGCCGCCGCCCTCGTGGACGGAGACGCACAGGTCGACGTCGTCGGGGAGGAGATGGCGGAGCATCGGGGCGGATTCTTCGACGAGCCGGCAAAGCTTGAGGGGGACACGCTCGACGGGCAGCTTGTGGCTGAACAGCAGTAGCGACTGGATGCTGCTGCTGGCCTCGTCGACGGCCTGGGCGACAGTTTCGAGGCCGGCCCGGAGCTCGGTGGCCGCGGGGTGGCTCTGCAACTGGCGAACGCCGTTGCGGGCGACGGCGAGCAGGTTGCCGAAGTCGTGGGCGATGCCGACGGCGACCTGGCCGACGGTCTCCATGCGCTTGGCCTCGTACAATTGCTCCTGAAGGCGGGCTCTTTCGGCCTCGGCCCGCTTGCGTTCGGTGATGTCGCGGATGACGGCCAGTACGAAGGGCTCGCCGCTGCGCTGGCCGGCGGAGAGCGAAACCTCGATCGGAAACTCCCGGCCGGAACGATCCATGATGGTGAGTTCGGCGGTGCGGCCGATGGCGTTTTGCGGGTCGCCGGTCGTGAAGTAGCGGCGGACGTAGTCTCCGTGGCGGGCGCGTTGCTCAGCGGGCATCAGCCAGTCGAGCGGCTGGTGGAGCACCTCGGCCTCACGACAGCCGAACATGCGCTCGGCGGCGGGGTTGAAGATGGAGATGTTTCCGTTCTGGTCGATGGCCAGCATGGCGTCCATGCTGGACGTGACGATGGTGCGGAAGAGCTCTTCGCTTTCGCGCAGGGCCTCGCGGGCGCGGAAGTGGGCGACCAGACCGCCGAGGCGGACCGCCATGGATTCGAGGGCCTGGCAGGCGCTTTCCGGAATGCGGTCGAGGGAGCGTGAGACGACGACGAGGACGGCGACGACGTCGCCGGCGTACGGCACGGGGAACGCGGCCGCGATGCGGAAGCCGTCGCGGCGGGCGTGGTCGTCGAGGTAGCCGAACGTGCCGACCCGCCAGTAGAGCGGCTGCCCGTCGAGGACCGCGCGCGCCGGTGGCATGGTCAGGTCCAGCTGCTGGGCGAGGGCGGCGAAGTGCGGCGTGAGGTTGCGGTGCACGACCATGGTCAGGTGGCGGCGCTGCTCGTCGACGGCGTGCACGCTGCCGGCGTCGATGCCCTCGATGCGCATGGCGGTGTCGAGCCAGTGCGTGAAGGCCTCCTGGAGGCTGTTGGCGGCGCTGAGGGCTACGCCGAGGTCGCGCTGCATGCGCAGCAGGTCGTCGGCCTGCTTGCGGTCGCTGATGTCGAGGACGGTTCCTTCGAGGTAGCCGCGGTCGGCGTAGAGGGAGGCGGAGAACAGGCAGGTTTTCTGCTTGCCGCCGCCGGTAACGAGGCGAGACTCGAAGTTGGTAACGACGCCTTCGCGGCTGAGGCGACGCAGCATATCCGCGCGGTCGCGGAGGTCGGCCCAGTGCGCGGTGGCCGGCAGGGCGAGGATCTCGGCGAGCGGGCGCTCGATGAGCTCGGCCATTTTCTGGTTGGCGGCGAGGAGGCGGGAGCCGTCGAGCTTGGAGCGGAAGATGCCGATCTGGGCGTTCTGGAAGAGCTGGCGGTGCTGTTGCTCCTGGTCGCGCAGGGCAGCGTCGGCGCGGGAGCGTTCGGCGAGTTCGGCTTCGAGCCGCTCCTTGGCTCGGGTGAGCTCCTCGGTGCGGGAGTGGACGAGCTCCTCGAGGTGGCCGCGATAGCGGGCCAGCTCGAGCTCCGTTTCCTTGCGGAGGCTGATGTCCTCGAGGGCTCCCTCGCAATACAGGACGCGCCCGGCGTCGTCGCGCACGACGCGGGCGCAGTCGCTGACCCAGATGATGCGGCCGTCTCGGCGGCGCATGCGGGCTTCAGCAGTGTACGGGCCGTCCCCCTGCCCGAGCTCCCGCAGCGCGCGGGCTCGCTCGTCGCTGTCGACGTAGAGGCTTTCGACGTTTTGGGCCATCAGCTCCGTCCGGTCGTCGTAGCCGAACATGGCGGCCATGGCCGGGTTGGCTTCGAGGATTTGGCCAGCGGGCGTGGCCCGGTAGAGGCCGACCGGCAGGCCGTCGAACAGGCTGCGGAGGCGCTGCTCGCTGTCGTGCAGGGCGGCCTGGGCCCGCTCGCGGTCGGTGACGTCCTTTACATGCTGGATGATGCCGAAGGGGCGGCCGGCGGCGTCCTGGAGCGGGAAGGCGGAGAGCTCGACCCAGCCGGTCACGCCGGTCGCGCGGGAAGAGGGCAGGATGGCCGTTTGCACCTGTCCGCTTTCGAGCGCTGCCAGGCAGGGGCAGTCCGGGCAGCGCGTGTCGCGCTGCAGAAACACCTCGTAACACTTGCGGCCGACGAGGGGCATTCGCCCGGCGTAGCGGCGCTCCATCCAGCCGTTGACGCGCAGAACGGCGAGGTCGCGGTCGAGGACGCACAGGCCGTCCTGGATGCCCTCGAAGATGTCCTGCAGGAAGCGCTCGTTGCGGCGCAGGGCCTCTTCGGCCTGCTGGAGGGCCGGCACGTCGCTCATGGCGATGAACACGGCCAGCGGCTGGCCGGACTCCTCACGGATGAGTGTGCCGTGCATGTAGGCGGAGAACGTCGTCCCGTCGTGGCGGGCGTGCTGCACCGGCCCTCCGAAGGCGCCGGTTTCGCGGACGAAGCGCAGGTGCTCGGCGGCGGCGGCGGTCTCGGGGGCAGGGTAGACCGACGACAGCGGTTGGCCGACGAGGGCTTCGGCGGTGTAGCCGTGGCCGGCGGCAAACGCCGCGTTGACGAAGAGCAGGCGGCCGTCCGGCTCGGTGATGGCGATGCCTTTGTTGCTCTGCTGGACGGCGAGCGGGACGAGGCGTGGCCAGTCGGCGGGCTCCAGCGGGCGGCCGGGCGCCGCGGCCCGGTGGGCCCGTACTTCGGCGGCGGCGGCCAGCCGCTCGCGCAACGCGCGCAGCTCCTCGAAAAGCTGTGCTCTCGTCTTGCGAGCGTCGCTCATGTCGGGTCCCTCGGCAGCCCCTCAGCTCGTGGCCGACGCGCGCAGCCCCCGCGCTCGGGCCGCCGTTCTACACGGCCGAACATCGTGATTCTATGGTGGGGGTGGCGGGCGGACAACGGCGCGTAATCGTCGGCCGGCGGGCGCACGAAGCCCGCGCATTGCCGAAGGCCTGCGAAACTCAGACTCGTTGCCCCCCCACAACGGCTGGACTCAGGACGCCAGGTCGGTGACCGTCAGCGCCCCGAGACTCTCGCGGGCAAAGTGCGCCACCTGGCTACAGACGGCGCCGACCTTGGTGCGCGCCCGCTCCATGTTGGCGACACCGTTTCCCGCCAGCAGGTCGCCATCGATGGGACCTTCGACGGTCTCGACGATGTCGAGGACGCTGATCTCCGAAGGAGGTCGGCGCAACTGGAATCCCCCTGCCGGTCCGCGCTCGCTGGCCAGGATACGGGCCCGCACGAGCTGCTGCAGAATCTTCAGCAGGCGTCCGGGCGGCATGTCGCAGGAGCCGGCAATGTCCTTGCCTTGGACGGGCCCCTTCTTCCCGCTTCTGGCAATGTAAACTACGGCAAAGATGGCATACGCCGCGGCACGTCCGAGTCGCATTACTTCGTGTACCTCCAGTCGCTCGCGGCCCGTGCAGCGGCCGTTGTCTGACCGCTCGGTAGGTTCCTCGGCTCGCTTCGCCGGGCCGTCGTCAAACTCCCACGTACAGCCGACGTTGGACGGGTAACCCCCACAACCCGCGCCAGACGCGCTTCAGCCCGAACGCACCGATCAGTCGGCACGTATCATGCCGCGGCGCGCGCGCTCCGTCAAGATGCTGACGCATGTTGGATCGCCTGTGCGTGCCTTATAATTCAAAAAGAGCCGCTCGCGTCCTCGCCCGCAGGAGCACACGTCATGATCCACCGCCTGAGCCTCGGCCGGATTCCCGCCAAGCCGCACACGGCCATGTACGAGGATGGTCGACTACTCCGCGAGCAGATGATCACGCGACAGGGCTTCGAGGGTCCCTTCACCATGCTGTACTACCGCAATTCGCCGACGGCAGAGACGGCGGTCGAGCGGCTGGAGCTGCCCGGGTTCTGCCCGCACGAGCTGCTTGGCGAGCAACCATTGCGCCGTCGCCATATACGGACGCAGAATCTTGCTCCGGCCGGCGATTTTCTCAGCGGCCGACGGACGCTCTGCGTCAGCGAGGGCGTCGACGTGGGCGTCTGCAAGCCGTGCCAGCCCACGCGGCGGTTCTTCAGCAACGGCGACGGTGACGAGTGCTATTTCGTGACGGAGGGTGCGGGTCGCGTGGAGAGCCTGTACGGCGTCCTGCCTTTCCGTACCCACGATTATTTGCTCATTCCCAAGGGGACGCCTTACCGGCTGGTGTTCGATAACGACCGGGCAACCCTGCTGGTGTTCGAGGGCCGCCCGTGGCTGGGCGTTCCCGGGGCGTATCGCAATTCGTGGGGGCAGCTATCGGACTTCGCGCCTTACTCGCATCGTGATTTCCGGGTCCCGACCGAGCTACTCGTCGCCGACCCGGATCGCCACGGCGGGCCGCCGTACGAGCTGGTGGTCAAATGTGGCGGCGAGCTGACGCTGCGCCGGTATGCGCATTTTCCGTTCGAGGTGGTGGGATGGGACGGCGTGCTGTATCCGGTGGCGTTCAGCATCCACGATTACGAACCAAAGACGGGACTGGTGCATCTGCCGCCGACGATCCACACGACGTTCGCCGGCGAACGGTTCGTGATCTGCTCGTTCGTGCCGCGGCTGGTGGACTACCACGAGAAGGCCATCCCGTGTCCGTACGATCACGCCAGCTTGGATATGGATGAGATCCTGTATTACGTTCAGGGGAATTTTACGTCTCGCAAGGGGATCGACGCCGAGTCGATCAGTCTGCACCCGCTGGGCGTGACGCACGGGGCGCATCCGGGCATGTACGAGAAGTCCATCGGGACCAAGCGGACGGACGAGCTGGCGGTGATGTGCGATGCGTATACGCCGTTTCGGATGACGACGGTGGCGGCGGGGGTGGAAGATGCGCGGTATCACGAGAGCTGGATCGAGTGAGCAGAGAGGAGTCAGAAGCGGCGAGGTCGGGGGCGTGTTGGCAAGGGACGGGGTTATGCCCCGGGTGGCGCGGGCACGTTGTCCTTGATGCGCGCGGAGGACATGCCGGCGCTGCGCTTCGGCATGCCACACAGCCGGGGGTTACGTTTCGCGGATGGTGGGGGTGATGAGGTCGGCGGCGCGGGCGCCGGAGAGGAGCATGCCGCCGAAGATCGGACCCATGCGCGGCCCGCCGAGGGCGGCGCAGACGCTCATGCCCGCTACCCACAGGCCGGGGTAGATTTCGCTGGTGCGCTCGACGACGAAGGCCTCGCCGGCGGTGGCGTCCATCGGACCCTCGCCGAAAGCACCCGCCGCCGGCGTGGGCAGCAGACCGCGTTTGCGGAGGGCGGCGACGACGATGGCCTCGTGGCCGGTGGTGTCGATGACGGCCTTGGCGGCGAGGGTGAGCGGATCGACGGGCAGGGCGCCGACGATCATGGTGCGGTTGATGACGACGCCGGTGACGCGACCGGCGCGGACGCCAACGTCCTCGACAGTGGTGAGGTTGAGGACGCGGGCGCCGGCCTGGAGGGCCTTGAGGCAGAGGGCGCAGGTGAGCTCGGCGGTATCGACGGTATGCAGGCCTTCGTAGCCGGGCTGGTGGCGGACGCCGAATTCGTCGACGAGCGGGAGGGCTTCGTCCTGGATGACGGCCTCGTTCATGCCCATGCCGCCGCCCCAGATGCCGCCGCCGACGGCGAGGCGTTTTTCGAGAACGGTCACGCTGCGGCCCTGGGAGGCGAGGCGGAAGGCCGCGACGAGGCCGGCGGGGCCAGCGCCGACGATGATGACGTCGCTGGTGAGGCAGGCGGACAGTTTCTCGTGGTAGGCCCGGATGATGGCCTGGGAGACTTCGGTTTCGCTGATGGTACGCATATCGAGGACGACTCCGGATACGGCTCTCTGTGCAGGGGATAGGGTATGCCGAAATTGCGCTGGCGGGAAGGTGGCCGGCGGGGCGGCGGCGGGGTTGACAGGCCGGGCCGGGGTGCCGACGCTATCGTTTTGCGGGCCGGCCAGGGTGTGACCACCAATGGCTGGTCGCACGATCCAACAGAAGGAGCAGCGTGATGGCAGTGCGTGTCGGCATCAACGGCTTTGGCCGCATCGGTCGGTTGGTCTTGCGGGCGGGCTGGCAGGATCCGAACGTGGAATTTGTGGCAGTGAACGACCTGTTCCCGCCGACCACGCTGGCATACCTGGTCAAGTATGATTCGACACACGGTCGTTTTCCGGGCGAAGTGGAGGCGACGGAGAACGGGATCAAAATCAACGGGCGGGAGATTCGGTGCTTTGCAGAGAAGGACCCGGCGAGTCTGCCGTGGAAGGCGGAGAAGGTGGACTACGTGGTCGAGTCCACGGGCCTGTTCACCAACCGGGATGGGGCGAGCAAGCACCTGGCCGCCGGCGCGCGGCGGGTCATCATCTCCGCCCCCGCCAAGGACGCGAGCATTCCGACGTTCGTCCTGGGCGTGAACGAAGAGAAGCTGGATCCGGCGAAGGACACGATCGTGTCCAACGCGTCGTGCACGACGAACTGCCTGGCGCCGGTGGCGAAGATCGTGAATGACAGTTTCGGACTGGCCGAGGGGCTGATGACGACGATCCACGCGGTGACGGCGACGCAGCCAACCGTGGACGGTCCGTCGAAGAAGGATCTGCGCGGGGCCCGCGGGGCCGGTCAGAACATCATTCCGGCGAGCACCGGGGCGGCGAAAGCGGTCACGCTGTGCATTCCGGAGCTGAAGGGGAAGCTGACGGGGATGGCCTTCCGGGTGCCGACGCCGGACGTGTCGTGCGTGGATCTGACCTGCCGGACGGAGAAGGAGACGTCGCTGGCGGAGATCAACGCGACGATGAAGGCGGCGGCGGAGGGCAAGCTGCGGGGGATCCTCGGCTTCACTGACGAGCCGGTGGTGAGCACGGACTTCACAACGTGTTCGCTGTCAAGTATTTACGACTCGACGGCTTGCATCGAGCTGAACTCGCGGTTCTTCAAGCTGGTGTCGTGGTATGACAACGAGTACGGGTACTCGTGCCGGGTGGTGGATCTGATCAAGTTTATCGGAACCAAGGACAGTTTGATTTAGGCTGTGCCGGGCATAGGATATAGCTTCAGCGTCACGGCCCGTCCCTGCGGATGGGCCGTGCGCGTAACGGTCGGGTGCGCGAATGGCGAAAAAGACGGTGCGCGAGCTCGAGGTGCGCGGTCGGCGGGTGCTGATCCGCGCGGACCTGAACGTCCCCCTGGATGACGGGCAGCAGATCACGGACGATCGGCGGATCCGGATGTTCCTGCCGACGCTGCAACACGTGGTCGACGCCGGCGGGCGGGCCATCGTCATGAGCCACCTGGGCCGGCCGAAGGGGGATCCGGTGGCGGATGCCCAGTTCTCCCTGCGGCCGGTGGCGACCCGGCTGACGGAGCTGCTCGGGCGTGAGGTCCGCTTCACTACGGACTGCATCGGGCCGGAGATCGCCGAGGCGGTCGGGGCCTTGCGGGACGGGGAGGTGCTCCTGCTGGAGAACCTCCGGTTCCACAAGGGCGAGAACGTCATCGACAAGGCGAAGAAGAACCCGGACAAGAAGCTCACGCCTCAGCAGGAGGCCCAGCGGTCGGCCTTCGCTACGGCCCTGGCGGCCCATGGCGAGATGTACGTCAATGACGCCTTCGGCACCTGCCACCGCAAGCACGTCAGCATGTACGACGTGCCGCGGCTGCTGCTGGCGGGCGGCCGGGCGGTCGGCTTCCTGGTGGAGAAGGAGCTGCGGTTCCTGGGCGAGGCGCTCCAGGCGCCCAAGCACCCTTTCGTGGCTATCCTGGGCGGGGCGAAGGTCAGCGATAAGATCAACGTTATCAAGAACTTACTGCAGCGAGTGGATTGCATTCTGATCGGCGGAGCGATGACGTACACGTTCTGGGCGGCGCAGGGCAAGGCGGTCGGCAAGAGCCTTTGTGAGCGCGACAAGCTGGACCTGGCCCGCAGTCTGCTCGAAGAGGGCGGCGACAAGATCGTCCTGCCGACGGACTCGGTGGCGGCGGCGGAGTTGGCGCCGGGCGTCGCCACGAAGATCCTCGACGGTGACCTGCCAGACGACCTGATGGGTCTGGATATCGGTCCGAAGACGTTCAAGGAGTTCCGGGCGCGGCTGAGCACGGCCCGGACGGTGGTCTGGAACGGACCGCTGGGCGCGTTCGAGACGCGGCCGTTCGAGACGGGGACGTACGCCCTGGCCCACACGATCGCCGAGGCGACGGACCGCGGGGCGGTGACCGTGATCGGCGGCGGTGACTCGGCGGCGGCGGTCGAGCAGGCCGGCCTGGCCGAGCGGATGACGCACATCAGCACGGGCGGCGGTGCCTCGCTGGAGTTTCTGGAGGGCAAGCGCTTCGAGTCACTGGAAGTGCTGGACAACGCGTAGGACGAGGGTATGAGCAGTACGCGGACAATCCGGGTGGCACCGTCGGTGCTGGCCGCCGACTTCGGACGGCTGGCCGAGCAGATTGCAGCGGTCAAGGCGGGTGGGGCGGACATGCTGCACCTGGACGTGATGGATGGGCATTTCGTGCCGAACCTGTCGTTCGGCGTGCCGGTGGTGGCGAGCATCTCGCAGCACACGGATCTGCTGCTCGATGCACACCTGATGATCGACGATCCCGCGCGGTATGCGCCGGCGTTTGTCGAGGCCGGGGCCGGGCTCATCACGTTTCACGTCGAGGCGACGAAGGATCCAGCGGCGTTGATCGAGCAGGTTCGGGCGCTGGGCGCGAAGGTGGGTATCTCGCTCAACCCGGGCACACCGGCCGAGGCGGTTTCTGAGTGGCTGGAGCAGGTGGACCTGGTGTTGGTGATGAGCGTCTGGCCGGGCTTCGGCGGGCAGAAGTTCATGCGGGAGTGTCTGTCGAAGATCTACTCGATCGCCCAGCGGATGCGTGCGGACCAGTGGCTGCAGGTGGACGGCGGGATTGACGTGGAGACGGCGGCGGAAGTGGTGGCCGCGGGCGCCGATACGCTGGTGGCCGGCTCGGCGGTCTTCGGTCAGAAGGATCCCGGAGCGGCGGTGGTGGCGTTGCGCCACGCGGGGATGACGGCGCTGGCGACGGGGGTGGAGCGGCGGGCATGAAGGTCGTGCTGATACCCTGCGCCGCGACCGAATGGGTGGAGAAGGGGCGGCTGATGGGCCGGGTCGAGTTATCGGCTGGTCCCGCCCTGGAGCAGGAGACCACCCAGTGGGCGACCACGCTCGCTGGCCTGGGTCTGAAAGAGATCTACCACGCGCCGGATGAGCTGGCGACGCGGACGGCCCGGCAGCTCGGGCGGAAGCTGGTCGTGCCAACGCGGTCGGCGGATGGGCTGGCGGAGGTAGACGTCGGGTTGTGGACGGGGCTTACAGAAGACGATTTGAAGTCGCGGTATGCCTCGGCGCACCGGGAGCTGTGCGAGGCGCCGCTGAACGTGAGCCCGCCGGGGGGCGAGAATCTGGGGGAGGCGGACGAGCGGTTGAAGGCATTTCTGCGCAAGCAGGCGAAGCGAAACGGCGAGGCGGTGGTGGGGCTGGTGCTACGGCCGGTGTCGTTCGCCATGGCGCAGTGTGCGCTGGAGGGGCGGGCACCGTCGGCGCTGTGGGAGACGGCGAAGCAGAGGCGGGAGCCGGTCGTGCTCGACGCGGGGGAAGCGCTCGCGGGGACGAAGAAGAAGCGGCCGGCCCGGCCGTCGTAGGAGTACGCATGCCGGACAATTCGATCCAGCCGCGCCGCAACGTTGACGTCCCCGAGGGGCTGTGGATCCGCTGCAAGCGCTGCGGCAACATGATTTACCGCCGGATTCTGGAGGAGCAGCTCCACGTCTGTCCGGATTGCGGGTACCACTACCGGGTGGACGCGCGGACGCGTATTGCGCAGCTCAACGATCCGGGGACGTTCGAGGAGTTTCTGCCGAACCTGGAGTCGACGGACCCGCTGAAGTTCAAGGATCGCCTGGGCTACAAGGAGCGGCTGGCGCAGGTGAAGAAGGAGTCGGGGGAGCCGGAAGCGATCATCGTGGGCAAGGGGTTCATCAAGGGTCGCCCGGTGATCATGGGCGTGATGAATCCGGACTTCATCATGGGCTCGATGGGCGCCGTGGTGGGGGAGAAGGTGGCGGCGGCGGCCGAGCGGGCCGTCGAGGAGGAGCTGCCGCTGGTGATGGTCACGTGCAGCGGCGGGGCCCGGATGATGGAGGGCATGATCTCGCTGGTGCAGATGGCCAAGACGGCGGCGGCGGTGGCCCGGCTGGACGAGGCCGGCGGGCTGTACATCGTGGTGATGGCCGACCCGACGACGGCGGGCGTGGCGGCGAGCTTCGCTTTTCTGGGCGACGTGACGCTGGCGGAGCCGGGGGCATTGATCGGTTTCGCCGGCCCGCGGGTGATCGCCAACACGATCAAGGCGACGCTGCCGGAAGGGTTCCAGACGGCCGAGTTCATGCTGGAGCGCGGCTTCGTGGATCGGATCGTGCACCGCAAGGATCTGCGCAGCGAGATTGCGCGGATCATCGACTACTGCAACAAGTAGGCTCCTGCTCGCAGGGCGCACATGCTGGCGGCATTTTCGCTGGACGACTTTTTCAATCCGCTGGCCCTGTTCGGCTTCGCCGCGCAGGCCGTGTTCATGATGCGCTTTGTCGTGCAGTGGTTCGTGTCAGAGCAGCGGGGGCGCAGCCACGTGCCGGTGGCCTTCTGGTGGTTGAGCCTGCTGGGCGGGTTGATGCTGTTCGTCTATGCGACGATTCGCGAGGACGTTGTGTTCATGGCCGGGCAGCTTCTGGGCGTGGCGATCTACGTGCGCAACCTGATGCTGATCTACCAGCGGCAGTGGCGCGTGCGGGCCCGGCGGGCGCAGCGCAACGGAGCCGCGGCAGAGGCAGAGAGTGAACAGGCGGACGTGCCCGTGCTGGGGGAACTGCCGATGGACGAGCCGGCGTCCGACGAGGCGGAGCTGTCGGCGCGGCCGTGACGCGACGCATGGTGGGCCCGCGCATCAGGCGGTTGGGGAAATCCGGGGCGAGCGGTTGTCTGCTGCGGGGGCGGGCTGGCTCGGCTTCAGCCCAAGCTGCTGCATCGTTTCGTTCAACCGCGGCTCGATGATCTCCTCGTAGTGTTCGACCACGCCCCGCAGCTCGTCCTTGGTCCGGACGCCATCGTAGATCATGTTGTTGCAGATGATGCCGTGGACGGTCGTGCCGGTCGCCTGTTGAAAGGTGGAGTTCAGCAGGCCTTCCTCGATCTTGCAGTCGAAGCGCATGGGCAGCGCTGCCGAGGCCGCCGGCGGCTGCCAGCCCACTTCGCGCTGCAGGGTCTCCACCATGGTGTCGATGTCCCACGGGACGTACTTGGTGAAGTTGAGCATCTTGTCGGTGGGGACCCTGGGGTGGCCGTCGTACAGGTTGCTCAGCGGGGGTGTGTAGAACTCCAGCTTGAGCCGCAGCAGGTGGTACTGGGCGATGAGCAGGTGCAGGGCCGTGGCGGGCAGGTTGGCGAGGCCGGCCCTGCGCACGCCGCGCAGCATGGCGCCCATCTTGAAGCGCCTCGTCAGACGGAGGCGTCCTTCGTACCCATTGGAGGACGTCAGGATGACCGGGACGTTCTCTTCGCGGGCGCACTTGATGATGACGGCCGGGACGATGAACTGGCAGAAGCTGCACACGCCCCAGTAGAGCCCGACCTTGCGAAGGGCGCGCACGGTCGAGCGGACGTACTTGCGGTCTCTGGATTTCGGGCTGCGGACGATGCGCAGTTCGAGGTCCAGTGCACGGCACATGCGCCTCAGGTTCTCCTGGGAGACCTCGTTGTTGAAGCCGTGGTCGTAGTGGAGCACGAGCGGTGTGAGGCCGAGCACCCGGCGGGCGATGTAGACGAGGTAGGAGCTGTCGAGGCCGCCGGAGGCGCCGACGAGGCAATGGGGTCCGCCGGGGCGTTGGGCCTTGAGGTCGTCGGCGATGCGCCGGAGCTCGGCGAGGTTCGAGGTCGTCCGGCCGCGCTGGTTGATGGGGGCGGTGTCGCTGTGGCACAGTGAGCAGCGGCCGTCGTCGGTGACAGCGGCCGCGGGGAACTTATCGGAGACGAAGCAGGAGGCGCACGTGCGGGGGCTGGGCGCAGACATTCTGTGTTCCTGACTTGGGGATGGGCAGGTCACTCGCAAGCGATGCCGGAATGATCGCTGCTTGCGGTAGGCCAAAGACCCGAAAGAGGTGGCTCTCAGCGCGATTCTCGCGCCATGCGGCGATTGTACCGAATCGCCGGCGGCGATTTCAAGAGAAGATGCGCGCGGCGGTGGCGGGCGTGCAAAGGTTGGGGCGGGGGTCTAGAATGGTTGTTGCGAGTCCGGCCGCGCGGCGCGGACGCCGGCGGCGGCCTTCATCGTCAGAGTGCGTGATGATGGAACGGTTGGGCCAGCGCTGCCCGCGGGACGCGGTGACCGACAGCCTGGTGCACGGGACCCTGGCGGGCCGCGAGCACGAGGAGGCCCAGGAGCACCTTGAGACGTGTGACGCCTGCCGGCGGCGCTATCGCGAGGCGACGCTCGGTCGGCTGCCGCGTCTGCCCCACTACACGGTGGTGGAGCGGATCGGTGAGGGGGGGTTCGGGGTGGTTTACAAGGTCGTGCACCATGCCAAGCAGCGGACCGAGGCGCTGAAGATTCTCTTCGGCAAGACGCCGGTGCGGGCCCGCTACTTCCAGAACGAGGTGCACCTGATCGCCCGGCTGCGGCACCCGAACATCGCCACGCTGTACGAGGCCCATCTGGGCAAGCCGCCGCTGTACTACACGATGGACTTCGTGGCCGGCGAGCAACTGGACCAGCACATCCGCCGGCGGCATTTGTCGCTGGCGAAGCGCATAGAGCTGATCAAGACGGTGGCCGCCGCCGTGGGCTACGCCCATGCCCAGGGCGTCGTGCACCGCGACATCAAGCCGCAGAACATTCTCATTGATGCGGATGGCGAGCCGCACATTCTCGATTTCGGCATCGCCACTCGGCTGAAGCTGCGTGACGACGCGCAGCGCACGCCGATGCCGGTGTCTGAGGGGGCGCTGGGCACGCTGGGCTACATCGCGCCGGAGCAGATGGCAGGTGAGAACGTGGACGGGCGGGCGGATGTCTACGCCCTGGGGGCGCTGCTGTACCACTGCGTGACCGGGGAGGCGGCCCGGCTGGCCACGTGGCCGGACCGGCTGCTGCGGACGCTGCAGGCTCGTGGTGTGGCCCGGGCCGAGGATCTGGCGGCGATCATCAGCCGTTGCGTGGCCCCCTTGCCCGAGCAGCGTTACGCCAACTGCGCCGAGCTCATCGACGATCTCGACCATTACCTCGCCGGGCGGGTCATTCGCGCATATCGCAATCCGACGCTCGGCTATCAACTGGCGCGGTCGGCGTCGTACGTGCTGCGCACGCGGCCGCTGGCGGTGCGCGTCTTCCTGGTGATGGTCGTGTCCGTGCTGCTGACGGTGCTGGCCTGGCGGGCAGAGGCGCGCTGGTTCGGGGCGGCGGTGGACGTGCCGCCGATCTCGCTGGTGGCGTTCACGCCGGGGACGATCGAGACGCTGGCGCGCGGGGAGATCGAGCAGGCGGCGGGGATGAAGGCGAGGGACTCGGGCACGTGGCGAGTGGTGCTCGGCCTGCTCTTGCAGCGGCTGGCCACGGTGCAGCCGCAGGTGGTCATCTGCGACTACTTCCTGCCGCAGTGCAAGCCGGATTACGACGCGGAGTTGTTGCGCGGTCTGGATGCGTTGCGGAACAGCGGTGTGCCGGTGGTGATGGGGACGCGTGAGATTGATCTGAACAGCGAGCCGGTGATGTGCGCGGAGATTCGCTCGCGCGTGCATAGCTGGGGGACGCTGCTGTCCGCGGATCCGGACGAGCGCGGCCACGAGTGGATCGTGCCGGTGTGCGTGTCGCGCGGATTGGCTCCACCGGTCCCGGGGCTGGCCGTGGCCGGTTTCGCGGCGGCCCGCTATCCGGACGCGGCGCTGCAACTGAACGTGGAGCCGGGGGAGGTCATGCTCAGCTACCGGAAGCGGCAGGTGGCCCGGGGCGAACAGCGCTGGCACACGGGCACCGACCGCATTCCCGTATGGGAGGTCGACCGGATCGGCCGGAATTCGGGCGACGGCATGTTGCGGGCGGGTGACGTCGTGTACCGGATGCACGTGCGGATCGACCCGGGACCGCCGGAGGCGACGCGCCGACTGTCGCTGGAGCAAGTGCTCGCCGCGGACGATGAACAGGTGCGGCGGTGGTTTGCGGGGCAGGTGGTGCTGGTGGGGCACACGCTGCCGCTGATGGACTACTACCGGACAGCGGCAGGCGAGGGGGTCTACGGGTGTGAAGTGCACGTGCAGGCGCTGCGGGCGCTGCTGGGCGGGGCGTCGCAGGGAAAGATCGAGTGGAAGATGCTGGGGGCGACGATCGTGCTGTGGGCGGCGTTGGCGGCGGTGCTGGTGGGGCTACTGCCGGCGGCACCGACATGGCCGCGGCGGTTGCTGGGGGGCGTGTGTCTGTTGGCGCTGGCCGGGGGTATCGTGACGGTGGCGCTGGGGGCGCGCTGGTCGGTCGCGCTGTGGCAGGTGCACGTGTTCCTGGCGCTGGGGACGCTGCTGGTGAGCGGGAGTGTGGTGTACCTGGTCAACGCGTTGCGCGTGCGGCAGATGCAGTTGGGGCCCGGACCGGTCTGGCTCGCCGACGGCGAGGCTGCGTCTAGCACGCTGCTGGCCGGCGGGAAGAGGGATGAAAGATCCCGGGGGGCGAATGCGCCCGGCGGGTGAGCGAGAGGACCGTCAGCGGGCGGTCATCCGCCGTCCCCGGTGTCGCGAAGGTTCTGCGGTTGACAGCCGGCGTCAGGCGAAGAGGGCTGCCAACAAGGCTGCGCTAACCAGCCACATGGCGGTTTCCATGTAGCGGCCCCACCGCTGCTCACGAGGCGAGAAACAGGTTTCGAGCGGCCAGCCGTCCATGGCTAGAGCTCCACCCCCAGGCATACGTAATCGCACATCTGGGACAGTGTTCTGAGGAGTTCCCACAACCACCAGGGCAACATCCTGCAGCCTCCGCTTCTCTCGAAAACTCCACCAAAGAAACGGTACGGGCGCGGTTGGCTGGCATTGGACATCGGTTGAGTGTGAGTGTGGCTTGAGGCAATCGAGAGATTATTTCCGCGCGGTATCGCGTTTCTGGCTTTGCGACACAATCTGGAGCGTAAATCTCTATTTTGCAGAACCTTGCGATTATCGCGGTCACTGGAGCAATGGGTAAGGATCCTGGAGGTTTGTTTGCGGCGGGCTTGGCGCGGGCGGTTCTTCTCGCTGCGTTGCGCCGGGCGCGGCGCAAAGATTGCGCTCGTCAGAACGGAAAGTTGGGACGGGCGGGGGTTGTGGGGGGCTCAGGGGACGCCGTCGTTCGCCCAAGCGCTGGAACTCCTGGCCGAGCAGTTTCACGACCAGGCCGATCACCGGCACGAGTGCGACGCCGATCCAACGTGTCTCCGCCGGGCTGCGCAGGATACCGAGGCCGATGAGCAGGACCGCCAGCACGCCCAGCAACAGCAGGGCGGCGAAGAGCAGGTACCAAGCGTGGGCGGATCTCATGGCATGACTCCGACTTTCGCCAGCGCAATCCGTGCGCCACATCCAGGGCATCGACCTTTTACCGGTCGGTGATAAGCGTTTGTCAACCGCGATCGCTGGTCGCGCAGTTTTTGCGCGTCGGCCGGACGGCATGTACTACTAAATGGGGATGGGTAGGCCTGAACTACCATATGCTGCGGTCAGCTGCCCGCCGGCAGCCGATCTGAGAGGCGAGGACATGTCTGTTCCTCGACCCCCAGGGTGACGTACTCACAGGGCTGCGTCAGAATCTGCAGCAACTCGATGACCACGGTGTTACTTGACATGCAGGCACCATTCTCTTTCGCACTGGGCAGGTTCTGGCACCTGGAGTGGACCAAGCGGCCATTGGCCCCGCGTGGGGGGGAATGCGTGAATAACCGCCCGTTGCGGGTGAATACGTCTGTGCCGGACACAGGCCGCGCCCAGGGCGGGGCGTTGGGCCGGGCGGCCGACGTTTGCGGCTAGAATGCGGTCCGTCCCGTCGTGGTGACCGGAGCTCGAGGGTTGCGATGTTCAGTCACTGGTTATTCGTAAGGCTGCGGGCCGCCGAGCGGGCGCTGGCCGAGGGACGCCTCGACGAGGCGTACGGGCTGGCGGCCGAACCGGACATCCGGGAGCAGCGGCGGGGGCAGAAGCTGCTGGATGACCTGGTGCGTCCGCTGCTGGCGCGGGTACGGCTGCACTTGCAGGCGGGTCGTTACGAGGCGGCGGGGGAAGACCTGGAGCGTTTGCAGGCCGTGGGGCGGGGCGGACCCGAAGCGGAGGAATTGCGGCAGCGCGTGCAGGCCCACACCGCCGAGCGGCGGCAGCGGGAGTCCGCCGAGCGGGCGGTCTATGACGAGGCGGCGGCGAACGTGCAGGCCGGCCGGCTGGATTCGGGGCGGCTGGCCATCGAGCGGGTTGACGATACGCAGCAGCGCGAGGATCTGCGCGAGCGGCTGGATATCCGGGTGCAGCGCAGTGCGGAGTTGCTGACGCAGGCGGGGGACGCGCTGGATCGTGGCGACGTGCCGACGGCGTTGCGTTTGTGGCAGGAGGCGGGTGAGCGGCACGGACGCTCGCGGGAGAGCGATGCGTTCGCCGGTCGGCTGGCGACGGCGTACGAGCGCGTGTTGGAGGAATGGCTGCGGCAGGGGCAGTTGGGGCGGTTCCTGGCGGCGCGGGCGGGGCTGGGGGCGCTGAGCGCGTGGCATCCCGGGCTGGAAGTGTACGAGCGGATGGCGGGGCTGTGGGGGCGGGCGGCGGAGCAGCTCGGCGAGCGGAACTACGCCGGTTTGCGGGAGACGGTGTTGCGGCTGCGGGCGGCGCGGTCGGGGCTGGGTTGGGTGGATGAGTTGCACGCGGCGCTGACGCGGATCACCGAGGGTCAGGACATGCTGCTGGCGTCGCCGCTGGGTCTGCTGGCGACGATGGCGGGGCCGGCGGCCGCGCCGGCGAAAGCTGCGCCGACGGTGCGGGCGAACGAGGTTGTGCCGCCACCGCCGCCGGCGAGTCCGCACGATGCGCTGCTGGGGGGAAAGGCGCTGCTGCTGCTGGTGGATGGGGCGGGGAGCAGCCTGGTGCTGGGGCAGGATCGTGTGCGGCTGGGGCGGTCGGGTGGCAGTCGGGAGATCGACGTGCCGATTCCGGCGAGCATTCGGTCGCATCATGCGGACATCGTGCGCGACGGCGGCGATTACTTCCTGGTGGCGCATGGGCGAGTGCGGGTGAATCGGCGCGACGTGCAGCGGACGCTGTTGCGGGACGGAGACCGGATCGTGCTCGAGCCGGGCGGCAAGCTGGTGTTCCGCAAGCCGAGCGTGCGGAGTGACACGGCCGTGCTGCATGTGTCGCACCGGTGCCGGCTGCCGCAGGATGTAAGCCAGGTGCTGCTGTTCCGCGAGACGGGTCTGATCGGGCCGCAAACTAGCTGCCACGTGCGCACCCCCGACGGAGCGACGCAGGTCGTGCTGTTCGATCGGGGTGGGCGGTTGTGCGGGCGAGAGGCGACGTCGGGCGGTGGGAAGCTGGGCGACGCGAAGGCGCTGCGGCTGGGTACGACGCACGATTTCGGCGATGTACGGTTGACGATGAAGGTCTACGAGATGCAGGACGAACCGCTGGCGTAATGAGGACGGCGGGCGTCCGGGCGGCGGGAGCCGCCGGCGCGCGGAGGATATGCGGTGGCGTACACGTTTCGACATGGCGATCGACCGCTGGATGGGATCACGGTGCAGCGGGCCGTCGGTCGCGGTGGTTTCGGCGAGGTGTACTACGCCCTGACCGACTCGGGGAAGCAGGTGGCGCTGAAGTACCTGCGTGAGAACCCGGAGATCGAGCTGCGCGGCATCTCGCACGTGATGAACCTGAAGAGCCCGCACCTGATCACGATCTACGACGTGCGGCACAACAGCGAGGGCGATCCGTTCGTCATCATGGAGTACGTGAGCGGGCCGTCGCTGCGCGAGCTGATGCTGGCCGAGCCGCGAGGGCTGGGGCCGCAGAAAGCGGCGTTCTTCGTGGACGGTATGGCCCGCGGGCTCTCCTACCTGCACGAGCGGGGCATCGTGCACCGCGATCTGAAGCCGGCGAATGTGTTCTACGACGACGGCTACGTGAAGATCGGTGACTACGGGCTGAGCAAGCACATGTCCGTCAGCCGGCACAGCGGGCAGACGGTGAGCGTGGGCACGGTGCACTACATGGCGCCGGAGATCGGCTCGGGCAGCTACACGCAGGCGATCGATATCTACGCGGTGGGCGTGATCCTGTTCGAGCTGCTGACCGGCAGCCTGCCGTTCACGGGGTCGAGCATGGGCGAGATCCTGATGCGGCACCTGACGGACCATCCGGATCTCAGCGGCATTCCCGAGCCGTTCGCCAACGTAATCGCCCGGGCCCTGGCCAAGGATCCGAAGGACCGCTACCAGAGCGCGAACGAGATGGCGGACGAGCTGCGGCAGTGCGCCGATGTGGACGCGAGCATCGCGTCGTTCGATCCGGCGACGCTGACGCGCGGGCCGCGACATCCGGAGGCGCTCGATCCGGAGCGGACGATGACCACACCGCCGCGCCTGCCACCGGTGCCGCCGCTGGACGTGCGCGAGCGGGCCGGGCGGGCGGACGAGATGGGGCGGCGGTACCAGGAGAAGGTGGACCGGTTTTCGCAGAAGCTGGAGCGGGCGGCGGAGAAGCTGCGGCGCAAGGCGGGCGGCGGGCCGCGGCGGGATCCGGTGCAGACGGAGGCGTTGCGGGCCCGGCGGGCGCAGCGGTTCGTGCTGGTGGCGGTGGCCGTAGCGGTGGGTCTCGGCCTGGCGCTGGTGACGGGCAACATCGACCGGGCGATCGTCTTTGTGCTGGCGAACGTGGCCGGCTGCGCTGGTCCGCTGGTGGCGTACTTCCGGGTGTTGCGCTGGTCGGCGTGGAAGGGAGGGATGTGGAATCGGCTGGCGTATGCGGGGGTGACGGCGATGTTCATGGTCCCCGCCTTCGCCGTGGCGGCCGAGGAGAGCGAGCCACTGGCCCGCATGCTGGTGGCGCTCCTGGCGGTGCTGGTCCTGTGTGATTGGACAGGGCGCATCGAGGCGGGCCAGCGGGGCGAGGTGAGCGCCGGGCGGGCGGTGTGGCCGGCGATCATCGGGGCGATCGCGGCGGCGATTCTGGACGCCGGGAAATTCTCGTTCCCGGCGGCGTGTCTGTGCGCGACGATGTCACTGCTAACGCAGGCGGGGGCATCGTTGTGGGGCGGTACTCCTGGGGTCGCGACGGGCACGACACCGCCGTCTGGTCCGGGCGGGCGGAGCCGGCGTCACAGCCTGTGGGGCCGGTTAGCGGTGCGGTGGCGTGACCCGGCGGGGAGCCGGACGCCGGTCCGCCAGGGCCCGCCGCCGGCGCCGCCCGTCGAAGTGGAGACCGGCCCGCCGCGGAGTGCGGCCGTGCGCGGGTGGTATGGTGTGCTGAGCACGCTGGTGGTGGCGTGCGCGCTGGGGGCGTTCTTTGTATTGGTGATCGCGCCGCCGCAGTGCTACACGCACGACGGGGAATACAACTGGGTTTTCGGACGCGACCGAGAGGCCTGTGCGGGGTTGCTGTTTGCGACGCTGGCCGGGGTGGCGTGGTTGCCGTTTCTGCTGACGAAGACGTATCAGCAGCGCCAGCGCGGGTTGTGGCGTGGGACGTTGCGTCCGCTGGTGGTCTCGCTGGGGCTGACGCTGGTGGCGGGCATGGTCAGCGTGACGGCCTTTATGGAGCTGGATAATGAAGAGCTGGGCGGGACGATCTTCGGGCTGGTGGCGGGGGGAGCGGTCACGCTGGTGGCTTTGGAGGCGGACGGCACGCGGCCGCGCAGCCACATGCTGCAGGGCGTGTTCGGCGTGCTGAGCCTGCTGGTACTGGTGGGGATGGTGTCGGCGCTGGTTACCCTGATCAGCGTGGCGCCCTGCGGCGACGCTGGTGCGGCGCTGCTGTTTGCGCTGCTGGGCGGTCTGGCATGGCTGCCCTTCCTGTTGACGAAGACGTTTCAGCAGCGGCGGCGGACGATCTGGGGCGGGACGATGCGCATGCTCGTGGTCTCGCTGGGCCTGACGCTGGCGGCGGGCATGAGCAGCATTCTCGCGTACACCGAGATGCCGCACGGGGATGAGCAGGCGGGGGCGATCTTTGGACTGGTGGTGGGGAGTGTCGTGGCCCTGGTGGCGCTGCTCGCGCCCGGTCGGCGCGGCGGTTCGACCGTCGGCAACCAGGTACCGCCACCGCCGCCGGCAGACGATGAGTACGACATGGCGGAGGACGCCGGCTGGGCGAGCACGTCGGCGGGGCCGGCGGTGGCCGTGGCGGAGGATCGCGTGGCGCCTCCGGCGGCGGAAGCGATGGAGCCGGTCGAGCCGGTGATCATCGACGCGTCGGCGCCGTCGTTCGTGGGACGGACGGTGGATGCGGGCGTGTCGTTTGTGGGCAAGCTGCTGCTGCTCGCGGGGGTCGTGCTGGCGGTGAGCCATGGGGCGCTGAGCCAGTGGGCGGAGGAGCGGGGCTCGGGTGAGTTGCCGCCGCAGTTGTTGAGCTTCATCCGCGACGGCGTGCCGGGGGCACTCATGCTCGGGCTGGTGGTGGCCGGCGGTGCTCTGCTGCTGATGGCCCGGCGGCGCGGGGGCGGCGCGCACCTGCTGCGTGGCTGCCTGGGTTGTGCGCTGCTGTTGTGGGCGGTGGTGAACGCGTTGTCGCCCGAGGCGAGCATTGCCTGGCAGGGGTTGCTCCAAACGGACTGGCGGACCATCGAACCGAAAGCGATCGTCAGCCCGGCGCTGGCCACGGTCGTGCCGATGCTGGTGGCGGTTGTGCTGTTGGGTTGGCCGTCGCACCGGCGGTCGAACGCCGTTGTTGTGTAAGGCACGCCGGGAGTGGAACATGAGCGTGGGCGTCATCGCGGTGTTGTTGCTGTTGCTGCTCGGCGTGGGCGTGATTGTGCTGGTCCCGCGGCGGCCGGTGCTGGGCATGTTGCTGGTCGTGGGGTTGGTTCTTGTCCTGGTCGGCGCGTTCATGTTTGCTGAGGTCCGCACGGTGGAGCGTGAGCGGGCCGCCGAAGCCGAGGCGCAGCGCGATGCCTGGCGCCGGGCCACGGACGTCGCCGTGGGCCTGGAGATCGGCGGTCGAGACTGGCCGCTGTCGATCGGGTCGGGCGATCTGCGACTGGGTGATTATCGGGTGGTGCTGCCGCCGGTGCCGGAGCAAGTGGCGGCGGTCGGCTGGCCGGAGCTGCGCGACGGGGCCGCTGACCTGCACACCAAGTTCACGCTGACCTGGGAGCCGACGAAGCACGGCACGCTGGAGGCTCCTGTTCAGGAGGATGTGTTCGACGCGGCGGATGCGTATATGGGCCGGCTGCTGACCGAGTGGCTGCGGCAGGTGCGAAAACGGGCGCCGGCGTCGCTGGCTCGCGTGCAGAGTCTGTTGCGTGACGCGCCGGCGGATGCGCCGGAGCGCGTCGTCCGGCGGATCATGACTGGGCCGGTCGAAAAGGGTGGCAGCTATTCGTCCGTGGAGGGCGAGGGGGGGCGCTTCATGACGGAATGCGACGGGCACATGCGGGTGCCGCTTGATGATCTGGTGCTGGCGCTGAAGAAGGTGGGGATGGAGGGGCGCAGCGTGACTGTCTCGCGGCGCTGGCCGAAGTCGATGCTGGCCGGTCTCGGCGGCTTGAGCATCGTGGTGGGGGCGGCGGTGGTCCTTAAGGCAAGCACACGGCGGGCGCGGGGGCACGTGAGATAGCGGCCACGGCGGCGAGGGCATACGCAGCCGCCGCGGCGAGCATCACGATGTGATAGCCGCCGATCATGGCCAGGGCGATGGCGGCGGATGTACCGCAGACCGAAGCAACGCCGTTGACACCCCACGCCCAGGGGACGAGCCGGGGGGCATGCTCATTCAGTTGATGGATGCCGCTGGGTAGCGACATGCCGAGGCAGCAGGCGGTGGGCACCGCCGCCAGCAGCCACCACACGCCGCCGGTCAGGCCCCAACCGAGCAGCCACAGGGCGATGGCTCCTGTGGCCGCCATTGTTGGCGCGAGCCAGATCCGCTGGCGCACGATTCGGCGGGAGATGAGACTGCCGCCGCCGCTGAGCACGAGCAGTCCGCCGATGACGAGGGCGCTGGCCAGCACGGGTTCGCCGAGCCAGCGGATGGCGCGGCTGATGAGGGCCATCTCGATGCCCATGAAGCCGAGGCCGATGCCGGCGAAGTAGAGCACCATACGCGGCGCGTTTCCCCTTCCCTGATTGGCGCGCTGTTGTCGGGCGGTGCTTCGTCGGCGGAGCAGCTCGACAACGCCGAGCGGTAGCAGGATCAGCACGACCGCGGCGGCCGACGTGAGTACGAGCGAGACGTAGAGGAACAGGCGGCCGAGCTCGGCGCGGGTGAGCCAGAGATCGCCGTAGGTTTGCTTCAGGGCGGCGATCGCCCCGGGCTTGTAGAAATCCCAGAAGAACGGGCTGTCGTCATGTGGCGGGCGGACGTTGAGCAGCCAGCGGTTGAAGAACGCCTGTCGTCGGGGGGAGAGGATCTCGACGGCGGCTTCGTGCAGCCAGTCGTGCGGATGGCCGGGCGGGTCTTCCAGTACGTCGGGGCGGTTGAGGTCGGCGGCGGGGACGCCGTCATACCAGATGGGGGTGAGGCCGAGTTCGGTGATGGTGTCGCGCAGCTTCTGGCGGCGTGTGTTGTCGAGTGGTTGCTTCAGGGCGAGCGTGCAGATGCCGAGGTAGTCGCGGACCTGGATGAGATGCGGGCCGGCGTCGCGGATGCCGGCGCTTTCGAGGGCGGCCGACAGGGTGGCCAGCAGGCGGATGTTCTCGCGGCCGGGGTATTGCAGGCCGCGGCAGACAGCGAGGACACCGTCGTCGCTGAGGGCCCGCAGGCCGGCGGCGAGACCCTCGACGGTCAGCAGGTGATCTTCGGCGAGACCGTGCAGGCCGGTCGCGCCGAAGCCGAGGCCCTCGACGGCGGCGATCTGGATGAGGTCGATCTGGCCGGGCGGGGCGGTGGCGAGGAAGGCGCGTGTGTGGTGCGTGTGCCAGTGGACGTGGTCGTCGGCGAGGACCGCGGGCGCGTGAGCGCGGAGCAGGTCGAAAATGGCGGTGTTCGGCTGGGTCGCATCGATTCGGGCGGCGTTCTGACGCCGGGCGAGCCAGACGTTTGTGCCGCCGGTCTCGCCGGCCAGGAGCGCGCGGGGGCGCTCCGGCAGCAGGCGATAGGGCAGGGCCATGAGCGTGCGGTCCATGACGGCGGCGCCGGACGCGTCGTCGATGCGCAGGACCGAGCCGGCGGGATCGCCGTTGACGACGAGACTGAACATCGGCGGGGGCGGGCTGCTGAGGGCGAGGAAGGGCAGGTCGTGGAACAGGTTGCTGGCGTAGAGTTCGACGTAGCCGTGGGGATCGGCCCGGGCGGCGATGCGGCGGACCGCGTCTTGTTTGGCCAGGAGTTGCAGGCGGGCGGCGTACTTGTGCTCGTCGTAGACGGGGGCGAGCGGCCAGCTGGTTTCGGTGGCGACGGCGGCGAGAGTGAGCGCAGCGACGATCGCGAGCCGTGGCCAGTGCTTGTAGCGGGCGGCGGGCGGGAGCGGTCCGCAGAGCACGGCGACGAGAATCGCCGCCAGCCAGGGCCAGTGCGCGTGAATCGGCACCAATCTGGAGCTGAGCAGCGCGGCGCCGGCGGCACCGATGGCACTGCCCACGAGATTGGCGGCGTAGATGGGGCCGACGTGCGGGCCGGCGGTCAGGAGGGCGGCGCCGATGTACGCTCCGCCGAGGAGGAAGGGTATGAGCGCTGCGAGCCAGTACAGCGACCACCAGCCGACCTGGCGCCACAAGTCCTGAGGAATGAAGCGAGCGGCTACCGGCAACTCGGCGGCGACACGCGGTAACACGAGCAGGGCGACGAATAACGCCGCCGACAGGGCGAAGAGCCAGCGCTGTGGGCGGCGGCGGATGCGGCCAGCGAGTGGGGCGAGCAGTGTGCCGCTGGCGCCGAAGCCCAGTAGGGCCACACTGATTACGAGGTAGCCGAAGTGATGCCAGCGCTCGATGAGCAGCCGGCGCATCAGTTCGATTTCCCAGGCGAGCAGGCCGGCACTGAGGCAGGCGACGGCGAGGGCGGTTGAGGCCAGACGCGGGGCGAGCGGTGGGTCGGCGGGAGCCGCGGTCATGGTTGTTGTTGGGCTTTGCCCGTCATCGGCACGAAGCGCACCGGCAAGACGTTGCGGCTCTGACGCGAGCCGTCGGCCTGCTTCTCGAGCACGAGCAGACGCTGCGTGTCGTAAATGCCGCCGACGGGAATGACCATGCGCCCGCCGGGCTTCAGTTGGTCCCAAAGCGGCGGCGGAACGTGGCCGGCGGCGCAGGTGACGATGATGCCGTCGAAGGGGGCCTCTTCCGACCAGCCGTCGTAGCCATCGCCTTCGCGGAGCTGAATCGTCTGGTAGTCGAGTCGGCGGAAGCGGTCGGAGGCCTGGCGATGGAGCGGGGCGACGATCTCGATTGAGTAGACGAAGGGCGTGAGTTCGTTGAGCACCGCTGCCTGGTAGCCGGAACCGGTGCCGATTTCGAGAATCTTCTGGCCGGGCTCGACGCAGAGGAGTTCGGTCATCAGGGCAACGATGTAGGGTTGCGAGATGGTCTGGCCGTAGCCGATGGGTAGTGGCGTGTCGGCGTAGGCGCTGCGGCGGCGGTCCTCGGGGACGAATTCGTGGCGGGGGACGGCGCGCATGGCGTCGAGGACGCGCGGGTCGGTGACGGCCTGACTGGTGTGGTCGCCGCGGGCGATTTGCGTGGCGACCATGCGGTGGCGGTCGGTTTCGCGATCCTTGGTGCGCGGCCGGGGCCATTGCAGGGCGCCGTTTTCGTCGCGTGTGACGTGGGGTGGCAGGTCGGCGGCTTGGGTTGTCGGTGGCTGAGAGGTGGCGGGAGTGATTCTGTCCGGCGGTGGCGAGTCCTGCGGAACAAGCGACAGCAGGAGCACCGCCGCCGCGACCAACCCCACGGCCAGAAGCAGGAGTCGGGTCGTCATGGCGGGTCCTCCGGATCGACCGGGGGCATTGTAACGCGCCGGGCGGGGTTGGAGGGGCGAAGGGGCAGAGGAGCGGAGGAACAAAGGAACAGAGGGGCAAAGGGGACACGCGAATACGAACACTTAAGAGGGACATTCTACTTTCTGAGGGAGGGAGTGGTTGGATAAAGTAGAATGTCCCCTTTTATTGCGTTCGGGGGAGCGCTGGGGGCTCGGAGCCAGTCCCCTTTCTCGGCGGCTAGTGTTTGGCGGTGCCGCGGCGGGTGAAGAGGTCGTAGAGGATCGGCATGACCAGCATGGTCAGAATGCCGGAGACGAGGATGCCGCCGGCGGAGGAGATGCCGATGGCGTTACGCATCTCGGCGCCGATGCCGCGGCCGAAGGCCATGGGGAGCATGCCGAGGACGGCGGCGAGCGTGATCATGACGATGGGGCGCAAGCGTTCGCAGGCTGCGCTCACCATCGCCATGTGGCGCGGCACACCTTCGCGAACGTGGACGTTGAACTGGTCCATGATGAGGATGGCGTTGTTGACGACGATGCCGATGAGCATGACGCCGCCCATGATGACGAAGATCTCGACGTTGTTACCGGTGAGGGCGAGAGACCAGAAGATGCCGATGAGCGTCAGCGGCAGCGTGACCAGAATCAGGATCGGCTGCTTGAACGATTCGAGGATGGCGGCGAGCGTCAGCACGACGAGCATGACGGCGATGAGGCCGGCCTCGCCGAGCGCTTCCTGCCCCTCGGACATCGTCTCGTAGCGGCCGGCAAAGTCGTAATCGAAGCCGGTCGGCAGCAGCTTGTGATCGTCGATAGTGGCGCTGATCTCGTTGACCGCGGTGCCGAGGGGCAACGTCGAGCCGAGGTTGGCGAAGAGCTTCGAGACGCGGCGTTTGTCCTTGCGGATGACCTGCACGGGGGCGAGGTCCTCCTCGACGCTGCCCAGGCCGGTCAGCAGCACGGGGTGGCCGGCGCCGCCCGGGAAGAGGAAGCCGGCAACCTGGTCCTTGCCGGGCTGCTCGTCGAGCTTGACGACGATGTCGTAGGTACGGGCGCCGCGCTTGTAGGTGCCGGCCTCGAGGCCTTCGATGTTGGCTCGCAGGGCCATGCCGAGGCCGGTGGCGGGCGACTGGAGATCGGCCAGCACAGCGCGTTGCGGCCGGACGCGTAGCTCGGGCTTGCCGGTGCGCACGGTGGTATCGAAGTCCAGCAGGCCGGGGATGCGTTCGGCCAGGTCGCGGCTGGCCAGGGCCATGCGGTCGAGGGCGGTGAAGTCGTCTCCGGCGATCTCGAGTTGGACGTCGGCTTCCTGCCCGCCGATGAACGAGGGCATGCTGACGGTGACGATGGCGTCGGGGAGGCCGGCCATCCGCGAGCGGATGTTGGTCATGAGGTCGTGAATGGTCAGCGTGCGCTCGGTGCGCTCGGAGAACTTGAGGGTGAATTGGGCAAGCTGGACACCTTCGGAGGACTGGCCGAATACGCCTTCGACCTTGCCGATGACGGCGAGCGTGTGGCGCAGTTCGGGCAGGTCGCGAAGAATGTCCTGGATCTCGGCGACGCGCTCTCGGGTCTGATTCAGGCTGTAGCGCGAGGGGAATTCGACTTTGACGGCCACTTCGCCGCGGTCGGCGTCGGTGGCCATGCTGGTGCCGAGGCTGCCGCCGAGGCGCAGCGAGTGCACGAGGATGGCGGCGACGACGAGCAGCGTGAGCACGGCGACGGGGCGGTTCCGCTCGTTGAAGGTCAGTACAGCGCGGTAGGCGGCGATCACGCGGTCGAAACCGCGGTTCCAGCCGCGCTCCAGCCGCGTGAGCAGCGAGCGCGAGTTGGGGGCCTGCGGCTTGAGCAGCACGGCGCAGAGGATCGGCGTCAGCGTAAAGGAGATGAAGAGTGAGACGGCGGTCATGATGAGCATCGTGACCGAGAACGGCCGGGTGAACAGGCCGACGAGACTGCCCATCATGGCCATGGGGAACAGCACGACGATGTTCGTGCCGGCGCTGGCCAGGACGGCGACGAAGGCCTCGCTGCTGCCGAGGCGGGCGGCTTCCTTCGGATTGCCCGTTTCGTTCAGCCGTTTGACGATCGCCTCGAGCACGACGATCGAGTTGGTCACCAGGATGCCCACGGACATACCGATGGAGACCAGCGTCGAGAAGTTCAGGGTGAAGCCGCACAACTGCATGAAGAACAGGCCGATGATGATCGTCAGCGGCATGGTGATCGAGACGACCAGCAGGGCCCGCAGGTTGTAGAGGAAGATGAAGAGGATGGCGGCGGTCAGGAGAATGCCCTGGCCGACGTTGATCCAGGCGCTGTTGACGGTGGCCTCGGTGAAGGTGCCGTCGTCGGTGACCCAGACGAGCTCCATGCCGCCGGGCAGCTCCGCCTGAAGCCGGTCCAGTGCGTCGCGGACGCTGTGCACGACCTTGACGGCGTTGGCGTCGGCTTTCTTGACGACCTTGATGGCGATGCAGGGGCGGCCGTCGATTTCGGCGGCCTGGCGCAGCTCCTCGGTGGACATGTCGACGTCGGCGATGTCCTTGAGATAGCAACGCTGGCCGTCGCGGTTGGCGACTTCGAGATTGCCGATGTCCTCGACGCGGTCATAGTCGGCGTCGAACTTGACCGAATACTCGGTGCCGCGTTCGCGCACGCGGCCGGAGGGGATCGTGCGCACGCCGTTTTGGACGGCGGTGACGACGTCGGTGCTCGACAGGCCGCGGGCGGCGAGCTCGTCCCGGTCGAGGGAGACGTGCACCTCGCGCTCGGCGCCGCCGATCAGGCTGGCTTCGGCCACGCCGGAGATGACCGTGAGGCGGTCCTTGAGCGTGTTGTCGGCGTAGTCGTAGAGCTCATCGACCGGGACGTCGCCGGTGAGGGCCAACTGGATGATCGGCTTGGAGTTGACGTCGTACTTGAGGATCTGCGGGTCCTCGACGCCTTCGGGGAAGTCGGCGCGGACCAGGTCGATCTTCTCACGCACGTCGGTGGCGGCGATGTCGACGTCGACGTCGAGGTGGAACTCGAGCAGCGTCTGGCAAACGTTTTCCATGCATGAGGAGCTGACGTGCTTAAGGCCGTCGATGCCGACGACCTGGTCCTCGATGCGCTTGGCGATGTCGGTTTCGATTTCCTCGGGGCTGGCCCCGGGGTAGAGCGTCGTGATGGTGATGTAGGGCAGGTCGATGCGGGGCATGAGCTCGAGGCCCATCTTGCGATAGGCGTTCAGGCCCAGCAGGGACAGCCCGATGATGATGCAGCTCATCGCAATCGGTCGCTTGACCGAGGCGTCGGAGAGAAACATCAGGGCGTCTCCTGCTGCACGGTGACCGGCTGGCCGGGATCGAGGAAGTAGCCGCCGACGGTGACCACCGCCGCGCCGGCGGTCAGCCCTTCGCCGCTGACCTCGACCATGCCGTCCGTCTCCAGGCCGACGTCCACGGGGATCATCCGCGCCTGATCGTTCTCGACGATGAAGACGACCTCGCCTCCGCTGCGCCGCTGGAGCGCATCGCGCGGCACGCCGAGGCCCTGGCGGCGCTCGAGCACGACGCGCACGTCGGCCATCGCGCCGGCGGCGACGGCCGCGGGCGGATCGGGCAGCAGGCAGCGCGCCTCGAACGTTCGCAGGGTGGTGTCAATCGTCGGGCTCTTGTAGCTCACCGCGTGCTCGCCGAGGTCCACGCCGTTGACGGTGACCCACATCGGCGTCTGGTCGGGTTCGACGTTGCCGTAGGCTTGTGCCGGCAGGTACACCGACACCTCCAGCAGCGACGGATCCTCGATGCGCAGGACGGGCTGGCCCGGCGCGCCCATCTCGCCCGGTTCCTGGTAGCGGGCGGTGACCCGCCCGCTGATCGGGGCGACGACGAGGGAGTCGGCCAGATCCTTTTCGGCGATGGCCTGGGCCGAACGGGACTGGGCCAACTGGGCGTCGGCCAAGTCCACCTGGGCGTCGGCGAGCTTGAGCAGGGCCGTGCAACGGCGGTACTCGGCCTCGGCTTCTTCGTATTCATCCTGGGAGGACACGCCGCGGGCGTAGAGGTCCTGGTAGCGGTTCCAGTCGTACTCGGCCTTGTCGAAGTCGGCCTGGCTCTTCTCCAGTGAGGCCCGCTTCTCACGCAGCGACTGCTCGGCGACGTTGACCTCGTGCTCGCGCACTTCGAGTGCCTTGGCCAGCCGCACCGAGTCGGTCTGGAACAGGCGCGTGACGCCGGCTTCGACCGTATCGCCCTCGTCGACCATGATGGTCTCGAGCGTGCCGGCGACGCGGGGGGAGATCATCGCGAAGTTCTTGGCCTGGACGTTGCCCTGCGCGACGAGCGTGTTCTGGAACTCCATCTGGCGGGCCGGGGCGACGATGGCGTGTACGGCCGGGCGTGCGTCGGTCTCAGTGGGATCGGCCGCGGTGGCTTTGTCGCGGTTCATCAGATAGCCACCGCCGGCAATGGCAGCGATGACGATCAGGCCGCCGCCGATGCCGAGGAGCCAGCGGCCTCCCCGTCCGCGGGTCTGCACCGGCTGAGGGGCATCGGTGGTGGATTGCTGCGTCGCCGTATCGAGCGTACTCATGAAGGGTCACTCCCTGTTTGTTGTCCGAGGGTTGGGGCGAGCCCCAGGGCGGCCAGCGTGAAGCGGGTGATGTGCTCGGCGAGGGCCTCGGCGCTGAAGGCTGGTCCGTCCGCCGCCTCGCCTATGATCACGGCGATGACGTCGCGATGGCTGTCGTAATGCAGGATCTGGCCGGTAATGGTGAGCACGTAGCGCCACCGTTCGATATCGGGCAAGTCCGCCGGCAAGACCTCGTTGAGGAGGGCCGTGAGCGGTTGGAGATGCTCGTTGATGTGTTTGTGGATGACTCCCTCGCAGCCGGGTGTGGGAGCGTGGATCTCGCGGGTCAGCAGACGTTCCTGCCAGGACTCGTCCTTGGGTCGCAGTGTTCGGCGGGCAAGGTCGTGGATGCAAGTCCGCATCCGTTCGGTGAGTGGCGTACCCGGCGGCCACGTGGGCGTCGGTTCGTTCTGGATGACGTACTCGAAGGCGGCCTCGACGACCCGCACATAGAGCTGGTTCTTGTCGCCGAAGTGGTAGTTCACGGAGGCGAGACCTACGCCGGCGGCCTCGCAGATGTCGCGGACGTGCGCTTCCCGGAAGCCTTTGTCGGCGAAGATCGGACCTGCGGCGTCGAGGATCCGTTTGATGGTTTCGTCCGTGGCCATCGTCGAGGCTCCGTTGAACACGTGTACTGAACGATTGTTCAAAACAAGTATACGATACACCTGTTCAAAGTAAAGGGGTATCGGAAAAATGCAATAAGTCGTTTGTACAAAAATATTTACGACAACAAAGACATAAAAAGGTGTTGTTTTTCCAGGGGATGGCGACCTTAGAGGATGGCGCGGAGGATGAGCAGGTAACCGCTGCCGAGGAGGAGTTGTGCCGCCGCGAAGATCGCGCCGAGGCGGACGAACTCGAGGAAGGTGATCCTGAGTCCGTTTTTCTTGAGGATGGTGACGGCGACGACGGTGCTGGCGGAGCCGATGGGGGTGATGTTCCCGCCGAGGTTGGCTCCGAAGACGATGGCCCACCATTGGACGGGGGCAACGGCCTGGGCGGCCTCGGGGGTGGGACCGAAGATGCGGGCCAGCATCGCGGCCAGGGGGATGTTGTCCGTGACGGAGCTGAAGGCGGCGGTGAACCACATGAGGCCGACGTGGCCGGTGTAGGTGGTGAGCTTCTCCAGGGCGACGCCGATGTAGTGCAGGACACCGGCGCGCTCGAGCACGCCGATCAGCGTGAACAGGCCGATGAAGAAGAAGACCAGTGACCATTGCACGTGACTGAGGTCTTCCTCGACGTCGTGGGCGTGCAGGAGAAGCATGATCACGGCGGCGCCCATGGCCACGACCTCGATGCCGAAGTCGCGCAGGATGGGGATCTGCGGTCGCAGGGCGAAGGCCAGGATCACCACGACGACCGCGACGATCGAGGTGTAGAAGAAGCGCTTGCTGCCGACGGTTTCCCATTCGTCGAAAGCGAGGGCGAGCTCGCGGTTGTGCCGGCGCTCGGCGGGGTCGCGCAGCGGGGCGACCGCCTTGCCGAAACAGAAGCGGGCGACGATCAGCGTGACGACGGTGGCCAGCACGGTGTACGGGCCGGCGACGATGACGAAGTCGAGGTAGCTGATCCCGGCGGCCTGGCCGACGATGATGTTGGGCAGGGAGCTGATGAGCGTGAGCAGCCCGCCGACGTTGGTCATGATTCCTTCGGTGATGAGGAACGGCTTGGCGTCGAGGGCGAGCTTGCGGCAGGCGACGATGGTCAGCGAACCGATGATGATCATCGCCGTGATGTTGTCCAGGAAGGCACTGAACACGGCGGTGAGGATCGAGAAGAGGACGAGCAGGCGGAAGGGGTCGCCGCCGCTGGCCTTGAGCATGCGGATGCTGAGGAAGGTGAAGATGCCGGAGCGGGCGGCGATTTCGACGAAGACGGTCGCTCCGATGACGATGCCGATCACCTCCCACTCGATCATGGCGATGTAGGGGGGCAGGTGGTGGCCGGCGTCGTGGGGGAAGTAGCCCCACAGGTCGCCGAGCAGCAGGCAGACGCCCCCGGCGAGGAGGGCCAGCACGGTCTTGTGGATGCGTTCGCTGGCCAGGACGACGAGCGTGATCACGAGGATGGCCGCGCAGATCCAGGTCTGGTAGTGGGGCACCGCGGCCGCAGGCTCGGCGGTGGCGAGCAGCAGCGGCGACAGCGATACAGCGTCCATTTCCACGTGTGATTCCGCGGGCGGTAGGGCCGCGCCGCTACAGGGCCAATACCGGGATGTCCAGCACTTCGTGCATCAGCTCGTAGTCGGCCGCCTCGATGAAGCTGTGGCCCTCGCGGTGGTGGCCGACGACGAGCAACGTATGTCCGCCGCGGCGCAGCTCCTCCTGCACCGTCGGCACTACCTCGCCCAGGGCGAGGCGATAGGTCACTTCGTAGGGGTACTTGCGGCTGGCGGCGACGACCGCCTTCAGATAGCGCTCCCCCTGTTTGCTCAGGCCGGCGAGCAACTCCTGTCGTCCATCGGCGGGCACGTGTGGCGAGACGCGCAGGGCGTGTCGCACGTCCGCGAGGTCGGTTTCGTCGATGGTGTGCAGCAGCAGCAGTGACCCGCCGGTGTTCTCCACGAGCGTGAAGGAGTACGAGAAGTTCTGCGTCTGGCGGAAGTTTCCCGTCAGGCTGTGCAGGATCCGGCGGAAGACCTCTTCGGGTTGGGCGATCGGCCGGCGGACGAGCAGCACGGGCGGGGCGGTGCCCTGGATCAGGGCGGCGACGTCGAGGAGGCGCTGACCCTCTTTGGCTGGCTCGGGCACGAGGATGAGCTGTCGCCGGCTGATAGCCACCTGGCCGACCAGTTCCGCCGTTGAGGCGAAGGGGCGCTCGGCGGGCGTGAGGCCGGCGGCACGGGCCGGTTCGAGCGCCGCCTCGCGGCCGGCGGGCCAGTACACCTGCACTTCGGCGTCGAAGCGCCGCTGCATGTGGCTGGCCAAGGCGACGATCGACGCGTCGAGCGGGTCGCCTTTCAGGACGGCGGAGAGGCGGGTCAGGGCGAGTTCGCGGATGTCGAGCACGGGAATGGTCGCCCGCTCGAAGATCGCCTCAAACTCGTCCAGGGACCGTTCCAGCATACCCTCGCGTCCGTCGCCGATTCGGTCGGCTGAACGGCATGATCGGCCAAGCCGGCGGCGAGGGCAACACGGCTCAGTCGAACTCCGCCGGCAGGATGCCGTCGGCGACCTCGCGCAGGGCGTCGGTGTTGGCGATGCGCAGGCTCTGGTCGGGATAGAGCTCGATGAGGCCGGTGGCGGCGAGTCGGCGAAGCGTGCGGGAGAGCGTTTCGCTGGTTAGGTTGAGGTGGCAAGCGAGGTCTTTCTTCAGCACGGGCAGAGCGAAGGCCTCGTGGCCGCCGGTCGTGTCCGAGGCGAGCAGGTGGCGGGCGACGCGGCCGCCGGCGTCGCGGAGGACGACGTCTTCGAGCAGGCCGATGAGCTGATGCACCCAGCGCGACATGCCGACGAGCAGCTCGCGGCAGAGGGCGTGGTTGTCGTCGAGCAGGCTGTGCAGCGGCTCCACCGGGATCAGGACGCAGCGGGTGTCCTCGACGGCTTCCGCATGCGCCGGGCACGTGAATCCGCCGATGGCGGCGACTTCGGCGAAGGTCTTGCCCGGGCCGGCGAAGTGCAGCACGTGCGTCTTGCCCGACGGGGCCAGCTTGTAGACGCGGATGAGCCCCTGGCCGACGACATAGAGGCCGGGGCAGGGGTCGCCCTGGCGAAAGACGAATTCGCCCCGACGAAATATCCGGATCGTGCCGGCGGCGGCGAGCAGGTCGAGCGACGCATCGCCGAGGCTCGCGCACAAGCCGCAGTCACGCAGGATATCTCGACACGCCGCATCCACTTCACTGGTCTCCGCGGAAATCGCCGGTCTCGGTTGATACAAATCAAGGCGAGTGACCATGGATTGTCCGACACTTCTCCCGAGTGGGCAAGCGTCGCCGCGCGCTGCGTGGGTGGCGCGCCGGCTTGACCCATGCCACATGCACGACAAGGAGCGGTCATGTTCTGTAACCAGTGCGAACAGGTATTCAAGGGAGTCGGCTGCACCGAGATCGGCGTCTGCGGGAAGGACCCGGATATGCAATCGTTGCAGGAGACGCTGCTGTACGGGGTCAAGGGGATGGCGGCGTATGCCCATCACGCCCGGCGGCTCGGCATGGTCGATGAAGAAGTCGATGCGTTCGTCGAGGAGGCCCTGTTCGCCACGGTCACGAACGTGAACTTCGATATGAACACGCTGCTCGAGCTCGTGTTGGATTGCGGCAAGCACAACCTGCGGGTGATGCAGATGCTCGACGAGGGACACGTGAAGCGGTTCGGCAGTCCATCGCCCACGAAGGTCTACGAGGGCACGCGAGCAGGCCCGGGCATTCTGGTCACCGGGCACGACATGGTCGATCTGAGCGACCTGCTCGAACAGACGCGCGGCACGGGCATCAACGTGTACACGCACGGCGAGATGCTGCCGGCCCACATGTACCCGGAGTTGCGCAAGCACAGCCACCTGGCCGGCCATTACGGCGACGCGTGGCAGAAGCAGCGCAAGGAATGGGCCGCGTTCAACGGCCCCGTGCTGGCCACCACGAACTGCGTGCTCATTCCGAGCAAGGCGTACCAGGATCGGCTGTTCACGACGCGGGTGACGGCGGTTCCCGGCGGCCGGCGGCTGAAGTCGAGCGACTTCTCCGAGGTCATCGAGTGTGCCAAGCGCTGCGAGCCGCTGCCCGAAGAACCGGTGCGCGAGTCCACGATCGGCTTCCACCACAGCGTGCTGCTCGGGCTGGCGGACAAGATCGTCGCCGCGGTGAAGAAGGGGCAACTCAACCACTTCTACCTCATCGGCGGCTGCGACGGGGCCGAGCCGGGCCGCAACTACTTCGCCCAGTACGCCGCGGCGACGCCGCGCGACTCGGTGGTGCTAACGCTGGGCTGCGGGAAGTTCCGCATTCGCAACGAGGATTTCGGGACGATCGCGCTGGAGGGCGTCGGCGAGATTCCGCGGCTGCTGGACATGGGGCAGTGCAACGATGCATACGGGGCGATCCAGGTGGCGGTGGGCTTGGCCAGGGCGTTCAACTGTTCGGTGAACGAGCTGCCGCTGACGATCGTTCTGTCGTGGTTCGAGCAGAAGGCGGTGGCCGTGCTGCTGACGCTGCTGTACCTCGGTGTGAAGGGCATTCGCGTGGGGCCGAACCCGCCGGCGTTCGTTTCGCCCAACGTGTTCAAGATCCTCCAGGAGCAGTACGACTTGCAGCTTACCGGCAGCGACGCGCAGGCCGACCTGAAGGCGGTGGCGGCGGTGGCATAGGCGGTTTGTCCGGCCCGGCGGCCGCAGCTATACTCGCGCCCTTTCGTGATTGTGGCGCCAGGCATGCATGGCGCAGGCGACCGGCGCGGGCCGGGGCGCAGCGCCCGCGGCGTGGCCGCCGGGAATCCGCCTGATGGTGCGCGCGGACAAGCAGGGTGGAACCGGGGAACCGACAGCGCCGGCGGGGTGGCGCTCGCCGGGTGATCTCGGTTACATTGGTGTGTTCACCCTGATCTGGCTGGCGCATGCGTACCTCGTGCGCCGCTTCTGGTTCGTCACCGACGACGCGTTCATCTCCTACCGCTATTCCCACAACCTGGCCATGGGCCACGGGCTGCGCTACAATCTCACCGAAAGCGTGCCGGTCGAGGGCTACAGTAACTTCCTGTGGGTGATCATCGGGGCGGTCGTCGAGTGGCTGCGGCTGGATATCACATTCTTGCTGCCGCTGCTGTCGGCAGGCTGCGGTAGTGCGCTGCTGCTGCTGGTGTTCGACCGACTGCATCGGCGGCTGGGGTTGAGCCTGCCCGTGGCCGGCGTGGCGGCGCTGAGTCTCGGCTTCTTTCCGCCGTACGCGCTGTGGTCGACGGGCGGGCTGGCGACGATGCCGTTCGCCCTGCTGATCTTCCTGGTGTTCGACCGGCTGGTGCTGCGGGCGGATGACATCGACGGTGTGGGAGCCGGCATCTGCGGGTTGCTGCTGGGCCTGGTGCGGGTGGAGGGCATCGCCTGGGTCGTGGTGATGGCGGTCATGGCGCTGGTGTCACGCTGGCTGGCGGGCCAACGCCGGCTGCGGCCGTGGCTACCGTTCGTGCTGGTCGTCGGCGTGGGCTGTGGCGTGTACTTCGGCTGGCGCTGGTGGTACTTCCAGAGCCTGCTGCCGAACACGGCGTATGCCAAGGCCGGGCTGTCGGCGGCGCTGCTCCAACGCGGCTTCGACTATGTTGCGGTCTATGCGCTGAGCTTTGTCACGCCGCTGCTGCTGGTGGTGACGAGCTGGTTTGTGCTGCGGCGGGGTCGGCGGGCGATCGGGTTGGCGGTGGCGGCGATGGCCTGGGCGTTTCCGGCGTACGCCATCGTGACGGCCGGGGACTTCATGGCGATGGGGCGGTTCCTCGTGCCGGGGCTGGCGTTCAACACGATTCTGCTGGCGTGGATGCTGGAGGACCTGGGCGGCCAGCGGGCGTGGCGACGCGGAGCGGCGCTGCTGGTCGGGTTGGCGGTGGTCGTGCTGGGGGCGCTACCGGGTTGGGACCGGCATCTCGTGCCGCACAATGTGCGGGCCAATTTCCACTTCCGCCGCAACACGCCGAACTACCTCAGCGAATATGGCAAGTGGCAGCAGCAGGTGAACAACCGCTGGCGCTGGCGGTTGGAGGGGCTGGCTCTCAAGGCGTACACGCAGGAGAACTTCGGTCCGGGTGCCTCGACCATCGCTGGCGCGATCGGCGCGTTGGGCTACTACTCCGGCCTGCACATCTACGACATGAACGGGCTGGTGACGCCGGAGGTGGGCCGGCGGGAGGTCAAGGCGGACGAGCGGATGCGCTCGCCGGGGCACGACAAGAACGTGGCCCCGTGGTTCTTCCTCGATGACCAGCCGTCACTCGTCTACTTCAATCTGCACAACGGGGAGACGCCGCGGCAGGTGGCCGAGGGAATCGCCCACTGGGGCTGGACGGTTGAGCAGCAGTGGCCGCGGACGCTGGTCAGCCGCGGATATGTGCCGGATCTTGTGCGTCTGACCGGCGTTGATGAGCCCGGCGGGCCGTGGTACCTGGTGGTGCTCCGGCACACCGACGCCCCGGTCAATCGCGAGCGGGTCTGGGCCCTGTTCCGGCAGATGCTGCGACGCCTCGCCACAGACGGGACGGCGCCGACGTTGTCCGTGCCGCCGGAGGAATAGGCGCCGACTTCATCCCCTGCGCAGCAACGTGAACAGCAACGTCAGCACAGCCACCAGCAGGCCGGCGACCGCCAGCCAGATGCGCCAGTGCTCCAGCATCACCTTGCGCTCAGCGGCGCGGGCGGCACGCTCGGCGGGGGAATCCGGGTCGGCCGATGACGGGGTTGGAGCGCTTGGGACGGACTGGCCCTTCTTGGCCGCTTTCTGCGCGGCCTTCAGCTCCTTCTTGGCTTGCTTGTAGGCGGACTTGTCCGGCGGCGCCATGGCTTGGCCTCCGGTGTCTCGGCCCGCGGCGGCGCGTTAGCCCTCGCCGATGCCGCGCTTGGCCTTGGCCGTCTCGCGGCTGATGGCGGCCTTGAGGCGGTCGAGAGCGGTGCTGATCGTGGCGAAGAAGTCGTCGCCGGTTTCCTTGATGCGCACTTCGCCGGTGCGCAGGCGCACCTCGATGCTGCACTGCTTGTCGACGCCGCCCTTGTCGGGGCCGGTGACGTCCTCGAGGCGCATGGTGGTCGTGAGGATGCGGTCCTCGAAGCGTTCCAGGGCGTGGGACAGGTGTTCCTCGGCGTAGTGGCGGAGCTCGCCGCCGTCTTCGACGTTACGAATAACGATGTGCATGTCCATGCGTCAGACCTCTTGTGCAGCGGGTTCATTGCCCGGCGCATTGTAGCAGATGATTGCGTTGCGGCCGCATTCCGGTGATCGACGGCCGACACGGATGTCGGCCGCTACGTTCGCGTGCGGGGCGTTTGTTCCAGGCAACGTCGGCCACGGGGGGCCGACGCTACGAAGACGTTCGGTACGGAGCCCGGATCCGGCGGAGACGTCCGGTACAGAGCTCGGACGCTACGGGTGCCACAGTTGTTGTACGGGACGGCCGCCGCGGGGTTCGTGGCGGCCGTCCCGTTGTGGTTCGTGCGCGTCGGCCTAGCGGCCCTGGAACGGTGCGGCCAGCGTGCGTTCGATACGCGACTGGCTTTCGACCAGGTGGGCGCGCGAGGCGAAGTCGAGCTTCGGCGACTGGAGGGCTCGGGCCATCTGCTCGCTCAGATCACGCAGGGCGAGGCGGACCATCGACTGCACGTCCGCGGACATCGTGCTGCCCGGTGAGGCGCCGCCGAGGCTGCAGAGGATCAGCAGGTGGGCCCGCTGCAAGTTGCGCTCGATGGAGCTGATGAGCGGCTTGGTGTCCGTGTAGGTGCCGTCCTCGGCCTTGCCAAGCTGCGGCCAGATCTGCTCGTTCAGCGTGGTGAGCAGCTCGGCCACGGTGAACTTGTCATCGCCGGTGGCCTTGAGCTCGGCGTCGTAGATGCGTTCGAGCACGGGCGGGGCCATGAGGTTCAGCAGGCCCATGGTCTGCATCGTGGAGATGCGGCCGTGGATGGGGTAGTCGATGCGGTTGGGTGCGCGCGAGCCCCAGTGCGACCAGCGCGACGGTGCCAGCATGTTGAGCAGCCCCGGATCGACGCGGAAGAACTGGTCCTGGAAGAGCGTCTTGCCGAGGTACTTGAGGGCGGCCCGCTGCAGCTTGGGCTCGACGAGGACGAACGCCGGGCGAGCGTCGGGATCGCCCTGGTTGTCGCGGTAGAAGTACTGGCCGCCGACGAGCCGGGCCACGTAGTCGAGGTTGCTGTAGCGCTGATACCAAACCGTGGTGAAGGCCTGCGTCAGGTAGTAGCGCGGCTCGCCTTTCTGGATGGCCCAGTCGGTGATGTTCTTCAGCAGCTCGTCGCAGAGGTCAATACGTGACTGCGCGAAGTCCATCGGGTTGGACGACAGGTCGTAGGTGTTGACCAGCGGATCGGGCGAATAGAGCCAGTTGGAGTCCTCGTCTGTCGCGAACTGAAGCTCCGGCTCAGTGCAGCGGCTGGCGATTTCCTTGAGCATGTCGTCTTCCGACTTGCCCTGGGGGATGGCGTAGCCGTAGGCGATGGCCCATTCGTCGTAGGGGCCGATGCACGGCGAGACGAAGTGCCGGACGTTTTCGAGATTGTCGCCGGTGAAGAACAGCAGCGGGTTGTAGTCCATGACCGAGGCGGTTGAGGGCAAGTCGGTCTCGTCGCGACGGCGCTTGATCTCGTCGAGCGAGAGCCAGGCGGAGGCCTTGAAGTTGTGGCGCAGGCCGAGCGTGTGGCCGACCTCGTGCGTGACGATCTCGCGGATGGCCTCGCCAATCAGGCGCTCGGGGAGCTTCTTCGGGCCGGAGCCGGTGGCGATCAGAGCGTGCTGAACCATGGCCAACTCGCGCTGCATGCCGGCGGCGTAGCAGCATTCGCTGCGGCCGTGTGCGCAGAGCTTGCCCTCGAGGTCGGCCCAGAAGGTCTGCTCGGGGTCGGTGTCCTGCTCGGCCCAGCTCTGCTTGATCGACTCGGGGACGAATTCCGGGTTGGCCCGCAGCCACTCGGTGAAGCCGGGGCCCTTGGATTCGGCCGCGGCACTGGGGGCGAAGAGGTCGAACTCGTACATCCAGGCGCGGATGAAGGCGTCGTCGAAGAAGATGTCGGCGTCGAGGATCTGGCCGGTGCGTGGGTCAACGCGCGAGGGACCCATGGCGAAACCGCGGCCGGTCACGCCCCAGCGGAGGAAGTTGTAGCGGGCGTCCTCGGGGTCGTAGTCGGCGTACTCGTTGGTTTCGGTCTGCTGCTGGACGACGATCGCCCCGGTGAAACCGATCTTCTCGTAGGCGCGGTTCCACTCCTCGATGCCTTCCTTGATCCAGCGTCGCCACTGAATGGGCACGCTCTTCTCGATAATGAAGACGATGGGCTCTTTGGGCGGGGAGAGTTCGAGGGAGGGGTCCTGCTTCTCGAGCTTCCAGCGGTGGATATAGCGATCGAAAGTCTCACGCTCGTTGTAGCCCTTGGACCAGTCCATCTGGGCGGTGAGGAAGTAGCCGATGCGCGGGTCGGCCTGGCGCGGCTTGTAGGCGTTCAGGGGCGGCAGCCGGCGGAAGGCGTAGGCGACGCCGACCGACGATCCACCCTGCCCGCCGGAAAGGGCCAGGTCGACGTCGATGAGCACGTTGTCGGGGAAGACCTTGACGGTGTTCCAGGTGCTGAGGTCGGGTCGGACGCGGCCGCGGCCGACTTCGGCGAGGTCGGATTTGAGGAGGGCCTCCAGGTCGATGATGACATCGCCCTGGGGGGACATGGCCTTGATGGGGACGGCAGCGATATAGCCGCCGGTGTAGGTGCGTTCGACGGCCTCCGTGACCGGGGCGCCGTTCTTGTGGACGTAGCGGAGGTCGGGGGTGACGAGCTTGAGCTGGTCGCCGACGACCTCGAAGCGGATGAGGGCGTCGCCCCACATGAAGCCGGCCTGGGCGCCGCGGGAGATGCTGGTGGCGAAGAGGATGTCCTGGCCGAGGAGTTTGGCGGGGATTCTGGCAAGCAGCTTCTCGGGATCCCGCTTTTTATCGGACGGATCAAAGCGGTAGATGTCGAACAGGCCGGAGAGCTTGCCCATGTCCTTCGTGACGTCGTCGATGTCGGCGAAGCGCTTGGGGTTCTTGTCCTTGGGGGGCGCCGCCTCCTTCTGCAACATCGCCGGCGGGGGGTTTTGGGCCACCTCCGCGCCGGGGGGCGTGGCCTGCTCCTGGGCGGCCAGGAGTGGCGTGAGGGCCAGAAGGAGGATTACGGGCGTGCCGAGCAGGCACGCGAACCACCACATTGGGTTGTGTCTCATGGCCAGTCTCCAATAATCGTGAGGATTCCTTTGGGTCTCGCCCGGAACGCCCCCCCATCGCGTCGCCAGCGGGAGTGTAACGCCCGGGTGCGGCACTGACGAGAAGCCCTCCGGCAGTTGACATATTCCGACAGTCGAGAGCGATACCGCTGACTCGGCGGGGGTACGGCCCCGTCTTTACAAGTTATCGGCATTCGGGTCACATGAGGCGCAACGGATGCGCCCGATGCTCATGGAACGAGGAGGAGTCGCCGTGAAGTCCCTGGCCTTGATGCTGGTCTGTGCTGTGGCCGTTTGTTTGACGGCCTGTCAGAAACCGAACAACCAACCCCAGACGCACGTGGAGCAGCCCTACACGCCGCTGACGCAGATGGAGCAGGAACCGCCGACGGACGACGCGTACGTGGGTGAGCCGGTGGAGTGGGATGCGGCGCCCGCGGCGCCGGCGGATGAACCGCTCGCGCCCGCGGCCGGTGGGGCGCGCACGCACGTCGTGTGCAAGGGTGACACGTTATACAGGCTCGCCCGCCAGTACTACAACGATCAGTCGAAGTGGAAGGTGATTTGGGAAGCGAACCGGGCGGCGGTTCCGGACAAGAACGTGCTGCGGATCGGCACGCGGCTGACCATTCCCTGACGCGAGGCCGGCCAGGTCCGAACCTGAACGCGGCGGGTGCCGGCGGCACTGCGCCGCGCGACGAGCATGGCCACGCTCTACAGTGATAGTCCGCTCCAGTACATCAAGGGCGTCGGTCCGGCCCGGGCGGCGGCGCTGGGCAGTCTCGGCCTGAACACGGTCGGCGACCTGCTCGAGTACTTCCCCTTTCGCTTTGTCCAGGAGTGCGGCGAGGTTGAGATCGCCGATCTCGTGGCGGGGATGAACGCCACGGTGCAGGGGTCGGTGGTGCGCCTGCGCGGCGGACGAGGGGGCGGGGCGTCGGCGGAGATTGACGACGGGACGGGGACGTGCGTGCTGCGCTGGTTTCAGCGGCCGTATGCAGCGAAGCAACTGCGCGTCGGGGTGACGGTGATCGCCAGCGGTAAGACGCAGGAATACCAGGATCGCATCGAGCTGGTGCAGCCGCGCGTGCAGGTCTTCGATGAAGACACGGTGGTGCTGCCGCAGGGGCGCGGGGCGCGGCAGGTCGGTGTCTATCGCGCCAACGCTCGTGTGAGTTCGTTCGTGATTCGGCGGGTTGTGCAGGAGGTGCTGGCGCAGCCAAGTCTGCCGGTGGCGGAGTTTCTGCCGGAGGGGTTGCGGTCGCGGCACGAACTGCCGACGCGCGAGCAGGCCGTGCGGCAGATGCATGCTCCGGAGAATGAGGCGGCGCTGGGGAAGGCGCGGGCCCGGCTGGCGTACGAGGAGTTCCTGCTGCTCGAGCTGGCGATGGCGCTGCGCCGCCGGCGGTCGCAGGAGCTGGAGGCGGGACAGGCGCTGTCCGTGTCGGCGGAGGTTGATCGACGGATTCGGGCGCGGTTTCCGTTCGCGCTGACGGCGGCGCAGGACGAGGTGGTGGGGGAGATCGCGGCGGATCTGGCCAGCGGCCGGCCGATGACGCGGTTGCTGCAAGGTGACGTCGGCAGCGGGAAGACGGTCGTGGCGCTGTATGCGTGCCTGGTGGCCGTCGCTCATCGGCGACAGGCGGCGATCATGGCGCCGACGGAGATCCTCGCACAGCAGCACTACGCGAACATCGCTCGTTACCTGGCGGGCAGCCGCGTGCGGAGCGTGCTGCTCAGCGGGCAGGCCGGCCGCCGACAGAGGCAGGAGAATCTGGCGGCGATCGAGGCGGGGGAGCTCGATCTGGTGGTGGGCACGCAGGCGCTGATTCAACAGGACGTCGTCTTCGACCGGCTGGCGATGGTGGTCGTCGATGAGCAGCACAAGTTCGGCGTTGTGCAGCGGGCGACGTTTCGCACGAAGGGGCCGAGCCCGCATTACCTGGTGATGACGGCCACGCCCATTCCGCGGACGCTGGCGATGACGGTGTTCGGCGATCTGGATGTGTCGTGCCTGCGGGCGTCGCCGCCGGGACGAGGGCGGATCGACACACGCGTGGTGCCGGCGCGGCAGTGGCCGGCGGTGATGCGCGAGGTGCGGGCGCGGCTGGAGCGGGGCGAGCAGGCGTACGTGGTGTGTCCGACGATCGGCGATGGTGAGACGACGGCGACGGACGAGGTTGCTGCGGGGTCCGCGGCGGGGCGCGGGAAGCTGCTGTCGGCGGTTGAGGCGCACGAGCGGCTGACGAGCGGGCCGTGGCAAGGGTTGCGCGTGGCGCTGCTGCATGGGGCGATGAAGTCGGCGGAGAAAGAGGAAGTCGTCGGGGACTTCTCTGCGGGTCGAGTGCAGGCGCTGGTGGCTACGACGGTGGTCGAGGTCGGTGTCGACGTGGCCAACGCGACGATCATGATCGTCGAGCACGCCGAGCGGTTCGGTCTGTCGCAACTGCACCAGCTTCGCGGGCGGATCGGGCGCGGGCCGCGCGACAGTCTGTGCGTGCTGGTGACGCGCGCGGGCGGGCGGGGCAAGGCGGCCGAGCGGCTGGCGGTGATGACCGAGACGACGGATGGCTTTCGCATCGCGGAGGCGGATCTGCGGCAGCGCGGTCCGGGCGAGCTGTTTGGCACGCGGCAGCACGGTCTGCCGGAGCTGCGGTTCGGCGATGCGATTCGGGACTTCGCCCTGCTGGAGCAGGCTCGGACTGATGCGTTCGATATCGTGCGGCGCGATCCGACGCTGCGCGAGGCCGAGCATCGGCTGCTGCTGCCGGAGCTGAAGCGCCTCTACGGCGACAAGCTGGCGCTGATCGACGCGGCGTGAACGGCGGTCAGTAGCGGGGGTCTGCTGTTGGCCGAGCGGTGTCGGGAGGGTCCCCCTTATCCGGTTGAGTCGTCAGTGCGTCCGCGGAGACCAGCGACGCCGAGGAGCAGCGTACTTCGACCTTGGGCGGCACGGTGGGCGTATCCCGCGTTGTGAAGGTTAGTCTGGCGAGGCGATCAGCAGGAAGCTCGTCGCACGACAGGTAGAACGATACGGCCACCTCGCAGTCGCTGGGCTTGCGGACCGCTCCGAGCTTCTGCTCTGCCGACCCCAGGATGTTGTGCCAGCCATCCGATGGACCCACGAATAAGAGCGCTTCGGTGTCATTGTCGTCTATCACGCCGAAGCCGGCCAGGCCGCAGCGTGCCGGCGTGGCGGGTCGGCAGACCTCAGCGCGGACGAAATCCGGGTCGACCTCAAACGTCGACCCGGGGAGGTTCAGCAGTTCGGCCTCGCCCAGCCAATTCACATGGTAGGCGACGACGTACAATGCGCTCAGTTGAGGGTCTACGGCGTCGAACATGCCCCCCCAGTCCCAATTGGTGATCGTGCATCCCGAGCAGGCCAGGACCGCCCACGCACAGAGCAACACAGTCAGTCGTTGCATGGCGTTTTCTCCTGCCCCGGTCCCCGGCTCCCTGCTTGAAGCCTAGCATGTCTTCGGCGAGGTGTGCAGTGTCGGCCGGGCAAGTCTACAGGTTCCTACACGGTCGGCCGACGTCGAACGACAGGAGGCGGCGGGCAGAGCCCGGCCTACCTCGCTTCCTACCGATTTTGCGCGTCGGCCGCCGATGAAAAAGGGGACAGGCACCGCGCTGTTGCGGTTGTTCGAGACACGCGGGCCTGTTGGCGCGCGGAGCCAGTCCCCTTTTTCAACGGCTCGCTACGGATGCGGCTGGCGGTGCTCGGGGGCGGGAGGGACGCGGATCATGAGGGGCATGCGCGGCGGGGCGGCGCGGGCGGCGAACCAAGTCTGCCAATCGGCGCTCATCTGTGCCTCTGACGACCAGCCGAAGCGCTGCCACCACTTGTCCGCCGGGCTGGTGCGCAACGCCGCCAGCAAGGCGGGTATCGGCGTTGGTTGCGTCTGCGCCGCCGGCCGACTGCCCTGCCGGTCGAGCAGCAGGCTCGTCAACGCGTCGGCCTGGGCATAGAAGCGTTCGAGATCCGCACCGGTTGTGGTGGCGGCGAGTAGCTCCGCCGGCGCGGGGGGCGAACCCGTGAGCCGGCGGCGGTACATGAGTCGCCGGGCGGGCGGCTCGGCCTGGAGGGCGAGACCTTCGTCGATGGCCAGGGCGGGACTGTTCTGAAGATAGGCGTCGTGCAATAGGGCGTGCGTCAGCTCGTGCGGCAACGTGGCGCTGAGCAACCACGGATCGGCTTGGAACACTTCGAGCTTGCGCGAGAGGACGCGCTGACCCTGGAGACGCGTGCGGCTGACGGCGTTGGTGATACCCTGCGTGCCGGTGGCGGTGTGCAGGTCGTCGCGCGTGGCGTGCACGCGGATTTCGAGCGGCGGGTCCCATGCATCGCGGGCGGGCACACCCAGCCACTCGGCGAGGCGCGGGTAGTGATATTCGAGTGTCTCGGCGACGCGCGTGGCGATCAGGTCGTTGCGGGCGTAGACGTCGAAGTGCGGCGTGCGGCGCTGCTTCCACACGTCAGGCAAAGCGATCGTCCATTCGCCTTCGCGCCGCCGGGTTGGCGTGACCTGGTACAGAGCGCGGACGCGGGCCACGGCCTGGCGGCGCAGCTTGGCGACCGTCTCCCGTCGGCGGTCCACCGGTGGCAGCTCCCACGTCTGGCCGAGGGCCTCAGCGTAGGTGCGGCCGGCGTCGACAAGGTGCCCGGCACGCTCGGCGAGCAAACCGCCAACCACCTGCCCGAGCACCGGCTCGTTTGTGCGGCGCAAAACGTCGATGGCCCGGGCGAGCAACTCGCCGGCGACGTTGGGGTCCAGCGGCTCGGCGGCGTCCGTCTCCGATAAAGCCAGGGCCAGCGAGAGGACCCAGCGCGAATGCACGTCCGCCGGCGCGCCGCCGTCGCGGGCGAGCGCTTCCTCGTACAGGGCGAAGGCCTCGGCGAAGTTGCGGGCGAGGTAGTGGTCGTCCGCGGCGCCGAGCCAGGCGGCACGCAGGTCATCCTGCAGCGACTCGGTGAGGTCCGGCCGGAGGGCGATGGACTCGCGCAGACGGGCCAAGGCGGCGTCGAACAGCTCCAAACGCAGTAGTTCCCGGACCTCGCTGACCTGATCGTCGAGGCGGGCGCGGGCCTCGCGGATGCGGGTGCGCAGGGCGAGAGCGGTCTCGTTTTGGGGCTCGACGGCGAGGACGGCTTCGAGGGCGGCGAGGCAGGCGTCGTATTGCCGGGCGGCGAGCCAGTCGCGGGCCAGGGCGAGGTGGAGAGCGACGTATTCGTGGCGAACGCCGGGATCGTCGGGGTGGTGTTGGAGGGCCTGCTGGGCGGTGCGGACGGCCTGGTCGGGCGAGCCGGCCTTCAGCAGGCGGGTGAGCTCGGCGCGGAGTTCGAGGTTGGCGGCGGCCGGCTCCTGGGCCGGTGCGAATGAGCTGAGCAGGGCGAGAGTGAGGGCCGCAGCCCCTAGGACTCGGCGGGATCGGGCCGTAGAATGCCGGTTTCGTGTGAACGGCACGGCTTCGGGGGTGGTGTGCGGGCGAGTCCCGGCGCTGACCCGGCCGCGGCCGACGTGGTGTGGAGAATCGCTGCTCTCATACATAACCTCATTGTATAGGGGAGATCGACATGGTGCTGTGGGTACTGCGGGCATTGTTCCTCGTCCTGATCGCCGCCGTGGGTTTCTCGGCGGTCGGGGAGACCGAAGCCGGTGGCGAGTTGAGCCAGCATCGGGCGACGTTGATGGTGGCGGCGCTGGTGGTGGGCTGTGCGATGGTGGCCCTGGACCTGTTTGTGCCGCGGAAGTCGCTGGCGGCGCTATCGGGTGCGTTTCTGGGGCTGGTCGTGGGTATGGTCGTGGCGTACGGGCTGGGCGTGATTCTCGACATGGTGGTGGGCACGTACGCGCCTTCCCTGGCCGACGCCATTGAGCAGGGCAAACCGAACCCCGTGCTGGCGGGGATGAAGCTGCTGCTGGCGATCGTGTGTTGCTACCTGGCGATCAGCTTCATCCTCCAGACGAAGGACGACGTGCGCTTCGTGATTCCGTACGTCGAGTTCACGAAGCAGTCGCGCGGGTCGCGGGCGCTGATTCTGGACACGTCGGTGATCATCGACGGGCGCATCGCCGACATCTGCGAGACGCGGATCATCGACTCGCCGCTGCTGATCCCACGCTTCGTCCTTCAGGAGTTGCAGACCATCGCCGACAGCTCGGACAAGCTGAAGCGCAATCGCGGGCGGCGCGGGCTGGACATGCTGAACAAGCTTCAGACGAACGACAAGGTCGAGATCAAGATCTCCGACGCCCGGCTGCCGGCGGGCGAGGAAGGCGGCGACGTCGATCAGAAGCTCGTCGCCCTGGGCAAGAAGATCGACGGCCGCATCGTCACGAACGATTACAACCTCAACAAGATCGCGCAGCTCCGCGGCGTGGACGTGATCAACATCAACGACCTGGCCAACGCCATGAAGCCTGTGGTGATGCCGGGTGAGACGATCGTGGTGAAGGTCATCAAGCCGGGCGAGGAGCTGGGGCAGGGTGTGGGGTACCTCGAGGACGGCACGATGGTCGTCGCCGAGAACTCGCGCGAGAGGATCAACCAGGAAGTGACGCTGGTCGTGACCAGTGTGCTGCAAACGTCGGCGGGGCGGATGATCTTCGGGCGGCCGGAAGGCGAGCCGCCGCCGAATCGACGGCCGCGAACGAGGGGATAGAAGAGGAAGTCAGAAGACAGGAGTCAGAAGTCAGAAGTCTGCCGGCGGGCAGTGTGCGCGCGGGCGGGGCGTTCTTGGTGGTCGACGTCCGACACGGAGGTCGGACGCTACGGGGCGATGACGAGGGGTTGTTGGGGTTCGACGTCGGCCACGGGGGGCCGACGCTACGGAAGACGTCCGGCGCGGAGGTCGCACGTTACGAGGGGGTGACAGGTTCGGCGGGTCGGGGGGTGGTGGCCAGTTGGCGGCGGAGGATTGTTAGCAGGGTGGGCATTTCCAATAGGCGCTGGCCGAGGCGCCAGTGGATTGTCTTGGGGTCGGGCACGCGCGGGGAGCCGGGACCCGTGGCGAAGAGCGGTTGCACCTGCTGCAAGTCGTCGACGGAGAAGATCAGGTCAGGCGGGTCGAGCACGATCGAGCGGATTCCCCACGGGCGGGCCAGCACACGTACTTCCGCCAGCGCGAGCAGTGTTTGCACTTCTGCGGGCAGCGGGCCGAACGCGTCGCGCATGTCCTCGTCGAGCGCGGTGAGGTCCTCCGGCGTGCGACACGTCGTGAGCCGCCGGTAGATCTCCATGCGCTGGCGGTCGGCGCGGACGTAGCTCTGCGGGATGCTCGCGGAAACGCCGAGCTCGAGGTTGACCGGGCGGAAGGGCTCGGCCGGCTCGTTCTTCAGCCGGCGGACGGCTTGTTCGAGAAGCTGGCAGTACATCTCGTAGCCGACGGCCTCGATGTGGCCCGACTGTTCAGCGCCGAGGATGTTGCCGGCACCGCGGATTTCTAGGTCGCGCATGGCGATCTGGAAGCCGGCGCCGAGCTCGCTGTAGTGCTCGATGGCCTTCAGCCGGCGCGCGGCGATCTCCTTGACCGGGTGCTTCGGCGAGAGCAGCAGGTAGGCGTAGGCGCGGTGCCGCGAGCGGCCGACGCGTCCGCGAAGCTGGTGCAGGTCGGCCAGGCCGAAGCGCTCGGCGCGGTTCATGAAGATCGTATTGGCCGAGGGGATGTCCAGGCCGGACTCGATGATGTTCGTCGAGACGAGCACGTCGGCCTCGCGGTTGAGGAAGGCCAGCATGACCTCTTCGAGCTCGTGGCCGGGCATGCGGCCGTGGCCGACGACGAAGCGGGCCTCGGGCACGAGCGTGCGCAGGCGGTTGGCGACGTTGTGGATATCGCGCACGAAGTTGTGCACGAAGTAGACCTGCCCGTCGCGGTGCAGCTCGCGCAGAATCGCCTCGCGAATCAGGGCGTCGTCCCACATGCGCACCTGCGTGACGATCGCCCGGCGGTCGAGCGGCGGGGTGGCCAGCGAGGAGATGTCGCGGATGCCCAGCATCGCCATGTGCAGCGTGCGCGGAATGGGCGTGGCGCTGAGCGTGAGCACCTCGACCGTGGTCCGCAGCCGCTTGAGCCGCTCCTTGGCGTCGACGCCGAAACGCTGCTCCTCGTCGATGATCACTAGGCCGAGGTCGGCGAAGTGCACGTCGGCGGAGAGCAGCCGGTGCGTGCCGATGAGGACGTCGACCTGCCCGCGGCGGGCCCGCTCGACGATGCGGCTCTGTTCGGCCTTCGAGCGGAAGCGTGAGAGCACGTCGATCGTGAAGGGATAGTCGGCCATCCGCTCGCAGAACGTCTGGTAGTGCTGGGCGGCCAGCACGGTGGTCGGCACGAGCACGGCGACCTGCTTGCCGTACTCGACGACCTTGAACGCCGCCCGCATGGCCAGTTCGGTCTTGCCGTAGCCGACGTCGCCGCAGAGCAGGCGATCGGTGGGTCGTGGGCGGGTCATGTCGGTTTTGAGCTCGTCGAGGGCGCGGAGTTGGTCCTCGGTCTCGGTGTAAAGGAAGGAGCCCTCGAATTCGCGTTGCCAGGTCGTGTCCTGCGGGTAGGCGACGCCGGACTCGGTCTCGCGCTGGGCCTGGATGGCGAGCATCTCGGCGGCCATATCGACGACGGCGTCGGCGACGCGCTGCTTGGTTTTCTTCCAGGTTGTGCCGCCGACCTTGCTGAGGCGCGGCTTGCCGCGGAACGTGCCGATGTACTTCTGCACGACGTGGATCTGGCTCGTCGGCACGTGGACGACGGCCTGGTCGGCGAACTCGATGGCCAGGTACTCGGCGCGGCGGCCTTCGCGGTCGAGCGTCTTCAGGCCGAGGAAGCGGCCGATGCCGTGCAGGGCGTGCACGACGTAGTCGTTCGTCTCGAGGTCGAAGAAGCTGTCGATGGGGCGGGCCGGCTGGATGCGGCGGAGCGTCCGCCGCTGGCGGTAGCGGTGGAAGAGCTCGTGGTGCGGGACGTACGCCGCCGGTCCCCACTCGAAGCCGTGGTGCAGCACGCCGACGACGGTGTGCAGGCGGGCCAGCGGGCGATGCTGCTCGACGAGCAATTCGCGGAAGCGCTTCTCCTCGGCGGCGTTGTCGCAGAGGACGAAGACGTCGCGCTCGTCGGCGAGCGTGGCCAGGGCTTCGAGGGCCTCGGCCGACTTGGGCTCGAACTGCGGTAGGCTGTGCACGTCCAACTGGACGGCGTTGCCCGCGCCGCCGGCGAAACGCAGCAGGTGAAGCTGGGCGAAGCGGTTGGCGGTGCGGAAGAGGCCTTCGACGCGGATGACGCCGGCGCGCTCGCCGAGGCGCTGCCAGTAAGTGCGGCCGAGCTCCTGGATCTCGGGCGGCTCGTGCAGGGCGATGATTGTGTCGGGCGGCAGCAGCGAGAGGAAGCTGCTCATGGCCGGCGACGAGGCCCCGCGGGCGGCCTTGCCGGCCATTGTGCGGGCGGGGATCTGCACCGCGTGGAGCGTGTGCGTCGAGCGCTGCGTGCCGAGGTCGACCAGGCGGATCGACTCGATCTCGTCGCCGAGGAATTCGACACGAACGGGATCTGTGTGGGCGTTGGAGTAGACGTCGACGATGCCGCCGCGGCGGGCGAAGTCGCCGGGCAGATCGACAGCGTCGCAGCGAGCGAAGCCGTGGTCGCCGAGCCAGCGGCACAGGTCGTCCGGATCGAGCGTCAGGCCGACGTCGAGGTTGAGCGAGCGGGCGGCGATGGACTCGGCGGAGGGCACCGGCTGCATGAGCGCCAGGACGGAGGCGACGATGCAGGGCGGGGCGTGGCCGGCGGCGGTTCGCTGCTGGCTGAGAAGCTGGACGCACAGGCGCAGGCGTTCGCCGACGAGATCGTCGCCTTCGTCGGCCTCGGTGGGCAGCGTGTCCAGTTGCGGGAGGAATTCGGGGGCCGTGCCGAGTGCCGTCTCGATGTCGTCGCGGCAATCGTCGGCCTCGTCGGCGTGGGCGGTAACCAGCAGGAGCGGGCGGTGCAACCGCTCGGCGACCAGGGCCGCCAGTACGGGCGCGCAAGATCCCCACAGGCCCTCGGCGGTGACCACCCCCCCCTCGTCAGCCAGCCGCCGCGCGAGAACGTCCAAACGCGAATCCGCACGGATGGCGGCGAATACATCCACCACGAGCATTCTATCGGCGGCAAACGCCCCCCGCGACCTGGGGTTGTTGTGAGACGAAACCACCCCGTCGCGGCGTCGGTGGCCCGGCGGGGTGGCTGCAAAGTCCTGTGGAACAACCGCTTGCCGAGCTATTGGCCCGGTTCGAGCGTCACGTTCTGCTGCTTGGCGGTGTAGCCCTGCCGCGTGATGAGCAGGTACTCGGCGTCGAGCTTCTCCCCGGCGTCCACCGTGAAGCGGAATTGCGGACTCTGGCAGTCGTAAAGCTTCGGATCGAGTTGGCTGCGGAAGATCACGTGGCCGGGGAACGTCCGGCGGATCTCGACGTCGATCGGCTTGGCGCGGTAGTTGCGGATGCGTTCGATCCACTGCTCGTTGTCGTGCCAGCCCTCGACGGTGTCGTTGATCTCGATACGGTGTCCTTCGGTGGGGCTGTAGTGCACGCTGGCGCCGGAGCGGTGGAACCAGAAATTGTCGCGCCAGCTTCGCAGGCGGATACGCTCGTGGATGACCTCGGGGTCCGGCCCGAGGTTCAGGACGATTTCCTGCCCGATCGGGACGTACTGGATGGACTGCCACGTCAGGATGGAGAGCCCGTCGCGGCTGTTGTCACGGTACAGGCGGACGATGCCGTCCGGCAGGGGCGTCGTGCCGAGGCCGCTGGCCTCATCGTTGCGGAGCAGGAAGAGGCGGACGAGCTGATCGCCGTACTCGGCGGGGCGGTAGCGGTACTCGATGCGGAAGGGGACGGCCAGGCCCTGGAACGAGCGCATGCGCTTGGACCACATGTGCGGAATGGTCTCGGTGCCTTCGATGGTGTAGATGAAGTACTCGGAGAGGCCTTCCTTGATGATCTCCTTGGACCGTTCCTCCTCGGCCTTGTCCATGCAGGCGGCCACGGCCATGCGGGTCACGCCCAGGCGTCCCCGCTCGCGGACGCCCGCATCTCTGAACTGCGCATAATCATCGGCGCTGATGACGCCGCGGCGGGCGAGGTCGGCCACCTTCTCGACGAGGTTGATCGTGCCGACCACCAGGCGGACCTGGGCGTCGGCGTAGTCCTCGCCGGAGTTGTTGGTGATCTGGACGAAGCCCTCGAAGAGCATTTCGGTTTCGGCGGGGTCGGTGGTGCACACGTAATCTGCCGACCAGGTGATGCCACTGGTGAAATAGGTGATCTCGACGACGGCGTCGCCGTCGAGTTCGCTGCGGACGTTCCAGTAGAGCATCTGCGGCTTGTCGTGGGGGAAGGTCGTATCGAGCAGGTCGAGCTCGTCGGCGTGCGTGCGGAAGCGCAGCTCGACGCTCGTCGGGTCGATCAGCGTGTTGGCCCAGGAGAACTGGAGCGGGTTCACGCCTTTCTTGAAGGTGATGTGCCGCGTCTCGCGGACGAGCGTCAGGTCCTCACTGTTGTAGATGGTGAGCTGCACGCTGTCGCGCGGCGGGATCGTGGACAGGTCGACGTTGCGGGCGGTGGCCGCCGCGGTCGCGGCGATCAGCAGCGCCAGGGCGAATATCGTCGGGCGTTTCATGGCCGGTCTCCTCGTTACCACTCGTTCTTGATCCGCACGTGCAGCGTGTGCACCTGCACTGGGGCCTTCTGGTCCGCGCCGCGCGGTGGCAGCGGCACGTGGAAGACCACCTTGTCTTCCGTCGTCTTCTCGGCGTCGATCAACTCGGCGAGCGTACAGTCGGGGACGAGTTCCCACTCCACCGGGCGGTCGCTGCCGCGCCCGATCTCCTGGCGGAGGTCGCGCAGCGACTCGGCGATGTCGAGGACGACGGCCTGATCCTTGAAGTTCTCGATCTCGTATTTCACGACGATGTCGTAGTCGTGCAGGTTGCCGAGGATGCGGATGGACTCGCGGCGGTCGATCGTGCGCTTGGGCACGATGTCCTGGGCGACGCCGAGATAGAGCTTCATTTCGTCGTCGCGCGGGGTGAAGCCGCCCCAGTCTTCGCCGATGAACGCGGTCGTGCCGCGGCCGTCATCCTGGAAGATGCGAACCTTGCCGGGCATCAGGGCGAATTCGCCGAGGCCGTGGGCCCGGTCGTTCTTCAGGACGTAGTGCATCGGGACGCGAAGCTGCCGCTTGCCGGCGTCGAGATAGCCGAACAGCGACAGGTCGGCGGTGTAGGTCTTCTGGACGGGCACGTTGACGAACTTCGCCGACAGGAGCCGCTTGGTTTCGTTGATGCCGATGGGGCGTTCGAAACGCTCGCCGAATCCGGCCCACATGCCGGCGACGCCGAACTCCTCGTTGGCCTGGTTGTGCAGTTGGATGTACTGCCAGAGCGTGAGGGTCTTTTCGTCGTTGGCGGCGGTGGCGCGGTAGTTGAACGACTTGTTGAGCTGGCCGATGACGTAGCTGATGCGCACGCGGGCCGGACCGGCCTCGGGCGCACTGACTTGCCAGGTGAGGGCGTTCTCGTTCGGCGGATAGGAGACGGAGAGGACCTTGATGCGCTCGGGGTCGGTCAGGCAGCGGAACTGGATGCTGCCCTTATCGATGGCCGTGTTGGCCCAGGCGAAGACAACCTCGTTCACGCCGGCGGCGAGCGGCACGAGCCGCTCCTCCTCGACGAGCGTGACGACTGGGTTGTCGAGTTGAATCTCGACGCGTTCGCGTGGCGGCAGAGTGATGAGCTTGATGCCGGCGGAAGCGGGGCCGGCCGCGGCCATGGCCGCGAGGACGAGTAACAGGCGGGTCATCAGGCAGTGACGCCGGAGCATGGCTGTACCTCCGAGTCTGGGTCGCGGGTTCTGACGGATTGGCGGCGACCGGCCGCCGCAGTACCCCCTTAGTCGCCGCCGACGGGGGAGCGGTTCCCGGGATACCGCCCAAAACGGGCGTCCGGTCTCCCGCGCCGGCGGGCGGGATTCGTGGAATAATGGCGCCCGTTCGGCGTAATGGGGGTTGGCACGCGGGGCAGGTCCCGCGGTTGAGGTGTTGACGAATATGGTGGCAGGGCCGGCGGACGAGGAGTTGGTGGCCGTGCTCGACGCTGTCGGACGCCGTGGTTTTGCGTATGCGTGGCAAATGCTGCGTAACCACGACGACGCGCTTGACGCGGTCCAGTCCGCCCTCGCCGCCGTCTGGGCGGGCCGCCGACGATTGCAGGCCGGTCGCGATCCGCGTGGCTGGTTTTACCGGACGCTGCGGAACAAATGCGTCGATGTGTTGCGCCGTCGGCGGGCGCGGGCCGCGGCCCCGCTCGATTATGACCCGCCCGCCCGCGACGTTGCCGACCCGCCGGCGCACGCGGAAACGCGCGAGGCGCTGGTCGACTTGCGGCAGGCGCTCGACGAATTGCCCGAGGAGATGCGGGAGATCCTGCTCCTGCGGGATTATCACGACCTGTCCTACGCGGAAGTGGCCGAAGTGTTCCGTATCCCGATGGGCACGGTGATGTCGCGTCTGCATCGTGCCCGGTTGGCCCTGCGCGACCGGCTGCGGGATGACAGGTGAGCCGATGAGTGAGCTCGACCTCAACGAAGAGAAGCTGTCCGCCTACCTCGACGGCGAACTTACGCAGCAGGAGAGCCAGAAGGTGGAGGTTCTCCTGCGCCGCCGGCCGGAGTGGCAGGAGAAGCTGGCCGATTTGCGGCGGCTGCGGGAACAGGTGCGCGGGCTGGCGTATCCCCAGCCCCGCGAGGATGAATGGAGGTCCGTTATGGCCGGGGCAACGTTCAAGGCGACCCGGGGGCTGAGCTGGCTGCTGATCGTCGGCGCCGCCGCCGTCCTGGTCGGCTTCGGGCTGTACGAATTCTCGCGTGACCCGTCGGTCGCCCTGCTGGAGCGAGTCGGCGTGCTGACGATGCTCGGCGGCGGGGCGCTGCTGCTGGTGACGGTGTTGTGGGAGCGTCTGGCGGCTCGTCGCCAGGACAAGTACAAGGACATCGAGAGATGAGCGAGATGCTGGTCGTAACCACGCCGAATCTGCCGGGCTACCGGGTGGTGGAGGTGCTGGGGCTGGTGCGGGGGAACACGGTGCGGGCCCGCAGCGTCGGCCGCGACATCGTCGCGCTGTGCCGGAACATCGTCGGCGGCGAGGTGCCGGAGTATCGCAAGCTGATGGCCGAGTCGCGCGAGCAGTCGCTCGACCAGATGGTCGACGAGGCCCGCAGCCTGGGGGCCAACGCCATCCTCAGCGTGCGCATGACGACGTCCATGATCGCCGCCGGCCTGGCCGAGATTCTCGTCTTCGGGACGGCGGTGCGGGTGGAGCCCGAGGCGGCGTGAGTGTTGGGCCGGCTGCGCTCGCCGGTGTCAGTGCGGCAGTTCGCGCTGGTAGTAGTGCGGGCCGAGCACGCGGACGCAGAAGTAGACCGATAGCGCTCCCAGCGCGAAGCCGGCCAGCACGTCTGAGAGGTAGTGCTTGTCGTTGATCAGCCGTTCGAGCCCGATGATGCCGGCGAAGAAGTAGAACACCCAGCGGGCGCGGGGGAAATAGATGCCCAGCAGTACGGCCAGTGTCGCCGCGGCGCTGCTGTGGCCGGAGGGGAACGAGGCGAAGTCACCACCCCAGGTGAAGCCGCCCACGTCTTCGATCCAGCGGAACGGGCGGAAGCAGAACGAGCCGACGTCGGTCTGCGGCCGGGCCCGGCCGACCGCCCATTTGAGCAGGTGCGTCAGCAGGGCCGACAGCAGCACCGCCGCCAGGAACCCTTCGGACAGCCGCCAGCGGTTGGGGAACGACGCCAGCACGGCGAGCATGAAGATGTAGAAGAACAGGGCGACGGGAATCCAGAATATCTGAATGATGCGCTGGCGGACGTGCTCGTCGGTGAGGTAGTCGGTAATGCGCTGATCGAAGAAGAGGGCGAGCAGGGCTAGTCCGCAGGCGGCGGCGATGGGGATCCAGGGCGGCCGCAGCTTGCTGACGCCGTTGGCGGGCGATTCGAGACTGCCGCCGGGCCGCTCGTTGCGGACGGGGGTCGTTGTATCTGCTGAGCTGTCAGGGTGTTCGGGCAAGCACGGTCTCCGATCGCGATCCGCCACACGCGCCGGCAAACACCCGCCGGCGGCGCGGATCTTAACGGTGGGGGTCCGAGTGGAAAAGGCGGTGGGCGGGTTCAACGAGGCGGCGGCGCTTGGCGTGTCGAGTTGTCGAAGGAATGCGGTTACTCGACAGCGTCTGCTCCGGCCCCCTCCGTCGGCATGAATCGCGCGATCAGCGCCGCCGCTTCGGCCAGAAGCGGCTCGGCATCCGGATCGAGCCCGCTCTCTTCGCAGCGCTTCAGGAGACTGCGGGCGGCGATAGCGCATTCCCGCAAGTACCGGGCGGGCACGGCTGCGGCGATGGGCAGGTACAACTGCACCGCCTCGCGCGCCACCGCCAACGCTTCCTCACGCTGACCCAGTTCGCTCAAGCTGTTGCCCAGGTTGTTCAGGCTCATGGCCAGATCCGGCCGGAAGGCGTCGGGTCGCGTCGCGGCCAGCTTGCGATAGTGTTCAGCGGCCTCCTGCGTCGCCGCCAGCGCTTCCTCGCGGCGACCCAGTTCGCGCAACCTGTTGCCCAGGTTGTTCAGACTCGTCGCCAGATACGGCAGGAAGGCGTCCGGGCGCGTCGCCGCCAGCCTGCGCCGAATGTCCACCGCCTCCTGCGACGCCGCCAACGCTTCCTCACGACAACCCAGGTCGCTCAACCTGTTGCCCAGATTATTGAGCAGCCCGGCACGCTCTTTGAGGTTCGCCTCGTCCGTGCTATCGGCAGGTAGTGCGTCCAGCAGCCGGCGTGTGGCCCAGGCACAGACCTCACGCAGGGAAACGGTCTGCTCGGGGGCCAGGCCCTCGATGAAACCGGCTACTTCTGCTGTCCCGCTGTGTTCGAGTTGCTCCGCCAGGATCCGGCCGAGTCCGGCGTAGGCGCTCAACCGGCCCAGTGTCATCGCCGCCAGGAACGCCGCCGGAGCGCGGGCGTTGACATCTTCGGTCAGCAGCCGCTCCATCCAGCCGAGCGCCCGTTCGTCGCGCAGAGAGAGACGCCCCAGCACAACGAAAGCCTGGTGCAATGCCGGCGGCTTGCTGTCCGCGCAGACGTCAGCCAGGTATGTCGGCGGGGTGTGCACATCCGCCAGTACGCGGGCGACCAGTTCCTCGCCGAGCAGGTCGGGTTCGAGTCCGGCGATATACCGGGCCGTGCCCCTGTCATCCGGCCGGCCCGGATACAGGCTTTCGAGGAACCGTACCCAGCCCTTCTGGGACGGTCCTTTCGCCGAGCGGTTGATCGCCTCCGCTTCGTCTGGCGTGGCCGCTCCGCCTCTCAGCGTCAGTGCCGCCACACAGCGGGCGCCGGCTTCCCGAAACTCGGCCTGCGCGATGTCGTCGCCATCGTTCGCCGCCGCGAAGCGATGCCCCCAGAAGTGCTGTTCGTGCATCACGATCCCGTCGAGCAGCTTGTCGGCCGCCGGCTCGAGGCCATCCACCACGGCCAGTGCGGCCATTTGCAGGTACAGCACACGGCCGAAGCGTTCGTCGGTCAGATCGACCGGTGTGAGCGGCTGTTGCTGCCCGCGCAGCTTGGAGAAACGCGCCCGGGCCTGCTCGAAGAGCTGCTGTCGGAGCGGGCCTTCCACCGGAACGGCCGCCACGGCCGTTGGGCTGTGGCGCATGAGCAGATCTTCGACCGCAGCGTCTCGCTGGCGCAGCGAATGCCACCAATCCGCCACTTCGCGGGCCAGCAGCACCACGCGCAGCGTCGACCCGTCGCCCCGCTCGGCAATGACCTTCAGCGGCTTGGCCAGCTCCGGCCGCGCCTCCGCGTAGTCGATCACGATGAGCGTCGGATTGGGCGAAGCGAGAACCGTTTCGAGGTCCTCCAGCGGTGCCCCCTCCGGCCAGAAGCCGGCCTGCCACCCCTTCTCGCACAACTTGTGGGCGAACTCGATGAACAAGCGTGTCTTGCCGCTGCCGCCCGGCCCGACGACGAGCCGCACACTGATGGCGTCTGGCGCTGTGCACCAGGCGTCGAGGTCGTTCCACAACGCCACGCAGGCATCTCGGTTGAACGACACGGCTTCGTATGTGGCGTTGAGCAGCGTCGCCGGGCTCGGAGTCGCCGGCAATGGCCGCGTGTGCGCCTTCAGGATCTCCGGCCCCTTGCGCGGTTCGAGGTGCTCCCGCAGGAAGGCGATCAGCACCTCCGCCGCTGCGCGGGCGGCGAACGGGCGGAAGCCGCGGTGGCGGTCCGGCAGGCCGTAGTCCATGACGCCCTTGACGACGATCATGCGCGGGACGTCCTGGAGTAGCGCGGTCATGCCGATGACCGATGCTTCCATGTCGAAGCCGCGGACGAGGCGCTGCTGGTCTTCGAGGAACGACCAGATGTCCACATCGCGGATGAGGCGGGTCCCCGTGCCCAGCGGACCGACGTGGATCTTCCAGGGAGGCCGCCTGGGGAGCCGGCCACGATTCTTGGCAAGTTCGTTCTGGATGAACTCGCGACCTGCCTCAGTGAGCTCGAGTTGCCCCGCCGTCCGCTTGATGTGACTCTGCGTCTCGAGTTCGGCGATGATTTCGCCCCAGTTGGCGCACATCGTTGCGCGGCTGGTGTGGGTACCTGGGTTCTTTCCGTCGAGGAGCTGTTTCAACAGCCACAGTGTCTGTAGCTCCCGCGACCTGGGCCGCCGCCGGAGGAGCCTGTCGCGCGTTGGCGGCACGAAGCTCTGGGCGGCCTGCGTCCACTGGAGACGGAGTGGATGCTGAAACGTGTCCGAGTGAAACACCGGCTTCGCGCCGGGCTTGGCCCTGACCAACTCGCCGGCGTCGTAGGACCACACCCGATCGGCGACGATGACGTCGCCCAGGTTCGTCCACCCGGGCCGGCCCGCGCAGACGCCACACATCGCCAGGCACTGCGGCTTGAAGAAGTCGGTGAGTCGGCCGGCGGCATTTCCCGACGCCGCTGCTCCCATTTGGAAGGCCCGCGTCAGGGCGATGCGCAGCGGCCGGCCGGTCGCCGTTCGGTAGTCGCGCACCCAGATCTTGAAGCCGTATCCGTCCGGCCCGGGCGTCTCGGTCCACTGGCCCAGGCCGCCGGCGTCGACTTCGCGCACGGCGTCGTCTTCACCTTCCGCCGCGGTAATCAGGAGAATGTCTACCCCGGATGACACGATGGCATGTTAGCCGGCCGGCCGACCCGTGGCAACGCGGATGTGTCGATGTGTGGGGCCATTGGGGGCTTGCCAGCGGGCGTGCGCCATGATCGCGAAGGGACGGCCGACGGGGCGGATCGGCGGCTGCGGCACGGCCGTCACAATGTTCGGTCGCACGTGTGTTCCGGGCGGAGTTGGGGCGCTCTGGTCGGGGGGGAGGGGCGGCGATAGACTCGGTTGCGGCGTACGCCGGGTGAGGACGGGCGCTCGGCGGCCGGTTCGTTCCTGTTGCCGGCACTCCGGCTCCGGGAGGCACCCGACAATGAGCAAAACCGCCTCGCTCCGTTTCGTCCTCACACTCGAAGCCGTCGGCTTCGGCCTCGCCATCCTCCTGCTATGGGCCGACGAGCTACTCGACCTGCCGCATCGACTGCTCGGCGCGCCCGCGACGCCGGTGAACTGGCAGGAGAGCCTCCTCGAATCGGTGATGGTGGCGGTCCTGGCGGCGGCGACGATGTGCTGGACCTATCGGACCCTGCGGCGGCTCCGCTATCTCGAAGGCTTCCAGCTCATCTGCTGCTTCTGCAAGCGCGTGCGTGTCGGGGAAGAGTGGCGGCAACTCGAGGCGTACATCTCGGACCATACCGACGCCGAGTTCTCGCACGGTTTGTGCCCGGAGTGTCTCCGTGTGCACTACCTGGAGGCGGAGGAGTAAGCGGCGGGGCGTCCCCAGAAGAACGGCCCGGCGGCGGCAAGCCGCATCCTTCCCCGCCGCCAGCCGCGATGGGCATCACTTGGTCAGCCAAACTCGCGGCGGTTCACAACGGGTTGCGCGGAGCGCTCCGCGCACGGGTGACGACCGAGTGCGGTTGACCCGGGGCATCCGGAGCCGGTTCACTCGTTCGTTTCGCGGCAACAGGAGGCCGAGGTATGATTGCGCACAGTGCCCCGGACCGCGCGCGAGTCAAGCGATGCCCGATTGCTTCTTCGTATCTGATCTGCACGGCCAGTTGAGCCGGTACCAGACACTGTTCCAGCTCATCGAAACGCAGCGCCCGAGTGCGGTGTTCCTGGGCGGGGACTTGCTGCCCCCGGGCTTTGCGGCCATCGCATCGCCGGATCTCGACAACGATGACTTCGTGGACGGGTTTCTCGTGCGGGAGTTGAAGAGGCTCCGGGACACGCTGGGGGGCGGATACCCGCGCGTGTTTCTGATTCTCGGTAATGACGACGCCCAGCGCGAAGAGGCCGCTGTCATCGCCGCCGAGACGACGGGGGTGTGGCAGTACGTCCACGACCGCCGGGCGGCGTTCAGCGGTTACGACATCTACGGCTACGCCTGTGTGCCGCCCTCGCCGTTTCTGCTGAAGGACTGGGAGCGCTACGACGTATCGCGATTCACCGATCCCGGCTGCGTATCGCCGGAAGAGGGTCACCGCTCCGTCCCGGTCCCGGAGAACCGGATCAGGTACGGCACGATCAAGGCCGATCTGGATGCGCTGGTTGGTGATCGGTCTCTGGAGCGGGCGATTCTGCTCTTCCACTCCCCGCCTCATGAGACCACGCTGGACCGCGCCGCGCTGGACGGCAGGCAGGTCGACCACGCGCCACTAGACGTTCACGTGGGGAGCATCGCCATCAGGCGATTCATCGAGGAAAAGCAGCCGCTCGTCACCTTGCACGGCCACGTTCATGAGTCGGCCCGGATCACGGGCGCATGGTCACAGCGCATCGGCCGCACGCACTGCTTCTCCGCCGCCCATGACGGCCCGGAGCTCGCCCTGGTCAGATTCGATCCGGCCAATCCGGCGGCCGCGACCCGCACGCTCATTTAGCGGGTGGCAGCGCATCGCCGAGCGGCAGCTCACGTGCTGGATCGGTCACAGCGCCGATCTTCACCGCGTAACTCGTGCGCTTGGTGATGTCCTCGTCGGTGACGAGGTGAACGTCGAGCAGGCTGTCGGTTCGGCAGCCGGTGCGGAGGTAGTTGATCTCACTGAGTGCCTGGCCCCAGCCCTCGAACCACCGCTTGAGCTCCTGGCGCTGGCTGTCGGTCCCAACGAAGTGCACCAGCAGGTCAATGTCACTGGCTGGCCCGGCCGTCGCGTTCTTCGTACTGCCGAACACGTACAATGCCTTCACACCGAACCGCTGCGGATCGAGACGGGCGGCGACGCTCTCGGCCATACGCGCCCGCCAGCGCCAATCCTGTCCGCCTGCGGCGGCGAGCGCCCGCCCGGAGTCGTCGCCGTACTCCAGGTACTCGGTGGGTTCGGTGAGCACACCTACGGCCTCATCGAGGTCCGTGTTCATCAGCACGTAGAGAACCTGGCTGTCCGCCGCCCGTGGAACGTCAATCACGTGCACCGTGTCGCTCAATGACGCATACTCCGGCGTGAGCTCCGCGAGGAGGTTCGGCGAGCGCGTGAAGAACAGCTCGTTGAACGCAACGTTGTCCTCGTCCGGGTAGAGCGGCAGGTACCGGATTCCCGCTTCCACCAGATCCTGGAAAAAGTGTGTGCCAAACGAAACGTCCGGCGTGTAGTCCCCCGTCTTGCGGGCGATCTCGATCAGCATCGCCGTGTTGCTGATATCCGAGTATGTCACCGATACGCCGAGCTTCATGTCGCCGCGGCTGCCCCAGCGCCCCGGCCCCATCAGGATGAACTGTCGTTTGGGCAACAACTTATTGAGCTTGCCGACGGCCCGGCCGACGGCGATCAGTTCCTCGCGGCTGCCCAGGCGGCTGTACTGCTCGGGGTCGACGTACACGATGTGCGTGATGTTCGGCACGATGCCGTTGGACACGTACCGGTTCGCCGAGAACACGAGCCGGGAAGGCGGAATGTCGCGCGGAATCGGAGCCGGCTTGGCGTGTTTGGCGGGTGCCTGGGCCCGGCACTGGAGCAGATAGAGGTCCTTACCATCCGAGGCGAACTCGATGTCTGCCGGGTGCCGCAGCTCACGCTCGAGCACGTTGAGCAGCGCGTGGATCTGCTTCACGAAGGGCGTTCGGTTGAGGATTCCCTCAAAGGCGACGACCAGGTCATCACGCTCGAAATCGATGCTGCCGACCAAGGGCTGTTGCAGGCGGCCGTCTTTGTACACCGAGACCAACTGCTCAACCGCGGGCATCCTGTCGCCCGCCTCCCGGAGGAACTCGGCGGCATCCACCGTCTCGAACTCGTTCGTCTGCAGGTTGATCACGTCCAGATAACGGGGGGAGTAGCGCGCAACCTCCTCCGGCGTGGCGTTCGCACGGAGCTGAGGCTGGCCCGGCGAGACGAGAATCGGGAAGTCGTCGCCGAGGCGGTCCACGGCCCGCGTTCCCAACCCCAGCACGAGCCGTACGAGCCCGTCCTCTCGCTTGATGCGCGGCGACCAGCGGATCTCGTTGTGGCTGAAGGCCACGCCGGCAAAAGCCGGCAGGAAGTAGTCGCCGACCTGCGTGCCGACGACCTCCTGAATGAGGACGCCCATACCTTCCTGGAAATCAAGCAGATTGCGTTCCGCCCGGTATTGGATCGGATCCGGTCCGAATGCCGATGCGTACACCTCGCTAATAGCGTCCATCAGCGCGGCCAGTCGCTGCTGCTTCGTTCCGCGATTCGCCAGGAAGAGGCTCTTGTACTTCCCAGAGAAGGCGGCCCCGAAGCGGTCCTCCAGCAGGCTCGAACTCCGAACGATCAGCGGCCTGTCGCCCAGGTCGTCCAGCGCCAGGGACAGGCCCTTGACGATCGCGGCGGAGAACTGCGAGTTCTTGAACACCTGCACGATATCGGGGTATTCCTGGCGGACTTCATCGATCTCCTTGTACTTCTGCGAGAACACATCCTCGAGATGGTTGCAGTACACGAAGTCGTGCATGCCGTCAGAGGTCAGGTACCACGTCTTCGGCGTCTTGATGCCCGCGAGCAGCTCGTTGTCGGCGCGGTGTCGCTGCACAATCTGGTAGGCCAGGAACAGGCCTGCCCCCTTCCCGCCCGTCTTCCCGTGTCCGCGCGTCGGGTAGATCATGCGCTGCACGAGCCGATGGAAGTCGCCGATCTCGACGTACTGCTTGGCGACGTTGATATACTCGAGCTGGTCCGACAGAAAACGCCGCACGAGCGACACGAGCAGACCTTTGCGCGTCGACGGTGACAGCTCGACTTCTTCGTGCCCCACGTGCTGGTAGCGCTGTATGGCGTCGCTGACCTCGGAGATCGACGTGGAGGAGTCTTCGAGCGTGTTCACCAGGAAGCTGGCGCGGTCCTGCCGGACCCAATTGTGGACGCAGGAGATGATCTCGTCGTCGCTGAGATGCGCGTGAGCCAGTTCGAACACGCTATCCGCCAGCAAGGTGGCTGACGGGGCGGAATCGCGGCCTCTCGGCCTGTTTGATTCGAAGAACACTTCCGGCTCATCCGGCTCGCGCTGCGGGCGGAACTTCTGCAGGAGGTCGCCGGCCTCCTTCACCCCGCACCAGCACAAGTGGTTGATCATCTTGCGCGCTACGCGCATCAGCAGGCTCTGATCGGTGCGACGCATGAGATCGAGGATGGCCGCCCATTCACGACCGCGGTGACGTGACGCGTGGTCCGACTCCCGCGAGCAGCGCATCGTTTCCAACAATCGGCGGTGCGTGATGCAACTGCCGATGCGTTCGGCGACGGTCTCCAGAAGCTTGCGTTCCTCCTTGAGAAAGGGGCCTTCGTCGGCCTGCGGCATCTGCTCTATGTACGCGACCTCCAACGTGCCGACCGGTTCGCCGTAGACGCGGATGACAGCCTTTTGCATCCACTCGGTCTCGCGAAAGTCCCCGAAGGCGTGGTCCTTGTTCTCATAGCGGATGCGAGCGACGCACACGTTCGGGTACTGCCAGCCAGGCGGAATGGCATCGACGACGCCGCGGAAGACGTCCCCCAGCGGCAGATCCTCGGAGTTGAGAATCTCTTCGATCTGATAGAGGCAGTTGAGTTCCTTGGCCCGCTCACGCAAGGATCGGAGAATCTCGGTGACGCGATCGTTTTGATCTGTCATCATGGCCTCCGCTGCCTGCGCAGCTCATCTGTGCAGCATCACGCCGCGGCCGTGGCGGCCGTCGACACGAACCTCCAGGGGCACGCCGAGCCGCACGTGCCGCAGGAATCGAGTCTCGGACGAGGCCGGCTGCCCGTCAAGCCATTGCCAGTCGATCGCGTAACGGTCCGTATGCCGGACCGTGAAGTAGAGCACGCCGAAGCTGATCATGTTGTGGAAGAAGTGTGACCCCTGGCTGGCGTCCACGTTCATTTCAGGTAACGTGGCTTCAACGATTACCCGTGCTCCCGAAATCTGCGGCCACGTGGCCGGGACGCCGAGCCAGGGATCGCTGCTGCCCCAGCGGCCAAAGCCGATCAGGACATAGGGCCGACCGGCCGAAGCGAGTTCTCGGTTGAGTGTCTCGACTTCCGCGGCAATCGCCGGCGTGTGTCTGGCCTCGAACGCGGTCGGCTTCACGTAGACGACGTCCGCGATGGAATCGTCGCGTCCATTCCCAAGCACGGTCTCACTGGCGACCAGCGCCCCATCGCCGCACAAGTCCTCCTCACTCACCTGGACCGAATCCTGGGCGACCATCATCGGACGCACCTGCAGGAAGCCGAAACGCGCCGGCAGGCCGGTCCGGCGGTCCAACGTCACCGCGAATTCGATCTCCACGTCGCATTGCAGCGCAGCCTTGCATTGTGCCGACAGCCTCTCCACAACGTGATTCAGCGGCACGTCGTTCAGTTCGAGGATCCGCCCGAAGGTCAGGACGCGCGGGCCTTCCACGCCGATACCCAGCGTCAGGCGATCGGAAGCTGCATCGTACGTGGACGCCGTGAAGCGCAGCACGTCGTCCCACTCGGCCACATCCAGCCCGCACTGCACCAGATGCTCGGCTTCGTTGACCGGATCATATGGCGCAGCTTCCATGCTGACGGCCCAGAACTGCGTCTGTGTGTTCGCCAGCAATTCGCGTGCGGATCCGAACGGCGGGCGATGGTTCGGGAACCGTGGGCTGTACGTCCAGGTCACACCCCCGTCGACGATCGTCTTGCCCAGCCCCAGGGCGAGGTTCACGACGCCATCCTCCGGCCTGGCCGGACCGCTCGGATAGAAGTTGTGTGTGCGAATCACGCCCGAGATGACGGGATAGTATCGATCGCCGAAGCGCTCGCCGACCACCTCCTGAACGACGACCGCCATCCGCTCGCTGCCGAGCGGATGACCGATCACCCGCATGTAGCTTTTCGCATCACGGAAGAACGTGGACGCCCACACGAACTTGATCGCCTCGGCGAGCTTGCGGAAGCGGTCCGCCGTCGCCGCCTGGTTGTTCGGGATCATCTTGGTCGCGTAGACGCCGGCGAAGGGATGCTGCAGCGCGTCCTCCAGCCGGCTCGACGAGCGTACCGCCAGCGGCGTGTGCGTCTGGGCGATCAAGGCGTGCAGATCGCCGACGCAAACCGGCGGAAGCTCCGCCTGAACGAAGGCGTGTGCGATGCGGTCGTCCGGCAGGTCCGACAGGGCCACTTCACGGAGGTCGTTCGTCTCCATGAACTGCTCGAAGACTCCGGTCCCGAGCACCGTCAGACGCGGAATGCTGACTTCTACGCCGGGAAGTGAACCGGGCGGCAGAGCTTCCTCGACAATGCGTTTGGCCGTGGCCAGGCCGAGAGCCTTACCCCCCAACTCGCCGCCGCCGATGACCGTGAAGTCCCGATCCGATTCAAAGAACTTGCGGTCGAATGGCGGGAACACGCCCCTGTCAGCCTGTGCACCCATCGTTCTGCCCGCCAGGTCGCTTGTTCGGGGCTGCTACACCCAGCCTCTGTCCTTGCACGCCTGCGCTACGCGTGCGATAGCGATCGTGTACGCGGCATCGCGCATATAGAGCTTTCGCTTGCGCGCCATGTCGCTCACGGCGATGAAGGCTGAAGTCATCATGGTGTCGAGCTTGCCGAGCACCTCGTCCTTCTGCCAGAAGTAGTTCATGTTGCTTTGCACCTGCTCCAGGTAGCTGCAGGTGACGCCGCCCGCATTCGCCAGGAAGTCCGGTATGACGAACAGGCTGCGCTCGTGCAGCACGTGGTCCGCGTCCGGCGTGGTCGGGCCGTTGGCCCCTTCGGCGATCAGCTTAACGCGCTTCGAGATACGCGACACGTTGTCCCCCGTGATCGAGTTCTCCAGTGCACACGGGAAGAGGATGTCCACGTCCTGCTCGATCCACGCATCACCCGGCAGCCGCTCATACCCGAGCTCGGCGGCCTTCTGCTTGTTGATGCCGCCGAAGCGGTCGGTGATCTTCCGCAGTTCGGCCAGGTTCACGCCGTCCTTCTTGCGGAACGTGTACGGCTGCTGATCCTCCTGGTCCCAGCAGGATACGGCGATGACCCTTCCGCCGATCTGGCTGTATAGCTCGATCGCGTATTGCGCGACGTTCCCGAATCCCTGCACGGCTGCGATCGTGTCCTGCGGCCGTATGTTCAGTTCCTTCAACGCTTCGCGTACTGTGAAAACGACACCGTAGCCGGTGGCCTCGGTCCGGCCGAGGGACCCGCCCATACCCACGGGCTTGCCGGTGATCACGCCCGGATAACGTTCGCCGCGGATCTGCTCGTACTCGTCGAGCATCCAGAGCATGTGCTGGCCGGACGTCATCACGTCAGGCGCCGGAACGTCCCGCAACGGGCCAATGTCCCGCGCGATTTGGCGCACATACGCCCGGCAGATGCGCTCCTGCTCGGGCATGCTCAGGTTGTGCGGTTCGCAGATCACGCCGCCCTTGCCGCCACCGAGGGGCAGGTTCGCGACGGCGCACTTCCACGTCATCCACATCGACAGGGCCCGCACGGTGTCGGCCGTTTCCTGGGGGTGGAACCGGATACCGCCCTTGGCCGGCCCGCGGGCGTCATTGTGCTGCACGCGGAAGCCGCGAAAGACCCTGGTCGTCCCGTCATCCATCCGCACCGGCAGACCGAAGTGGTATTCTCGCATCGGCTGCCGCAAGAGGTCTTTGGTTCCCTGATCCAATCCAAGGCTCTCAGCGACCTTGTCAAACTGGGCCTGGGCCATCGCGAAGGCATTGAAAGGCTTGGTACTCATGTAACCGATCCCTTCTCTCGAAACGAAGCGGACGTTGCCGTACACTGTCGGCGGTGGCCGGCGATCGGGCACCAGGGATGCCCCCAATCACATCGCCGGCCGATGCCCGTCACACAGCACGACGCGTGCCATCTCGCTTAACCAACGGCTAATAGGACCCAGAGACTCGGAAATGGCGAGCCAACTCTGTTCGACGCGAGGCCGGCATGCTTCCCGGTCGCCGGGGGCGCTGGCAGTGGCACAGTTCGGGCGGTCTGCCCGGTCAGAGGTCAGTAGCGCCGACAGTGGCTGAAGAGCGCCCCCGGCGGATGACCCGGAGACGGCCGCGCGCCCCACCGCTGCCCCTGGTGGGAATTGATGTAATCTCATTGTACATTGGCAGTTGCGGCGCGCGTGATCCATGTTTCTGCGCGGAGCCCCGTGCCATCCACGAGGCTTGGACGCAGCGCAGCAGCGATGCGGCCTTGGCCGCCGCGAGACTGAGGAACCTGGGTTGGACGACTGCACAGCGACGGGTAGCTGTATCGATTCGCAGCTCGGCTGAGCAGGCCTGCCTCAATCCGCGCTCCCGCGGGGGGAGCGACCACAGCACGTCTCTTTGTAGTTCACGCCATCAAGATGTTTCAATCCGCGCTCCCGCGGGGGGAGCGACTCGCGACGGCGATCAGCACGCCGCGGTGCAGGTCCTTGTTTCAATCCGCGCTCCCGCGGGGGGAGCGACGCGAAACGATGGATGGGCTCTGATGCCGTACAGCGTTTCAATCCGCGCTCCCGCGGGGGGAGCGACGCGAAACGATGGATGGGCTCTGATGCCGTACAGCGTTTCAATCCGCGCTCCCGCGGGGGGAGCGACCGGCCGCGCGATAGAGGCCTTCCTGGTCCTCGTGGTTTCAATCCGCGCTCCCGCGGGGGGAGCGACGTGCGGTTCGATGGCGGGCGGCACGAGTACGGGGTGTTTCAATCCGCGCTCCCGCGGGGGGAGCGACGGACGGGTGGCGGGTGTGCTGGGATCCTTGAGCAGGTTTCAATCCGCGCTCCCGCGGGGGGAGCGACACGATCTGCGGGAGCGCCTGAGGACCTTGCGCGAGGTTTCAATCCGCGCTCCCGCGGGGGGAGCGACCCGTGCGTTTGGCTGACGGGCTGGACGCCGACGACGTTTCAATCCGCGCTCCCGCGGGGGGAGCGACCTGGCTCGGCTCCCCGGCCAGTATGCCCTACTTGGTTTCAATCCGCGCTCCCGCGGGGGGAGCGACCCGTCTCCCCGCCGAATGAGATGGCCCCGCAGAAGTTTCAATCCGCGCTCCCGCGGGGGGAGCGACAGCGCCGCCCCGATCCGCCGCGCCAGCGCGATGATGTTTCAATCCGCGCTCCCGCGGGGGGAGCGACCAGATGAGCACAGAGGCATAGGAGCCCTTACGTGTTTCAATCCGCGCTCCCGCGGGGGGAGCGACCACGCTGGACACCAGGCACACGTCGTACGCCTCTTCGTTTCAATCCGCGCTCCCGCGGGGGGAGCGACCTCGGCGGGCACGCCCTCGTCAGCGTTCGGTACGGCGTTTCAATCCGCGCTCCCGCGGGGGGAGCGACCTCCGGCTCCTAACGCTAACGATCCGTCACGGCAATGTTTCAATCCGCGCTCCCGCGGGGGGAGCGACCCGGCCCTTCGGTCCCCCCAGTCGTCGGCGCGCAGTTTCAATCCGCGCTCCCGCGGGGGGAGCGACCTCTTCCGCCGTAAAGATCTGCGGCGGGGGAGCAGTTTCAATCCGCGCTCCCGCGGGGGGAGCGACAGGCCGTCAAGTATCCGCTTTCTGGTGGCCGGCCGTTTCAATCCGCGCTCCCGCGGGGGGAGCGACGGGTGGCGAGCGGTCGGGCCGCTGCGGCTGCTGCAGTTTCAATCCGCGCTCCCGCGGGGGGAGCGACCATTCCGCCATCTCATCCATCTGCGAGAAATCCAGGTTTCAATCCGCGCTCCCGCGGGGGGAGCGACGACGCCGTTTGGATCGTCACGCCGACGCGGCGCTCGTTTCAATCCGCGCTCCCGCGGGGGGAGCGACGCTCAACTGCGCCGCCGGCAGCATCGAGTGGTCGCCGTTTCAATCCGCGCTCCCGCGGGGGGAGCGACCCGGCACGAACCCGTCGCCCTCCGTCCCGACCGCCGTGTTTCAATCCGCGCTCCCGCGGGGGGAGCGACTTCGGGTCGTACGTGCTCCACCCGCTGGTGCTACCGTTTCAATCCGCGCTCCCGCGGGGGGAGCGACGACGGCTCTCTTTCCTCACGGCTCCACCACCTCCGGTTTCAATCCGCGCTCCCGCGGGGGGAGCGACTCCCCCCAGGCCGTCCCGGGGCCGCGGGGCGTTGGAGTTTCAATCCGCGCTCCCGCGGGGGGAGCGACCGGCAGGGACGGTGAGCTTTGATGTTGAGTGAGAGGTTTCAATCCGCGCTCCCGCGGGGGGAGCGACGGGTGCCCTGCTGCGCTCGCCGGCGAGCGGGCAGGTTTCAATCCGCGCTCCCGCGGGGGGAGCGACGCTGCGCGATCGTCATCGCCCCGGTCAGCAGCGGGTTTCAATCCGCGCTCCCGCGGGGGGAGCGACGGGCGTGCATTGCGCGGTGTGCGCGGTGGATCCGGTTTCAATCCGCGCTCCCGCGGGGGGAGCGACTACCTGGCTGGCAGCACGCTGGTCGGGGCGGAGCCGTTTCAATCCGCGCTCCCGCGGGGGGAGCGACTGGACTACGGTCGGTTGTCTCTCGTTGCGCCACGACGTTTCAATCCGCGCTCCCGCGGGGGGAGCGACATCGCCGCCCCGATCCGCCGCGCCAGCGCGACGATGTTTCAATCCGCGCTCCCGCGGGGGGAGCGACGCTGCGGCCGCGAAGATCTGGACGTTGCGAGCGCTGTTTCAATCCGCGCTCCCGCGGGGGGAGCGACGTTCGCCACGAGCCCGCGTGTCGTCGGCCGGCACTGTTTCAATCCGCGCTCCCGCGGGGGGAGCGACGCTTCTGTCCCAAATCCTTTGTCCCGCCGATGTAACGACACGGAAGCCGCGAACGCCGGCGGCGACGACACGCTGGCGAGCATCCGCTACACAGCCAACGACCCTATCTACTTGTCAAAGACCAACTTACGCAACCCGCGAACCTCCCGGGCCAACCCTGTGCGCTGTGGGTTCGCGTGGTGGCGGAATCCTCAGACCAGCAGCGGGCCATCCGGGTCCACCGTCGGCTTGATCCCGTAATGCTCGACCCGGCCCCGCCAGTTCGAACCCAGCAGGTAGAACCGGATGCTGTCCTCCTCTTCATCGTAAATTGAAAGCAGGCGGTGCTTGAGCTCGGCGAACTGTGCCGGATCGACCTGGCACTCGAAGACCGAGTTCTGTGCGCGCTGCCCGAAATCCAGGCACGCTTTGGCCACTTGGTGCAGCCGCCGCCTGCCCGCCTTGGTCGTTGTTGAGACGTCGTAGGTCACGAGCACGAACATATCTGGGCCCCGACAGAGTCACTTCATGATTAACGCCGGGTAGGCGTCCAGTTCGCCGCGCAGGTAGCGGGCCAGCAGCCGCGCTTGCAGGTGCACGAGCAGGCCGACGGTCGTCTTCTCTTTGAGGAACGGGTGTTCGACGACGTCCTGCTTGCGTTTCTGATAGGTCACCAGCACGGTCTTGCGCGTCTCGTCGTCCATGGTGACGCCGCCGGTCTCGCCCTGGACGAAGCCCGCCGCTCGGACCTGCTGTCGGTTGATCAGCGACAGGGCCACGCGGTCGGCGAGGTACGCGCGGAATTCCTCGATGAGGTCGAGGGCCAGCCCCGGCCGGCCCGGCCGATCGCGGTGCAGGAAGCCCACCGCCGGATCGAGCCCCGTCGCCTCGCAGGCCGACCGCGCATCATGCGTCAGAATGGCGTACAGGAACGAGAGCAGCGCATTGACGTTGTCCAGCGGCGGCCGGCGGCTGCGACCGCGGAAGGTGAACGACTCGTCCGGACGCGTGATAAGGCCGTTGAAGGTCCCGAAGTACACCCGCGACGCATCTCCCTCCAGCCCGCGCAGTTGGTCCAGCGACGTCGTGTGCTCCACGTCGTGCAGCGCCTGCGTCAGATAGTCCGCCGCGGCCCGTAGCGTGTCGCTACCGGGCGCATCGGGGCGATCCCGCGCGCCACGCTGCAGCACCGCCCGCGAGTTGGCGATCTTGGCCAAGACGGAATTCCTGGCGATGGCCAGGGCGGCCGGTTCGTCGTCGGCCTGGCGATACTGCTCACGGCGCAGCAGCACGTTACCGGGGGTGAAGCCGGAGACGCGGGCCAGGAAGCGTCCGCTGGATGTAAGGAATGACAGGGCCACGCCCGCTTTGGCGCAGGCGGCCATAAGTGGCGGGCTGGCCCCGACGCCGCCGAAGCACACGACGCCGCCCAGGTTGAGCAGTGGCACGCGCAGGCGGCATTCGCCGTCGACGCGCACGGCCACCGCTTCGCCGTCCTTGGCCAGGTAGGCCCCGTGGGTCGTCACGTAGAGCGTGTTGAGGTGTTGCTTCATGGCGATTACCTGCTGAAGACCTGATCGAGGATCTTGAGGCGGTATTCGGGTTCGAGTGTCATTCGTTTCAGCAGAGGCTGGTGTATTGCGGTCGGCGCGGCGGGTTGCTCCCGTGTGAACTCGCTCTTGACCGCCTCAAGCCACCTCCGTTGAATCGTGCTCCGGTCGCGGTCGCCGAGCGGGAAGCGGAATCGGATATACAGCGGGATGGGGCGCGGCGGCTCCCGCGGTGGCCGTTGGAAATCGGTAATCCTCACCAGCCAGGGAGGTGGATCTCGTTCGAGAATCTCGCGTTGCTGCGCGGGATACATGAACGAACCGGAGCCGTCGCTGACATCGCGGCGCTTGACTGTCACGGCGTACCGATTGCAGATCTGAAGCGTCAAGACACCTTTGTTGGGCAGGGTAAGCAAGAGCGTCGGCTGGACGGGCAGATGCTCTGCTGCGGCGTACACCTCCTGGGCCCAGTCGAAGAAGAACTCGACGCGGGCGCGGTCTGTGAACTTGGAGAGCTTGGCGATCAACGCCGGCTCGTCGAACTCCGGAGACTTGCGACGTTTCTTGGCACTGGGGGTCGCCCTGCCGCCGATGCGTGTCTTGAACTCGACCGGCGAGCGCTGCGCGAGAAGAGGAACGCCGGCTTCGTTCCGCCGGGTGGCGCGTCGATCAGGCAGACTCGCCAAGCCACGGCGGAGTTGATCGGCGTCTATAGGCGACGAGTTCGTCCACAACTGCTCGAACCAGCGGGCAAGCTCCTCCTGCACGATCGGCGTATCCCGGATACGGACAACCATCTCTGCTCGTTTGCTCACGCCCGTCTCGGTCAGATTGGCTGATCCAACCAGGGCTTGGTTCGCCCCAATCAGCGTCTTGGCGTGCAACTGTGTGAAGTGGCGGATGGACGCGCAGTGTTGCTCCATCCAGTTCAGGAGTGCCCGGCGGTCGGCCTTGCGCAGATCGGCAAAGCACGCGTCGATGTCTGTGACCAACCGGAACGACGAAGCACCGCGAAGTACGTCTTCCACGTATGCAGGACCCAGATATGGGCACGCGATATCAACCTTCCTGGCGACAATCTTGCGAACGGCGGCGTCGATGCGAGACAGGCCTTTCAGGTCAGCGAAATCGTGGTAGATCAACTCAAGCATCTGCACCTCCCGGATCGGCTTGGCTCACCTCCATGCCCTCCCGTAGTCGCCGCATCATGTACGCCTGGACTGACCGACGACCGCCGGCCTGGGGCAGGCACTGGTGCACGAGTGAGCAGTTGCGGCACTTTCGCTGAGGCGGCACGACCGGCGTGACACCGGCAGCGATCAGCTCGTGAAGCCGCGCGGCCGCCTGCTCCGTTAGGCTGCGCAGGTCGGCGTCGAACAGGACGTCCTGCCGCCGGCGGGTACGCCCGTAGAAGAGCGCTCCCGCCGGCACGGCGACGCCGAGCATTTCTTCCAGGCACAAGGCCTGGGCGCAGAGCTGGATGCGATCGCAGTCGTTGGACTTCGGCCGACCACGTTTGTACTCGACCGGAAACGGCGTTCCGGGCGGGGCCGCCGCTCCCGCCGGCGCGGCGACGTCGGCGGGTTGGGCGGTCGCCGGTGTTGGCCCGTCGCGGGCGGCGGCTGGGTGAAGCTCCACCACATCCGCCACGCCGGCCAGGCCGAGACGCAGCGAGCGCAGGGGCAGTCCGCGCAGAATCTGCGCCCCGTCACGCCGCTCGCCCCGGCCGCCATGCGCCTTCTCATGCAGGTGCCGACCCTCGACGGTCAGCCGGTTCTCCGCCCACAGACGCTCGATGTGAATCAACGCACACTGCCGCTCGCAGAACAACAGATGCTGCAACGCTGAGATCGGCAGCAGTTCGTCTTCGGAGAACATGTCCGTTACCCCATCGGCCGGCCGGCCACGGGCATGCGCATACTGAAGCATCTCCCCGCGGCCGAGCCGGTCACGCGGCTTCAGATCCAGTGCTCGACCGTCACGCCCTGCGGCAGATCGCTTTCATCCACGTTCACCGTGTAGTCAGCGAAGCTGCGCGGCGGGCGCTTCTGCTCGGCCAGCTCCGGCTTCAACCCGACGTGCACGCGGGCGAAGAGCTGATCGGCCCGGGCGTTGCCCAGCTTGCTGTCGTGCTTGAAGGCGATGCAGCGCACCGGACGCATGTTCGCGCGGGCGGCGGACTTGTCGTGCTCGAACATCTGGCCGAGCGCCTCCTTGAACAGCTCCAGATCGTCGCCCGAGAAGCCGGTCTGCGCCGCCAGGTGCGGGTTCACGAAGGCGTGCACGCGGTACAGCCCGTAGGGAATCGTGAACTTGCGGCCCATCGTGCGGTTGTCGCCCTGCTGCTTCTCCGCCTCCGCCTCGGTGGTCACGGCGCACCGCGTCACCGCGTGTTCGGCGGAAACGACCGGATCGAGGCTGCGGGCGAAGCTGAACTGGACCGGGCCGCGCACCTGCCCGCAGTTGACGTCGGTGCTCATCACCGCGCCGAACGTGCGGATGTCGAAGAAGTTGCCGCACATCCACGCTGTGATCTCGCGGGCCTTCTTCTCGTCCTTGGGCATCTTGCGCTTCTCGGGCTTCTCGCCGACGGCCTGGTAGGCCCGCTCGTGCTGGCTGTTGAGGATGGCCCGTTCCTTCACGTAGATCTCGTGCGGCGGCTGCTCGCCATACCGCAGCCCGACGTAGTTGCGGATCTTCCGCTTCAGGCACACGTCCGTGACCAGGCCCTGCCCGGTCTCCGGGTCGATTCGCGGCAGGTTGCCGGCGTCCGGATCGCCGTTCGGGTTGCCATCGGTGATGTCGAAGAGGTAAACGATGTCGTAGCGGTTCTCGATCGAATTGCTGTTGGAACTCATGGACTAGTCCTCCCTGTTGGTGACGGCGGACGCCTCGCTCTCGGTCTTGTTGGATGTGAACAACACCTGACGCTGATGGTAGTAGCCGATGAAGAAGAGCCCCTGCTCGTCGAGGGGCAGGTGGGCCGGGAAGCCCGCCGCGGCGTTGACGTGGTCGCAGATTTCCTGGACGAGCTTCTCGCGTATCACCTTCAGCCCCCGCTTGTCGGCACCGAGCTTGTCGAGGTGGTGTGCGTGAAGCCGCAGCAGGCGAGGGAAGGCCGCCACCGGGTTGGCGGACGCAGAGCTGAAGTAACGGTCCTTGATCGTCACATTCAGATCGCGACCCAGCGCCTCTTCCTGCGTCTTTTCCAACACGGCGAACAGACGCCCCAGGTGATAGGCCGTGTGGGGACAGGCGGTATCGAGCGACATGCCAATGGTCTCCTGTTGGTTCCTGAGCCTCAGCTTGCGAACCAGATATGCCTTGAGAATGGCGGCGCGAATGTGCCCGTTGATGCCGCCCGTCTGACCGTCGGCCCGCAGCCGACGCAGCACCGCCGCAGCCAGCGACACCGGATACGGCCCGCCGGACAGGACGGCCTCCAGCACGGCGCCACCGAGCAGCGGCTGGATGTCGTCACGCTCGCGAGCGGTCTGATCGATGATGCGCTGTAGCGAGATCGGTGGCATGTCCGGCGGTGCGCCGGCGAGCTCCAGATCCGCCAGATGCCGCCCCAGCCGCGCGGCGAACTGCTGCACCGTGCCCGCCAGCCAGAACCGCACCGAAACACGTGCCGCGTTCGGCGACAGGCCGAGGACGTAGAATGGCACGTCGCCATCTTCGAACGCGGCGCCGTCGGCGGCCCGACGTAAGCGTGCGAAGAAGTTCTTCAGCCGCTCGACTGCCTCCGGATCTTCTGCTCGATCGACCTCAAACATGCCGAAGCACTCGTCTTCCAGGGCCGTCGGCCGTTCGGACCAGAAGACGACGGTCGTGTCGGCCAGATGCACCTGCCGCTCGCGCGCCGCCGTCAGACGGTTAAGCGCCGTGCAGTACTTGAACGCGTCGGCGACACCCACGGGGGCGTTTAGACTCTGTTCTTTGGCATACGACTCGTAGGCATCGGCGTTGAACGAGACCAACGTCGCACCCGAACTCTGCGCACCCCGGACGCCCTTGATCTTCGGCTTGTGCAACTGGGCGATCGGCTGCACCTCACCGCTGATCAGCGACGGGACCCGCGGGGCGTCGGCATCTGCACCGTCCAACTGTCCGAGCCAGTAGGCGCGGACCTTCGGGCGGTCGTGGACGTACTCCACCTGGCCGGCGATGCGGAAGATGCCGAACGAACTGGCGATCTCCGCCAGCTTCGCGTCGGCGGCCACCTCGTCGGGGTTCCAGGTCCGCAAGAACTGGCAGACGGCCGAGAACGCCTCGTCGGCGATCTCCTCTTCGAGGCCCGTGTGCCGATCGCGAAAGGCCTCGAACGCCTTCTTCGTACGCTCCGGCTTCGGGTCGTCTGCCTTGAAGCCGAGCATGTACTGGGCATTGTCCCAGAGAAAGCACGGGTTGATGCCCGAACCAGAGGACTTCGCCAACCCCGGTACAACCAGTTTCTGGGCGATCGCTCGTCCGTTCTCTTCCCGGCGGGCATCCTGAAACTCCACCAGCGAGCCGTCGGCCTTCAGCACGACCACGAAACTGATCTTCTGCCGGCTGAACCCGAACTGCGCGATGTCGCTCTCCGGTTCGGCCTCCAGGCGGTCGTAGTACTCGACCAGTCTTTGCAGGATCATCGGTGCACCTCCGCCGCCTCAAACGGCGGAACATCGATCACGCCCCGCCGCATGACGGCGCGGAAGAACCGCGGCGTCATGTCGTTGTCGAAGTCGATGTCGTGGAGCATGAACCCCAGGTCGCGCTCCGCCGGCTCAGCACCCGGCTGGCCGGCGGAGTAGAACCCGGTCGGCGGCTCGCCCTCGTGCCAGGCGAAATCACAGGCGCATTCCCGACAGCCGAGGTAGGGATGGTGGAAGCACTGCCCCTTCTCAGCCCGCCGGCGGAACATCTCGTAATGCTTCGCCGGCGGTTCGTCACCGCTCACGATCTCGAACCGTGCCTCGACGAGGTAGTCCACGTCGCGGAGCATCGTGGCGGCCCGCTGCTGGCGTTCTTCCTCGACGAACAGGCCGAGCCGTCCCCGCCCGGCCTTCATGGCTCGGCCAGCGCCAGAGCCGCCGGCGACGACCACCTTGGCGCCGATCTCGTTGCGGCGCAGGTTGGTGTAGCGAATCTCGTTGAGAACGTGGATCCGCTGGACCACCCAGCAGATCTGCGGCTTCCAGTAGATCGCCTCCAGAACGCCGCGTGCAGCCGAGGGTGTCATCGCGTCATACGAGACACGCTCGACCTTCATCTCAGGACGTGTGAAACATGCATCCGGCCCCCGAACTCGGAGCCTTACGTTATAATTCACGGTGTGTTCTCCTTGGTCGGTTAGCACACGGACAAGGGAGAATGGTCCCCCGGCGGCAATTGCCGCCGGGGGCCGGGCTTTTGGTTGTCCGCCGTGGCGGCGGGCGTGCGAGTTGTGGCGAGTAGAGTGCCATGATCGGTTTCCGCTTGAGTTGAATGTTTAACCACAGCATAGTATAAAATGTGGGATGTCGGTGGTCAAGTTGTCCACCGATAATTCTCAGCTTCCTTTCGTTGGTTTCTGCGCGCAAGTCGTTTGTTCGCAGCGGATTGAAACATACTTTGCTGGGGTTGTGACAAGGGCCGGACGTACAGTCCGGCCCGTCTTTTTCTATTGGCACAGCACTTCGGGAGTGAAACCCGATACGTCAGTTCTCAAACCGACCCGCTCGTCGTAGGCCGCGTTATTCTCCAGCACCCAGAACCGCTCGTGGTATTGGGCAATCGCCTGATTCTGGCGCAGTTGGTCGAACTCCCACTGGTAGAGCGCCACGACGTGACGCTGCGCCCGCCGGTCGAAGTTGCGGCCGGGATCCTCGATCATGGCCCGGAGCTCCGCGACGAGCTTCTCGCCGATCGATCCGTAGGGCACGATCACCGGCTGCTGGCCATCCGGGATGAGTCGGTACTTCCGCGCTGCCTCACGGAACTGGAAATGGAGCCCGCCTCCGCCGAACCCGAAGTCTCCGAGGATCTTCTCCCGATCCCACTCGTCCTGCCGCGTCCAGTACAGCAGGCGGAAGTAGTGCTCGATGGCTTCCAGCCCGAGCAGGTCGTCGTGCTCGGGGGCGACCTCGCTGCCCAACTGCCGCCGCAACCGCAGGTCACCCCGCGGATCGACGTCCGTGTCAAATACGAAGACGTCGCCGCGCGGCAGGCGCCCCTCCCGGTTGCACCGCCCGGCGGCCTGGGCGAGCGAGTCCAGCCCCGTCATCGCCCGGAAGACGACCGGGAAGTCGATGTCCACGCCGGCCTCGATCAACTGGGTGCTGATTACCCGGCAGGGCTGCGGCCGGGCCGGATCCAGCCGCTCGCGAATCCGCGCGAGCACATCGGTGCGATGCGCGGCGCACATCCGCGTGCTGAGGTGAAAGACGCCGTCCGCAGAATCGGTGGCCTCGCACAGCGCTGTGAAGAGCTCCAGGGCGTGGCGACGCGTGTTCACCACGCACAAGACGCGCTCGTGCTGGCGGAGCCGCTCGACGACGGCCGTGTTATCGAGCTTGCCGACGCGTTGCACGTCCACTCGCTGGAGCGACGCAGACAGTGCCGGCGGATCGGCGATGATCTCACGGACGCCCGCCAGGCCGATCCTGAACCCCTCACGCTGCTCCACCGCCGGCTGTGTCGCCGAGCAGAGCACGACGGTACACCCGTAGTTGCGGCGCAGTTCGTCCAGCATGCGTAGCGTCGGGGCCAGCAACGTGACCGGCAGCGTCTGACACTCGTCCAGGATGATGACGCTGCGGGCGATGTGATGAAGCTTGCGGCAGCGCGACGGCTTGCTGGCGAACAGCGACTCGAAGAGCTGCACGTTCGTCGTGACGACAATCGGCGCGTCCCAGTTCTCGGCGGCCAGCCGTCCCCAGCGTGTTTCCTTGTCCGATTCGAGGTTGCTGTGGTGCTCCAGCACCACGTCTGGCCCGTCGCCGGCGAGCGCCCCGCGGAACACCTTCGCGTTCTGCTCGATGATGCTGGTGAACGGGATCGCGTAGATGACGCGGCGCAAATCGTGCGCGATGGCGTGATGCAGGGCGAACGCCAGCGAAGAGAGCGTCTTGCCGCCGCCCGTGGGCACGGTCAGCGAGTACAGCCCGGGCCCACACCGCGCCTTCTCCCGGCATTGCGCCAGAACGTCCACCCGCGCGCGGTTGACGGCCGAGTCCTTCGCCGCCGACGCCGCCAGCCGCTCCAGGTGAGCGTCGAGCCGTGTCAGCAACTCTGCCATCGCCGGCGGCGCCTGCACGCGCTCCGCCGCCTGCTCCGGCTGCATGAATGCCTCTGTGGCCAGGAAGTCGGCGTCCACCAGACACGAGTACAACATCCGGCAGAACACCGAAAGCTGGAAGGCGGAGAGGGACTTGCCTTCATCTTCTGGCTTGAACACCGGCGCGTGCAGCTTCGGCTGCTTCAGTATCTCCTGCGGTGTCGCCGAGTAGTCGCAGATGGCCTTCTTCAACCGGCTCGCCAGACCCGATTCACCGCCCCCCGGATCGACGTTATCCGGCAAACCCCCATGGTGACCAGCGATGCAGTATGCGAGCAACTGGCCAGTTACCCCCCGATACTCCGCGGCAGCATGCTGCGCGCCGGCGGACGAGTGATCCACCTTGCCCTGCCGAGTCTCCAGGTGGGCCTCGACGTCGTTCGCCTGCCGCAGGTACTCCTGAAACTCCGTCGAGTACTTGCCGATATCGTGCCACAAGCCGATCAGTCGCCCCCAATCGCCGGCCCCAAACACCTCAGCAAACCCGGCGGCCCCGGCGAAGTACTTGTTGCCGTCGGCGGCAAGCCGTAGGTGTTCTGCCAGCGGCTCCCACTCCTTCCCCTCGCGTGATGGCGCGACGTGTCCCCAGAAGTCTGTCATTGCGCTAACCCTCCTGGCGTGCCGTAGACAGAACCCTAATCAGGCCAGGACGAAAGTCAAGCACTGAGTTGGCGTACCCCCCCACCCCCGGAACAGGCAGTGTGCCGTTTGTGCCCGGACCATCGCCACGATTCGGCATCACCAAGAATGCAATGAGTGTACGGCCCGTCCCCGGCAGGGCCGCTCTGCTAGCTGTACGAATAGCTTCAACGGGGAACGCGGAGCACTCGGGCTTGCCTCGCCAAGGTGTTCATATGCTGTTCGCCCGCGCCAGCTGCCACGGATGAAGACTGGTCCAAGCCCGTGCGTATTCTGATCGAGTGGACCGCGGGCACCGCCGACCTGGCGGTTAACGCGCCGGCCCAGGTCTCCGGCCGTCTGCTCGGCCTGACCGTCGTTCGTGACGGTCCTGGCGATGGCGACCAGGAGCGGCGCCGCTAGCCAACAGCCGCTTGTGCCGACCGCCAGCCCAGCGGGCAGTCGCCGGCGGGCCCTTTGAAGCGCAGGTCCGACAGGCACCGCGAGTCGGCGGGGTCGAGGTGGCATTTCCGGGCTCGCCAGTGGTCGCACGCGGCTCCGGCCGCCGAGCAGGGTTCGGGGCGGGCGGCCAGCAGCGTGTCGGCGGTCACGCCGAACGGGCAGGTCTCGGGGGCGCCCTCGCGGTCGCGCCAGGCGTCGCCCGTAGGCCCGGCATCCCGGCATTCGCGGCAGGCGATCCGCTTTCGGCAGAAGGACGT